>CAZUDE010000007.1:0-114301 GCA_964619205.1 uncultured Desulfobacula sp. | reverse complement strand
CCGCTATCCGCTATCCGCTAAAATATTAACTCCGCATCCCGGAGAAATGGCAAGGCTCTGCAATATTTCAACCCGAGATGTCCAAGCGGACAGGATCGGCCTTGCCCGCAGGTTTGCCGAAAAATTTGATGTGATTCTAGTCCTGAAAGGGGCCCAGACCATTATTGCACTGCCGGACAAAAACGCTTTTATCAATCCCACGGGCAATCCCGGCATGGCCTCCGGCGGAATGGGGGATGTCCTGACCGGCATAATTTCAGGTTTCCTTGCCCAGGGATTTTCCCCTGAAGCAGCAAGCCTTGCCGGTGTTTATATCCACGGCCTCAGCGCAGACATCCTGGCAAAACAGATGGGGGGTTTTGGGTTTCTGGCCAAAGATATGGTGCAAATCATCCCTGAAACCATATTTCAACATATCCTATGAAATCCATGGCATCAAAAACAGCAGAAGAGACCCTTGCCCTGGGAGAAACCATGGGCAGACTGATCTCACAAGGCATTTCCATTGCCTTGAACGGCGACCTTGGAGCAGGCAAGACCACTTTTGTAAAAGGCCTTGCAAAAGGGCTCGGCGTATCTGAAGCCTATTATATCACAAGCCCCACCTTCACCCTCATCAATGAGTATCCGGCCTCACCCCTCACCCTTTATCATCTTGACCTTTACCGGCTTTCATCCGCTGAAGAACTTGAATATATCGGATTTGACGATATTGTTGATGCCGATCATGTCATTGTTGTGGAATGGCCGAAAATTCTGAAGGATATTTCCTATCCCTTTGATATTGAAATCCATTTCGGCTTTGATGAACAGTACAACAGAACCATAGCTTTTTTTGCCTCTGGACAATCAGGAGAAAATCTGTTAAGCAGATTGTTTTTATAAATTTTAATATATAATGATTCAGCGGAGTTATTATGGCTATTAGAGTGCAAAAATACGGCGGAACCTCTGTTGCCGACATTGAACGGATCAACCGGGTGGCAGACAGGGTCAGCAAAGCCTATGATGAGGGAGACAAGGTGGTTGTGGTGCTTTCTGCCATGGCAGGCGTCACGGACAGTCTCATTTCCCTTGCCCGGAAGGCCTCGGAAACACCAAACAAAAGAGAACTGGACGTCCTCCTTGCCACAGGCGAGCAGACCACGGCAGCCCTGCTTGCCATGATCCTCTCTTCAAGAGGATACCTGGCAAAATCTTTTCTAGGCTTTCAGGCAGGAATCAGGACGGATAAAACATCGGGCAAAGCCAGAATTCTTGATATTGACGGGAAAAACATCCTCAATGCCATCCACGCCGGATATATAGCCGTTGTGGCCGGGTTCCAGGGAGCTGATGAAGACGGGGACATCACAACCCTGGGACGGGGCGGCTCCGACACCTCGGCCGTTGCCATTGCATCCTCTTTAAAAGCCGATGTCTGTGAAATTTTTACCGATGTGGACGGCGTCTACACCACTGATCCGAGGATCTGCGACAAAGCCCGGAAAATCAAAAGAATTAGCTATGAAGAAATGCTTGAAATGGCCATACTGGGTGCCAAGGTACTTCAAATCCGCTCTGTTGAATTTGCAAAAAAATATAATGTACCCGTTCATGTGAGGTCATCATTTAATGAGGAGGAAGGAACAATGGTTGTCAATGAAACTGCTGATATGGAAAGCGTAGTGGTGTCCGGCATTACCTGCGATATGAATGAGGCGAGAATCACGCTGAAACATGTTCCGGATCAGCCGGGAACCTCGGCAAAGATCTTCACCCCCCTTGCAGAAGCCGAGATCTGTGTGGACATGATTATTCAGAATACCAAATCCAACGGTGACACTGATCTGACCTTTACCGTAACCAAAGATGATTTTGCCAAGGCCAGGGAAATCACTGAAAAAGTAGCCAAAGAAATCGGTGCTTCAGAGGTTGTGACGGCAGAAGATATTGCCAAGGTTTCCGTCATAGGGCTTGGCATGAAAAGCCATTCCGGTGTTGCCGCCACCATGTTCCAGGCCCTGGCCGATGAGAACATCAATATCCGGCTCATCAGCACGTCTGAAATCAGGATCTCCTGTGTTATCCTGGCAAAATATGCCGAGCTTGCCGTGAGAACCCTTCATACAGCCTTTGGGCTCGATAAGGGACAAAAATAGGAAAACCGCCTTTAAGAAGGCCTCAAGGCGGCTTCAATTTCGTGTATAACCTTCAGGGCGGCCTTGGCAGGATCATCCGCATCCTTGATGGGGCGGCCGATCACGATGAGATCGCTGCCCATGGCAACAGCCTGACCCGGTGTGGTGATCCGTTTCTGGTCGTCATTTTCCGGAACCGACCATGACGGCCTGATCCCCGGCGTTACTGCAAGAAATGCCTTTCCAAACCGATCCTTGATCCGGCTTACCTCATTTCCTGAACAGACCACCCCGGCGCACCCGGCATCATGGGCCATCTTTGCCCGGTGCAGAATGAGAAGACCGGGGTCTTTGACAAACTCTTCCTTAAATCCCTGAGCTTTCACAGCATCGGCATCGTTATCCGTCAAAAGCGTCACCCCGAGGACCCTGGTTTTTTTGTTTGCCCCCAGCACCGCCCGTTCCAGCATTTTTTTGGAAGAGGAACAATGCACCGTGATCAGATCCACGCCCAGGGCTGCGACCCTTTCCATGGCGCGTTGAACCGTGGCTGAAATATCATGAAGCTTTAGGTCCAGAAATATTTTGGCCCGGCTCAAGGTTCTGATCCGTTCCACCACGGCGGGTCCCTGGTCAATAAAGAGTTCAAGGCCTATCTTGAATATGCCGACCTTTCCATCCAGTATCCTGACATAATTTTCAGCTTCTTTGAGGGAAGAAAAATCCAAGGGGAAAACAATATAGTCCTTGGCGGCTTTTTGCATGGGTCTATCCTTTCCTGTCCAGTTGGGAGAGTTTAATGATCAGTTTATATTCCGCGGATTCTAAGTCTCTTTCAATACGAAACCCCAGTTGTTCCCCCATCTTCAGCATTCCGGCATTGGTTGAAATGACGGGGCCCCAGACCTCTTCGATCCCGTAGGATGCAGCGCAGACAAGGGCGTGATGAAGAAGTTTTTTCCCGATTCCTTTTCCCTGCCAGGCATCGGAGAGAACAATGGCAAATTCCGCCTGCCTTCCATCGGGCAGAAAAATAATACGGGCCACCCCCAGGATTTTTCTTTCCTGTTCTGATCCTGCAAAGGCGATGAGCGCAATCTCCCTGTCATAATCAATCTGGGTCAGTTTGATGAGCATGGACCTGGATATTCTTTTGATGGGTGAAAAAAACCTCAAATAAATGGTTTCGGGCGAAAGATAATCAAACAGATCAATCATCTGCTGAGCATCGCTGGGCCGGACCGGCCGGACAAAGATATCGGTTCCATCCTTAAGCTGAAATGTCTTTTCCTGCCAGAAGGGATAGGGACTGATAATCAGATGGGAAGCAGCTTTTTCATCCGTCCTCTGCACGATAACGTGGCCGTGGGCTGCCGTCATTTTACCTTTGATAACCTGGACAGGATTGATGTCCACTTCTGTTATCTCCGGGAAATCCGTTACCAGGCGGCTCATCCGGATCAGTATTTCTTCAAGCCGTTCCGTGTCCAGTTTTTCAATATTCCGATATCCCTCAAATACCCTTGATATCTGTGTCTCTTCGATGACACGTTTTGCCAGAAGGCGGTTCAGCGGCGGAAGGGCAATATTTACATCTTTGATCACGTCGGTCATGATGCCGCCCATGCCGAAACGGATAACAGGTCCGAAATCCTTATTGCGGACGGCACTGATGGTCAGCTCATAATCTGCCGGTGTTTGTGTTTTACGGCTGACCACAGGGATGCCATAGGAAGAGACAAGGTCTTTTGCCAGATGGTCCGGAAGTTTTCCGCCCCCTGATAAAATCGCCAGATCGATTATTTCACGGGCTTTTAAACGGTTGATCTCCAAACGTTTGTCGGTCCTGTAGGGAATCTCCTGGAGAAGTTCCATGTTCCTGCCGAACTGGTAGAGATTGACAAAGGCGCGGACAGCCCGTTCCGGTGTTTCATAGGTGGCGATACCAGCCCTGTTAAAAACAACTGTGGAATCATCCCGGTCAAGCCCCCCCATCCAGGCTGTGAAAACCGGACAGGAGCTTGCTTTCAATATTTCAGCCAGTTCTCTTGCAATGGGCAGGCTGTCATAGGTTCCAACAGGAGAATTCAAAAGGAGAACCCCATCGATTTCAGGCGCATTCATACAAATTTTTGCAGCATCCACATAATGGTTGCGAGAAGCTTCCCTTAAAAGATCAATGGGGTTGGTTCGGCTCCAGTTTTCCTTTAACACGGTTTCAAGCGCTGTTGTGGTTTTTTGGGAAAGCGTTGCCGGTAAAAGCTTGTACCCGGCCAGAGCATCCGTTGCCATGACCCCGATTCCTGCTGCATTGGAGACAATGGCCAGCCTTGATCCTTTTGGCCTTTCCTGTTTGGCCAAAAATTCCACACAGTCAAAAAGTGATTCAAAGTCATTGACCCTCAGAATCCCGGCCCTCTTAAAGGCTGCATCATACAGATCATCTTCACAGACCGGTTCATCTGAAGCGGATCGGCCGGATTTTAAGACAATCATAGGCTTTACCCTGGACACGGCCCGGGCAGCACTCATGAAATTCCGTATCCCTGAAAGGTGTTCCACGTACATGACAATGCTTTCCACCTCATTTAACGAGCCTAAAAAGTCTACCATATCTGCAAAACAGACATCCGGCATGGACCCGAGGCTGACAAAATGAGAAAACCCGATATTCTCCCTGAGGGCCATATCAAGGACAGCAGTGCAGACCGCGCCGCTCTGGGATAAAAAGGCAATCTTCCCTTTCAGCGGCATCCGGTGCATAAAGCTTGCATTCAGGCAAAGATTGGTATTCACAATTCCCACACTGTCCGGGCCGATGATTCTGAGCCCTGTCTTCAGGGAAACGTCTTTGATCTTCTGAGCTATTTTTACCCCACGATCAACGGATAAATCATCTCCGGCTGAAATGATGACAGCACCCCCCATACCCTTTTCAGCACAGGAATCAAGAATATGAGGAATGGTGGACATGGGTGTCGCAATAACCGAAAGGTCAATATGCAGGGGAAGCTGTTTTACATTTTTAAAAGCCTTCAGCCCCATCACAGTTTTATATTTAGGGTTTACGGGGAAAATATTCCCTTTGAATCCGCCTGTCATAAGGTTTTCCATCACCGCCGCACCCACGCTGCCTTTTTTCGGGCTTGCCCCGATCACGGCAATGGCTCCTGGATTGATAACCCTTTGTAGATGATAAGCACTCAATATTTATTTTTCCCGATGACAGATATAATCGATCCCATGATGGGTGGCAGCCTCATTTTTAAAGTTATAAAATAATTCAGAATAGCGCTTATGGCAAGAGTTATGACGGCTTATTTAACCTTTTCCGGACTTTACAAATCCCTAAAGGCTTGATACTGATTGATTTTATGATAAGAATAGCACTCATTGAAGATTCACATGCGCTTATTTCTGTTTACAGAAATTTCCTAAGCGATTCCGGGTTTGAGGTCAGCATATTTAATTCAACGGTCTCAGACATCAACCGGTTGATTAAGCAGGGAGGCTTTAAGCTGATTGTCTGTCCGTGCTTTCCAAAATTCCAGAATGGGCCGCAGATTGCACAGATGATCAAGGCTGATCCTGAACTTACCAATTGTGCATTTATCGTATCCACCTCCATGCAGCAGGACAGTATGAAATCAGAATGGGATTTAAGGGATATCGATGCTGTCCTGCTTAAACCCTTTGACCGGGAAAGCCTGATCAAAACCCTGACTAGAGCTGAAAAAAACCAGCCGCAAAATGCGAGACAGACCCCGCTTGCCCTTATCATTGATGACAGTAAGGCCGTCCGAAATACCCTTGCCTCCTATTTGAAAGCCCTGAATTTTAATGCGAGGACGGCATCAGACGGCATGCAGGGGCTTAAATTAGCCTCCGAACTCTTGCCGGACCTGATTCTGGTGGATGTGGAAATGCCGGTCATGGACGGATTTGAATTCTGTAGAAAACTGTCAAAAGAACCAGCCATTAATCATATTCCCACCATTGTGATCTCAGGAACCATTGATGAGGCCCAATTTCGGAAAGGCTTTCGGGCCGGCGCCATTGATTTTCTGCAAAAGCCGGTGTCACAGCCTGCCCTTGCCGCCATTATTGAATCCGTGTCTGTCAAGGGAAATACAAGCTCCAGCGGAACAACGGTTATTTTAAGCAAAGATCATACACTAAGCTCTATTTTAAACAAAACGCTTAATTTTTTAAATTCCAGCATCAATATCTGCGCCACCTTTGAAGAGCTTGAAACCTATCTGTGTGTCACGACCCCGGATATCATTATCCTGGATCTTTCAGAAAATGAAGACAAGCTCAATGTGTGTATGAGAACCCGCATCATTATAGGAAGCGATTCTCCCGTAATCATTGCCGTGGCCGAGGAAACAGACAGGGATATCATGTTCCAGTGTTTCAAATACGGGGCCACCGAATTCATCATCAAACCCTTTGGCCGGGATGAGGTAAAAGCGAGGATAGAAAACCATATCAAATTGAAAAGGCTTCAGGATGAACTGGTTCAAAAAAACAGAATCCTTGAATCTCTGGCTTACAAGGATAAACTGACAGGACTCATGAACCGCCGCTATTTTGACAAGGCATTAAAAGATGAAATTGCAAAGGCCCAATCCGGGAACACCCACCTTTCATTCCTCATGATCGACCTTGACAATTTTAAACAGGTCAATGACGTGTATGGACATGATACAGGAGATGAAGTACTAAAGGAAATCGCCGCCATCATCATCGACAATGTTCAGGGCAATGCTGTTTCCTGCCGGTATGGCGGTGAAGAATTCTGCATCATCTATCCGGACACCAGTCTTGCCCATGCCATCAAAAACAGTGAAAAAATAAAGCGCTTCTGTTCATTGAAACCGATTTCCAGTCACCGGATTTTTCAGACCATCAGCGGCGGGATGTCTTCCTTCCCGGAAACTTCTTCTGCTGAAGACCTGGTTTCAGACGCGGATAAATGCCTTTACAAAGCCAAAAAAGCAGGTAAAAACAGAATCATTACCAATATTAAAACTTCCTTACAGGAAATTTAAAACAACCCCCTTATAAACTTCAGGAATTTATGGAAAACGACAAATACATACTGACCATGCTGGTTGAAAATGAACCCGGAGTCACAGCAAGGATTGCAGGGCTTTTTGCAGGAAGAGGCTATAATATTGAAACCATCTGCGGAGCGCCCACAGCCAATCCGAAAATGTCACGGATCACCATTACCACAAAGGCGAAACCCCTTCAGTTTGAACAATGCATGAAACAGATCAAGCGCCTTGTCAATGTCATCAAACTTCGGGACATGACCGGTGAAAAAGCGGTTAAGCGTGAGATGGCGCTGATATGCGTAAAAAAAAGATCTGAGCCAGGAGAAGAACTCAACCGCATTATCTCTGCTTACGAAGGACGCATACTGGATGAAAGCCCTCATCTCTTAATTTTTGAAGTTGTCGGCAATGAATATGCCATTGATGAGCTTCTTGCCCTGATTGAACCTTTCGGGGTAAAAAAACTGGCAAGATCAGGGGTATTGGCACTCTATAAAGAGTCTGATACTGAGCAGGAAAATCATCTGTCAGACCCATCGGTACTGTGAACGTGGCCTTTCCGGTCATATAAGAAAGACGGCATCCCCGGATTCACAGATCCATAATCCCCATATCCGGATCGACTTGATTTTTTGCGGGCAGGGCCATAACTTGAATTTTCATACAATTGCGCCATTTCTTCCTTTAATTTTTTAATCCGGTCTAAAAGTTCCTTTAATGGATTTTTTGCCTCTTCCGGCCCAACCCTCTGTGCGGTCACAGGCACAGATGAAAGGACGGGTGGGTCTGGTTGGATCGAAAGCATCGTTTCGGTCCGATGTATTTTCTCTTTTGTTGTTTCCTTTTTATCGAATTTTTGTGAAGCAAAATCCATCTCCTGAATCAATCCTAATTTTCCATTTTCAAAAAGAAAAACACCCGTGCTTTTTATACGGCCCTGCAATTCATTGTCCGGCTTTGTCATGTTAAAACCTGTGGCAGCATACTGAAGTGAAATGGCTCCGAGGCCAGCATCCTTCAAAGAGATAAGCCGGTCCTGCCCTTTTTCATCCCTTGTCCACACGGATAATTGTGAAAAAACAGCATCATTTTCATCAATCCAATTGTTTTTATCTTCATCAAAAGCCCTAAGCTCCTCAAACCCGTTTCCGGTTCCGGGGCCGAAAAGCTCAGACCCATTATTGATGATATGGTCGTTGTTTCTATCAAAGGCCAGGAACCCGCTGCCGGGAGACACAAAACTGATGTTTTCCGATTTTCCGTCGTGATTAAGATCAAACTCGAACACGGCATCGGTAAGCTGTGGTGCTTTCCCATCCAGACTGATAACCAGGGGGTCTGTCAGATTGATTCTTTCCTGCCATTGTTGAACAAGGGTTTCTTCTTCCGTTCTTGATAAAAAGGCCCTGTCAAGGAACATGTCAAGGGAAAAGCGGATAACCCTTCCATCTTCCGTCGTTACTTCACCGGAGGATTGAAAATTTACACTCTGTTCCTCAAAATAAAGTTCTGTTTTTTTCACTGATATTTCCCAGATAGCGGTGGACCTGTTTTTCCCCAAGGGTTCAGTGCTCCCGGGAGATTCAGCCGAAGAGGCTTCTTTTGTCTCTGGAAGGTCCATGTCTTTTTTTTCCTGAATATTTTTTATAATGACATCCTTGTCCATGACACCGCCCACCAGACGCTCCATTGATGATTTCAAGTCATGGGAAACACTTTCCCCGGTGGCTTCGGTCATCACGGAAGATTTTCCCGTCAAAGAAAAGGAATATCGGGACTGATACGCCGCGGTCCTGTCCTGCGAAATGCTGACCCGGTCCACAACTATCTGCGGAAAACCCTGAACATCCTGAAGCCGGGACCGGGTCTGACGGATTGTCCGGGCCTGCGTTTTTTCTTCCAAAACCAGACCCATTTCCTCTGTGTGGCTGTCGGAGACTGAAACCATGCCGGTGCATGAAATTTTCATGACATATTCCCTCCCTGGAACTGATATACCTGTATTTACGAAAATATCGACAGAAAAAAGACAATTCTTGATGAAAATAAAAAAAATCCCTGCTCTTCCGATAGATTCATATCAGGGGAATAAGATAATGGTTGAAACCTCTTAAGCATTAATGATATCTAAATATTATTTTAGAATCGGAAATTTATAATTAATAATGACTTACCAGAGGATTGAACATATTGCATCAGGCCAGTTCAAGGCCGGAAAAGACCGGACTGAGATATTCCAGGCCTATCTCGCCACCTGTCTTGGTGTTGCCCTGTATGATGCAACTACGAAAACCGGGGGCCTGATCCACATTCTTTTACCTGAACCCCCCGGTTTTTCAGAAACTGAATTCCCTGAGAAATATGCTTCCACCGGAATTCCCCTTCTGATCGGGGAACTGATCAGGCTTGGCGTAAAACAGGAAAATCTGAGGGCCTGTATTGCCGGAGGCGCTCTTGTGGGTCCTGTGAGCCGGCAGGACGTAGACCTTGACATTGGCGGAAGATCTGCGGATATCGCCGTATCCATCCTTGAAAGCGCCGGAGTCAAGATTGCCAAATCAGAAACAGGAGGGTTTTTTACCTGTACCCTTGAACTCAATATGGCCACAGGAGAGACAACCATCAACCCGGCATGGATGGACATCTGCAAGTCGGAAAACATCTTTGCCGCACCCACCATGGAAAATATTGTCAAAACCATTGACACGCTTAAACCCATCCCCCAGGTGGCATTGAAAATATTCAGGTTATTCCAGTCTTCACAATACCATATCACGGACATTACAAAAGAACTGGCCAAAGACCAGGTCCTTTCCGGACAGACCCTGAAGCTTTGTAATTCAGCATTTTTTGCCGGACATCTGAAATTTGATTCCCTTAAAGATGCCGTAATGCTTTTGGGGGAAGACATGCTGATTAAATCCGTTGTCACGGCTGCAGTTCACAATTATTACAGCCAGACCGGGACTTCGGGATATTCCCTGTGCAAGGGCGGCATTTTCTTCCATGCAGTGGGTGTGGCTGCCCTTGCTGAAAAAATTGCTGAAAAAACAGGCCGATATTCACCCCAACTGGCCTATACCGCAGGACTGCTTCATGACATCGGAAAAGTGATACTCGATCAATATGTGGCAGACAGTTCTCCTCTTTTTTTCAGAAAATTGAGCAAGGAAAATGAAAACCTTATCACCTCGGAAAAAAAAGTGTTCGGCATCAATCACTGCGAAGCAGGGGCTGTCCTGGCAAAAAAATGGAATTTTTCAGACACCCTTTCCGAAGCTATCCAGTATCACCATGCCCCGGAAACAGCAAAAGAGAACAAACCTCTTGCATTTATCATCTACCTTGCAGACTTGATCATGGAAAAATTCAATGCCGGCTTTGAACTTGAAAAAATGCAGACAAAGAGCCTTGAAGCAGCTCTTGATCTTCTCGGGCTGAAAATGTCGGATCTTCCTGGCCTTGTGGATTCGATCCCCATCAATGCCGTTAATGTTGATGATATGCTTGCTTCATAAAAGGTTGAGACATGACGGATATAAATATAAATCTGAGAAACCTGCCCGGAGTAGACTATCTTTTGGAACTTGTCAAAAAGGATGCAAAGTTTTCAGATATCCCCAGAAATGTCATCCTGTATTCCTTAAGGCAGACCCTGGACCGGATGCGAAAAGATATTCTGGCCGGAATTGACCCTGTGATCACAGACGACATCATCCTAAAGCATGCCCTGCTCTCTGCACAAGAAAAAATCAAGCCGCGGCTTGTCAGTGTGATCAATGCAACAGGCGTGGTTCTCCATACCAATCTTGGCCGCGCACTCCTGTGTGACGATGCCCTTTCCCATATAACAGCTGTTGCAAAAACCTATTCCAATCTTGAGCTGAACATTGAAACCGGAAAAAGGGGCAGCCGCTATGAGGCTGTTGACGGACTGATCTGCGAGCTGACCGGGGCAGAAAGTGCCATTGTGGTCAATAATAATGCCGGTGCTGTCCTTTTAGCCCTGAACACTCTGGCAAGACACAGAGAAGTGATTGTATCCAGAGGTGAGCTGGTTGAAATCGGCGGCTCTTTCCGTGTGCCCGATGTGATGGAGAAAAGCGGCTGCATCTTAAAGGAAGTGGGCACCACCAACCGGACCCACCTTCGGGATTATGAATCGGCAGCTTCAGAAAATACATCTCTTTTTTTAAAAGTTCATACCAGCAATTATAAAATTGAAGGGTTCACAACCAGTGTGGTCTTAAAAGACCTGGTATCTCTCGGTCAGGAAAAAGGGATTGCCGTCATGGAAGACCTGGGCAGCGGAACCCTGATTGATTTTTCAAAATACGGTCTGCCCCATGAACCCACAGTCGGGGATGCCGTTCGTTCCGGTGCTGATGTGGTGACCTTCAGCGGGGACAAACTTCTGGGCGGGCCCCAAGCCGGCATCATTGTCGGAAAAAAAGAAAGCATTGACCAGATCAGGAAAAACCCGCTTACAAGGGCTCTGAGGATTGATAAACTTACCTTGGCTGCCCTTGAGTCCACCCTGAAATTATACCGGGATGAAGAAAAGGCTGTTCAGTCTATCCCTACGCTGAAAATGCTGACCCTGCCCTTCAACGAAATAAAGAGAAAAGCCGACATCCTGTTCCATTCCATCCAAAAGGCTGTTGGATCGCTTGCCGATATCAAATTTTCAGACATGAATTCCAGACCCGGCGGAGGGTCTTTTCCGGAATTGGATCTGCCCACCCGCTGTGTTACGGTTCAGCCTTTAAACCTCACGGTATCAAAACTTGAAAGCGCCATGCGCCTTTCCACACCCGCCATCATCGCCCGGATAGAAGACAACCGCTATATTCTGGATCCGAGAACGATTCAGGACGGTCAGGAAACTATTATTTCATCAACCTTAGCCAGGATATTGAACGAAAAATGACACCCAGATTTGCCTCCAAAGAGATCCATTTTCTGAAAACAGATTCTGATGATTTCAACATCAAACCACCTGAGATTTATTTTTCAGATTTACTCCTGACAGCACCCTCAGGGCTCAAAGCATTTGAAAAAAGACTGGAACAGGCAACCATCCCCGGTGAAAAATTTTTATGTGCCGTTATTCAAATCTCGCAAAATGTCCCTGAAACTGCCCGGGAAAACGCCAGGGACGACTTTGAGGCTGCTTTCAGTCTGTTTCTGGAGCACGGCCGGGGCATATGGGAAAGCCTTGATGAAACCTCTTTCATCCTTGCTTTCTGGAATTATGAGAATGAAAAAAAAGCAGCCAGTATCATTATTTCATTAAAAGATGGATTATCAAAAGGACTTAAGGCAGATGTTCTCGTGGGCACAGCCCAGTTCCCCTATCATGATTTTCCAAGATCAAAGGCCATTGCCAATGCCCTTAAGGCCATTGATCACGCTGCTTTTTTCGGACCCGACACCCAGATCCAGTTTGACGGGCTTTCGCTGAATATCTGCGGGGACAGACTATATCTTTTAAACCAGTACGACCTTGCCATCAAAGAATATGAAGAAGGCATCCGGATCAAACCAAGGGATACCAACCTGATCAACAGCCTTGGGGTCTGTTTTGCCGTTTCAGGAGACCTTGACAAGGCAAAGGATCAATTTGAAGCAGCCATGAAAATCAACCCCGAGGAAATCATGGTCATTTATAATATCGGCCTTCTCCACCAGATTAACGATAATCCGGACAAGGCCGTGGCCTATCTGCGAAAAGCCCATGCCGTAAGCGACTCTGTGTTTGAAGTTGAGCTGCTTTTGGGCCATCTTTTATTTAAAAAAGACCAGTTTAAGAAAGCTCTGCCACATATTGACGCAGCCGGCCGGATCAACCCGAAATCCGGTCTTGTTTTCAGGATCAAAGGAGAAATTTTCCTATCCCAAAATGAGCCGGAAAAAGCAGCTCAAGAATTTAATACTGCCATAAAACTGAATCCTTCCGATGCCGTCTCCCTGTCCGGGTATGCAAAATCCCTGGAAGTCCAGAAGAAAAACCTGGGTATTGCCCTGACGTTTGCAAAAAACAGTATTGCCCTTGAACCTGGCAACCCGTTATTCAAGGAACGGCTTAAATCCATCCAGGAAAAAATTGAAGGCGTACCGAATGAGGAAGACATCATTAAAACAGCATAAATCAAGGATCAGAATTTAAATATCATGAGAACGATCATCCAGCAATCCATTGATGACAGCATTGCCGTAAAAAAAGAATTCTTCAGCAGGAATATGGAAAAAATAGAAGCCTGCGCCAATATTATGACCTCTTGCTTTACATCCGGCCAAAAGATCCTTTTATTCGGAAACGGAGGCAGTGCCGCCGACTGCCAGCACATTGCCGCAGAATTCATCAACCGGTTCCGGATGGAAAGACGGCCCTTGCCTGCCATGGCCCTGACCACGGACACCTCGGTTATCACAAGCATCGGCAATGATTATTCCTTTGACGACATTTTTTTAAAACAGATCCAGGCCTTTGGAAATAAAAATGATATTGCTGTCGCTATCTCGACTTCAGGCAATTCTCCCAATGTCATCAAGGCTGCTGAGGAGGCAAAACACATGGGTCTTTTATTAATCGGGTTTTCAGGAAATAAAGGCAGACTGAAAGAACTGAGCGATTTCCCGTTTTGTGTGGACTCTGAAATAACCGCCAGAATCCAGGAAGTTCATATTCTTCTGGCCCATATCCTGTGCGATCTTACGGAACGGATGGTTTTCAATGGATAAGTTCCCTCTTGATTTAAGCCGTTTGAAAACCTATTCCATCAAAGACAGGCACAGCAAAGTCGATGTCAAGGATTTTTCAACCCCCTGGCAAAAAGGGGGCCGGTTTTCAGACTTTCTTTCAACGCTGCCGTCCATTCTGGCAGGAAATGATCTTCGCTTTGTCATCCATGCCGTCAGCATTGCCGCAAAAAACAAACACCAGGTCTGCTTTGCCATGGGCGGTCATGTCATCAAGACGGGAATGAACCCCATCATCACTGACCTCATGAAAAGAAACATTATCTCCATGATCTCCATGAACGGGTCCGGCATTATCCATGACCTTGAAACCGCCATGATGGGCCGGACCTCTGAAGATGTGGCCCAATCTTTGGGAGACGGAAGTTTCGGCATGGCAAGGGAAACCTCTGCATTTCTCAACCAGTCCATCAAAAACGCAAAAAAGGCTGCCACAGGCCTTGGGAAAGCTGTGGGCGACCTCATCCTGAAGGAAAATCTTGACTTCAAACACTTGAGCCTGACGGCAACAGGCGCCGGTCTGGGTATCCCTGTTACAGTCCATGTGGCCATGGGCACAGATATCATCCACATGCACCCTGATTTTGATGCAGCTGCCTGCGGAGCCGCCTCTCATTATGATTTCAAACTCTTTGCCTCAAGAATCGCCCTTCTTGAAAAAGGGGTGTTCATCAATGCCGGGTCAGCCGTCATCCTGCCGGAAGTCTTTTTAAAAGCCGTCACCCTGGTTAGAAATCTAGGGGCCACTCTGGATGATTTCACCACGGTCAACCTTGATTTTATCCGCCATTACCGTCCCATGACCAATGTGGTTAACCGGCCCACCCTCGGCAAAGGCAGAGGCTTCAGCCTTGTGGGCCACCACGAGATTCTGATTCCGCTCATCGCTGCCGGTGTGATTGAAAGATTGTAAAAAAAATAGCAAAAAAAATATTGTTTATGGGAAAAATTAAAACTTTCCATTGACAGACTAGTCTTGCCGTCGTATGACCCTCAGAACTCGAGAGTTAAACCATACAATCATGAAAATTTAGGGGGGAGAAATTGAAACATTTTTGGCTACTGCTATGCGTAATAAGTATCGCATTAATCGTAAGTGGGTGCGTATCATCAAAAAAAGTGGAAATGGCAGAATTAAAAAGCGGCAATGTTGAATTCATTAAAATCAATGACTCAAGATGGGACGGTAAGACGGTACCCAACGGAGAACAAGGTAAAAAATGTGGGGGGAAAGATCCTCACTTTCCCTCTTTAACATTTAATCTAAAAGGGCTTGCCGAACATTTTAAGAGTAAAATTACCAATATTGAGATGTATGCCTATGATATTGATTGGGCTGAAGGAAGTCATGGTAGATGGAGCTATGTTTTTGATCCAAAAGCAGAGGTCTTTACTTCTCCAAAAATCCCCAGCGAAACCACAATTATGCCCAGTGGGGCAAAGGGGATATCCGCTCATACGGCAACAAGATCTTGCGATGCCGGCTATTATCTTGCCCCGTCTTCATGCCTTGCGACCAGAGGCCATCGATATTTCACAGATATCATATTCACCCTTGAAAACGGTGAAAATATCGTCACCAAATTCAGCCAGGGGGTTTTCTAAAGAAAGCCTTTATGATCACACTCAAGGGAATTCATGTCATTTAAATATTCTTTCTGTGTTTACTTTTCTCAGGCATTTCCATTGCCAATTGGCAGAATCCAGGCAGCAAATATGCACCGGCTTATTATCATTACTTTTCCAAAACTGGATGGCAAAAGGATGTTGCCTTTTCAAAACAGGCGAGGTGACCGTCTATAAAATCATTGACAATGAAAAACAATCTTAAGCAAACTTGGCCCGGGAGAGGTCTTCGGGGAAATGGGGATTGCTACTGAATCCCCAAGAATCGCTTTTGCAGAGGCCAGTGAGTATTGTGACCTTGTGGTCATTGACAGGTACACCTTGCTTGACATGCTCAAAAAAGCCCCAAACCCATTCAATCCATTGCGCTGCTCCGGATGAACCGACTTGCCGGCACAGATCAGGACACCAATTAAAATATCTTCAGCCAGAAGGCGATGGACATAGCACATATGAGCCAGCCAAAGATTGACCTATTGATAACATCATCGAAGCCAAGGGAGATTTTAAAAATTCAAAACTTCGGGATGCACAATAAAGATTATTGATACCCCATCTTTGCAGATAAAAATAAAAAAAGAATCAAACAAGAATTTCATTCTCACTCCTGACCCAAAAATACTGACTTGAAAATTCAGGCATTTATCCTTATATTGGTTTGTTTGTTTAACCGGTAAACTATGAGGAAAAAAAATATGCCCATATATGAATATAAATGTAATGCCTGTGGTAAAAACTTTGAAACCCTTGTCATGGGGAAAACCACTCCTGAATGCCCTTCCTGTGACAGCAAGGATCTGGCCCGACTCATGTCTGCCTGCGGGTTTGTTTCAAAATCATCCGGGCCTTCCGGTGAAACAACCTCCCGGTCGGCAGGAACTTCAAGCTGCGGCAGTTGTGCATCCTCAAGCTGTTCCACCTGCGGGATGGGATAGGATTTCATGAAACAGCACCTGATCATCGGCACCCGGGGAAGCCAACTGGCCCTGTGGCAGGCCAATTTTATCAAATCGGAAATCCAGAGTTTTTTTCCAGGTCTGAATGTTGAATTGAACATCATCAAGACAACAGGAGATGCGATTACGGATCGGCCACTGGCACTTGTGGGCGGCAAGGGACTGTTTGTGAAGGAGATAGAAAATGCCCTCCTGAGCGATGAAATCGACCTGGCTGTTCACAGCATGAAAGACATGCCGGGCGAGCTACCGGCAGGGCTTGGCATAGGTGCTGTTCCTAAAAGGGCAAACCCCTTTGATGTTCTTATTTCACGAGACGGCTCAGCGTTCGCGGATTACCAAATAGGATCAAAAATCGGCACATCAAGCCTCAGGCGGGCCTCCCAGCTGAAGCATATCCGTCCTGATATCACCATTGAATCCATCCGGGGCAACCTCGACACACGGATCAGAAAACTCAAATCCGGTGAATATGATGCCATTGTGCTGGCTGCGGCAGGGCTTTTGCGTCTTGGACAGGAAAAGGAAATTACCGAATACCTGGATGAAACCGTCATGATCCCGGCTGTGGGGCAGGGGGCACTCTGCATTGAAACCCGGAAAAATGATCCTGATGTTGAAATAATTACAGCCAAACTGGATCATTATAACACACGGGTATGTGTAGAAGGAGAACGGGCTTTTTTAAGACGGATAGAAGGCTCCTGCCATATTCCGGTTGCCTGTTTCGGAACAATTATCAACCGTGAGGTTGTTTTGACGGCTGTGGTCGCCTCTGAAGACGGCAGAGACATTATAAAAGAACACATTGTTTCCCCCATGGACAGGGTCAAGGAAAACGGCAGAAACCTCGCCGATCTGATCCTTGAAAAAGGCGGAAGAAAAATATTGGAGAGTCTGAATTCAAATGACAACTAAGACCGGTAAGGTGTTTCTCATTGGGGCCGGCCCGGGTGATCCGGGTCTATTAACGATTAAGGCCAAGGAATGCATTGAAGCCGCAGATGTAGTGGTCTATGATTATCTTGCATCCCCTCTCTTGCTGAAATATGCCAAAAAAGAAGCAGAGGTGATTTATGTTGGGAAAAAGGGTGGAAACCACACCCTTTCCCAGGATAAAATCAATCTTCTGCTCATTGAAAAGGCAAAAGAGGGATCTGATGTTGCAAGGCTCAAAGGCGGTGACCCCTTTGTGTTCGGCCGCGGCGGTGAAGAAGCCCAGATGCTGCTGAGCCAGGGAGTTCCCTATGAGGTGGTTCCGGGTGTTACTTCAGCCATTGCGGCACCGGCCTATGCAGGGATTCCCGTCACCCACAGGGATCACACATCCTTTGTATCCTTTATCACCGGCCATGAAGACCCGACCAAAGAAGACACGAGCATGCAATGGGATGTCTATGCGAAATCCAATGCCACTCTGGTATTTTTAATGGGCGTTAAAAATCTTGAAAATATTGTCAAAAACCTGGTTGAAAACGGTAAGCCTTTGGATACGCCCGTTGCCCTTGTCAGATGGGGAACCACCCCAAAACAGCAAACGGTTACCGGTACCCTTGAAACCATTGTTGAACGGGTAAGAGAAGCAAACCTGAAATCACCATCCATTATTGTGATCGGCCATGTGGTGTCTCTGCGGGATGAACTTGCCTGGTTTGATAACCGCCCCCTGTTCGGAAAAAAGATTGTTATTACCCGGGCCCGTGCCCAGGCCAGTGACCTTGTGTCAAAACTGACCAAGCTGGGAGCCTTCTGTATTGAAATCCCGACCATTGAAATTTTCCCGCCCGATGACATCGGCCCTTTAAAAAAAGCCATAGAAAACCTGAAAAACTATGACTGGATTGTCTTTACAAGTGTCAATGGCGTAAAATTCTTTTTTGACTCTTTATACGATATGAAAAAAGATGTGAGAGCTCTGGGCCATCTTAAATTTGCCTGCATCGGACCTGTGACCAAAGACCGCTTAAGGGACCACGGTATTATCAGCGATATCCTGCCGGAAACCTATCAGGCCGAAAGTGTGGTCGAGGCTTTTTCAGGTATAGAAATCAAAAATAAAAAAGTATTGCTTCCACGGGCAAAGGTAGCCAGAACCATCCTCCCGGAAGAATTGACAAAAATGGGCGCTAAGGTCCATGAAGTCAGCGCCTATGAAACACGGCTTAATGCTGACGGCAAACAAGAGCTGATGGCGCTCCTTAAAGACCATGAGATTGATGCTGTCACTTTTACAAGCTCTTCAACGGTTTCCAATTTTATGTCTTTTTTTAATTCAGAAGATGAAAAAAAAATGCTGGACAATGTTGTAACCGCAAGCATCGGACCCATCACATCGGACACAGCCCGGTCCCTTGGCATTGAACCCAGTATTGAAGCCAGTGATTTTACCATTCAGGGCCTTGTGGACTCATTGCTGGGCTATTATGAAAGCCGGAATAAATGATTGCCGGCAACCGTAACATCAATTATCTTCGTATCTCCGTCACGGACCGATGCAATTTCAGATGCCGGTACTGTATTCCTTCTACGCCCTTCAGGGTGATTGAACATGAAAAAATAGCCAGATATGAAGAGATCCTGAGAATTACCAGGCTTGCCTGCGATCTTGGCATTACCAAAGTCCGAATTACAGGTGGAGAACCCTTTGTCAGAAAAGGAATTTTACTATTTCTGGAAGAATTGTGTGCCATTGAAGGCCTCAAAGATATTTCCATTACAACCAACGGATCCTTGCTGACCCGCGAAAAAATTGAAAAACTGATTTCTCTTGGCATCAAACGCCTGAATTTCAGCCTGGACACACTCGATCCGGGAAACTTTGAGCAGATTACCGGCAGAGATCGGTTTCATCAGGTATGGGAGGCTATTTTAGCTTCCCATGAACTTGGAATCAATCCGGTTAAAATCAATGCCGTCATTTTAAGGGGCATCAATGATAGACAGATTGAACCCATTGCCGCCTTGACGCTAAAATATCCCTTCCACATCCGGTTTATCGAATATATGCCCATGGGAGATTCTGCTGTGGAAAAACAGCAGCAGATCTTAAGCCAGGAGATAAAAGAAAGAATAGAATCCAGATTTGGAGAACTTGAGCCTGTCAAAAAGGATTCCAATGACGGGCCCGCAAAAAAATTTCAGATCAAGGGAGCAATGGGAATTGTGGGATTCATCACTCCGATCAGCTCGCATTTTTGCAGTGAGTGTAACCGTCTCAGGCTGACATCAAGGGGGACCTTAAGACCCTGTCTCCTGAACAATTATGAAAAGGATATTATCAACCCGCTTCGGAACAACGCCTCTGATGACGAACTTAAAGATATAATTCTTTCTGCACTGACAAAGAAACCTTCTTTCCACGGTCTGTCTCTTTCTTCGGGAAAAGATATCCCCATAAGCCACATGACTTCCATAGGCGGATAGTTTTTTTTGATTCTTTTTGTTTTTTCGGTGTCAATGGATAATAGAAAAGCCAATTGCATTAAAATGCTTTTCCCTTAACGCAAAGATGGAGGAAAAAATGAATAAATTAATCACCGTTATTACATCAGTTCTTTTGTTAATTTGTTTTTCCACGACACCTGCCCGGGCAGATAGAAAAACCATGGAAGGATTTATGCTGGGAACCGGAGTTGCCATCCTGGGTGCAGCCATTATCCACGGCATGAATGATAATGACACTCCCCCCCGGTATTCCAGGCATCATTCGCCGCCTCCTAACGTTTATATTGAATACAGGGACGGTCATAATCACCGACGCTATGACAGGCATCACGGCAGAAATCACTATCAACAGCCGCATGGCCGCTGGGAAATTGTAAGAGTCTGGATTGAGCCTGTTTGCGAAAGAAGATGGAACCCGGCCCATTATAATCACAGGGGGGAATGGGTAGAAGGCAGATATGAGACATTTGAGACAGCAGGAGGATATTATCAGGATCAGCGTGTATGGGTGAGCCGTTAAAAGATAATTGATGCAGTATTGATGTATTGTGGCCGAACTCAAAATAAACGGAGATAAAATTACTGAACAGGATCTGGTTGAAAGGCTGAAAAAAAGACAGAAATGGGCGTTCAACCGTCTTGTCTCCTTGTACCAGGCTCGGCTTTTCAAACTTGCTTATGGTATTACGCTGGACCGTGAGGACAGCCTGGAGGTCGTACAGGATGTATTTATAAGTGTCTATAAGAATATTCAGACCTTCAGGCAGGACTCAAGCCTTGCCACCTGGTTGAGAAAAATAACAATCCATCACTGCCTGAACTGGAAACGAAAATGGAAAAGAAGATTCAAATGGGATCACCGGTCCCTGGACCAGGAAAACGGTGTTGAACTTTTTGAAGAAAATATGAACAATAATGACCCGGAAATATTATTCAATGAAAAACAACTGGAAGATAATCTTATGAAAGCAATCCGAAACCTGCCTGAAAAAAACAGGCTTGTTTTTATCCTGAATGCCATTGAAGGGCTTTCATATGAGGAAATTGCAGGAACTTTGAATATAAAAAAAGGAACCGTCAGTTCACGACTTCATCTGGCCAGAAAAAACCTTGTCGATTCCCTGAAATTGAACGAGGGAGGAAAAAGGATTGCTTATGAAAAAAAAATGTGACCTCTATACATCTGAAGATATCAGTAGGTTCATTGATTGTGAACTTTCTTCAGAGCAATATCGGTCTTTTGAGCATCACCTGTCTCACTGCCGGGATTGCAGCGAACAAATTGAGCAATTTCAATCGCTATCCTTTGTTTTTTCCCGCCATACCCATAGAAAAACAATGGGAATTGAAGCTGAGAACCTGGAATACAAACTTGAAAAAGCTTTACCGGCTTCAGAAAAAAAATCTTTGGGTAATTTTTCAGGGTTTTTCGGTAAAAACATTTACCTGAAATTAGCAAGTATAGCTGCAGTGATCATGATTGGATTTTTCCCGTTTGACCAAGACCTTCTAAAGGACCCTTCATCAGGCCCAAGTGCCATTGTTAACTCTGTTGACACAGAATATGCATCTGTTATGATTATAGAAACTCAAAAAGAAAAACATACAATTATTTGGTTTTCGGAAGAAATCTGATTTAAAGAAGAGCTTATGATCAAATTCATGAAAATATCAATCCTCCGCTTGACCATCGTCTTTTTATTTCTATCGTTTCAGATCGCATTGGCAGGCAGTCAGGTATT
Source organism: uncultured Desulfobacula sp. (assembly GCA_964619205.1). Lineage (GTDB taxonomy): Bacteria > Desulfobacterota > Desulfobacteria > Desulfobacterales > Desulfobacteraceae > Desulfobacula. The sequence goes on along the minus strand of CAZUDE010000007.1, from coordinate 92,588 downwards.
AACAGACGTAAAGGTTATTCACGCGTCCACCGGCGGGGGATCGGGACAAATCGATTCAAGTCTTAAAGACATCATCCATGAGCTTAAATCAGTTTTTAAATATACTTCCTACCAGTTACTGAAGGATCAGCGGTTCAATTTGAACTTCAATCAGCAGGGCCTGGTCAATCTTCCGGGAGACAGGATCCTTGTTATTTTGCCGTCTGATACGGATGGTAAAAGGATCCGGTATCAAATCAATATCCAGAAAAACAATCATTCCATTTTTCAAACCCAGGTTATGTTAAAAAATAACAGCAGCATCACCATTGGGGGACCTGAACTAGACGGCGGCGTTCTTCTGATTAATATATCAGGTGACCTGCAATAAGCCTCAAATATTAAATCCTAAAATTAAAAAAAATCTGGCAACAACGCTTTCCCAGAGCTATAATACATGCATGCAACTTTCTTTTTCCTTCAACTATAACAAGAGAAAAGAAAAATATGAATGAAAATAAACAGTTGACCATTCCTCAATCACTTCTTGAACGCTTGAAGCAGAATGAAATCATAACCAGAAAATTTCATGAAACTGAAATCAGTATTTTAACCATTTTAAATTTTCAAGATTTTATCGAAAAGCTTTTATCTGAAATCAGTTCTAATTTCTCTGTGCCTTATACCTGGGTTTCCATTATTGAAGAAAGCCTTATCTCAAAATATCTTCACAATATTCAAAACTCAAAACTTCTTCAAACATCAACCGCCTTTTTATCCAAAAATGAATTTTCCGAAATCACCCGAAATCGTCTAAAACCACTTCTTGCCAATAAAAATATCGAGCGTTTCAAGGCGTTGATCCCAGAGGCTTCAGAATATAACATCGGCTCCATTGCCATTGCCCCCATCACTCTTGATGGTGAAATTGTGGGGAGCTTTAATCAGGCTGATCAGAATATCTTCCGCTTTGAACCCGGAATTGATACGTCCTTGCTGGAACAATTGGCGCTGAAGGTTTCCCTGTGTCTTTCAAATGTTACCGCCCATGAACAATTAAAATATCTTGCATTTCATGACCCATTGACAGGACTCCTAAACCGGGGTGTTATGGAAAGGATTCTTGAAAGAGAATTTCAACGATCCAAAAGGTATCACATTGACCTCACAGTTCTCTTCCTGGATCTGGATGATTTTAAATCGATTAATGACAATTTCGGACATGATAACGGGGATCTTGCATTGTGCCATACTGCAAAGTGTCTGAATACGCTCAAACGGGATTCTGATATCGTGGCACGGTTCGCCGGAGATGAGTTTGTGGTCATCCTGCCCTCCACCAATATCACTCAGGCTGAAAGCTATACCAACAGGGTGAAACAAAAACTTGCAAGCGAACCTTTATACTCTGGGACAACCCCTTTTTATGTCCAATTAAGCCATGGCATTTCTTCCATATTTGAAAAAGGCATGGAGTCCTCAGCAATTCTGTTAAAAAATGCGGATAAGAAGCTTTATAAGGCCAAACAAAATAAATACAACCAAAATCCATGACCAAAAAAAATTCCCTGGCAGCAGCTATGCTGCCAGGGAATTTTTATTTTAAAATTATTATATTAAAGGCGTGTATCAGTCCAGAACCAATTCAATCTGAACCATAGGAGCAACATCACCTTTTCGGGGCCCAAGTTTTGTAATTCTCGTGTAGCCTCCCTGTCTTGAATTAAACTTTGCGGCAACTTCGTTGAAAAGTGTATGAACAACATCTTTTTCCCGAATTACTGAAAGGGCTTGTCTTCTGGCGTGTAAATCACCTTTTTTCGCAAGAGTAACCATTTTATCCGCAATCGATCTTAAGCCTTTAGCCTTTGCTTCAGTCGTTTTAATTTTATCGTGTTTGAACAGAGAAGTTACCATGTTCCTGAACATTGCCTTTCTGTGGCTTGATGTTCTGTTTAACTTTAAAACTGATTTTCTATGTTTCATGGAATGTTATTCTCCTTCCTGATTAAGCTCATCGTCCGGCGGCTCAAAACCTTCCAGATCCATACCGAGTGAAAGATCCATGGAAGTAAGCACTTCCTTTATCTCATTCAAGGATTTTCTACCGAAATTTTTAGTTTTGAGCATTTCACTATCTGTTTTTTGAACCAATTGATAAATTGTATGAATTCTTGCGTTTTTCAAACAATTGGAGCTCCGGACAGATAATTCAAGTTCATTGACAGACCTGTAGATATTTTCGTTGATCCCTTTGGCGGATTCGTCTTTGTTGTCTTCAACATGTTCCGGCTCCATATCCTCATCAAAATTGATAAATGAGTTCATCTGTTCCTTGAGGATTTTCGCTGCATATGCAACGGCATTGTCCGGAGTCACGCTTCCATCTGTCCATACTTCAAGCGTCAGCTTGTCATAATCTGTCTTCTGTCCGATTCTGGAAGTTCCAACGACATATTTTACCCGTTTAATCGGAGAAAATGCAGCATCGATGGGAATTGTTCCAATGGGAGCATCGTCGTCTTTGTTTGAAGATGAAAGGGCATATCCTTTCCCTGTTTTAACTACCATTGTCATATTCAGCACACCCTTTTTGGACAGAGTGGCAATATGCTGTTCAGGATTAAGAACTTCAACCCTGCCGTCAGGGCTTACAATATCAGCGCCTGTAACTTCACATTCGCCCTTGGCACTCAATGTCAATATCTTGTCTTCCGGATCATCAACCTTGAGTTTCAGTTCTTTAAGATTTAAAATGAGTTCGGAAACATCTTCTCTAACATCAGAAATCACGCTGTATTCATGAAGAGCGTCATCAATTTTCACCGATACTATGGCAGCGCCATAGATGGATGAAAGTATAATGCGTCGAAGAGAGTTCCCGATGGTAATACCATAGCCCCTTTCAAGGGGTTCGCATACAAATTTACCATATGTTGAAGTTGTAGTTACGTCAAGCTTCTCCGGCTTGATCATCTCTCGCCAGTTCACATATGCAAGTTTTTCAGATGACATTCATATCTCCTGAATAAATATTTGGAATAACCATATCAATGGCTTGCTTATTTTGAATAAAGCTCAACAATTAACTGTTCCTGAATGGGAAGGGTAATGTCTTCACGCGAAGGATTTCCGACAACTTCACCTTTGAAGTCTTCTTTTTTGATTTCCAACCACTGTGGAATTCCGCGCCTGACTATGGCATCCAAAGAATCTGAAATCGCTTGGATTGTTCTGCTCTTTTCGCGAAGCACAATCACATCACCTTTTTTAACCTGGTAAGACGGTATATTCACTTTTTTACCATTTACGGTAAAATGGTTGTGTCTTACAAAATGCCTGCCCTGATTTCTGGAATTGACAAATCCCATCCTGAAAACAGTATTATCAAGTCGTGTTTCCAGAATACTTAAAAGATTACTACCCGTAATTCCTTTACGGCTGTCAGCTTTTTCAAATGAAAGCCGAAACTGTTTTTCAGAAAGGCCGTATAGCCGTCTGACTTTCTGTTTTTCTCTAAGCTGAATCCCGTAATCCGATAATTTCCCCCTTCTCTGGCCATGCTGGCCCGGCGGATATCCTCTTCTATCAAAACTGCATTTATCTGAAAAACAGCGATCACCTTTCAGAAAAAGCTTTAAATTTTCACGTCTGCATTGCCGGCAAACCGAACCTCTATATCGTGACAATGTTCTTCTCCTTTATCAAACGAGTACAGTTATACTCTTCTTCTCTTGGGTGGGCGGCAGCCATTATGGGCAATCGGGGTAACATCCTTGATCATGGAAATATTGAATCCAATCGCATGTAACGCTCTTAATGCTGACTCCCGGCCAGGTCCCGGCCCTTTAACAAAAATTCCAACGTTTTTCATGCCCTGCTCCAATGCCTTTGCCCCGGCATCTTCTGCCACCAGTTTTGCTGCAAAAGGCGTGCTTTTTCTGGAACCTTTAAATCCCTGCATTCCTGCACTGGACCATGAAATTGTGTTTCCGTTCTCATCGGTAATGGTAACGATTGTATTGTTAAAAGTGGATTGAATGTGCACAACTCCTGAAGAAACATTCTTTCTTACCCGTTTTTTGGCTACAATTTTTTTTGACTTTTTTGCCATAATTAATAGTACCTTTTAGATTATCCTACTTTTTCTTTTTAACTGCAGTCCTCTTGGGACCTTTTCGAGTTCTAGCGTTTGTTTTAGTTTTCTGACCCCGGCAGGGAAGGCCTTTACGATGGCGAAGTCCCCTGTAACAACCAAGGTCCATAAGTCTTTTAATACTCATGGAAACTTCACTTCTAAGTTCACCTTCAACCTTATACTCAGCGTCAATAACTTTCCTGATCTCATTGACCTGTTCTTCCGTCAGATCATTTGCTTTTGTAGTAGGGTCAATACCTGTTTTTTGAAGAATCAGCCTTGCCCGATTTCTGCCTATTCCGTAGATATAGGTTAGAGCGATCCATGCATGCTTTTCTTTTGGTAAATCTACTCCTGCGATACGTGCCAAATTTCCTTCCCCCTATCCCTGCCGCTGTTTATGGTTCTTATTAATACAAATTACTCTCAGAACGCCACGTCTTTTTATGACTTTGCAATCTCTACAGATTTTTTTTACAGATGCTCTGACTTTCATCTATTTGCTCCTATCTTTTGATTCTCATATTGAAAAAAATCAATATTTATTTATATCTATATGTAATTCTGCCCCGGCTCAAATCATAGGGTGATATCTCTACAGTTACTTTATCCCCCGGCAATATCTTTATAAAATGCATCCTCATTTTCCCTGAGATATGGGCAAGCAACACGTGCTTATTTTCAAGTTCTACTCTGAACATGGCATTGGGCAGCGTCTCGAGTACTTTCCCGTCAACTTTGATGGGTTCTTCTTTTGCCATAAATTCATCTGACTCCTATAGTGTAATAGAACATTATATCAGGTTCTACCCTGTATTCTTTTCCCGCCGGATCTTCCTAAAAACCCCTGGTAATTACCGGTAATCAGGTGGGATTCAATCTGGGCAATGGTATCAATGGCTACGCCCACAACAATCAAAAGGGCGGTACCGCCAAAATAAAACGGGATATTAAATTTACTCATTAAAATAGTAGGCAGAACACACACGGCTGATATATAAACCGCGCCCCCTACTGTAATTCTTGTCAGTACCTTGTCAATGTATTCCGATGTTTTCTTGCCTGGACGTATTCCGGGAATATACCCCCCGTTTTTCTTCATGTTATCAGCAACATTATCCGGGTTGAACTGAACCGCTGTATAGAAAAAACAAAAGAAGGTTATAAATCCAACATAGAGGATATAATACCAAATACTTCCCGGGCTGAACATTGCTGCCACAGTCTGCATGATCGGCATATTTGTGAATTGAGCCAGAGTTGTCGGAAACATGATGATTGAAGATGCAAAAATCGGTGGAATAACACCGGCGGAATTAATTTTCAGGGGCAGGTGAGATGTCTGTCCGCCATACATTTTTCTGCCCACCACGCGCTTGGCATAGTGAACGGGTATTCGCCGCTGCGCCTGTTCCATGAAAATTACCGAAGCAATGACAGCCACCATCAGAATAATAATCACGATAAGTGTAAACAGCCCCATTTCATCGGTTGTCATCAAGCGTACCGTATTGCCCATGGCACTGGGAATACCTGCCACAATACCTGCAAAAATAATCAGGGAAATACCGTTGCCGATACCCCTTTCCGTGATCTGTTCCCCCAGCCACATGATGAACGCAGTTCCGGCTGTAAGGGTGATAATGGTAACCAGTCGGAACGGCCACCCAGGATAGGGAACAATTGCAACCCCTGCAGGAGATGTCATGGACTCAAGACCGACGCTGATCCCCAGACCCTGAATAATGCTCAATATCACTGTGCCATATCGGGCCAGCTGAGTTTTCTTTTTCCTGCCGGCGTCCCCTTCTTTTTTTAATTGATCCAGGTATGGGACAACCACGGTCATCAGCTCCAGGATAATAGATGCGCTGATATAAGGCATAATTCCCAATGCAAAGATGGAAAGTCTTTCCAATGCACCACCGGAAAACATATTAAACACGGAAAACAAAGTACCTTCAGCACTTGCAAAAAAAGAAGCAAGGGCAGCGCCGTTAATACCCGGGGTGGGGACATGAATACCCACCCGGTAAACAAACAGCAAAGCAAGCGTAATAAAAAGCTTTCTTTTCAGTTCAGGAAGTTTAAGCAGATTCTGGTAGCTGTTCTGGATCATTTATGAATTCCTTACATCACTTCTATTATTATTCTATGCTTCCGCCGACGGATTCTATTTTTTCCCTGGCAGTTTTGGATACAAGAACATTTTTCAACATAAACTTCTTTTTTGTTTCGCCCTGTCCCAGAAGCTTGACACCATCAAAACGGCCCTTGATCATTCCAGATTTTTTCAGGGATTCTATATCAATAGTCGAACCATCTTCAAACAAGTCTAAATCTCTGATATTTAAAACAGCATGTTGTGTTTTAAATATATTATGAAACCCTCTTTTGGGAAGCCTTCTGTACAAAGGCATCTGACCACCTTCAAAACCAGGTCTGACGCTTCCGCCTGCCCTTGCTTTAAGTCCTTTATGCCCTTTTGTGGATGTCTTCCCCATTCCTGAACCTGGACCTCTGCCGATTCTTTTTCGTTTTTTTCTGGAACCGGGCGCAGGTGTCAAATCATGAATCTGCATATTACACCTCCTCTACTTTCACAAGATGAGATACTTTCTTGATCTGTCCCAGAATAACCGGATCAGCATTATGTTCAACCGTATGGTGCATTTTTCTTAACCCCAGAGAACGTATAATCCGGCCATGTTTGGCAGGCCTTCCGATTGTGCTTCTGATTTGGGTGATTCTAATTCTATCCGTCATTTTAGCAACCTCTTATAAATCTTCAGATCTAAGACCACGGCGTTTTGCCACTTCTTCCTTTGTACATAGGGATTGAAGTCCGGCCATTGTAGCTCTTACAATATTTTGTGTATTATTTGTTCCAATGCATTTGGTCAGGATATCCGTAACACCAGCGGCTTCAAGGACGGCACGGATACCGCCACCGGCAATCAGCCCGGTACCTGGAGAAGCCGGTTTCAGCAATACACGACCAGCGCCTGCCTTGCCAACAACTTCAAAAGGAACGGTGCCGTTCAGTATAGAAACTTTAACCATGTTTCTTTTTGCTTTTTCCAGACCTTTTTTTATGGCCTCAGGAACTTCCGTTGCCTTTCCGAGACCATACCCGACGCTTCCCTCACCGTCCCCAACAACGACCAAAGCACTAAAGCTGAAATTTCTTCCGCCTTTTACCACTTTTGCAACGCGGTTGATTCTGACGACCTTATCAATTAATCCACTTTCTTCTATCTGCTGTCTTGCCAAGGGTCTGTCCTCCAAATATTAAAAATTCAATCCGGCTTCGCGGGCTCCGTCTGAAAGCGCTTTGATGCGACCGTGATATAAATATCCATTCCTGTCAAGAACCACTTTTGTAATTCCTTTATCAAGCGCTCTCTTGCCGACGAGGTTCCCAACTACCTTTGCAATCTCAACCTTCTTGCCTTCAACTTTTTTATCTTTGAATTCCTTATCAAGTGTTGAAGCAGACACAAGTGTAGTTCCAAGTGTATCATCAATGATCTGGGCATAAATGTTCTTTGAACTTCTGAATACACTTAATCTTGGGCGATCCTGATTGCCGCAGATATTTTTCCTGATTCTTTTTTTTCTCTTAAGCCTTGATACAAGCCTTTGTGATGTATTTCCCATAATCTTTATATTCCTGCCTATTAGTCTTTACCTGCAGTCTTACCAGCTTTTCTGATAATTCTTTCATCTGCATACATAATCCCTTTGCCCTTGTATGGCTCCGGTGGTCTTATATCTCTTATGTTTGCTGCAACCTGGCCAAGAATTTCCTTGTCAATCCCTGTCAGGATAACCTGAGTATTGTTTTCTACACTCACAGATATCCCGTCTGGAATTGTAAAATTAACCGGATTTGAATATCCTACATTCAATGTGAGATTATTCCCTTTTGCTTCTGCCCGGTACCCTATCCCGGAAAGAATCAGTTTTCTTTCATACCCTGTTGTTACGCCGGTTACCATATTGGAAATCAGGGCTCGGTACAATCCCTGCAAAGCTACTTTTTTCTTATCGCTTGTATCTGTCGTTACATTTACAACGCTCTCGTTGATTTCAAGTTTGATAGCCGGATGCAGTTGTCGCTCGAGATTGCCTTTGGGGCCCTTAACGGATATGGTATCCCCATTAAGGGAAAATTGAACTTTTCCAGGAAGCTGAACCGGCTTTTTTCCTATTCTTGACATATATTACTCCTGTACTACCAAACGTTAAAAAGAATCTCACCGCCGACATTCGCTTCCCTGGCTTGCTTGTCAGTCATCACGCCCCTTGAGGTTGAGACAACGGATATACCAAGACCGTTTAAAACCGGCTTAATCTGTTTTGATTTGCTGTAAATCCGCCTCGACGGTTTACTGACTCTCTCAATCCCGAATATTGAGGGTTTCCCATCCGATACATATTTTAAATAAATACGGATTGAACCCTGAACCTCATTTTCAAGATATTTATAATCCTTGATGTATCCCTGCTCTTTCAACACCCGAACCAGCTCCAGCTTGACCTTTGATCCGGGGATATCCACTTTGGCAAACCCTGCTTTACCACCATTTCTGATGCTCGTCAGCATGTCTGCAATTGGATCACTCGTTGCCATTTGAAATCTCCTTAAAATGCACTGATATTGTTTAGCGGTTTATCTCTCTGTGGTAAATTACCAGCTCGATTTGGTAACACCAGGAAGCTTGCCTTCTGACGCAAGTGTCCTAAAACAAATCCTGCAAATACCAGCTTTTCTGATAAATCCTCTTGGTCTACCGCATAAGGGGCATCTGTTATATGCTCGCACAGAAAATTTTTGTTTTCTGCCTGCCTTTACGATCAAAGCTCTTTTTGCCAAGCCTTCCTCCTTAAAATCCTTAATTTTTAAAGGGCATCCCTAAAAACTTCAGTAATGCTTTACCTTCTTCATCTGTTTTGGCAGTTGTCACCACCGTAACATTAAGACCCTTGATACTTTCAGTCTTATCATAATCAATTTCAGGGAATATAATATGCTCTGTAATACCGAAGGTGTAATTTCCCCTGCCGTCAAAACCCTTACCAGATATCCCTCTGAAGTCCCTGACACGCGGTAAAGTAATATTTACAAGCTTCTCAAAAAAATCAAACATCTTTTCACGGCGCAGGGTCACTTTGCATCCAATGGGCAATCCTGTCCTGAGCTTAAAATTTGCTATGGGTTTTTTAGCCCGTGTAACAACCGGTTTCTGCCCGGCTATCAACGCAAGCTCTGCAGCTGCCGACTCAATGATCTTGGGGTTTCTTACAGCTTCTCCCAACCCCATGTTCAATACTATTTTCTCAAGTTTTGGAACCTCAAATACATTTTTGTATTGAAAGGCTTCCTTCAGCTTGGGAACAATGTCGGTATTGTATTTTTCCTTAATGGTTGACATGTATGATCTCCGTCTTTGGTCTTAAGAATCTATCTGCTGATTGCATTTTTTACAGATTCTCACCCGTTTTCCATCTTCCAGCGCTTTTATCCCGATTCTGGTCGGTTTGATACATGAATTACACATAATCATGAGATTCGAGATATTCACCGGCATGGGTTTTTCAACAATTCCACCTTGTGGAACTTTCTGTGTCGGTCTTTGATGACTCTTGACAACATTGATATTTTCAACAACGACCCGGTTGGTTTTTTTAACAACCTTCAGCACTTTACCAATCTTGCCTTTATCTTTTCCGGTTAACACCTTAACCTTGTCATCTTTTTTTATTCTTATTTTTATTGCATCCATGGGGTTTTTCTCCATAAACCTGGTAATTAAAGCACATCAGGTGCAAGAGAGACGATTTTCATAAACCGTTTTGCCCTGAGTTCTCTTGCGACAGGTCCAAATATGCGGGTGCCAACCGGTTCATTTGATTTGGCCAAAATCACAGCAGAATTATCATCGAATCGGATCATTGATCCATCAGGTCTGGATATTTCTTTTTTAGTTCTGACAATAACCGCCTGAACAACATCTCCCTTGCTCACCTTTGCATTGGGGATAGCTTCCTTGACAGAACAGATAATAATATCTCCGACACTGGCATACCTTCTTTTTGATCCACCGATGACTTTGATGCAGTACAGCTCTTTTGCACCGGAATTGTCTGCTACCGTTAGTCTTGTTTCATTCTGAATCATATCTCAACTCCCTTTATCAAATAGCTTTTTTAACTATTTCACTGACTCTGAAACGTTTAAGCTTGCTCAAAGGTCTTGTCTCGATGATTTTAACCATATCACCGACCTTGCATTCATTTTTCTCATCATGAGCATGATATTTTTTAAACTGTTTCATAAATTTTTTATAAACCGCATGGGGTATGAATCTTTCGACCTGGACCACAACCGATTTATCCATTTTATCAGATATGATAAGACCAATCAGCTCTTTTTTATTTTTTTTAATTGTTTCCATAGTAGTATCTTCGCAAATCAGCTAATGTTTACATTCATTTCTTTGGATATTGTGTAAATCCTTGCAATATCCTTTTTGACAGTTGAAAGTACGGCTGTATTCTCAAGCTGACCAACCCTGTTTTGAAAGCGCAGCGTAAAAAGCTGTTTTTTTAACTCAACCAGCTTTTCTTTCATCTGATCTTTTCCCATTTCTTTAATTTCACTGACTTTCATCTTTATTTGCTCCTCTCAATAAACCGAGTTTTGATGGAAAGCTTTCTTGCGGCTAATCTCAAGGCTTCTTTGGCAACTTCACGGGAGATACCTTCCATTTCATAAAGTATTTTACCCGGTTTAATTCTGGCCACCCATGAATCCGTAGCGCCTTTCCCCTTACCCATCCTGACTTCAGCGGGTTTCTTTGTGATGGGGATATCAGGAAACAATCTAATCCAGCTTTTCCCTGCCCTTTTAGCATGTCGTGTCAAGGCAACTCTTGCTGCTTCAATCTGTCTAGCGTTAACATATCCGCATTCAACCGCCTGCAGACCAAAGTCCCCGAAATTCAGTGTCGTGCCTTTATCAGGAGCGCCGGTTGTTCTGCCGCGGAACTGTTTACGGAATTTTACATTTTTTGGACTAAGCATTTCTAATTTCTCCTAATCGACTTTATTTCGCCATCACTTGTTCACCTGGGCTTAAAACCTCGCCTTTAAAAACAAAGGTCTTGATACCGATGAGCCCATAGGTGGTTTTCGCTTCAATAAAGCCGTAATCAACATCAGCCCTTAAGGTATGAAGAGGAATACGACCCTCCTTGTACCACTCGGTTCGTGCCATCTCTGCACCCCCCAGACGTCCGGAGCAAATAATCTTGATCCCTTTTGCACCAAATCGCATGGCAGATGATACGCTCCGTTTCATCGCTCTTCTGAAGGCGATTCTTCTTTCAAGTTGAAGCGCAATATTTTCTGCTACCAGTTGAGCATCAATTTCAGGGCGTCTGATTTCTTTAATATCGATCAAAACGTCAGAGGTGACCATTTTTTCAAGTTCTGCCTTTAGAACTCCGATCTCGCTCCCTTTTTTCCCGATAATAATGCCGGGCCGTGCTGCAAACACTCTAAGCCGAATCTGTTTTGAAAACCGTTCTATTTCAATTTTTGAAACACCTGCGTGATATAATTTCTTTTTCAAAAATTTTCTTACTTTGAAGTCTTCTTCAACAAACGCAGCATAATTTTTATCTGCATACCACCTGGAATCCCAGGTCCGGATAATGCCTAATCTTAAACTGGTAGGATGTACTTTCTGGCCCAAGCTTTATTCCTCCTATTTGGCAGTTGATTCAACAATTACAGTTAAATAACTGGTTCTTTTCAAAATTTTAGAGGCCCTTCCCCTAGCCCTCGGTCTGAACCGTTTCATTGAAGGACCCTGATCAACAAAAATGTTTTTAACAACCAGCTTATCCACATCCAGCTTGTTATTATTTTCTGCGTTGGCGACTGCTGACTGCAAGGTCTTATGAATAACTTCAGCAGCTTTGAGTGGCATAAACTTTAAAAGCGTCAGCGCCTGACCAGCATTTTTGCCTTTGACTTCATTAATCGGCAGCCTGAGCTTCAGCGGTGAAATACGTGTAAATCTTGTGATTGCTTTAACTTCCATATCCTTATTCCTTTAATCGGACAAGAGTTATCTCTTGGCTTTTTTATCTCCTGCATGCCCCCAGAATGTTCTAGTCGGTGAAAATTCACCAAGCTTATGACCCACCATATTTTCTGAAACAAAAACCGGTATGAATTTTTTCCCGTTGTGTACAGCAAATGTGATGCCGACCATTTCAGGAAATATTGTAGATCTGCGGGACCAAGTCTTAATCACTTTATTACGTTTGGCTTGACCTGAATCCATCACTTTCTTTAAAAGCTGCTGTTCGATGTATGGTCCTTTTTTCAATGATCTTGGCATAATTTATCACCTATTTATTTTCTCTTAGCTCGTCTTTTAACGATAAACGGTTCCGTTCTCGCATTATTTCTGGTCCTCTTTCCTTTTGTCGGAATACCCCAAGGAGTACAAGGCTGGCGGCCACCGGAAGATCTTCCCTCGCCACCACCCATTGGATGATCGACCGGGTTCATAGCAACACCACGAACCGACGGCCTTTTACCGAGCCATCTGTTACGACCGGCTTTTCCGATTTTAACGTCACCGTGTTTTTCGTTCCCCACTCTTCCCACTGTGGCCTTGCACTTCAGATGAACCATTCTCACTTCACCTGAAGGAAGCAAAACCTGGCCGTAACTGCCTTCCTTAGCCATCAGACGCGCAAAACCCCCTGCGCTTCGAACGATCTGACCGCCTTTGTTCTGCTTTAATTCAATATTATGAATTCTTGTACCCGTCGGAATATTTTCGAGCGGCATGCAGTTACCGGGTTTTATATCCGCCCCTGGTCCTGTTTCAAGAATATCCCCGACTTTTATTTCAAGGGGTGCAATAATGTATCTTTTTTCACCATCTGCATAAACAAGAAGGGCAATTCTTGCACTTCTGTTGGGATCATATTCGATGGCTGACACTTTTGCCGGGATTCCATCTTTATCTCTCTTAAAATCAATGATCCGATATTTCTTTTTTGCTCCGCCACCTCTATGCCTTGCAGTAATTCTTCCGTAAGAGTTACGACCCGAACACTTATTAATATTTCTTGTCAGACTTCTTTCAGGTTCGGTTTTGGTAATTTCTTCAAAAGAAAGGTATTCCTGAGCGCGTCTTCCGGGAGATGTCGGTTTTGTCTTAATTATTGTTGACATATATATACCTCTTTAAACACCTTCAAAAAAATCAATTTTTTGACCTGGCATCAGTGTAATAATCGCTTTTTTCCAGTCTTTCCGCCTGCCAATAATTTTGCCGCGCTGTTTAACTTTTCCTTTAACCTGTATCGTTCTGACTTGTTTCACCTTGGTATTGAAAGTTATCTCCACGGCATTTTTGATCTCAACACGATTTGCATTTTTATCTACTCTGAGTGTCACCTGATTACTTGTCTCTTTTTGAAGGGTTGTTTTCTCTGTAACAACAGGTCCCCGAACAATATCAAAATGTTTCATTTCAGCTTAACCTCCCTTCGATATTTTTGACGGTAGATTCTACCAAAAGAAGGTTTTTGAACCTTAAAATATCGTATACATTGAGCCCCTCTGTTTTGATCACTTTGACCCCAGGAACGTTTCTGGATGAAAGGGAAAGATTTGTATCTTCAGTGTCGGAAACTATCAAAAGATTGGAAAGCGACAGGGCATCAAGAACAGCTGAAAAGGCTTTAGTCTTAATTGTTTCAAGATTAAAATCATCTATCACAAAAAGATTCTGGTCTTCAAGTTTTGAACTCAAAGCCATTTTAAGTGCTAATTTTCTAACTTTTTTAGGTACCTTGATCTCATAAGATCTGGGAGACGGCCCAAAGATTATGCCACCGCCTTTGCGTAGTGGTGATTTGATACTGCCGGCGCGGGCATTGCCGGTTCCTTTTTGCCTAAAAAGCTTTCTTGTACTGCCTTTTACCATTCCCCTGGTTTTACACGAAGCAGTCCCTTCCCGTTTCGAAACGAGCTGGGACCGGACTACCTGGTGAAGAACACTTGTTTTTACGGGTGTGTTGAAAATTTCATCAGAAAGCTGTATTTCAGACACTTTTTTTCCTGAACTGTTTAATACATCTACAGCAGCCATATTCTTCCTCACAAATTTTGATCAGCTATGCATCACTGCGAAAAGTTCTGCAATACCCATAGCCGCATTTAGTCTTATACAGACTGGAAAACGTTTACTTTTTACCAGCCTTTTGCACTTCCAATATTCCTGTTTTAAAGCCCGGCAAGGCACCTTTGACCAACAGAAGATTTTCTTTGAGCTTAATATCTACTACCGTAAGATTTTTTACGGTCTCTCTTTTTACGCCCATGTGCCCGGGCATTTTCTTTCCTTTAAACACTCTTCCGGGAGTAGCACTGTTACCAATTGATCCTGGTTCCCTGTGATTTCTGCAACCGTGTGATTCAGGACCACGGCTGAAGCCATGTCGCCTGATAGTACCTTGAAAACCGAGTCCTTTGGAAATACCTGAAATATTAACCTTGTCCCCTACTGCAAACAAATCTATTCCAATAATTGATCCAGCCTCAGTTTTTTCAGCGTCATCGGTTCTAAATTCTCTTAGAACTCCAAATCCTTTGTCGCTGGTTTTTTTCAAATGGCCTGCGATGGGTCTTGTTAACTTTTCAACGGGTTTTTCTGAAAAACCGAGCTGAATGGCATTATATCCATCGGTTTTCTTTGTTTTCACCTGTGTAACAACACATGGCCCTAATTGCACAACGGTAACAGGAACAAGTTTTCCATCTGCAGAAAACACTGTGGTCATCCCTATTTTTTTTCCAAGTAATGCGCTCATAATGGGTTCCTGTTATTGACCTATAATTTTATTTCAACATCCACACCTGGAGAAAGATCAAGCTTCATCAAAGCATCAACTGTCTGCTGGGTGGGTTCGAGAATATCCAACATTCTTTTATGTGTTCTGATTTCAAACTGTTCCCGTGATTTCTTGTTCACATGGGGAGACCGCAGAACAGTGAATTTGTTTATGCGCGTGGGAAGAGGCACCGGTCCAACGATCTTGGCACCTGTCTTTCTTGCTGTATCAACAATATCTACCGAAGACTGATCAAGAAGCTTGTGATCATATGCCTTAAGCCTGATCCTTATTTTTGTTTTCAACATGACCTATCGTTCTTCCTATCTTATTGAACAATTTCACCGATAACACCGGCGCCAACTGTACGTCCGCCTTCTCTGATGGCAAACCTGAGTTCTTTTTCCATGGCAATGGGGTTAATCAGCTCTACATTGATGGTTGCATTATCTCCGGGCATGATCATCTCAACGCCTTCATCCAGGGTCAGAACTCCGGTTATATCCGTTGTTCTGAAAAAGAACTGGGGTCTGTAACCGGTAAAGAACGGCGTATGACGACCACCTTCTTCTTTGCTCAATGCATACATCTCAGCTTTGAATTTTGTATGCGGGGTGATACTTCCGGGTTTGGAAACAACCTGACCTCTTTCAACCTGTTCACGCTTGGTTCCGCGGAGAAGAAGACCCACATTATCTCCTGCCTGACCTTCATCAAGAAGTTTTCTGAACATCTCAACACCGGTACAAACCGTCTTTGCGGTTTCCCTGATGCCTACGATCTCGATTTCTTCACCCGTCTTGATGATACCGCGTTCGATTCTTCCGGTTACAACCGTTCCACGGCCGGATATGCTGAATACATCTTCAATGGGCATCAAAAATGGCTTTGCCGTATCCCTGATGGGTTCCGGAACATAAGAATCAAGTGTTTCCAGGAGCTGAAAGATGCATTTAGCGTCTTCGCTGTTTACATCATCACTCTCAAGGGCTTTTAGTGCACTTCCCCTGATGATCGGTGTGGTATCTCCCGGAAATTCATAGGTGTCTAAAAGCTCCTGAAGCTCCATTTCCACCAGCTCAATCAATTCTTCATCATCCACCATGTCACATTTATTAAGGAATACGACTATTGTGGGCACTCCTACCTGACGTGCAAGAAGAATGTGCTCTCTTGTCTGAGGCATAGGACCGTCATCGGCACTGACCACCAGTATGGCGCCGTCCATCTGGGCCGCACCTGTGATCATATTCTTTATATAGTCTGCATGGCCCGGACAGTCCACATGCGCGTAGTGACGGTTGGGTGTCTCATACTCTACATGGGCTGTGGCAATGGTGATACCACGCTCTCTTTCTTCAGGCGCCTTGTCTATCTGATCAAACGGGATAAACGACCCAAATCCCTTCATCGCTGAATGCTTTGTGATTGCTGCCGTAAGCGTAGTCTTCCCATGATCGATATGACCAATTGTGCCTATGTTCACATGCGGCTTTGTCCGCGCAAATTTCTCCTTAGCCATCTTCTTAATTCCTCCTGTGGAATGTTTTCAGGATATTCAAAATATTAATTACCACCTGAAATGAGCAAATGCCTTGTTGGCCTCTGCCATTTTGTGTGTATCTTCTTTCTTTTTCATTGCCCCGCCGCGCTGGTTATATGCATCAAGCACTTCTGAGGCAAGCTTCTTAGCAAACCCTTTTTCAGAACGCTTGCGACTGAAATCGATCAACCAGCGGAAAGCCAAAGCCATCTGCCTGCCTGTCTTAATATCGGTGGGCACCTGATATGTCGAGCCACCAATTCGCCTGGATTTTACTTCAACAGTGGGCTTGATGTTGTCAAATGCTTTTTTTAGTATAATCAGAGCAGGTTCGCCAATTTTTTCTTCTGCAATCAACAAGGCTTCTTTAACGACTTTACGAGCTGCATTCTTTTTCCCGTTTTTCATGACGCAGTTAACAAATTTTGCTGCAAGCTTTTCTTCCTGTGTTGCATTTTTTGTACTATTATCAAGGTTGATTTCTTTTACCGCCATCATTCATGTCCACCATAACTAAAATAATTTAATTTATTTAGGCCTTTTTGCACCGTATTTTGATCGGCCCTGCCTTCTATCATCAACACCCAAGGTATCAAGAGCACCCCTGACGATATGATAGCGAACACCTGGAAGGTCTTTTACCCTGCCGCCCCTTACGAGAACGACGGAGTGTTCCTGAAGATTATGCCCCATACCTGGTATGTATGCAGCGACTTCCATTCCTGTAGTCAATCGAACTCTTGCCACTTTTCTCAAAGCAGAGTTCGGTTTCTTTGGTGTCGATGTATACACTCTGGTGCAAACACCACGTTTCTGCGGACCACCTTTTAAACCAGGCGTGCTGATCTTTTTCTCCGCTTTTTTTCTACCTTTTCGAACCAACTGATTAATGGTCGGCATAACTTTCCCAACGCTCCTTATCACAGTTTAACTATTGTCATACACGACAAAATGTTAGATTCTACGTTCACATCCTGAAAAAGTCAAGTTTTTTCTTAAAATTATACCTGAACAATTTCTCCTAATCCGACTTCAACTTTGTCATACCCCGGGAATCCGGTTCCGGCCGGTATCATTCTGCCCATGATGACATTCTCCTTAAGCCCTTTAAGATCATCGTGCTTCCCTTCAATGGCCGCAAGTGTCAGCACTTTGGTCGTTTCCTGAAAAGATGCGGCAGAAAGAAAACTGTCCGTTGATAAGGACGCTTTTGTGATACCAAGGATTAGGGGCTCACCCTTTGCCGGCTCTCCACCCTTCATGGCAACTGCACGGTTTGTTTCTTCAAACTGGACCCGGTCAATCTGTTCATCCGGTATAAAATTGGTGTCCCCCGTGGAAACAACCTTTACCCGTCTCATCATCTGCCGGATAACCACCTCAATATGCTTATCATTAATTCTTACACCTTGGAGACGGTATACTTCCTGAACCTCATCCACAAGATATTTGGCCAGGGCGACTTCGCCTTTGATATTCATGATATCCTGAGGGTTCGCGCTCCCAGCTATCAATGGGTCGCCCGCCTTTACATAATCACCATCATATACAGTCACATGCTGGCCTTTGGGAATGGAATATTCTTTGCTCTCTCCCACATCCGTCGGGGTGATGGTTACCTTCTGTCTTCCTTTTGTTCCTTTGGATACAACTACATACCCGTCAATTTCAGTCAGAACACCCGGGTCTTTCGGCTTTCTGACTTCAAAAAGCTCTGCAACCCTGGGAAGACCTCCGGTGATGTCCTTGGTCTTTGTTGTTGCCCTCGGCAATTTTGCAATTACATCTCCAGCCATTACCTGATCATCATCTTCAACTTTCAAGATGGCATTGACCGGCAGATAATATCTAGCTGCCATTTTTGAATTCAGAAGTTTAACACCCTTTCCTTCCTTATCCTTGATGGTGATCCTCGGTCTTATCTCACTGTCTCTGCCTTCAATAATAGTTCGGGAAACCTTGCCGGTTACCGGGTCAATCTGCTCTTGAACCGTGTTGCCGACCTCAATATCTGCAAACCTGACCCTGCCGGATACTTCCGTGATAATCGGTGTTGTAAAAGGATCCCAGGTGGCGATAACATCCCCCGGCTCCACTTTTTGTCCGTTTTTAATGTGAAGGGTTGCGCCATAAATAATCGTTTCCTTGGCTCTTTCCCGCCCTTCTTCTCCAACTATGGTAATTCCGCCACCTTTGCGGTTCATGACAATAATTTCATTCTCGGCAGAAACAACGGTCTGAATATCTTCATTAAATTTTAATATTCCACCAACCCTTGCCTTGATTTCAGCAACTTCAACCTTTCTGGATGCAGTACCGCCAATATGAAAGGTTCTCATGGTCAACTGGGTACCGGGTTCACCAATGGACTGTGCGGCAACAATACCGATGGCCTGGCCGATCTCCACAGTCTCGCCATGGGCCAGATCCCGGCCATAGCATCTGGAGCAGACACCATGCTTTGAATTACAGGTCAGAACGGAACGAATTTTTACCTTCTGAACCCCTGCTTCTTCAGCCTTTTTTACATGGGTTTCAGTCAGTTCTGTATCGGCTCCGACAATAAATTCATCAGAATAAGGGTCGCGGATATCCTCCTGCGTGACTCTTCCGAGAATCCTTTCCCCAAGGGTTTGAATGACTTCGCCTCCTTCATACAAAGCTTCAACTTCGATACCGTTAATCGTTCCGCAATCTATCTCGACAATGGTACAATCCTGACCCACGTCTGCAAGACGTCTTGTAAGATATCCAGAGTTGGCGGTTTTCAAGGCTGTGTCGGCCAGACCCTTTCTGGCACCATGGGTTGAAATAAAATACTGAAGAACGGAAAGGCCTTCCCTGAAACAGGCTGTAATCGGATTTTCAATAATCTCCCCTGACGGTTTGGCCATCAGTCCGCGCATCCCGGCCAGCTGACGCATCTGATCCTTGCTTCCACGGGCACCGGAGTCTGCCATGATATAAACGGCATTCAAATTCTCCGCCGAATCCTCATCCTTTGCACCCGTCGGGTTTTTCATAACCTCCATCATGGCATTGGCAATATCATCCGTGCTCTGGGCCCAGATATCCACTACCTTGTTATATTTTTCGCCTTGGGTAATCAATCCTTCAGAGTACTGGTTTTTAATATCTTCGATATTTCTCTCTGCCTTGGCTATAATGTCCCATTTTTGATCCGGGATAATCATGTCGTCTATACAGATGGACAGACCGCCCAGAGTAGAGTATTTATACCCGATATCTTTGAGTCGGTCGGAAAGGATAACGGTTTCTTTAAGTCCGATATTCCGGTATGCATAGTCAATCAGTTTTACAATGGAAGATTTATCCATCAGTTTGTTTACCAGATTAAAGGGAAGTGTGGTTTTGCGTTCATCTACCCTGAATATGGTATAGTATTCACCTATTTTTCTGATATCGGAAAATTGTTCTTCTTTCAATCCGAAAATCTGTTCTACAATAATCTCAGAAACCTGGAACAGATTTTTAAATTCTTTTCGGGTTAACAGTTCTGTTTTCCCTCTGGTTTTTTTAACCTCATCATCGGAATATTTTTTCAATATCTTATCAAATTCTTTGCCAGCCCTCAGTTCTTCTAACGCGGTTTCACAGTCTTCCAGAGAACGACTTTTGATCCTGCTGAGCGATAACAGGGTATCCCCGGGGATGGTTTCCCAGAGAAGAATTCTACCGGTTGTAGTATCGTACATTTCACCATCAATCCGGACCTTTATCTTTGCGTGCAGCGAAAGCTCTCCAGCGTCAAAGGCATATCTGACTTCATCGATGCTGGAGAAATGTATTCCTTCACCTTTCTGATTTCGTACTCCCCGGGTCATATAGTAAATACCCAGAACAATATCCTGAGTTGGTACGATAATGGGCTGACCATTTGCTGGTGAAAGAATGTTATTGGTCGACAACATCATGATTCTGGCTTCCAACTGGGACTCAAGAGAAAGCGGAACATGCACAGCCATCTGGTCACCATCAAAATCCGCATTAAACGCAGGACATACAAGGGGATGAAGCTGGATTGCTTTTCCTTCAATCAGTACCGGTTCAAAGGCCTGGAACCCCAGGCGATGGAGGGTGGGCGCCCTGTTGAGCATCACGGGATATTCTTTTACAACAGATTCAAGGGCATCCCAGACCTCGGTTTCTTCGCGCTCCACCATTTTTTTGGCACTTTTAACAGTGGAAACCAGACCTTTTTGTTCCAGATAGTTATAAATAAACGGCTTAAACAATTCCAGGGCCATTTTTTTCGGGATACCGCATTGATGAAGTCTCAGTTCGGAACCAACCGTAATAACTGTACGCCCGGAATAATCCACACGTTTACCCAAGAGATTCTGGCGAAACCGGCCCTGTTTTCCTTTCAAGGTATCGCTCAAAGATTTAAGAGGCCGTTTATTGGTACCGGTGACCACCCTGCCGTGACGGCCGTTATCAAACAGAACATCCACAGCTTCCTGAAGCATTCGTTTTTCGTTTCTGACGATAATATCAGGGGCATTTAGGTCCACCAGCCTTTTAAGCCGGTTATTTCTATTCAAAACCCTTCGGTACAGATCATTCAGATCTGATGTCGCAAACCGACCCCCCTCGAGTGGCACAAGAGGCCGCAGATCCGGAGGAAGAATGGGACAAGCCGTCAATATCATACGTCCAGGCTCTATGCCGGAGGTTAGGAAAGCGTCTATGACCTTAAGACGTTTAGACATCTTCTGCTGTTTGGCAACTGATTTTGTCGATTGAATTTCTTCTTTTAATTCATCATGAACCTGTTGAAGATTAATCTCGTTGAGCAGCTTTAAAATTGCTTCAGCACCAATCCCGGCTTCAAACCCATCCTCACCGAATGTTTCCTGAGCTTCATAATATTGGTCATCTGAAAGAAGCTGAAGCTTTTTTAAGCTTGTTTCCTTCGGGTCAATAATGATGTAAGAATCAAAATAAAGCACTTTTTCAAGACTTTTAAGCGTTAAATCAAGAACATTTCCGATCTTGCTGGGGAGACTTTTTAAAAACCAGATATGCGATACAGGGGAGGCCAGTTCAATATGCGCCATTCTCTCCCGGCGAACCTTTGACTGAATCACTTCCACGCCGCATTTCTCACAGACAACGCCTCGATGTTTCATTCGTTTGTATTTTCCGCAATTGCATTCATAATCCTTTGTGGGTCCAAATACTTTTGCACAAAACAAGCCGTCTCTTTCCGGTTTGAATGTCCGGTAGTTGATTGTTTCCGGCTTCTTGATTTCACCATGAGACCACTCTCTAATCTGGTCTGAAGATGCAAGGCTGATTTGAACAGCCTTATAAATCTTAGGATCTTTTGGTTTTGCGAAGAAATCGTATATATTATCCAATGTCTTCTCCTTATCTGCTTCCTTCTATAAGATTCATATCCAACCCCAGACTGTTGAGTTCTTTAATAAGGACTCTGAAAGATTCAGGCATCCCCGGTTCAAGAACATTCTGGCCTTTTACAATTTTTTCATACATTCTGGTTCTTCCAGTCATATCATCGGATTTAACCGTTAGAAATTCCTGCAATGCATGGGCAGCGCCATAGGCTTCCATGGCCCAAACCTCCATCTCACCCAATCGCTGTCCACCAAACTGGGCTTTTCCGCCGAGGGGCTGTTGTGTAACCAGAGAATAGGGGCCAATGGATCGGGCATGCAGCTTATCATCAACCAGATGATGAAGTTTAAGCATGTACATGGTACCGACGGTTACGGGCTTGGCAAAAGGTAAGCCGGTCCTGCCGTCATAAAGAACGGCTTGGCCTGATGTATCAAATCCGGCCATTTTGATAAGATGTTTGATTTCATCCTCGCTTGCACCATCAAAGACAGGCGTGGCCATATGAACACCCCTTCTGTAAAGTGTCGCAAAATCAATGAGTTCCTTATCAGACATTCTTTCAATGTCTTTTACAACAACATCCTCTCTCCTGTTGGCCTTCTGAACCTCGGTAACAGAAAAAATATCCGTCACTTTTTCCCTTAACTCCTTTAATTTCATCTGGTTCAAAAGTTCGTCAATCTGCTGTCCCAGCCCATAGGCTGCATGCCCCAGATGAATCTCCAGTATCTGACCGACATTCATTCGGGAGGGAACGCCCAAGGGGTTCAAAACCATGTCCACCGGCCTTCCGTCTTCAAAATAGGGCAGGTCCTCCACTCGCAGGATCCTTGAAACAACACCCTTATTCCCATGACGTCCAGCCATTTTGTCACCCACTGAAAGTACTCTTTCCATGGCAACACTGATCTTGATCATTTTCAAGACACCCGGTGGCAGATCATCCCCTTTTTCAAAACGAGATACCTGTCTGTTGAAATGTTCCCTGGCTTTTTTTATCTGTACCTGGGCGCTCTCAAGAATAATCTGGGCCTTTTCTGTTGCTACGGCATCTTTCACCGCTACATGGACAAGCACTGACACCGGAATATCCAGAAATATTCCCGGTTTCACCTTGGTCCCGGATTTTACAACGATTTTTCCGGTTTTTTCAAGATCGGTAACCGTCTTATGGCCATCAAGAACAGCTTCAACTTTTTCACGGGCCACATCCGAAATAATCCTGATTTCGTCATCCCGGTCTTTTTCAAGTCGTTCGATTTCATTGTCTTCTATCAATCTTGTCCGGTCATCCTTTGAAAGACCTCTTCTTGAAAAAACTTTGGCATCAATAACTTTTCCTTTTACACCCGGCGGTACACAGAGAGACGTATCTTTCACATCCCCGGCTTTTTCACCAAAAATAGCCCGTAGCAATTTTTCTTCAGGAGAAAGCTGGGTTTCTCCCTTGGGTGTAATTTTGCCCACAAGAATGTCACCGGAATTAACCTCAGCACCAAGCCTTATAATTCCGCTTTCATCCAGATTTCTTAAGGCTTCTTCGCCCACATTTGGAATATCACGGGTAATTTCCTCTTTTCCAAGTTTTGTATCCCGTGCCAAGACCTCAAATTGTTCAACATGAACAGAGGTATATACACCATCCTTGACGAGCCGTTCACTCACAAGGATGGAATCTTCATAATTGTATCCATCCCATGGCATAAAGGCCACGGTTACATTTTTGCCAAGGGCAAGTTCTCCCATTTCCGTGGATGGTCCATCTGCGATAACCTGGCCAGCCTTAACATTTTCACCCTTTACAACGATGGGTCTATGGTTGAAACAGGTATTCTGGTTGGAGCGGACAAATTTTGTACAATTATATATGGATACAGCTTTTTCAAAACTGCCCTCTTCGGTATCATTGTTCCGAACCACAATACGTTTTGAATCCACATCCACCACAACACCATCATAATCTGCAACGATCGTAACCCCAGAATCCCTTGCCACAACACTTTCCATACCCGTCCCGACAAGAGGAGCCTCGCTTTTTATTAAAGGTACGGCCTGTCGCTGCATGTTTGAGCCCATCAATGCTCTGTTGGCGTCGTCATTTTCAAGAAACGGGATTAAAGATGCAGAAACAGATACCAACTGGTTGGGAGACACATCCATGAATTTGACTTCCTGATTCTCAATCATTTCAAATTCACCGGCAACCCGTGACGACACCAGCGAATTTATAAATTTACTGCTGATATCAAGCGGTGCATTTGCCTGTGCAATGGGATGCTCTTTTTCCTCAAAGGCCGACAGGTGTTTGATCACATCGGAAACATTCCCTTCATTGGCTACTCTATAAGGTGTTTCAATAAAACCGAAATCATTCACCCGTGCATAGGTGCATAAAGAAACAATCAGCCCGATATTCGGTCCTTCCGGAGTTTCAATGGGGCAGATTCTGCCGTAATGGGATGGATGAACGTCCCGGACTTCAAAACCGGCTCTTTCTCTTGTCAATCCACCAGGTCCAAGGGCGGACAACCTTCTTTTATGAGTTGTTTCAGACAAAGGATTGGTCTGATCCATGAACTGAGATAGCTGGGATGTGCCAAAAAATTCCCTAACAACCGCAGACACAGGCTTGGGGTTAATCAAATCATGGGGCATCATGGCATCCACTTCCTGCATGCTCATTTTTTCCTTGATCGCTCTCTCCATCCTGACAAGCCCGATTCGATAGTGGTTTTCAAGGAGTTCCCCAACAGCCCGAACACGCCTGTTCCCGAGGTGATCGATATCATCAACCTGCCCCTGAGTGTCTTTGAGTTCAATCAGGGTTGAGGCCGTCAGCAGAATATCTTCTTTCCGCAGGGTTTTCACGTCAATCATGGTGTTGATGCCCAGACGATGATTCATTTTTAATCTGCCGACCTTTGACAAATCATAATATGTCTGTCTGAAAAAAAGATGATCGATAAAATCCTGTGCAACTTCAATGGTAGCCGGATTTCCTGGTCTGAGACGCCTGTAGATATCCATCAAGGCTTCTTCTTTTCTTTCAATTTTATCAGACACAAGCGTTTTTCGCATGGAATCCGAGCTTCTTGGATCCACGTAAAGGATATTAAAATCGTGAAGGCCTTTTTCTTCAAGCTTCTCAAAAGTTTCTTCGGAAATCAGTTCTCCGGCTTTGAAAAGGAGTTCATTTGTCTCTTCATCAAAAATATTCCGTGCAAAAGATTTATTGATTAATTCATTCTCTGAGACAGGGATATAATCCAACCCATCCTCTTCGAGTTGTTTCAATGCCCGTTTTGTAAAAATTCTTCCTTTTTTTACAAGAACCTCGCCGGTTTTTGGAGATGCAATATCAAAGCTTGCTCTCTGGCGTTTCAGGTTCTCCTGGGAAAACTCCTTAAAAAACGATCCATCTTTTTTAACAATATGCTCTTTGTTGTAGAAGAAATCCAGAATATCTTCACTGGTATACCCAAAGGCCTTAAAAAGGATGGATACGGGAAATTTTCGTCTCCTGTCGATTCTGATATAAACAATGTCCTTGGCATCAATTTCCATATCGATCCAGGACCCTCTCACAGGAATCACCCTGGCATTATAAATAATCTTGCCTGTAGAATAATTCTTTCCCTTATCATGATCAAAGAACACGCCTGATGAACGATGAAGCTGGCTCACAACTGCTCTTTCAGTGCCATTGATGATAAATGTCCCCTGCCGGGTCATCAAGGGAATTGTGCCAAAATAAATCTCCTGCTCTTTGATATCACGTATGGTTGAATGTTCCGTCTCCTTGTCAAAATCATAAACAACAAGCCGAACTTTAATATTTACCGGAATGTCATAGGTCATTCCTCTTGAAATACACTCTTTTATAGAATGTTTTGCTTCACCAAACGAATATGAAACATATTCCAGCGATGATGTATCTGAAAAGTCCTTAATGGGAAAAACAGATTTAAAAACAGCATGAAGCCCTTTTTCTTCCCTTTCTTCAGGCAAGATATCTTTTTGAAGGAAGCTTTCATATGAATTTCTTTGCATCCCTATGAGATCCGGGATATCAATTATTTTTCTTATGCTGCCAAACTCTTTCCTAATACGCTTATTTGTCAAAAGACTTCCGGTCATGACATCTCCAAATATGAGTTTTTCCAACCGTAAAAGCGGAGGCATGGCATTTCTGCCTTGCCCCCGCGCTGTTTATTATATACTTTAGAACGCGAAAACCGGGTTATTTAACAGAAACCTGTGCCCCGGCACCTTCTAACTGTTCTTTAATCTTGAGTGCTTCTGCTTTGGGGATACTTTCTTTTACCGGTTTTGGTGCTTCTTCAACAAGAGCTTTTGCTTCTTTCAGACCAAGGCCTGTAATCGCTCTGACTTCTTTGATGACATTGATTTTCTTGTCGCCGGCAGCTTCAAGAACAACTGTGAATTCGGTTTGCTCTTCTTCAGCAGCACCGGCATCGCCTGTGGGCGCAGGACCGGCGGCGAAAGCCATAGGCGCGGCAGCAGTTACACCAAATTTGGTTTCAAATTCTTTTACAAGCTCGGAAAGCTCAAGAACACTCATGTTTGCTATAAATTCGATAACATCAGCTTTTGTGATATCAGCCATTTTTTTCTCCTAAATAAAACTATAATGATATTTTTCTATAATAATAGTAATTGTTTATGCCGCTTCTTTTTGATCTTTGATCGCATTAAGAACGTTAACAAAAGCACGGGGTACGCCGGAAAGAACATTAACCAATGAAGTCGGAACCGCATTCAGCGTATATACCAGTTTGCCAAGAAGCTCTTCTCTGGACGGTAATTTTGCCAGTTGTTTAATTTCTTCCGGGTTTAGAAACTTACCAGCTAAAGCCCCGGCTTTAATTTCAAGCTTATCGTTGTCCTTTGCAAAATTGATCAGGATTTTTGCAGGAGCGACCGGATCTTTTTTTGATAGTACAAGAGCATTTGGGCCTTTAAAGAAATCCTTCATCAGGGCAGCGTCTGTACCTTCAGACGCCCGTTCCATCAATGAATTCTTTACTACTTCAATCTGGATACCTTCTTTTCTGAGCAGTGCCCGAAGTTCAGTCATTTTCAATACATTAAGACCCTTATAGTCTATAAGTATTGAAATTTCCGATTCTTTAAACTCTTTGGCCAGTCTTTCGACAACTTCTTTTTTCTGAGAAATATTCAGCACTTTTTTACACCTCCTTTCATTAATTGAAATTTTTAACGAAGGTGCCAACAAAACCAAAACAAAATTATAATATCTTTCCGTCTCGGCAGGCCGGCAAATCCGATTATGTGCTTAACAATAAGCACACCTACTGTCTGTGACAGGTTTATGCTTTTATTTGATCAACATGGGATCGATTTTTATACCCGGACCCATGGTTGAAGAAATACTGATGGTTTTTAAATAAGTCCCTTTACTTCCGGCAGGTTTTAATGCAACAAGCTTATCCAAAAACGCCTTTACATTTTCTGATAATTTCTGTGCTCCAAAAGAAATTTTTCCCACGGGAACATGAACAATACCAGCCTTTTCAACTCTAAAATCAATTTTACCGGCTTTTAATTCACCAATTGCTTTGGCAAGTTCAAAGGTGACCGTTCCGGTTTTTGCATTTGGCATTAACCCGCGGGGGCCAAGAACCCGTCCCAGCTTACCGACTGCACCCATCATATCCGGAGTTGCAATGGCCTTATCAAATCCAAACCATCCGTCTTGAATTTTTTTGATGGTTTCTTCATCTGCAATAAAGTCGGCGCCTGCATCCAGGGCTTCTTTCTCTTTCTCACCTTTTGCAAAAACCAATACTTTCACATCTTTACCAAGCCCATTTGGCAATACAACAGTGCCACGAACCATTTGATCGGCATGCCGCGGGTCAACGCCAAGTCTGACGGCAACATCAACCGTTTCATCAAATTTCACATAACTTGAAGATACGGCCAGTTCCAAGGCATTCAGTGGATCGTATTGAACCGTTCTATCGACCTTATTAAGTGCTTCTGTATGTTTTTTACTCCGCTTTGGCATTTTCTTCACTCTTTTACTTAAAGTTAAACTACTTCTATCCCCATGCTTCTTGCAGTACCGGCAATAATCTTAGCAGCTGCATCAATAGTTGAGGCATTTAAATCTTCTTGTTTTGTTTTGGCAATTTCAATGATCTGGTCTTTGGTAACTGTCCCGACCTTTTCTTTATTGGGCACGCCAGAACCTTTTGCAATCTTTGCGGCAGCCAGCAACAGCCTTGATGCCGGCGGTGTTTTAGTAATAAAGCTGAAAGATCTGTCCTGGTAAACAGTAATCACCACAGGAATGACCGATCCTACATCATTGGCGGTTCTCGCATTAAAAGCCTTGCAAAAGTCCATGATATTCACACCATGCTGACCCAGTGCTGGCCCGATAGGTGGAGATGGATTTGCTTTCCCGCCTTGAACCTGAAGCTTTATTTGTGTCATAACTTTTTTTGCCATTTTTTAACTCCTGAAACTCACAATTTAGCCATTATTTATTTGGTATTATATTTTTGAAACCTGTATAAAATTCAATTCAACCGGTGTAGCACGCCCAAAAATGCTCACAAGAACTTTTATTTTTGCCTTATCCGGGGAGACATCTTCAACAGTGCCGGTAAAATTTGTGAAAGGTCCGTCAATGACCTTCACTTCATCTCCCTCTTCAAAGAAATATTTCGGCTGTGGTTTGTTCTTACCCTGCTGCATCTTATCAATTATATTCTTTGCTTCTTTTTCACTTATGGGTGCGGGCTTGTTCTTGCCGCCTAGAAAGCCTGTAACCTTTGCAGTAGAGCTGACAATATGCCATGTATCATTATCCAGGTGCATGCGGACCATGATATAGCCAGGATAAAATTTTCGGGAAGATTCTCTTTTTTTACCATCCACCAGTTCGATAATATTTTCAGTCGGGATAAGAATCTCTCCAAACTTATCGGGTTGCTTGGATGCCTGAATTTTTTCTTCCAAAGCAATCTTTACTTTCTGTTCATGACCAGAATATACATGTACGATATACCATTTTAGAGACATGTTACAACCCTTAGTATTAAGTCAGCACGACCTGAACAAGCTTTGCCAGACCAAAATCAAAAAGTCCGAGAAAAGCTGCAACAACAAAAACAAAAATGATCACAACAATTGTTGTTCCGGTTACCTGTTTTCGTGTCGGCCAGGTTACTTTTTTTAATTCAACCTTTACTTCCGTTAAAAATTCAATTGCTTTTTGAAAAAAATTTGGTTCACCGATTTTAATTTCCGCCAGATTTTTTTCCTGTCTTAATTTCAGAGGGCTTGCAACCGTCGCCGACTTGGAAATCGAAATCTTTTCTGAAATTACTTCAGGGTCAGTGATATTTTCCGAATCTGTTTTTTTCTTTTTCTTCTCGCTGTCCGGTTTCTTTTTTAGTAATCGTGACATACAGCCCCTAAGTGATTATGCTACCAGTATTATTTCATTGATTTAAAAAAGTGGCAGGTCAGGAGGGAGTCGAACCCCCAACTCCCGGATTTGGAGTCCGGAGCTCTGCCAATTGGAGCTACTGACCTGCATTCTTTTTTCTATTTAATCTTTGTTTCTCTGTGCACCAAATGCTTATTACAGAATTTGCAGTATTTCTTAAACTCTATTTTATCAGGAGTCTTCCGCTTATTCTTTGTTGTCGTATAGTTCCTTCTCTTGCACTCTGTACAGGCAAGAGCAATATTCACTCTGTCCACTCGTCAACTCCTTTGAAATTTATTGAACAATTTCACCGATAACACCGGCGCCAACTGTACGTCCGCCTTCTCTGATGGCAAACCTGAGTTCTTTTTCCATGGCAATGGGGTTAATCAGCTCTACATTGATGGTTGCATTATCTCCGGGCATGATCATCTCAACGCCTTCATCCAGGGTCAGAACTCCGGTTATATCCGTTGTTCTGAAAAAGAACTGGGGTCTGTAACCGGTAAAGAACGGCGTATGACGACCACCTTCTTCTTTGCTCAATGCATACATCTCAGCTTTGAATTTTGTATGCGGGGTGATACTTCCGGGTTTGGAAACAACCTGACCTCTTTCAACCTGTTCACGCTTGGTTCCGCGGAGAAGAAGACCCACATTATCTCCTGCCTGACCTTCATCAAGAAGTTTTCTGAACATCTCAACACCGGTACAAACCGTCTTTGCGGTTTCCCTGATGCCTACGATCTCGATTTCTTCACCCGTCTTGATGATACCGCGTTCGATTCTTCCGGTTACAACCGTTCCACGGCCGGATATGCTGAATACATCTTCAATGGGCATCAAAAATGGCTTTGCCGTATCCCTGATGGGTTCCGGAACATAAGAATCAAGTGTTTCCAGGAGCTGAAAGATGCATTTAGCGTCTTCGCTGTTTACATCATCACTCTCAAGGGCTTTTAGTGCACTTCCCCTGATGATCGGTGTGGTATCTCCCGGAAATTCATAGGTGTCTAAAAGCTCCTGAAGCTCCATTTCCACCAGCTCAATCAATTCTTCATCATCCACCATGTCACATTTATTAAGGAATACGACTATTGTGGGCACTCCTACCTGACGTGCAAGAAGAATGTGCTCTCTTGTCTGAGGCATAGGACCGTCATCGGCACTGACCACCAGTATGGCGCCGTCCATCTGGGCCGCACCTGTGATCATATTCTTTATATAGTCTGCATGGCCCGGACAGTCCACATGCGCGTAGTGACGGTTGGGTGTCTCATACTCTACATGGGCTGTGGCAATGGTGATACCACGCTCTCTTTCTTCAGGCGCCTTGTCTATCTGATCAAACGGGATAAACGACCCAAATCCCTTCATCGCTGAATGCTTTGTGATTGCTGCCGTAAGCGTAGTCTTCCCATGATCGATATGACCAATTGTGCCTATGTTCACATGCGGCTTTGTCCGCGCAAATTTCTCCTTAGCCATCTTCTTAATTCCTCCTGCCGTTTTTCTGGAGCCCATGACCGGAATCGAACCGGTGAACCTCTTCCTTACCAAGGAAGCGCTCTACCGACTGAGCTACATGGGCAAAAAAAGGCGATTCAAATTAATATTTAACTCAAACCATTATTCCTTTGGAAATCTATAATGAAAAAGTGGAGCGGGAGACGAGGCTCGAACTCGCGACATTCAGCTTGGAAGGCTGAAGCTCTACCAACTGAGCTACTCCCGCAGGAAAAGAAACTATGATAGCTAAAACACCATATTAGCTATGTAGTAACGATCCACTTAAAACTTTTTTAGATCTCCTACACAACGCACTGGTGGTGGGGGGAGGATTTGAACCTCCGAAGGCTGAGCCGTCAGATTTACAGTCTGATCCCTTTGGCCACTCGGGAACCCCACCGGTACACTCTGGAGCCGATACCCCGAATCGAACGGAGGACATTCTCATTACAAGTGAGATGCTCTACCTACTGAGCTATATCGGCTAATCTAATTTACCGGAAAAACTTTTTACGGCAAAAAGACCGAAAGATAATATCAAAGCAATGCAGGATAATCAACTGTAAAGTTTAAATCCTGCAAAATAATTTTCTCGAAAAATCTACCTTGCTGTTTTTCTATTACTTTCTTATGAATTCCAACAATTAAAAAATGTATAAACCATTCCATCGGCAAAATTCAATAAGGCCGCAAGATAACAAAAAAATATATATGTTGCAAGCATTCTTTATAATTTATTTTGCTGATTAGACATCCTTAAAGAACAGCATGTTCTCTTTTAGTTTTAAAGACACTAAATATTGACATTAATTCTATTTTGCCGTTAAACTTAGATCATCCGGTCTTGATACAGCTTTAAATCACCGCGTTCTTTTAAAATTTAAAACACATCCAAATTTACTATTTATGTATAAATTAGCATACCCGGTATGAGGTTATCGAATATCTTAAATCCAGTCAGCACAGTATTTTAAATAAGAATGCGCTATCAACAAAAGGACACGCAGCATAAATTCTATGGAGAAAGAGAAAAAATGGAAAATATTTTATGGAGTATCGGTCATGATCTCAAGCTTAAAAATATCACCCATGCCAAAGGATGCTTTATTTATGATACAGAAGGCAAATCATATCTTGACATGGAATCCGGTGTCTGGTGCACGCCCCTGGGGCATTGCCATCCAAAAATCCATCAGGCACTGACACATCAGATGAAAAATATCATGCACACTGGATATTGCTATGCCCATCCCATTATTCAGGATGCTGCAAAATCCGTTCTTGAGATCACAGGCTTCCCGGAAGGCAAATGCCTTTTTCTCACATCAGGCAGCGAAGCTGTTGAAGTTGGAGTAAAAACCATAAAAATGCTATCTTCAAAACCTTTATTACTGACTTTTTCCGATTCGTTTTTAGGGTCACTGGGCTCCAGCGGTACAAAGCCGGATAGTGAATGGTTCCAATTTGACTGGTCAAAATGTGCCGTCTGCCCGACCAAGGCAGATTGCGATACGGGTTGCCCACATTTTTCAACCATCCCATTTGAAAATATATCAGGCTTTGTATTTGAACCCGGCAGCTCTTCCGGCATGGTCAGATTTCCTCCTGAAACTTTAATAATCGCAATTGCGAGAAGGATTCAAAAAGATAACGGATTTATCCAGATCAATGAGATTACAACCGGCATGGGCCGGACCGGAAAATGGTTCGGATATATGCACTATGACATCACACCGGACATTGTTTCCATGGGCAAGGGTCTTGGGAACGGTTATCCGGTAAGCGTTATTGCCTTTAATAAAAACATTCTTTACAAAATGGAAGAAAAGGGATTTTATCATTCGCAATCCCATCAGAATGACCCTTTGGGATGTGTTGCCGCAAATGCCGTGATCCAAACCATGAAAAAAGAAAAAGCGCTTGAAAAATGTATCTCAAACAGTTCGTATCTGATGGAAAAGCTAATGGCACTGAAACAAAAATTTTCAGCCATTAAAGACATCCGGGGCCGCGGCCTGATGATGGCCATGGAATTTTCAGAAACCATAAGCCATGATACGGTTGTTTTTATTTATGAAAAAATTCTGGAAAAAGGGTTCATCATTGCTAAACGCCCGAAATTGAAAATTTTCAGAATTGACCCGCCCCTGATCATTGAAAGAAAAATGATGGATGACTTTGTACAGGCCATGGATGATATCCTCTCGGAATTATAAAGAATATTTTGAAGCTTATTTATCCATATATTAAAAAAAATCTGAATAAGATTCTATTGGGCGTCCTGTGTATGATAATCGTGGATGCCACTCAATTGATCGTCCCCCAAATCATCAAACAGGCCATTGATACCTTGAGCAAAGGCTCTCTTGACCCAAAGACCCTGTTTTTTCAGTGCGTTTATATTCTTTTTTTGGGTCTTGCCATGGCAGGCTTAAGATATGGCTGGAGAAATCTTCTCATGGGAAGTGCCCGGGATCTTGAGAATGGGATCCGGAATGAACTTTTCAACCATATTCTGAACCTTGATCCGGCATATTATGACAGAACAAAGACAGGGGATATCATGGCCCATGCCACCAGTGACATCAACCATGTCCGAATGGCCTTCGGGTTTGGGCTGATTGCCATTGTTGATACAGTTCTTCTTGGAGGTGCGACTCTTGCCATCATGCTATGGACCCATCCTAAACTTACTGCCTTTGCCATGATACCCATGCCTTTTTTGGTAATGACGACGAGAATCCTTGGCAAAAAAATGCATCTTTTTCATCAAACCGCCCAGGAATCTTTTTCAAAGCTTACCGAACTCGTAAGAGAAAGTTTTTTTGGTATCCGTATCATTAAAGTCTATAATTTTGAATCCATCATCACCAATAAGGTAAAAACCGCCTCAAAAGACTATTTCACCAAAAACCTGAAACGGGCCTTTGTCAACGCACTCTTAAAACCTCTGCTTACACTTTTTTTCAACCTGTCCACCCTTATTATCCTTTTTTACGGAGGATTTCTCGTGATAAAAGGGACCATCACGCCAGGGGACCTGGTCGCCTTTCTACAATACCTTGGAATTCTTGCCTGGCCTGTGATTGCCATCGGGTGGATGACCAATCTCTTTCAAAGAGGAATGGCTTCCCTGAAAAGAATCAATACGCTTCTGGATGCCCATCCCGATGTTGCCCCCCCCAATCTTCCGGTAATCTTAAAAGGCTTATCAGGAAAAATCACCTTTATGGACGTAAGCTTTGCCTATGGAAAGAACAGCCCTGTTCTATCAGATATCTGTCTTGCTGTTGAACCGGGAATGACCATTGGCATTACCGGCCCGCCGGGCTCTGGCAAAACCAGTCTTGCCCAGTTGATTCCAAGGCTCTACAATACAACATCCGGAAAGATCTTGATTGATGGTCATGGCCTTGACACCCTGGATTTGAATTTTCTAAGAAATCATATTGCATTTATGCCTCAGGAATCTTTCCTTTTTTCAAACACGATCCGGGAAAATATCCTTCTGGGCCGATCAGTGGAAGATGAAAAGCTTGACCGGATTATCGAGGCCTGCTGCCTGAGAGAAACCCTTGACAAAATGCCGGAAGGACTCGAAACCCTTGTGGGTGAAAGAGGAGTAACCCTCTCCGGTGGACAGAAGCAGCGAATTGCGCTTGCCCGGACATTAATCAATGAAAAACCGATTGTCATCCTGGATGATCCTGTGAGCCAGGTGGACACCCATACCGCATCCAAATTGATTGCATCAATAAACCACCTGAATCTCGGGGCTTCTTTTATCATCATTTCCCACAGGATTTCCGCCCTGGCCTCCTGTGACAGAATCTATATCTTAAAAAACGGCCGGATCGACCATTCAGGCAGCCATATGGAGTTGATTGAAACAAATCGATTCTACAGAGAATCCTTCAGGGTTCAGCAGCTTGAAGAGGAGAGGAATGCCTGATACTTCAATTTCCATAGAAGAAAAAGAGATCAAGCTCGCAGATCTTTATCTTGCAAAGACCCTGTGGCCGTTTATCCGACCTTATGCTTTCCTGCTTTGCCTGACAACAGTGTTGGTCTTTATCGTCACCTTTTTTGAACTGATCATGCCGATTCTCACCCAGAAAGCATTTGACGGGTTTATCCTCCCTGCGGGGACTGAGAAAGGCATTCATATTTTCGGGTTTGAAATCGCATCCTTTTCAACCTTTTGCATCCTTTTTTCAATTATTGTTCTTGTGTCTTTTGTCATTGATTTTATCCAGAGTCTTCTCATGGAGTATACCGGCCAGACCATTATTTTAAGCCTGCGATGCAAACTTTTTTCGCATATGGCCTTTCTGCCGGTTTCCTTTTATGACAAAAACTCCAGCGGTCGTCTGGTGTCCCGGGTGGCCGGTGATATTGAAAACATGAATGAAATGTTTACCAGTGTCCTTATTTTTATCTTCAGGGATATTCTTCTCATGATCGGTATCCTTGCTATTCTATTCAGCATCGATCTAAAACTTGCCTTTTACCTGACCGCCATGGTGCCGGTTATAGTGATCAGTATTACTATGTTTTCAACAATTCTGAGAAAGTCCTTCCGAACCATCCGCCAGAAACTCTCTGAAATCAATCACAGTTTTTCAGAGGCCATAACCGGAATCAAAATCATCCAGACCACTGCAAGCCGGAGCAGGTTTATGGAAAAATTCAAATATCTTAATTTTGAATATTTTTCAGCCTCCCTTTATCAGATCAGGGTTTTCTCCATTTTTATGCCGTTTATAGGTTTTATGGGGGTTCTGAGTGTAGCTATTATTCTCTGGACAGGCAGTTTTAATGTGATGGGCAAATCCCTGACGCTTGGAGAGCTTGTGGCTTTTCTATCCTATATGAAGCTTTTTTTCAGACCCCTTCGGGATCTGTCTGAAACCTTTAACCTGCTTCAGAATGCGCTGTCCTCAGCCGAACGCATCATCAGCATTCTCAAAACTGAAAAGGCCACACAACGGGTGAGCCTTCTTCGGGAGCGGATCCACAGAGTTTCACATATCTCATTCGACAAAGTTGATTTTTCATATACAAAAGACAAACCTGTATTAAAAAATATAAGTTTCCATCTCCCCAAAAACAAATCCATCGGTATTGTCGGCCAGACCGGGTCCGGCAAAAGCTCCATTATCAATCTGATCACAGGTTTTTATCAGCCGGACAAAGGAACAATCTTTTTTAATAATATCAATCAGGCATCCATCAATATTGAAGACATCAGACAAAGAACAGCCCTTGTCATGCAGGATCCTGTCCTTTTTTCCGGAAGCGTCAAAGAAAACATCAAGCCTTCGGGGCTGAACATGGATTCTGTAAAACTTGAAAAAGCATTATATGACGCCAACTGTGATTTTCTGTTTGAAAAATTTTCAGGACTTGAAACTGAGATTGAGGAAGAGGGCAGGCCCTTGTCCAGCGGTGAAAAACAACTTGTCTGCATCGCCCGGGCCTTTGCCTTTGACCCGGATCTGATTATTTTTGATGAAGCCACATCCTATATGGATTCCAATTCCGAACAAAAAGTTCACGATGCCATGAAAAAACTCATGAAAGGGCGGCTGTCCATTATTATCGCCCACAGGCTCTCCACAGTCCGGGACTGTGACTGCATCCTCTTGTTAAGGGATGGAAGCATAAGAGAGCAGGGCTCCCACCATGAGCTGGTTGCTCTAAAAGGGGAATATTATCGCCTTCTGGAAAAAGAAAAAATCTGATCCTTACCGGTACTCAACCAGATGTTCAATTGGATGGCGCCTTCTTGGCGGCTGTTCTTTCATGCGATACCCCAGGGCAACAATTACCGCCACTTCATACTCTTGTGTATCAATTTGAAGAGCTTTTTCAACCCATTGTTTTTCAAATCCCTCAATGGGACAGGTATCAATTTCTTCAGATGCGGCAGCTGTCATGATATTGGCAAGGGCTATATAGCATTGTTTTGCGCACCAGGCATAGGCACTCATCCTGGGAAAAACCTCTGTTTCCATATGGTTCTTATATTTTTCAATATAGGCCTTTGTTGCATCCATAGGCAAGCCTCTGCGCTCAAAATTCATCCTGACATAGTCGCTGGAAGGGTCTGCGACCCGGGGTTTTGCACAAATTACAATCACATGACTGGCATCGGTTATCTGGGGCTGATTCCAGCAGGCCGGCCGTAAGGCTTTTTTTGTTTCATCAGAACCGATGACAAAAAATTTCCAGGCCTCCATCCCAAAAGATGTGGGAGAAAGGTGAGCTGCCGTGAGGATCATTTCAAGATTTGCTTTTGAAATTTTCTTCCGCGGATCAAACAGTTTGCAGGCATGACGAAAATTCAATGCTTTTATTACCGGGTTCATTTTTGTCTCCTTTCCATCTGTTACAACCTTATCAGTCTTCCGGGTTCATGGGGTTTTGCAACATGAAGATCGACCTTTGAAGAGTTCAACCCTTCTGAAACTTCCCGGGCTGCCTTTTGAGGGCAATTGTTCTCTTCGCTCAGATGGGCCAGAATCACATGTTTGAGCTGATCTGTCTTCAGTTCAGACACCAGGATTTTTGCATCCGCGTTTGACAGATGCCCCATTCTGCCTTTGATCCGCTGTTTAAGATGCCAGGGGTAGGAACCATTGATGAGCATGTCTGGATCATGGTTGGCTTCAAGATATAAAAGATTGCAGTCTTTCAAATGCTCTTTTACAAGGGTTGTGGCAATACCGAGATCTGTTGCGATTCCTATTTTTAGTTTTTTATATCCCAAAGTCAGCCCTGCCGGGTCTTCAGCATCATGGGAAATGGAAAAGGGGTTGACCTGAATCTGATCAATTGTAAAAGCTGTACCGCATTCAAAAAAACGAAGCTCGTCGATTTTCCCAAGGTTCTGGCAGGCCCCATAGGTCTTTTGGGTAATGTATAAAGGAAGCTTGTACCGGCGGCTTAATATGCCGGCACCTTTTATATGATCGGAATGTTCATGGGTGATGATGATGGCGGTGAGACTTTCGGGATCAATATCCGAAAGGCTCAGCCGCCGTTCAATTTCAACACCGGAAAGACCGGCGTCAATGAGAATGGAACTGTTTCCGCACGAAACAAAGAGACTGTTCCCCTTGCTGCCACTGGCAAGGGGACAGACACAGAATGAACTATTTTTCATCTTCCTTTGCTGCTTTTAAACTCAGCTTTATCTTTCCGTCC
The DNA here is from genome assembly GCA_964619205.1 of uncultured Desulfobacula sp. Lineage (GTDB taxonomy): Bacteria > Desulfobacterota > Desulfobacteria > Desulfobacterales > Desulfobacteraceae > Desulfobacula. The sequence continues at coordinate 54,411 of CAZUDE010000007.1, read as the reverse complement.
TTTGTGATATCCAATACCTTTACTGATATGATATCACCTTCCTTAACCACATCTGTTACTTTTTTAACCCTGTGGTCTGCCAGTTCGGAAATATGCACCAATCCGTCCGTACCCTGTTTGATGTTTACAAATGCACCGAAGTCTGTAATTTTAACAACCACCCCTTGATAAATGGCACCGATTTCAGGATCAAGGGCAATATCCGAGACTCTTTTTAAAGCTGCGGCGGCATCCTCTTCATTTTCTGCTGCAATCTTGACTAAGCCTGAATCATTCACCTCGATCACCGTATTGGTTTCAGCCTGAAGCGCCCGGATGACTTTACCTCCCGGGCCGATGATCTCTCTTATCTTATCTGCATTAATCTGGATGCTGACAATCTTGGGAGCATGGGGAGAAACCTCCTGGCGGGAGGTCTGAAGCGTTTCCAGCATTTTATTCAGGATATGAACCCGGCCGTCTTTGGCCTGGTTCAGGGCTTTCTCCATGATTTCACGGGAAAGCTCTTTTATCTTGATATCCATCTGGAGGGCGGTGACACCTTCGGCAGTTCCAGCCACCTTGAAATCCATATCTCCGAAATGATCTTCATCTCCCAGGATATCGGAGAGCACGGCTATTTTATCACCCTCTTTTATCAGCCCCATGGCAATCCCTGAAACTGGTGCTTTTATGGGAACACCGCCATCCATCAAAGCCAGGGTTCCCGAGCAGATGGTTCCCATGGATGAACTGCCGTTGGACTCCATGACTTCGCCCACCAGGCGGATGGTATACTCAAAATCTTCCTGATTCGGAAGAATTTTTTCCAGAGCCCGGGTGGCAAGATTTCCATGACCGATATCCCTTCTGCTGGGACCGCCGGCACGCTTGGTTTCTCCCACTGAAAAAGGAGGAAAATTATAATGCAGCATAAAGGATCTTGTTTCATTTCCAGACAGGGTTTCAACCCGTTGTTCATCCATTCCGGATCCAAGGGTCAAAACGCCCAACACCTGAGTTTCTCCCCTTGTAAACAGGGCCGAGCCATGGGGCCTTGGAAGACTTCCCACTTCACAGGTGATCTGCCGGATTTCATCAAAGGCCCGGCCGTCAATCCGTCTCTCCTCTTTCAGGACAATATCACGGCTGACTTTTTTAAGGCATTTGCCAAAGGCTTCCTTGATTTCTTTTTTCTTTTCAGGATAGAGTGCGGCAAAATGATCAACCACTTCATCTTTCAGATCTCCCAGGGATTTCTGACGCTCTATTTTTGTCTTGATCTGAACTTCTTTATAAATTTTATCCTTTGCATATTCTTCAACTTGGGCTGCCAGTTCTTCATCCCTTGCAGGCGGAATAAACAACCGTTTTTCTTTGCCGAGTGCCTTCTTCAACTGTACCTGCAGGTCAATGATGGGCTGCATGGCTTCATGGCCGAAAAATATGGCATCCAGCATATCTTTTTCAGACACTATGTTGGCCCCACCCTCAACCATGACCACTCCGGTTTTTGATCCGGCCACCACCAGCTCAATATCGCTTTCCTTCATCTCTTCCATGGTGGGATTAGCAATAAACCGTCCATTTACCCTGCCGACTTTAATCCCGGCAATGGGTCCGCCAAAGGGAATATCTGAAATTTCAAGGGCAGCTGAGGCGCCGATCATGGCAAGCGTGTCCGGCTCATTGATCTTATCCATGGACAGAACCGTGGCAATGACTTGGGTCTCAAAATTATAATCTTTTTCAAAAAGCGGGCGGATGGGCCTGTCTATAAGTCTTGCCGTCAGGGTCTCCTTTTCAGAGGGCCTGCCGATTTCACGCCTGAAATAATTGCCTGGAATTCTGCCGGCAGCATAAATTTTTTCCTGGTATTCAACCGTGAGCGGCAAAAAGTCAATCTCCGCTTTGGGCTCTTTTGCGGCAACTGCCGTTACCAGCACAATGGTTTCACCATAGGTTACAGTGACTGCCCCTGAAGCCTGCTTTGCGATTTTCCCGCTGCTGATGGATAATTCCCTGCCATTAATGGTGGTTGTAAATACTTTTTCTTCCATAATTTCTCCTTTAATAAGAAGGGCGGAAAATGCAAGGAAATTTCAAAAATGAATAAACCCGCACATTTGCCATTAAACGTGAACTTAATGGCAAATGTGCGAACTTATTTAAAAAATTCCCTGAAAATTTCCGCCCGATTAATAGCAAGCCGGTTTTTGACCCGAATATTGTCAAAAACCGGCTTGCTGACATGCTATCTTCTAAGTCCGAGTCTTTCGATTAATGAACGGTATCTGTTCACATCTTTTTTCTTAACATAATCCAGAAGACTTCTACGCCTTCCGACAAGAATCAACAGACCCCGTCTTGAATGATGGTCTTTCTTGTGTATCTTAAGATGCTCTGTAAGATAGTTGATACGGTGGGTCAGAATGGCAACCTGCACCTCGGGTGAACCTGTGTCTGACTCGTGGAGCTTGAACTGTTGGATCATCTCCTCTTTTTCTTGCACTAACATAACCACAATAAACTCCTTTATCTGGAATAAATAAAACATGGCATGTTGCGATAACCTGAATTTTCATGATCTCCCATCCGATATTCCATTCAGAAAAAGAAATTCAAAACAGATCGTCATGCCATTGCGAATGCATACCCTTCATTCATACCAGCTAACATGTAAAAACGCAAGAATATTTATAATCCTGCCCGTTTTCACCAGGTTGAATAATGGCCAGAAGGCTATTTTTATCATCAATTACCCTGATAAATGGCCCAGGGTAACCTGAGACAGATTCAAAATCATTTCTGAAAAGCGTCTGCCCGAATTTAATTTTCTCAGCCGTATTTTGATCTGCCAAAACACTTGGCAGGAATTCAAGACAGTCCGACAAAGGAATGATCCATTTTTCAGCTTCCATTTTCTTAAAATTTTGAAAAGTCTCAAGCTCAATGGCATTCTCAAGAAGAAACGAACCGGACTGAGTCCTGCAAAGCCTTGAAAGATGGGCCCCGCACCCTAGTTTTCTGCCGATATCAAACCCAAGGCTCCGGATATAGGTTCCGGAGGAGCAGAAAACATCGATATCAATATTGGGAAGGTCGATCAGATTTATGCGAATCTCAAAAATCTCAATCCGGCGGGGCGGTTTCTGAATCATTTTCCCCTGGCGGGCCAGTTCATATAGGGGCCGGCCCTCATGTTTCAAAGCAGAAAAAGCCGGCGCTGTCTGCTCCTGAATACCGGAAAACGAGTTTACCACCGCCTTGATGTCATGGGTCTGCAGGGCGTCCATGATTCCTTTCGGTGCAACCGATATAATTCTTCCGGTGAGATCATAGGTATCTGTTTCAACACCCAGACAGATCCTTGCCTGGTATCGTTTAGGACCATCCAGGAAAAATCTGGATATCCTGGTGCCTTGATCAATTCCACACAAAAGAAGCCCTGTGGCAAAGGGATCAAGGGTTCCGGTATGGCCTGCTTTTTTTGCACCCAGTACCCTTTTTATACGGGCCACCACCTGCGCCGAACTCATGCCTTCCGGCTTATGAATCGGCAGAATGCCATTTTTCATTTGTTGTGTGATGATACTTATTCTTCAGAATTCCCGCTTGAAGCGGATTTGATGAGTTCGTCCATTTTTGCTGCTTTATCAAAAGAATCGTCATGGACAAACTTTAACTCCGGCATGTATTTGAGTCCCAATTTGGGCGCAATACTTTTCCTGATAAATCCCCTGGATTTTCGAAAGCCTTCAAGGGCCTCCTTGACCCTTTTTTTATCACCAAATACAGCAATATAGATATGCGCAATTCTAAGGTCTGATGACAGTTTGACACCACTGATGGTTGCCATTTCAATCCTAGGGTCCTGCATTTTTTTACTCAGCAGCTCGGTGATAACCGACTGAATCCTGACACTGATTCTTTCCGCTCTTGAATAGGGACGCATGTTTATTTAATCAGCCTTATATTTTCTTTCTTCTACTTCATAACACTCAATGGCGTCCCCGACTTTTATATCATTATACCTATCAAGCCCGATACCACATTCATATCCCTGCTCCACTTCTTTCACATCGTCCTTGAAGCGTCTGAGGGATGACAAAGCCGTATCACACTTGATGACGCCATCTCTCAATAGCCTCACCTTCTTGCCGCGGATCACTTTCCCTTCTGAAATGTGACACCCGGCAATAGTTCCCATTTTCGGAACTACAAAGGTCTCCCTGACTTCCGCCCGTCCGAGGATGATTTCATGAAAGGTAGACGGCATCATTCCATCCAGTGCGGATTTGATGTCATTAATCACATCATAGATAATATCATAGAACCGCATATCTACATTTTCATCTTTGGCAAGCGCCCGGATCTGGGGGGTGGGCCTGACATTAAATCCAATAATGATGGCATCGGAAACGGCAGCAAGAGACACATCCGACTCATTAATCGTACCTGTGCCGGAATGAACAATTTTAACATCCACTTCTTCCTTGGCAAGATCCTTTAATGAATCGTTCAGGGCTTCAATAGAGCCTTGGACATCAGCCTTAACAATGAGTTTGAGTTCCTTGACCTCAGCAGCACCCAGATTCTCAAACATCTTTTCAAGATTGGCCCGGCTCTTCTTTGCCAATTCCTTTGCTCTCTGCTTCTGCATCCTGTGCCCGGCAATCTGTTTTGCATCCTTTTCCGATGCAACTGAAATAAATTCATCACCAGCATTGGGAATTCCGTTCAAACCGACAATTTCAGCAGGTGTGCTTGGGCCGGCTTCTTTAATTCTGTTGCCGGCATCATCAATCATAACCCTGATGCGGCCGGAATGAAGCCCACAGACAATCGGGTCACCATCCCGCAAGGTGCCCTGTTTTACAAGCACGGTTGCAATGGCCCCGCGCCCAACATCAAGACGGGATTCAACCACATACCCGGTTGCTTTTCGATCCGGATTTGCCTTGAGTTCCAGAACCTCGGATTGCAGCAAAATCATTTCGAGCAATTCATCAATGCCTTTCCCTGTCTTGGCAGATACTTTGACAAAAATAACATTCCCGCCCCATTCTTCAGACAAAAGATCATATTCAGAAAGTTCTCTCATGATCCTGTCGGGATCTGCGCCGGGTTTATCCATTTTGTTGATGGCAACCACCACGGGAACGCCTGCTGCCTTTGAATGGTTAATGGCCTCTATGGTCTGGGGCATAACCCCGTCATCAGCCGCAACAACAAGGATAACAATGTCGGTTACCTGGGCACCCCTTGACCGCATAGCGGTAAATGCAGCATGCCCGGGTGTATCAAGGAACGTAACCCGCCCGCCCTTAGGGGTCTGGACATTATATGCGCCAATATGCTGGGTAATTCCACCAGCTTCCCCGCTGGCAATTTTTGATTTCCGGATAACATCCAGAAGAGATGTCTTCCCATGATCAACATGGCCCATGATGGTTACCACCGGGGCTCTTTCAATCAATTTGTCTTTATCATCGTCGCTTTCTTCGACATGAAGAAGGGTTTCTTCTTCAAAAGATGCTCTTTCCACTTCAAACTCAAATTCAGTTGCAACCAGAACAGCTGTATCAAAATCAATTGTCTGATTCACGGTTGCCATTACGCCCAGCGTCATCAGCTTTGCGATCATTTCATTGGCCTTGATGCCCATCCGCTTTGCAAGCTCTGCAAGTTCAATGGCCTCATCAATCTTAATCCGTCTTTTAATCGCTTTTGGGGTTGTAATCTGAGTTTTCTGAAACTTTCCCTTTTTGTTGCCCTTTGCTTCCTTTTTTCCACGCTTCTTCCGGCTATGGGTAGTATTGTATAGCGCCTCACCTTCAATCACGGATTTCTGTTTGCGCTGCTTTTTTTTCCCGAAAGCCAGGGCGTCATCATCAAAGATATCTGATTTTTTTTCTTTTTTCCATTTCCCTGTATCTATTTCATCCGTCAGGGCGATACTCTCCAGAGGAGTTTCTTTTACCGGGATTTCAGAAAAAGAAGACGGCAACTGTTCCTTAACAATAAATGTTTTTTTCCTAGGGCTCTCAGGACGGGTTTCGCTTTTCGGACCCGTCCATTTCTTATCTTCAACCGGTGCCGGTTTTCTAAGGTTCTCAAGCACAGAAGGATCTGCTATTTTTACGATCTTTGCAGGTGTGGATTTTTTCTTTTTTTTCTTCTTCTTTGCTTTCCCGTCTCTATCTTCAATGTTAAGCGGATCGATCTCCGTCACGGCCATCTCATTTTCCACAAAGGTTTCAGGTTGATTCTCCGATAGGTTCTCATCACTGAGAATAGCGGACTTCTCCATATTAACAGGATGCGAGTCCATTTCTTGAGTTTCTGGCTCTTTTACCTGTTCTGTTTCTTTTATTTCTTCCGGCTCCAGGCCGGATTCCATCTTTGGCACAGATACTGCCTCAGTGTTTTTTTTCGGATCTGTCTTTGCCGGTTCAACAACAACGGATGGTTCTATCACAGAGGGTTTAATAATTTTGGCGGGCTGAGCCTTTTTGATGATGGGCTTATCTTTTTTCAGCTCTGGTTCCAGGTTTTTTACAGTTTCAGTTACTACCGGGGTCTTCATCGCTTCTTCCTGATTTTTCGAGTCGACCTCCGGCACGAGTTCTTCACTTGGTGCTGTTGCTGTTTCTTCATGTCTTTCCGGCTCGACCATGTCTTCAGAATGAGGTCTGCGTCTTCGGATAACAGATGGTTTTATTTTAAGCTCATTTTTCCCTTTTCCCTTACCAAACAGGCTTCTTCTGATGGCACTGATATCACTGTCTTCCAGAGAACTCATATGGCTTTTAACTTCAATCTTCAATTCCTTCATTTTATTTAGAAGTGCTGTGTTCGTCATGTTCAGATCTTTTGCCAGCTCGTATACTCTGATCTTCGCCATTTATTGCCCCCAAAGTTTTGTTCTCTTTTGATATTCTTCCTGTTCTGCCCGCCGATATTCTTGTGCCCTTATCAATTAGCTTTTTTCACCTTCCCGGATCTCTTCATCATCTATCTCATTTTTTAAAGGCTTCTCCGGTCCTTCCCCATTTAACTCTTCTTCAAGAAGGACTTTGGCCTCATCCATTATTTCCTTAATTTTTGACTCTTCAAAACCGGTTAACTGAATGAGATCTTCAACCTCGGCCTCGGCCATATCCAATAATGAGGAATAACCGCCTTTGAATAATATTTCTGCCAAAGGCAACCCCACGCCTTTCAATTTCATCAGGGTGTCATAGCCTTCTTTCAGTTCACGGCTGTATTCCGCCTCACTGGTGACTTCCAGGTGCCAGCCGGTGATTTCACATGCAAGGGAAACGTTCTGGCCGCCCTTGCCGATGGCTATGGAAAGATAATCATCAGCCACAATCACCTCCATGGACCGGTTGTCTTCATCAATGATCACCCTTGCAATCTCAGCAGGAGACAAGGCATTACAGACAAATCTGGCAATATCCGGACTCCATTGAACAATATCAATTTTTTCACCCCGAAGCTCCTGAACAATATTTTGAACCCGGTTTCCCTTAACGCCAACACAGGCGCCTACAGGATCCACATCTGAATCCGATGAAGATACAGCCACCTTGGCTCTCACACCGGGAACTCTGGCTGCGCCCCGAAGGGTTACAATTCCTTCTGCAACTTCCGGAACTTCGGTTTTAAATAATTCAATTACAAATTCAGGATGAGTCCTGGACAGAATAATCTGTGCACCCTTTGATTCTTCCAGCACGTCAAGGACATAGGCCCTGATTCTGTCACCCCTTTTGTAATTTTCCTTTGGCATCTGATCTCTCGGCCTTAATACGGCTTCAGCCTGGCCCAGATTTACAATAATACTGCCCCGGTCAAAGCGTTGAACAATACCATTTATGATCTTACCCTTTTTATGAATAAAATTGTCATAAATGGCATTTCTTTCCGCTTCCCGCATTTTCTGTATAATAACCTGCTTTGCCGATTGTGCTGCAATCCGTCCGAACTCTTCAGTATCAATCCTGATTCCAAGGCTGTCGCCGATCTCACATTCAGGGTCATATTCATATCCTTCTTCAATGGTCAGCTCACTGTCCGAATATTCAACTTCCTCTACAACCTCTTTAAAATGGAAAACTTCAACTTCACCTGTTTTATTATCATAATGAACTTCAATATCTGCTCTTGGCCCTATTTTCTTTCTGGCCGCTGAAATAATAGCTTCTTTCAAGGTGTTAATAAGAACTTCCGGCTCAATACCTTTTTCTCGGCTTACCTGGTCAATAACCCTTTTAATATCTGTGATAAACATGTTTAAGTGTTCTCCATATTACTGACCTGCAAGTATTGCTTTGCTGATCGCATGGTCTTTTATCTCAACCTTTTTTCCATCAACCGCAATCACAACAGAATCATCATTAATTATCTCAAGAATTCCGGTAAACTTTTTTTTGTTCTCAATCAACTCCGTTGTCTCGATTTTTACCCTCTCACCCTTGAATCTCAGGAAATCCTCTTTTTTCTTCAAGGGACGCTTGGGCCCGGGAGAAGAAACCTCCAGACGATATCTGCCGATATCCTCTATATATACATCAATCAAATCTCCAAGCTGGCGGCTGGCGTAAGCACAATCTTCCAATGTGATTCCGCCCGGCTTATCCAGAAAAAATCGGATAATCTTTTCCCGGTTAAAAGAGACATACTCCAGATGAACAAGTTCAAAATTTTCAGCCTGGCATAAAGGCTCAGCCACATCCCTAATCTTTTCAACCAAAAGGTTATTGTTCTTTTTCGGCCTGTCATCCATATCTGCTTAAACACCTGTTTTTTGTATCCTCAAATACAAAAACGGGCAGATGCCCGTTCCCGATACAACATTAACAAAATCCTCACCATACACTGCACCGGTTCAGATCATTTCATAAATCCCATAAATGGAACAAACCTGCCATCCATCCAAAGATGGAGCGGGCAACGAGGTTCGAACTCGCGACATCAAGCTTGGGAAGCTTGCACTCTACCAACTGAGTTATGCCCGCATCAGTCGGGGAATATATCAACCTCTATCTGGTTTGTCAACAACCCTTTTCCGTTAAGGGGAACGCCGTCTTTGCTATCATAGTTCCGGCAAATATGCATCAAATTCATTCAGAAGCATTTTTGAGATGGTTTCATGAATCTTCTGAATATTTTTTTCTTTTAATGTTTTTTCCTCGGACCGGTAGATAATCCTGAAAGACAAAGACTTTTTACCGTCGGATAAGGGAGCCCCTTCAAATGCATCAAAAAGGAAAATTCTTTCAATCAAAGGCTCTTTACTGGAAAAAACCTCCATTTGTTTTTGAACTGCGCCGACTATGACAGCACTGTTTACAATAATTGTAATATCCCTTGAAATGGAAGGGAATTTCGGCAGCAGCCGGGCTGTAATCGATACTGGCAACAGATCCTGAATGGCATTCAATCTGAAATCAAAAACAAAGGTATCCTGCTTTAGCCCAAAATTTTTTAAAACCCTGACATCGATTTTTCCAAGTGACCCGATAAACACATCCCCAGCTCTGACTATTGCTGCGTATCCCTTCTGATAATATGGGAAAGACTGATCCTCAATCCTTTCATAAACCAGCTCCCGAATCATAAGGGCCTCAAAAAAGCCTTCGACCGCTCCCTTGAGATCAAAAAAATCTATTTCAATTTTTTTTGAATACCAGGTTTGCTCCGATCTGCTGCCGGTTAAAAGCCCTGCGACCATTTCATTTTCTTCAGGCAGGTCACCTTTTTGAGTAGCCAGAAATATCTTACCGATCTCAAAAATTTTGACACTGGTTGTCTGCTGGGAAATATTTTTTTTCATGGTTTCCAGAAGACCTGGAAGCATGGAGCTTCTTAAAACCGACATTTGATCGGAAATGGGATTTAAAATTGTCTCAACATTTCTTTTTCTGTCATCTTCTGCAAGATTCAGCCGATCACATGAATTTTCATGGATAAAATTATAATTGATGGCTTCAGACAAAGAGAACCCTGTCAAAATCTGCCGGATCTTTTTTCTGAGACTGACCTTTGGTGAAAGCTGTCGGCCTTGTGCCGGCACCAGCGGATAACTGGTTTGAATATTGTTATAGCCCCACAGCCTTGCCACTTCCTCGGAAAGGTCTTCAGGTCGTGTTACATCCACCCTGAAAGACGGAACTCCGACTATCAGTTTTTGGTCATTCATTTTTTGAACTTTAAATTCAACAGATTCCAGGATCTGTTTTATGCTGTCAGCATCAAAGCCCGTGCCAAGCCGGGTGTTTAATGCCTGGGGATTTAGCTCGATATCCAGTGGTACATACTTTTCAGGATAAGCGTCAATGTATCCTTCTGCCGGGGTAGCATCACAGAGCTCCGCCATCAGGGAAACAGCTCTTCTCAGCACATTCATGGTCCCATCCGGATCAATGCCGCGCTCAAACCTGTGGGAAGCGTCCGTTGCAATCCCGGTGATTTTTGCGGTCTTCCTTATGGAAATCGGATTAAAATATGCACTTTCAATCAAAACACGGGTGGTGGTATCTGTGATTTCGGAATTTTCACCGCCCATCACGCCGGCCAATGCCACCGGCCTTTCGCCATCACAAATCATGAGCATATCCGGCTGAAGTGTGTGAATTTTGCTGTCAAGCGTTTTAAATTCATTATCAGCACCTGCTCTTCGAACAATAATTTTACCTTTTGAAACATTGTCAAAATCAAAGGCATGCAGTGGCTGACCGGTTTCCATCATCACAAAATTGGTAATATCCACCACATTATTAATGGAACCAAGCCCCACGGTCTCTAGTCTTTCCTTTAACCAAAAGGGAGAGGGTTTGATTTTAACATCAACCATAAGGGCAGCGGAATATCTGGGACACAGGTCAGGATCCAGGATCTCAACTTTGGCATAGTTATGAATAGACTCTTTTCCGGCTTTATCTTCAGGAAAAGAGAATGCAGGAAGATTTAATTTCTTATGCGGTTGAACAAACGCCCCTATTTCCCTTGCAATACCTATAACGCTGAGACAATCCGGTCGATTAGGGGTCAGGCTGATTTCAAACACAGTGTCGGATAATTTCAACGCCTCATCAAGCGGTGTTCCGGTTTTATAATCACCTCTAAGGTCCATAATCCCTGATGCATCTGAATCAAGCCGTAGCTCAGCTGCGCTGCAAAGCATCCCCTGAGAAATTTCCCCCCGGAGCTTTCCTGCCTTGATTTTAAATTCCCCAGGAAGTATGGCGCCTTCAAGCGCACAAGGGGACAACATGCCTTCCCTTACATTGGACGCGCCGCAGACAATCTGAAGCTCCTGATCTGATCCCACATCTACCCTGCATACGGATAGTTTGCCGGCATTGGGATGGGGTTTAACTTCCAGGACTTTTGCAACAACGACATGATTGAGGTAGTCATACTTTTCTTCAATCGACTCAACTTCAAGGCCTGCCATGGTCAATTTTTCAGAGATCACGGAGGGTTGAAGGTCAACGGCAATATATTCCTTTAACCAGTTTAAACTGACTTTCATATTAAAATTGCCTTAAAAAACGGATGTCATTTTCAAAAAATTTCCGAATATCATCAATCCCATACTTGAGCATGGCAAGCCGTTCAATTCCCATACCAAATGCAAATCCGGTGTATTCGGATGTATCATACCCGACATTTTCAAACACTGCGGGATGAACCATACCTGAACCCAAAACCTCCAGCCATCCTGTTTTTGAACAAATCCGGCAGCCTGCTCCTCTGCACATGACACAACAGATATCGACTTCAGCACTTGGTTCTGTAAAAGGGAAAAAACTGGGTCTGAAACGCAAAGCGGTTTTTGCATCAAAAAATTGATGTACAAACGTTGTCAATATTCCTTTTAGATCACCAAAAGAAATATTTTTATCCACCATCAGACCTTCAACCTGATGAAACATGGGAGTGTGCGTGATATCGGAATCACACCGGAAAACCTTTCCAGGAGATATGATCCTCACCGGCGGTTTGGTTTTTTCCATCACACGGGGTTGTGACGGGGAGGTATGCGTTCGCAGTACAATATTCTCCGACACATAAAATGTATCCTGCATATCTCTTGCAGGATGATATTTGGGAATATTCAATGCCTCAAAATTATAATAATCCGTCTCAACTTCAGGGCTTTCCGCAATATCAAAACCAAGTCTTAAAAAAATGTCACTGATTTCCCCGGCAACCTGGGTGATGGGATGAAGAGAGCCTCTTCGAGCAAATCTTCCCGGAAGTGTTACATCTATACCTCTAAAATCCTTGTCTTTCTCAGCTTCAATTATTCTTTGCCTTACCAGAATTGCTTTTTCAAGTTTCACTTTCAGGATATTGGCATTTTTGCCTGCATCGGGGCGCTCATCTTCAGAAAGAGAAGAAATATTGCGCAAAAATCCAGTGAGAATTCCCTTCCTGCCGAGATATTTAATGGAAATCTGCTCTAGTTCAGCTAAATCAGACGCCTGTTCTATGATTTCAAGCGCCTCTGTTTCAATTCCGATAATAGTGTCTTGCAAAACACCCTCGCAACTCGTTTAATCTAATTAAATTGTGCTCTGGCTGTTGATGCCAGCTGGGAAAAAGCAGCCGGATCACAGATTGCAAGATCAGCCAATACTTTTCGATCCAATTCGCTTCCGCTTAATTTCAGTCCGTTTATAAATTTGCTGTAAGACATATCATTCATCCTTGCAGCAGCATTAATTCTGATGATCCAAAGCTTTCTGAAATCTCTTTTCCGTGCCCGCCTATCCCGATATGCATACATCAATGCCTTGTCCACACTGTCGGCAGCTGTACGGAAAAGCTTGCCTCTTCCGCCTCTGAACCCTTTTGCAAGTTTAAGAACTTTATTTCTGCGCCTTCTTGCTTTAAACCCTCTTTTGACTCTCATGTTGTCAAACTCCTCAATTCTCTGAATTCTTTAAATCAAACCATAAAAAAGATTATGATCTATCCATTGGGCAATAACCGCCGGACTTCCAGCATATTATCCTTATCTATGATCTGACCCTGTCTAAGAGATCTTTTTCTTTTTGTTGTTTTTTTAGTTAAGATATGGCTGGCATGGGATTTCCTGAATTTGTATTTTCCGGAACCTGTTTTCTTAAACCGTTTTGCAGCCGCTCTGCATGTTTTGATCTTCGGCATTTGATTCTTCTCCTGTATTGCAATTTCAAAAAAAGAGATGGCGGTATAACAAAAAAAATATACCACCATACATTATGTATTTTAAAGCAGTCCTGCTATTTTCCCAAAACAGCGCCCCGGGGTTATTTCGGCCCCAAAAGCATTGTGATAAAACGGCCTTCAAATTTCGGAGCCTGATCAACAACTGCAAATTCAGCAGTCATGGCAGTTATTTTATCCAGAATTGCATTTGCCTGCTCCTGAAGCGTGAACTCTCTTCCCCTGAAAACCATTGTAACCTTGACTTTATCATTATTGCTGATAAATTTTTCAATATGCTTCACTTTGGTTTCAAGATCATGGTCACCTGTTTTAGGCCGCACCTTGATTTCCTTGATCTGGGTTATTTTTTGTTTACGCTTGGCCTCCTGCTTTTTTTTGGTCAACTCATATTTGTATTTTCCAAAATCCATTATCTTGCAGACAGGCGGTTTTGCCTCCGGTGAAACTTCAACCAGATCCAGAGATTCCTCAGCAGCAGACCTTAAAGCCTCTTCAATGGTCATAATCCCTATCTGCTCGCCGCCAGAACCAATGACCCGGACCTGGCTGGACCGAATCCCCCTATTCACATTTACCTGATCCTGCTTCCCTCGCTTAGTAGATATCCCACACCTCCTGCACCTACAAGATTCCATTTTTATATTCGATAGAACAAGTATAACCCTGCGATTATAATGACATGACTTGAAAAATGCAAGTATTATTTCTCTCGGTTTTCTTTCGTTTTTTGATCCAGGGTATATGCCTCCAAATAACTGCTTTTCCAATATAAATTTGCTTTATTACTGAAAAATCGGACAAAAAGGTCAAGACTTTTCCGACGAAGCACTCCAGGGACTAACTCAATCCCGCATTCTTGATACAAGGGAGGCAAGTGCTTTAAATCGCAAAGGGTTCCACCGCCCATGGGATCTTCATAGGCATATACAATTTTTTTTATCCCGGACAGGATTATGGCTCCAAAACACATCAGGCAGGGCTCCATGGTGACGTAGAGAACTGCCTTTCCCGGATCAAACTTTTTGTCACTGGTTTCAAGTGACTTCAGGGCTCTTATTTCGGCATGATCAATTTCACTGCAGAAGGCTTTATCCGAAGTTGTCCCCTTCCTCGCGCCGATCGCCATCAATCTGCCATCCTGAACAATCACGCAGCCCACAGGGAACTCCCCTCTTTCAAAAGCCTCGGTTGCTTGTTCCAAGGCCAGGCCCATATAATATTCATCATTCAAAACCAAAGGCTCTCGCTTATAAAAACAATCCGTTTAAAAACACAAATGCACTCCTTGCCTTAAACCCAACGCTCTATAATTCTTGCTTTTTTCGACAATACCTGTATCTTATTGAATCTGATTAATTATTCAAGATAAATTTATGAAAACAAATAAGAAATCATATATAAATCAAGATCCTCCGGACAGCCATCTTACCATACGGGAACGATTTCAGATCAGGGAAAAAAATTTTCTCTCTGAATATGGAACCCTCAGTACTGATGTGAAAAGGCGACACGAAGAAGACCATATCTGCAATATCAGAACTCCTTTCCAACTTGACAGGGACAGGATTGTCTATTCAAACTCTTTTCGGCGACTCAAGCACAAAACCCAGGTTTTTCTTTCCCCCTTAGGGGATCATTACCGGACCCGCCTTACCCATACCCTTGAAGTTGCAGAGATTTCCAGGAATATTGCCAGAGCCATGAGGCTTAATGAAGACCTGGCTGAAGCCATTGCCCTGGGCCATGATCTTGGACATACCCCCTTTGGGCATGGAGGCGAAACTGCTTTGGTTGAGGTTTATTCCCGTCATTTTTCCCATTCGGATCAAAGCCTCAGGGTTGTAGACTCCCTTGAAAACAGAGGGAAGGGCCTGAACCTGACCCGAGAGGTCAGGGACGGCATCCTGAAGCACTCTAAAGGATTCGGCAACATCATTCCCTCCACTCCCGGTGAAACCGCCATTACCGTGGAAGGAAGAATTGTCAGAATTGCCGATATCATTGCTTATTTAAACCATGACCTTGATGATGCATTAAGAGGAAAGGTTGTCTCACCGGACGATGTCCCGGATATCTGCGTTAAAAAACTGGGAAAAACACATTCCCAGAGGGCAAGCCTCATGATTGAACAGCTGGTTTATAACAGCGGACCCAATAATGGCAAATTCATTCTTGATATGGGCAAAGACACCTTCCATGCCATGACCATCCTTCGCAAATTTCTATATGATAAAGTTTACCGATCACCTGCTGTTCATGAAGAATTTTTAAAAGCAAAAAATATTATCATAGACCTTTACAATTATTTTATCCTTCACCCGGATGCGTTACAAACCGAGCTTGAAAAAATGGAAATGGCCCCATGGGACGCTTCCAAAAACTCATTAAGCCGGTCTGTATGTGACATCATTGCCAGCATGACGGACCGATATGCCTTAAATCTGTATTCAAAAACCTTTTTCCCCAAACCCCTGGTTTAATCCTTTTCTAAAAGATATCAGCATGCTTCAAACCCTTTCAAATCTTTATCAAATAATGGATGACACCTGGAATAGAGTTGCAGCCCAATATCAATTCCAGTGTAACGGGTGTAAGGATAATTGCTGCCAATCCCTGTTCTTTCATCATACCCACATTGAAAAAGCATATTTACATCATGGATTTGAGACGCTTGAACAGAACAAAAAAAAAGATGTCATAGACAAGGCAGAATACTATTGCCGGAAAACCTTTCCAACATCAGGGGAGGCCAAAAGCCTGAAAATCATGTGTCCTTTGAATGAAAACGGCCGGTGTATTCTATATGCCTATCGGCCGATGATCTGCAGACTTCACGGTCTTCCCCATGAAATCAGAAAACCCGGATACAACCCTGTGATGGGAAAAGGGTGTGAAGCAGGCCTTTTCAATAATAAACCATACATACTATTTGACCGGACTACTTTTTATCAAAATATGGCTCAATTAGAGGCAGATTACCAAAAGAAAATGAAAAAAGACCGAAAAATTAAAGAGACTGTTGCCCAGATTCTGCTTTCACAATAATCTTTTTACATTTTGCATTTTGTCTGGTATATCTTCAGGCAAACCAAGGCAAATTAGTCTGCAAGATCGGCATCATTTTTGAATTTGAAAAAAGAGGCTGCATGGAAGCACAGGATAAAAAAATAGTCACCATTGGCGGAGGAAGCGGCCAGTTCGTCCTATTGTCAGGGTTAAGGGATTTGGAAGATACTCAAATCTCAGCTGTTGTTTCCATGGTGGATTCAGGGGGAAGCACCGGCAGGTTAAGAGATGAACTGGGCATTCTTCCGCCTGGAGATATCCTCAAATGCATCCTTGCTTTGTCTCCTTATCAGAATACCTGCCGCTCCATTCTCTTAAAGCGATTTAAAAAGGATCGTCGGCTCAAAGGTCACAGCGCCGGGAACATGCTCCTGACAATGCTGTCAAGATATACTGGAAATTTCCCCGCCGGTGTTGCCGCCCTTGCTGAAATACTGGACGTGGACGGAGCCATCCTCCCCGTCACCCTTGATCGTGCAACACTGGTGGCGGAATTGACTGACGGAAAAAGAATCTATGGAGAAGAAGCCATTGACCTGCCCAGGGGCAACCAGCGGGAACGCATAAAAGACGTTTTTCTCGTTCCCCATCACCATTCTTCGATTTCAGTATACCCGCCGGTTCTGGACGCCATTGAACAGGCAGATCACATCTTTATCGGGCCTGGTGACCTCTTTACAAGTGTGATTCCCAATCTTATCGTCCCAGGGGTTAAAGAGGCGCTGCAAAAGACCTCGGCAAAGATCATTTTTATCATTAATATAATGACAAAATTCGGAGAAACCAACCATTTTTCAGGGAAAGATTTTGTAATGAGGCTTGAAGATCGCCTAGGACAAAAGGTGGACAGCGTCATCGGCAACATAACAAAACCTTCCCAAAAAATACTGGATATGTATTTCGAACAAAAATCAAATTTTGTCTTTATTGATGAGACCGATTCATTCTGGATGGATCGCGATCTTCATCTGGCCGATATACTGGATAACAATGCAATGATAATCAGGCATGATTCTGCAAAACTTGTTCATATCATAAAAAAAATTTTAGAGGATGAAGAATAGGCAGACTTTTTTTGAAATCACAAAGCCCTGCTACCCGACCTGTTTTACCCGCCTTTGCCTCAACTCCTGACAAACCATTCAACAGGTCTTCTTAAAGTCACAGGATCAGGATATTGTTTTAAATACCCAACCCGCAGCATGAATTGAGGAATCATGGTAGCTGGATGATTTTCTCTGATATTTTTCCGGCCTTGTCTTTCTTCAAGGGCCTGGGTCATGGGATGAATCGCTATCATTTTCTCCCTTGCCTTCAGGGCCATCCGTTGAAACCGCCTGCCTGTTTCAATCAGATCTTTGACGCTATTGCCGTCACTTGTGATGACCAACCAACCGGCACCTTCCTTTACCTGTTGTTCTATTTTTTCAACCCCTTTTTTCCGAAAAGAGTTGCCCATTACATCCTTTTTATTCATAAAATTTCGAACATAAAATCCTGCCAACCCGTTGATCTCCATTCCCGCGGGAGTGAGCCCATCCCTGTGTTTTTTGATTTCTTTGTCTTTCAGCCTTGTCCAGTCGGCTGCTTCGGCCACGGCCTTTTCATTGTCAAACTGAATGATAAAATTATTTACGGCTTCTTTTGCCATATATTCGCTATGGGTGGTTCCTGCCGGGAAATAATAAAGATGACCCTCCACAGCTTTTTTAAAATCATTCACATCCGATGCTTTCAATTCTCCTCGTAACATATTGCTTTTTACAGTTCTTCGAGTCACAATTCTCTCCAAGGGGATATCAACCGCCTTTGATTTAAAGATATTAACCTGTACAACTTCCGGATCAAACCTGTCCTCTGCAATAATAGATATTTCCACTTTATACCCCAGGGCATTGGCAGCCTGAACCAGGTTTTCGATAAATGCGCCCAGCGATAACAATACCTCCCTGTTCAACCCATCCACTTCGGGAAGCCACCGATCTTTATCCGAACCGATGACCCATTCCGTGCTGCTCACTATCTTGACAAACCAGGGCTGGCTGTTATGCCCACTGGGTGCCAAAGATGCATAATACAGAATCTTATAAGTATCCGGATCCATGTGAACTGTTTTTTGAGGTAAAGCATCCGCACTCATCAATTCAGACCTTAAATCCCCTGTACAAGATGAAAGCCCAGAACCGAGGGCTGAAATCAGAGCCGTTGCGGCCAGGCCTTGTTTTATAAAATTTCTTCTGTTCATTGTTTACCCTCCAATATTTTGTCACTCATAAGTGACTTTTTTTATAAAAAAATATTTGCTTTACATAAGACCGATCACACCTTTTACAATCTGATCAATGCTTTTCTTCAGGCGCCCCCAGCCATGTTCAGAGCTGATATCAATTCCTCCATAGAAATCAATACTTCTGGATCTCAGCACAAGATAGCTGATACCGGCTCCCATGAGTGCCACAATGGCCTGAAGATCGCTTTTGGTATTATCCTTTACAAAAAACATCTGAAAAAACTCCAGGATGCTTTCCTCCCTGACCCTCTCCAGCTCATCGGTCAGATCATTGGGCTCAATGATTTCCCAGGCCATTATCGCCTGGGTCATGGGGCGCTTCTGCAAAGATCGAATAAAATTGTCTGCAAAAGCAGACAATTTCTCATCCAAAGGCATTTGAGAAAATTTAGAAAGGTCTCCTCCTGCCAATTCCAATGCAGAAGGCCAGAAATCCCCTTCTTTTCCAAAAGCGGCAACCAAGCCTTCAAGACCGTTAAAATAACGATAAATCAAAACCTTATCCACCCCAGCTTCCCGGGCAACGGCATTAATCCCAACGCCCTTGAAGCCATTTTTTGCCAGAATGCTCCCCACGGCGCTGATGAGGCGACGACTTGTGATTTGCCTGTCCCTGACTTTTAATTTCCGTTTTTGAATCATTTATATCCAGCCTCTCGTTTTTAGTTTGATTTTATATATCACCTGTCAGTGACATATTTCAAGTATTTTTTACTTTTTCTATCTTTAATGCGGATTAAAGAATCCCATTGGGCATGGGAGGCACTCTCTCTCCACCAAGAACATATCCGCCGTCAAGCCGGATCACACTTCCGGTCATATAGGGGGCGTCCTTAATAAGAAAAAGGATGGCTTTGATGATATCCTCTGCCCTGCCGGTCCGACCCAGAAGTGTGTGGTCGATCAACATTTTTTTTTCGCCCTCTGTCAGAACCTCCTGCCATCCCCGTGTATTTTTTGCGTGACGACCGTCAAATAACCCCAGCATGATTTCATTGACCCTGATCTTGGGTGCGCCCATACGAGCCCAGGTTTCCGTGAAAGAAGAGATCCCCCTGTTAGCGGCTGCATATCCATCATTAAAAACAAGGGCGGCAGGACCTGACCTTCCAACAATGGCAGCTATGGAGGAAATATTAATAACAACCGCCTCCTCAGATTTCTTCAACAAAGGGAAAACAGAAGCAAATACCCATCGTTTGGCCTTAAGGGTTGTATCTATTTCAAGGTCCCACTGATTTTCAGTATATTCACCATGAACTGCGGGCCAGCCGCCCCTCTCTATATTATTGATAAAAATATCCAGGCGGCCGTATTTTTTTTCTATTTCTGCTGCAAGCCGGACAATATCCCTGGTATTTCGCAAATCAAGCGTGAGGATCATATGGTCGGCACCGGTTGACTTGAATTCTTTTTCCATCCTCTTAAACTCATCTTCCCAGTCGTATCGGGCTAAAACAAGCTTTGCCCCTTCACCCGCCAGCGCGAGCCCCATCTCTTTGCCTATACCCTTGACTGCACCGAGAACAAGAGCGACCTTTCCTTTGATTTTCATTGAAATTATTCTCCAAATGGCAGTTGAACACCAAATAGCGCAAAGCTGACCCAGGAAATCCCAAAATCAAGCAAGGCATCATCATCTGTTAATATTTTTTCTAAAACAGCATTCGGAACCTTTGTGTTTTCAAGAATTTTTTTGTTAGAAATCTGTAAACGGAATTCATCCAGATCATACAAGCCAAGGTAAAAAATATCTGCCTGGGCACCCTCAAGCTTTCCCGGCAGAATCCTGTTCTTAAGACTGATCAGGCTCATGAGTTTATCGTTCTGTTCATTATGCGATTTGACATCCTGGCCATCAAGCCATTCTCCAACTGTGCCACAGATCCTTTTTCCAAAACCTTTGCAATGGGGTTCTTCAATCAGGGCATAAAATTCTGAATTTTTCCCGGTTTCCCTTGATCTTGCAACAGCCCTTGCCAAAGGATACATCCTGCAGGATGCCGGCCGGTCATTATAGACGGAGCACCCTTTTGGCGTGACAAAAGGACAGGCGTGCCCGGTTTCCGGATTGGGTTTGAATCCAAGCACAGGCAAACCTGACTCCGGTCCGAGATGAAGCGATGTATACTTTTTTATAAACGCCTGGGATGTCATACCCAGATTCTTTCTCAGCCTTAAGATGTCATAAGGTGTTAAGGTCTGATGAAGATCCCTGCAGCAATCATTGAAACATTCATTTTCAGGACTGCAGCTAAATTCCATAGGGGTTTTAATTGTTACCGGCAGCATATCTTCAGGCATTTTTATTTCCTTTTCTCAGTTTGGCGTTAAGGATTATGATACGGACTAAATTAACAATATTTTATTCGGAATTCCAGTCCCTTTTTATCCTTTAAAAAATACCATATCTTGTATCATTTCCCCACCGATTTTAATATATATAGATTTGTCGTAAACCAATGGAAACAAACAAAAACCCGGTCAAATCTTTTTTCAAAAATTCTTGACAAAATTAGTCTGAGAGTGCTATTCCCATAACATTTATGCCAAGCTTGGATCAGAATCTGATATTTACTTCCGTGGTCCTTAAGCTAGCTTAAGAATTAAAAGGCCGGGCAATAATAGGCGAGGCCTGTTTTATTTAAATAGAATTTAGTGGCACAACGGTATTGTGCAATTTTGATTAACTTAACTTATGGAGGTATTTTAAATGCCATCTTTTGTAATTGCAGAAAAATGTGACGGCTGCAAGGGTGGGGATAAGACAGCATGCATGTACATCTGTCCCAATGACCTGATGGTTCTTGAACCTAATGAAATGAAAGCATACAACCAGGAACCCGATCAGTGCTGGGAATGCTATTCATGCGTAAAAATCTGTCCTTCTCAGGCAATTGAAGTCAGAGGCTATTCCGACTTTGTT
This sequence comes from uncultured Desulfobacula sp., assembly GCA_964619205.1. Classification (GTDB taxonomy): domain Bacteria; phylum Desulfobacterota; class Desulfobacteria; order Desulfobacterales; family Desulfobacteraceae; genus Desulfobacula. Next base: position 32,920 of record CAZUDE010000007.1, on the reverse strand, counting down.
CCAATGGGAGCCTCTATTGTTCCTATGATGGGTACAGAAGACATTATGTGGACCTGCAAGTTTAGAAACGGCGTTGTAAAACGCTTTAAGTTCCCGATCAGAACCACTCCCGAAGGTGAAGCAAATGCATATGCTGACCTTAAAGGTAAGGACCTTAACAGCGGGCTTCTTTCTACACAGGAAGCAGATGGTTATGTCCTGAAAGCTCCGACTGAGCTGGCATAATTCTGACTGTTAACCATTTAGTGAGATTGATACTTTATAATAATTTTGGAGGTATATAATGGCATTACCTAACAAGCCTGTTGGTGAGCTTAAAGCTGAGAGAGACCCAAAGGTTGAAAAAAGAGACGTTGATGTTCTGATTATCGGCGGCGGTATGGCTGCATGCGGAACAGCATTTGAAATTAAAAAATGGGCCAGTGACGACACAAAAATACTTCTTTGTGACAAAGCTTCCCTTGAAAGATCCGGAGCTGTTGCCCAGGGTCTTTCCGCAATCAACACCTATATCGGTGAAAACAAACCCGAAGATTATGTCAGAATGGTCAGAAACGACCTGATGGGTATTGTTCGTGAAGATCTGATCTTTGACCTTGGCCGCCATGTTGATGACTCTGTCCATTTGTTTGAAGAATGGGGACTTCCCGTCTGGAAAAAATCCGATGACGGAAAGAACCTTGACGGTAAAAAAGGCCAGAAAGTCGGCACCCTCAAAGGCGGTGCTACGCCTGTCCGTACCGGAAAATGGCAGATCATGATCAATGGTGAGTCCTATAAGAGAATTGTGGCTGAAGCCGGCAAGAAAGCCCTTGGCGCAGACAATATCCTTGAAAGATGCTTCATCGTTGAAATTCTGAACGACAAAGCTGATCCAAACAGAGTTGCCGGTGCAGTCGGTTTTTCTTTGAGAGAAAACAAAGTTTACATCATCAGCGCAAAAACCATCATGGTTGCATGCGGTGGCGCAGTTAACGTTTATCAGCCCCGCTCTGTCGGTGAAGGCAAAGGCCGCGCATGGTATCCCATATGGAATGCCGGCTCCACCTATACCATGGCCCTCAGAGCAGGTGCTGAACTTTCCATGATGGAAAACCGTTTCACCCCGGCCCGTTTTAAAGATGGTTACGGCCCTGTCGGTGCATGGTTCCTTCTGTTTAAGGCCCAGACCGTTAATGGTCTTGGTGAAAACTATGCCGCTTCTCCGGAAGCCAAAGCAGAACTTGAAAAATATGCCCCCTATGGAACAGCTGCTGTTACCCCGACCTGCCTGAGAAACCATCTCATGCTGAATGAGTACAAAGCAGGACGCGGCCCCATCATCATGAGGACATCTGCGGCACTTGCAAAGCTGGCTGAAACCATGGACAAAAAAGAGCTGAAACACCTTGAATCAGAAGCATGGGAAGACTTCCTCGACATGTCTGTTGGTCAGGCAGGCCTCTGGTGTGCAACCAATACCGAACCTGAGAAAAAAGACTCAGAAGTCATGCCGACCGAACCGTACCTGTTGGGTTCACATTCCGGTTGCTGTGGTATCTGGTGCTCAGGTCCGGAAGAAGCTTGGGTTCCGGCTGAATACAAATGGGGCTACAACAGAATGACAACCGTCAGAGGTCTTTTTACAGCTGGTGACGGTGTTGGCTGCTCAGGCCATAAATTCTCTTCCGGTTCCCATGCAGAAGGACGTATTTGTGCAAAATCCATGGTTCAATACCTGAAAGCTGAAGGCAGCAAGGTAACCGGTTTCAAAGAAACTGATCAGGAACTGGTGGACTTTGTTTACAAACCGGTCAGAAATTACCTTGACCACTGCAACTACACAACTGCTCAGGATATTAACCCGAACTACTGCAAACCTGCCGGCATGGCCCTTCGTCTGATGAAGATGACCAATGAATACGGCGGAGGAACAGGAACATACTACATGACTTCCGGCAAAAACCTTGAGATCCTCATGGAACTGTTTGAAATGTTCCGTGAAGACCTTGAAAAAATTGCTGCCGGTGATCTGCATGAACTTCTGAGAGCATGGGAAATCAACCACCGCCTCTACACAGTTCAGGCACACACCCGTCATATCCAGTTCCGTCAGGAATCAAGATACCCTGGTTTCTACTACAGGGGCGATTTTATGGGCCAGAATGACAAAGAATGGTTCTGCTTTACAAATTCTTCATACAATAAAGCAACCAATGAGTGGACCCTGAAAAAAGCACCGTATATTAAGATAATCTCCTAGTGTTAAAACAATATCTTAGCGTACGTGCTTAGATAAAAATTAACCTCCAGGTGCGATATATAGCGCCTGGAGGTTTTTTCAGATTATGAAGGATTTGGTTTTTCCCTGTCTCCTCTTTTGCAAGTGCAAAAAACACATCGTCTTTGCACTTGCAAAATAGGAGAGAGGATGCCAAAAACCAGTATATCTAGAATTTAACTGATATTTAAGATTTGGCAAAATAACAATCAAAACACAATATAACCCAAATGCACGGAGGGACAGCATGACAACAGATAATTCAGCCCCGGTCAGCGGAAGCATTATGGTGGTTGGCGGCGGCATCAGCGGCCTTACAACTGCCCTGGAAGCTGCCGAAGTGGGGTATGAGGTATTCCTTGTTGAAAAGGAAGCCTCCCTAGGCGGAAGAGTATCCCAGTTGAAACACTACTTCCCCAAACTTTGCCCGCCAACCTGCGGACTTGAGATCAACTACAAAAGACTCAAAGACAACAAAAACATTAAAGTGCTCACTCTTTCCGAGGTACAGAATGTATCCGGATCTGCCGGGGACTATACAGTAACCGTAAAAACAATGCCCCGGTATGTCAATGAAAATTGCACAGCCTGTGGCGATTGTGCAAAAGTCTGTGAAACTGAGATTTCAGATGATTTCAATTTCGGCATGAACCGCAGAAAAGCTGCCTATCTTCCACACAATATGGCCTTCCCCATGAAATATGTCATGGATCCTGCCATGAGTACGGATGACAGAGACAAGGTCAAGGCTGCTTGCAAATATGACGCAGTTGATTTTGAAATGGAAGAAAAAACCATTGATCTTAAAGCCGGGGCAATTGTCTGGAGCACGGGCTGGTCTCCCTACGACGCCACAAAAATAGACAACCTCGGTTTTGGCCGCTATCCGAATATCATCACCAATATGATGCTCGAAAGAATGGCCTCCCTTAACGGACCCACTGCTGGGAAAATTATCCGGCCCTCAGATGATAAAGCCCCTGCAACAATTGCCTTTGCACAGTGTGCAGGGTCCAGAGATGAAAATCATTTGTCTTACTGCTCTTATATCTGCTGCATGGCATCATTGAAACACGCCACTTATCTCAGGACTCAGTATCCTGAAGCAAAAATTTATATTTATTATATTGATTTAAGAACACCCGGCAGAAAATATGAAAAATTCTATGCCAACCTCAAAACCGATAAAAATATCTTCTTTATCAAAGGCAAGATCGCAGAAGTCAGTGAAGATGCAGGGACCGGTAATATCAACCTTGTTGCCGAAAATACCATCACAGGCGAGAAAGTCCGTCAGACCGTTGACATGCTCGTTCTTGCAACCGGTATGCAGCCCAATTGCGCCATTGACAAGCCCAATGCCGATCTGACATTCAATGCGGAAGGATTTATTGTCAATGATTTCAAAAAAGGCGGCATGTTTGCAGCCGGCTGTGCCAATAAACCTGCTGACGTTGTAACATCCAACCAGAATGCCACAGGTATGGCCCTTAAAGCCATTCAGACCCTTGTAAGGAGGTAAGAGGAGAATCATGGATAAAAAAAAATATGGTGTATATATATGCACAGGCTGTGGAATCGGTGATACCCTCGATATGGACGCTCTGACCGCTGTCCCTGACGATGAAGGGGTAAATTGTACAACTCACCCGTTTCTTTGCAGCAAAGAAGGTGTAGACCTGATCAAAAAAGATATAGAAGCCGGCAAAGTAAATTGCATGGTTCTTGGTGCATGTTCAAGGCGTGTTAACTTTGATGTCTTCAGGTTTGACAACTGCATCGTTGAAAGGGTCAATTTAAGAGAAGGCATAGCATGGCCCCATTCAAGAGAAACCTATCCCAAGCTGACCGAAGATCAGAAAGATGATGAAGAACATTTTGATCCCGTTCAGATGAAGGCTGAGGATTACATCCGCATGGGAATGATCCGTGTTGAAAAGGTTAAACTGCCGGAACCCTATAAAACAGAATCCTTCTCTAAAAAGATTCTGGTGCTGGGGGGTGGAGTAACCGGTATGTCGGCAGCAATTGATGCTGCAAAAGTCGGTTATGAAGTCACCATCGTTGAAAAAACAGATAAACTCGGGGGATATGCAGCCAACATGAGGAGTCAGATGCCGGTTGCAGCGCCTTTTGAATCCCTGAGAGCCCCTGTTGTCAAAGACCTTATTGCTGAAGTGGGAAATTTTTCAAATATAACGGTCAAGACCGGCACTGAAGTTGCCCGTATTGCTGGACAACCTGGTGAATTTACAGTAACCTTTAAAAAACCGGGTGAAAAAATACCCTTTGATGTTCCGTTTCCTCTGCCTGAAGAAATGAAATTTGATGAAAAAGGCAAAGAACTTGATGCTGCCGCTCAGCATGTTAAATATCTTGCATATAATGAAGGCAGGGTTGATATCCTCACACTTGACCCTGAGGGAGAGCTTTACGGTGCAGTTGTTCTGGCTGCCGGATGGCGTCCCGACAAACTTGAAGGTGAAGCGTTAGCACACCTCGGAATTAATCTTGCCGATGTTATTACCAATGACGAATTTGAAAAAATTGCTGCCAAGGGTAAAATTGTCAGACCTTCTGATGGGAAAGAAGCTAAGAATGTCGTGTTTATTCAATCCCCCGGTAAGGACGAAGATGATGCCGACTTTGAGTACGCCGGTTCCGTAACCAGCCAGGTTGCCCTGAAACAGGCAAAATATGTCAGGGAAGACTATGCTGACGGCAAAGCATATATCATCTATCAGCACATGAGGACTCCGGGGCTCCAGGAAAATTTTTATAAAAGCATGCAGCAGGATGACGGTATTTTTATGACAAAAGGTTCCGTCACTTCAGTTGTTCAGCAAGGGAACGGACTTTCAGTTACCGCGATCAACACGCTTCTGGGTGAAAATATTGCGATCAAGGCAGATCTTGTTGTTCTTGCAGGGGGTATGGTTCCTGTAACCAAAGATGACCCTGTCATCAATCTTGCCTACCGGCAGGGGCCGGCTTTCAGAGACAATGATATTTTCGGTCAGTACGCCGACTCCAATTATATCTGTTTTCCGTATGAAACCCAGAGAACCGGTGTTTATGCCGCTGGTGCCATTCGACGGGCCATGACCATTGAAGAATCCATGGAAGATGCGACAGGTGCTGCTCTCAAAGCTATTCAGTGTATTGAAAGCGCCAACAGGGGCATGGCAGTTCACCCAAGATCAGGTGATATGACATATCCGGATTTCTTTTTCCAGAGATGCACCCAGTGCAAACGCTGTACGGTTGAATGTCCATTCGGCGCCCTTGACGATGATGAAAAAGGAACGCCAAAAGCCAACCCGACACGTTGCAGAAGATGCGGCACCTGCATGGGTGCCTGCCCGGAAAGAATCATTTCTTTTGCCGACTATAGCATTGACTCCATCGGTTCCCAGGTCAAGGCCGTTAAAGTTCCATCGGAGGATGACTACAGCGAACCGCCCTTCAGATTCCTGGCATTGATCTGTGAAAATGATGCCTTTCCGGCCCTTGATATGGTAGGATTGAACAAGATTGATTATTCCCCCAATGTCAGGTTCATCCCGGTCAGATGTCTTGGCTCTGTGAACACCATCTGGATTAAAGACGCCCTGGCCCAAGGGATGGACGGTGTTATTCTCATCGGCTGCAAACATGGTGATGATTATCAGTGTCACTTTGTAAAAGGATCTGAACTTGCCGAAGTCCGTGTGAAAAAAATCGGTGACGCGCTTACAAGTTTAGCGCTTGAAGAAGAACGTGTAGCCTTTGCAGAAGCTGCCATTGATGAATATGACAAACTTCCTGGAATAATAAATGCCTTTGTAAAAGAAGTTGAAGACTTAGGTCCGAATCCGTTCAAAGGCTTCTAATGTTGACTATTTTTCAAAATAGTTAGGAGGTATCATAGTATGACTGAAAAATATCTTGCTCAACCTGACCTGGGATTTATTTCCCAGGTAAGAGGTCTTGGCGGCGAAACACTAAAAAAATGTTATCAGTGCGCCACATGTTCGGTTGCATGTCCCATTGCCCCTGAAAACAGTCCTTTCCCAAGAAAAGAAATGATAGCCGCATCCTGGGGTCTTAAAGACAAACTCATTAAAAATGCAGACATCTGGTTATGCCATCAATGTGGTGATTGCACGGATCTTTGCCCCCGGGGAGCAGCCCCGGGAGATGTTCTGTCTGCTGTCAGATCGGCAGCCATAACAGAGTATGCCATGCCAAAAGCCCTTGCCAGGGCAGTGAATGACCCTAAGAAACTTCCATTTCTTATTGGGATTCCGGCTCTCTGGTTTGCAATCCTTGCTTTTATTACAGTAAACGGCAAAGAGACCATGACCAAAATCTTTAATGTTTTTGGGATTGCATGGTCCCATGCCCATGAGGGAGCTGAACATGTCATTGCTCAAGCTGATTTTTTCTCAACATGGTTTGTAGACTTGACCTTTGTGCCGACGGCGACTGCTGTTGTTATTATTTTTCTTCTCAGCCTTAAAAAATTTATTACAGATATTCATGAAAATGCAGTTCTGGAAGGAAAGACCGATAAGATGTCCCTGGATTATAAAGCCCTTTTCCAGGCTCTCATTAAAGTTATTCCGACTGTTCTTAAGCATGATAAATTTAATGAATGTGAAGCCAATAAAGATAGAGCAACGCCTCATATGATGGTGCTTTATTCATTTATCGGCTTATTTATCGTTACCAGTATCGGATTTATCCTTCTGTATATCGCCCAAATACCAGGGCCCTATTCGCAGCTCAGCCCGATGAAGTGGCTGGCAAATATTTCAGGGGTTGCCCTTGTCATTGGATCAGGATTGATGATTAAAAACAGGCTGGATAAAAAAGAAGAACAGAAAACCTATTATAAAGACTGGTTTATTCTGGGTGTTGTTTTTTCTCTTGGCTTGACCGGTATGCTAACTGAAATGGCACGTCTTGCCCATATGGCATATGTCTCGTATTTCTTTTATTATCTGCATCTCATTGCCATTTTCAACCTGTTTGCATTTCTGCCGTTCTCAAAAATGGCTCATCTTGTTTACAGGCTTACAGCCATGACCTATGCTGAATATGGAAACAGAAAATAAACGCTGACCATAATACAACCAAAAAAAAGGGAGGTGATTTTTTTATCACCCCCCTTTTTTTTCCTTGCATTTTTTAAAATGAAGTAATAATCCTCTATGACAAAGACCCAATGCTTGATGGGGTTGCTCTGCTTGAAAGTGTTTTCCAGGGCAAATTTTTCATAAGTATGTTGTATTAATACTAAGTAAGGAGGAAAAATTTTGGTGCAAGGAAAAATTAAATGGTTTAATTCAAAAAAAGGCTTTGGTTTTATTGAGCAAGAAACCGGAGAAGACGTTTTTGTGCATTATTCAGCCATTGAAATGTCTGGTTTCAGAACACTTTCAGAAGGAGAACAAGTACAATTTGAAATAGAAGAAAACGATAAAGGGCTTTCAGCGAAAAAAGTCGTAAAAGTTTAAAAATCTCAGGCCAGGGAAGATCATTATCCGCCCTGGCCTTTTGCTCCCCCCCATTGGTGTATCCATCTGAATATCTTATTAATATCAAGTGAATCCAGTATATATTAATATATTTAATAAAAACTTAATTTATTGTTGCTAAATTTCTAATTTAATATAAGATAGGCGTTTATTTATTATCTTATTAAATTACAAGGAGATAGACTGATTTGAATAGGATTGCTGTACTTCCGGGAGATGGAATCGGGCCTGAAGTTATGAAAGAAGCGATAAAAGTTCTAAAAAAAACGGCCTTACTTTTTGACTTCAATTTTGAATATGAATTTGCACATGTCGGTGGTGCTGCCATTGATAATCAGGGAAAGGCTTTACCGGATACAACCCTGTCCCTTTGTGAACAAAGCGATGCTATTTTATTCGGATCAGTGGGGGGCCCAAAATGGGAACATCTTCCTCCTGAAAAGCAACCGGAAAGAGGTGCTTTGCTCCCTTTAAGAAAACATTTTGACCTCTACTGCAATTTAAGGCCTGCAAAGGTCTTCCCAACGCTTGTATCAGCATCACCTTTGAAACCTGAGATAGTGAAACAAGGATTTGATATTCTTTGCGTCAGAGAGCTTACCGGCGGTATCTATTTTGGGCAACCCAAAGGCAGGGAAGGTACCGGCCCCACAGAAAAAGCCTATGACACCATGGTGTATTCACGGTATGAAATCGAAAGAATTGCCAGAATGGCCTTTGAAGCAGCCAGAAAAAGAAGGCGTCTTGTCACATCTGTGGATAAAGCCAATGTTCTTTTTTCCATGGTTTTATGGCGCGAGACTGTCATAGAAACAGCAAAAGAATTTCCAGATGTCACCTTAAACCATATATATGTCGATAATGCCACCATGCAGCTTATCAGAAACCCACACCAGTTTGACGTTCTTCTTTGTGAGAATATGTTCGGGGATATCATCTCTGATGAATGCGCCATGATTACAGGATCTATGGGGCTTCTGGCATCGGCAAGCCTGAATGAAAAGAAATTCGGCCTTTATGAGCCTGCCGGAGGATCTGCACCGGACATTGCAGGAAAAGGCATTGCAAACCCCATTGCCCAGATTCTATCCGGGGCCATGATGCTAAAATATACGTTTAACCTCTCAAAAGCAGCCAATGCCATTGAAAAGGCCATTTCAAATGTACTTGAAAAAGGAATTTTTACGGCTGACCTGACAGATGATAAAGCCAGCGCAGTCAATACGGAAATTATGGGGGATGCCATTGTATTGGAGCTTGAAAAAACACTGAACTGAGGGCGTTTCATTTAAAATCAAAAAAGGAGTGATCAGCAATACACTGATCACTCCTTTTTTTATTGTGGCGGGAGTGACGAGACTCGAACTCGCGACCTCTTGCGTGACAGGCAAGCGTTCTAACCAACTGAACTACACCCCCGTAATCCGCCTTTCCTGGTGGGCGATGCAGGGCTCGAACCTGCGACTTCAACCTTGTAAGGGTTGCACTCTACCAACTGAGTTAATCGCCCGAAAAACAGATGGACTTATAGCAATTAAAAAAATTAGTGTCAAGCAAAAACAATCATAAAAATTCAGGATACATCACTATTTTCATTTAAAAAAATCTATAGCCTGCTTGCAAGCATATAGAATAAATGCTATAGATGAAGAACTTTGCAGCAATTCAATTTTTCACCTAAGAACTTGAATCTGTGTGTTAACTGAAGTATCCCAAGTCTTTTTGTGGGAAGTCGACGACAAATCGTTCGTTCTTTATGTTTATATCTGCATTTCATCAAAGGAGCCGACAATGGAACCTGTAGCAGGATATCTTGAAATTATGGACAAGGGGTTTGGGTTTCTAAGAAATATAGAAGAAAACTTTCTTCCCAGACTTGAAAACCCATATGTTTCCAACAGCCTGATACGTAAGCTTGATTTAAGGGAAGGCTGCTACATTGAAGGCCTTGGGGAGCAGAAAAGCCCGAACAATCCGAATCTTGCCTTGATCAGGGTAGAAAAGATCAACACCCTGCCCGTTGACGAATTTAACAATATTCCTCTATTGCAGGACCAGACCAGCATTAACCCTTTTGAGCGTTATATTCTGACTCAGAATGAAACCGATATCACAGGTATTGCCCTTGATATGATTGTTCCCATCGGCATGGGGCAGCGTGGACTCATTATTTCACCCCCAAAATCCGGAAAAACAACCCTTCTGAAACACATGGCCAACTCAATCGTTTTAAACCACCCAGACTCAAAAGTTTTTATCCTTCTGGTTGACGAAAGGCCTGAAGAAGTCACTGATTTTCAACGGGGAGTCAACAATGCCCATATCCTTTACTCTTCCGCCGACCAGCAGACCGGTCAGCATATGCGGATGACCCGGCTTGCCATTCATACCGCCATCCGATGCGCTGAGATCGGCCAGGATGCAGTTGTGTTCATCGACTCCCTTACCCGTATGACAAGAGCTTTTAATGCAAATACCGACAGCTATGGAAAAACCATGAGCGGAGGTCTTGGCAGCAATGCCATGGAATTTCCGAGAAAAATTTTTGGCGCTGCTAGAAAACTGGAAAACGGCGGATCCCTGACAATCATTGCCACAATCCTGGTCGAAACCGGCAGCCGGATGGATGACATTATCTACCAGGAATTCAAAGGGACGGGCAATATGGATCTGTTCCTGTCCCGGGAATGCGCGGAACACCGAATCTGGCCGGCTATTAACATTAATAAATCCGGCACACGCAAAGAAGATCTCCTGATGAACAAAGAAGAACTTGATAGAATTGTTGAAATCCGAAGGGCCATTGCCACAAAGGATGAAAAAGAAGCAATGATAGATTTTATTTCCCGACTTTAATCAAATACCCAGTAACTATAATAAAGCAAATTTCAGAACTTCCGACATGTCCTCTGCATAAAGAATTTCCATCTGTTTTAGAATTGATTTGGGGATTTCCCTGATATCCTTTTTATTCTCGATGGAAACAATGACCTTAAGAATACCATTGGCATGGGCGGCAAGTAATTTTTCCTTTAACCCGCCTACGGGCAGAACCCTGCCGCGCAGTGTTATCTCTCCCGTCATGGCAATTTTTCTTGAAACAGGTTTCCCGGTCAAAATCGATACTACCGCAGCACACATGGAAATTCCAGCGGATGGCCCGTCCTTGGGAATTGCACCTTCTGGTACATGAACATGGATGTCCAGGTTCTTATAAAAATTTTCTTTTATATCCAGTTCTTTACTACGGGATCTGACATAGCTTACAGCTGCCTGGCAGGATTCTTTCATGACATCACCGAGCTTTCCTGTAACAAGGATACTTCCCTTGCCCGGCATGGTAACGGCTTCAATGGTCAAAAGCTCTCCACCAGCAGGCGTCCATGCAAGACCGGTGACAATTCCCACCCTGTCCTCTTTTTCCCTGGCACTGTCCCTGAACTTGGGCTGACCCAGATATTTTGCAACCCGGCCTGCTGAAATATTATGCTTTTTTCTTAAATCCGTCTGAACAATTTCTTTTGCGATCTTTCTTAGAATGGACGAAATTTCCCTTTCAAGATTTCTAACACCGGCTTCTTTTGTATAATTTTTAATAACAGTGTGAACCGCATTTTTTGAAAAAACAACATCTTCCTCTGAAAGACCATTTTCCCTTAACTGTTTGGGTATCAGATAGCCTTCAGCAATCTTTTCTTTTTCGTACTCTGTATAACCGGAAATATGGATCACTTCCATTCTGTCTCTCAAAGGCGCGGGAATATCATACAACGTATTTGCAGTGGTAATGAAAAGGATCTCTGATAAATCATAATCCACTTCAAGATAATGATCATTGAAATTTTTATTCTGTTCCGGGTCAAGGGCTTCGAGAAGCGCAGAAGAAGGATCTCCCCTGAAATCAGCCGTCATTTTGTCAATCTCATCCAAACAGAAAACTGGGTTGTTATATCCTGTTTTTTTCAAGGTTTGAATAATTTTCCCGGGCAGGGCTCCCACATAGGTCCGCCGGTGGCCTCTGATTTCTGCCTCATCTCTTACACCACCCAGAGAGACTCTGGCAAATGATCGCCCGGTAGCAGACGCAACCGATTTGGCAAGGGAAGTTTTACCGACACCAGGGGGCCCGACCAGACACAGGATAGGCCCTTTTATTTTTTTTACAAGAATCTGGACGGCCAGATACTCTAAGATTCTTTCCTTTGGTTTTTCAAGGCCATAATGATCTCTATCCAGAATCTTTTGTGCATTTTTCAAATCTGTTTTAGAACGGTTTTTTCTAAACCAGGGGAGAGAAATCAACCAGTCAATATAATTTCTTACAACCGTGGCTTCAGAAGACATGGGAGACATCATCTTGAGCTTTTCAAGCTCTCTTCTCACAACAGATGCCGCCTCTTTTGACATTCTTTTTTTCTTTATCCGGTTTTCGAGGTCCTGAAATTCACCGGAGTCGGAATCTTCTCCCATTTCTCTTTTGATGGCGCGCATCTGCTCATTGAGATAGTGCTTTTTTTGAAGCTTATCCATCTGTTCTTTTACCCGCCCCTTTATTTTCTGGGACATTGCAAAGACTTCTGTTTCCTTCTGGATAAGTTTCAGCAAAAGCAAAAATCTATCTCCAAGATTGCCGCATTCAAGCAACTGCTGCTTATCCGTCAATTTGAACGGCATCTGGGAGGCAATGGTATCGGCATATCTGGATTCATTTACAGCAAGCACATCAAGGTTCTTGAAAAAACTTTTTGATATTGTTCCGGACAACTGAGAATAATGTTCAAATGCCTCGGTTACTGTTCGAATGGCAGCCTCTTTTTCCTCTTCAGGCATAAGTTCCTCAAGCACCGGAACATATTCTACAACAAGATATCCTTCCTCATCCACAAGCTTTACAATCTTGCCCCGCTGCTGCCCTTCCACCAGAGCCTTGACAGTCCCGTCCGGCAATCTTAAAAGCTGAGTAATCCTGGCTTCCGTGCCCACCTGAAATATGTCAGTGATATTGGGCTTCACAACCTCGGGATCTTTCTGGGTCGTTAGAAATATTTTTTTCTCTGCGGCCATTGCCTCGGATAACGCTTTAATGGATTTATCCCGCCCAACAAACACAGATGTTGTAATAAATGGGAATAGCACCATATCCCTTAAGGGCACCAGTGGTAAATGTTTTTTCATGCTGTCTGTTCCATCCGGATGAAAAAACTTGGATATATTAATCATTAAATTTAAAAACTCGCTATAATTCAGGCCTGCTTTTTAGGCTGCTCATAGAGCAGGATCGGCTCTTCTTTTCTGAGCACAACTTCTTCGCCGACAACACATTCCCTGACGTTCTCTTTTGAAGGGATTTCATACATGATATCCAGCATGGTGTCTTCCATAATAGCACGAAGCCCCCTTGCACCGGATTTTCGTTTGACTGCCTCCTTGGCCATGGCAACAAGGGCCTCATCCGTAAACTGAAGATCTACGCCTTCAATCTTGAATAATTCCTGATATTGTTTGACAAGTGCGTTTTTAGGCTCTGTCAGAATTTTTACCAAAGATTTCTCATTCAATTCACCAATGGATGTAATTATGGGAAGGCGGCCTAAAAATTCAGGAATAAGACCAAACTTGATCAAGTCTTCAGGTTTGAGCTTTTCAAAAAGCTGGCCGATATTTTTTTCTTCCCTGGCGGCAATTTTTGCTCCAAACCCCATTGTCTTAGTTGAAATTCTTCTTTCAATGAGCTTTTCGAGACCGGTAAATGTGCCCCCGCAGATAAAAAGAATATTAGATGTATCTACTTTCACATAATCCTGCTGAGGATGTTTTCTGCCGCCTTTTGGCGGGATGCTCGCAACCGTGCCTTCAATAATTTTCAAAAGCGCCTGCTGAACCCCTTCGCCGGATACATCACGGGTAATCGATGGGTTGTCACCCTTTTTCGAAATTTTATCTATTTCGTCAATATAAATAATGCCCTTCTGGGCCTTTTCAATATCATAATCCGCATTCTGAACAAGGGAAAGAACAATATTTTCAACATCTTCCCCCACATAACCGGCTTCGGTCAAAGCGGTAGCATCGGCAATAGCAAAGGGAACATCCAGAAATCTTGCCAATGTCTGGGCAAGCAGTGTCTTTCCACATCCGGTCGGTCCGATAATAAGGATATTGCTTTTTTGAATTTCAACTCCGTCATTTTTCTTTTCAAATGCGGAACTCAAGCGTTTATAATGATTATAGACAGCAACGGATAGCACTTTTTTAGCCTGATCCTGCTCTATGACGTAAGAGTCCAGCAATTCCTTGATCTGCTTGGGCGTCAGCATATCCTTGATGCCATGAGTGTCAACCTTCTTTTCTTTTTCCTCGTCTTCTATAATCTCACCGCACAATTTTATGCATTCATTACAGATATAAACGCTTGGACCGGCAATCAGCTTTTTTACTTCTTTTTGATTCTTCCCACAAAAAGAACAGAAAAAGTGATCATTGCCTTCATTCTTTCGAGCCATAATAAGCTACTCCTTTGAAGAATCCTCTGTTTCGCCTTCCAGATCACTTCTATCAGCAACTACTTTATCCACAATCCCATAATCCACCGACTCTTTTGCCGACATGAAAAAATCTCTTTCCGTATCTTCGGATATCTTTTTAATATCCCGGCCTGTATGATGAGACAAAATTTCATTCAAGATGTCTCTTGTTCTCAAAATTTCATTGGCCTGAATCTTGATATCCGTGGCCTGCCCCTGGGCGCCCCCCAAAGGCTGATGAATCATGATTCGGGAATAGGGCAGTGCAACTCTTTTGCCTTTTGTGCCGGCAGCAAGCAAAAGCGCCCCCATGCTGGCTGCCTGGCCGATACAGACTGTTGCCACGTCAGGCTTGATATATTGCATGGTATCGTAGATGGCAAGCCCTGCGGTTACCACTCCGCCCGGGGAGTTTATATAAAAACTGATATCCTTTTCAGGATCTTCGGATTCCAGAAATAAAAGCTGGGCAACAATAAGATTTGCGACTTCACTATCAATGGCAGATCCGACAAAAATGATCCTGTCCTTTAATAGGCGAGAATAAATATCATAAGCACGCTCTCCTCTGTTGCTTTGTTCAACAACCATTGGAATTAGAGGCACGATTCAACTCCTTTTTATGTTTATGTTCCTATGCTGACTTGTCTAAAACAACTCATTGTTTTATTTTCCTGATGCTTCATCGGTTTCAGTTTTCACATCATCAGCAGCACCCGGCTCAACATCGGTCAGACTGCCTTTCTCAATTATAATATCAACAGCCTTTTTTTCAAGCTGTGTATGTTTATAATATGCCAGTTGTGTCTGATCTCTGTTGAAATAATTTTTAATGGCTTCAACAGGTGCGTTCATTCCAACCGCCATGTCCTGAAAACTATTTTCAAGTTCTTCATCTGTTAATTCAAGCTTTGCCTGATTGATGATTTTATCTAGAATAATATGTCTTCTAGCCTGTTTTTCAGCAACATCCCGGTATTGAGTCCTGATGATGTCCCCGCTCAAGCCAGCTTCTTCCAGGCTGGTATTATTGGCAGCATAGGCCTGCTCTGCTTCCATGATAATTCCGTTAAGTTCTCCCTCAATCATGGCCTCTGGGACCTCAAACTTGCTCTTTTCAAGAAGATTTTGAAATATCTGCTCAGAAAGTTCATGCTTTACCCGCTGAGCATATCCTTTTTCAAGATTTTGCCGGATGGATAACCTGACATCATCCAGAGTTTCAAATTTACCCAGGCCTTTGACAAGTTCATCATTGATTTCTGGCAGGATCTCTTCCTGAATCTCTTTTAATTTAACCTTATAGACAATGGTTTTGCCTTTCAGATCTTCAATATAATAGTCCTCTGCATATGGCACTTCAATTTCAAAATCCTGAATCGGTATTGAACCTGTCAATTTATCTGAAAATTCTTTCGGCATGATACCCTGGCCAATGCCCATGAGGTAATTTTCAATCTTTGGAGTTTTATCAAACGGTACGCCATTTAAAAACCCTTCATAATCGATCAGAACATAGTCAGTGTCTTTTACCGGCCGGACTTCTTTAACCGTTTCCTTTTTTGCCATGGACTTCTGAATCATAAAAATCTGGCTTTCGACCTCAGCATCGGAGGCTTCATATTTGGTCTTTTTCAGAGAAATCCCTTCATAATCGATGTCATCAAGTACAGGTTTTATCTCCACCGTAATATCAAAGGCATAGTCTTTTTCAGGATCTAATTCAGGTGGATCCAGTTGAGGACCGCCAACGATATCCAGATTATGCTCTTTTATGGCATCGAGAAATGCCTCCTGAATCAATCGGGGTGCCACATCTGCGTGAACATCTTTTGAGAATCTATTTTCCAGAACCTTCCGGGGAATTTTTCCCTTTCTGAACCCTTTTACGTCCGCTTTTTTCTTCAACTCGTTATATGCCTTATCGAGTTCTTTGGTAACGGCCTCTTTGGGGATTTCAAAAGAAAGCACTTTTTTCACACTGCTTTTGTCTTCAATTTTTATCTGCATGTCACCGTCCTGTTAATAAATCCTTTTCAATTGAGTAATATTTAAAACACTATTATAAATAATCAAAAAAATTGTAATATATTAATTACATTGCATAACAATAGTATTTCACAAAGTCTGCTAAGATAACTCTATTCAATAAAAGTGTCAAGAAAATTGCCGGAACCAACAATATATATCCATACCGCTCTCAGCAACCGGAACAGAGAAAGAGCACCCTTGATTGATATGCCTTTCTTATCCCTGACCGAATCAATCTGAGGGATGAAAAAAAATCCCCCCTTTTTTAAAATTACTTGCCATAAAAATCTGATAATGATATCTAAAGCGTTCATGCCAGACAAGATAGACGGGGCGTAGCGCAGCCTGGTAGCGCGCCTGCTTTGGGAGCAGGATGTCGGAGGTTCAAATCCTCTCGCCCCGACCACATTGAAATTGTGCAATGACCTTCAGAACTTTGTTTTCTTCAATTGGGTAAACCGGTCACGGATTTTTAACTTGAACTCTGTTTAAACCGACTATATGATAATGGCGGTTAATCGTGTTTTTTTATCAACGTTTTTAGTGATGCTCATACATTATGGTATTCTTTACGTCTGTTCTTATAGTCGCCATTTTTTATTATCTTCAGATGGATGGACTTATTTATGTGACCATCGTTGCAGTTGTTGCTGAGTTGATCAATATGTTCATGACCAAAACCCTTGCCCAGTCCGTTGAAAAAAAGGCTGCTGCAACTTTCGGGAAAATAATAGACAGCCATAAAGCAAAAATTGCTGCACAAAAAAAGACTATTAAAGATCTTGAGGATATTCAGGAACAGTCAATCAATAAAATGTATCAAGCAAATTTAAAAATAAGGGAATATGAAGAAAAATTAGGGATAAAACCAAGCGAAGGTTTTCAACCCAATGAATCCGTGCCTCCTGTCCCCCCCTTTCCCATCGAAGAAGAATCACCCAAAAAAGAAAAAATGAAAGAATTTATTGATCTGCCCTCAGGGTCCAACAGGAAAAAACTTCCTTTTTAAATCCATTCATTTTATTCTTTTAAAATTTTGATTCTTACGATCTGACCTTTTTTATTAATGTATGCCACGCCTTTTGCAAGCGTTCGATTGGATTCCGAACCAATAATATCCACTTTTTCTTCATAAAGGACAATTGATAAAACTTCTTCTGTTTTGGAATCTGATTCTTGCTTTGATGTATTAATTTTTTCTTCTGTGGGTTTTGACCCCACTGTTTTTAGAGGATTTTTTTCAGCTGTGTCATAACGCGATTTATTTCTCTCTGAAATCAGGTCTGATACCCCTGAATAGTCATTCTTTGTCTCTTTGTCGTCCTGGCAGGCTAAAATCAAAAAGAATAAAACCAAACAAATATAACAAAATATTTTTCCCGATTTCATTTTATAGCCTCTTGGCAGATTAAACCCCCTCTACAGTGAAGCGACGGTTTAATCTCATGGTTGTAAAAAGTCCATATACATCTTTTGTTACATTAATCACTTTCAGCTTTCTGTCCGACTGGTTCAGTGTGTTATGCGCAGCAATAATCACACCGATCCCCACCGAGTCAACCATTTCAACACCTGCGAGATCAATTACAACCCCGGCAGTAGAATCATTGATCACGGAAAGCAGCTCGTTTTTAAAATCTTCAGCCATGGAAGCCACAATATCCATCCCTGGCTTAACAATTGTCTGATCACCCTGGTTTACAATTTCGCTCATGCTATTCTCCTGTGATAAAGATTTATTAACCCTGTCATAACCGTGAGGATATCATCAACACACTATAAAATCAACAATCTGGATAATGATACTATAGCAAAAATTAATAGTTGTTCAACCAATATTTTCAACATGCTTTAATTTTATTAGGAATAAATGGACTTGAAAAAAAGAATTTATCCGGCTATATATAACGCTTCCGGCTGTGCAGACCGGGAGCGGATTATTCTGACCGGTCGCCCCGTAACAGAAGGCCATGAACCTCGTCAGGTCCGGAAGGAAGCAGCGATAAGTGATTTCTTCTGTGTCGTGGATTGATCCCGGTTACGCAATTTTTCGCCACCCCTTCTGCCAGCCGGATCTTTTCTTTCAAAGCCCTTTCTTTTATGTCTTGACATGCTTTCAAACAGACTTATTTTTCTGCCATAATTTTGTTGCATCATAATCAATACATTACTCTTACTGAAAAAGGAAGATTTGAGCAGGTGAGAAAATTGGCAAAAGAAGATAAAAAGAAGAAAGATGATCGTAAAATTAAAGACTCCCCCGAAAAATTATCCGAAGAAACGGCATCTGGTGAAAATTCATGCACAGACACAGCAGATAATGTTGAAAAGAATGAGGTCAATGCCCTAAAAGAACAACTTGCTGCTGAAACGGATCGTTTGCTGAGGCTTTCTGCTGAGTTCGAGAACTATAAAAAAAGAAAACAGCGGGAAATCGATGAATTTAAAAAATTTGCCAATGAAACAATTTTCAGGCAAATGCTGCCGGTTGTGGATAACCTTGAAAGAGCAATCGCTTCTGTAGAAACAAATTCAGATGAAGGAGCCCTGCTTGAAGGCGTCAAGCTGATTCACAAAGAAGTTTTAAAGCTTCTTGAAATGTTCAGCGTCAAGGTTGTTACGGCGGGAAATGAACCTTTTGATCCAAATTTTCATCAGGCCGTCACCCGGCTTGAAACTGATGAATTCCCTGAAAATACAGTGACGACAGTACTTCAGAATGGCTATCTTCTTCATGACAGATTAATCAGGCCTGCCATGGTTGTTGTCTCTAAAAGAGTAGAAAATGAAAAAACCATAGAAAATTAAAGGTATCTTGGAGGGTATATTATGGGTAAAATAATCGGAATAGATTTAGGAACAACCAATTCATGTGTAGCGGTTATGGAAGCCGGCGGGGAAGTTAAAATAATTACCAATGCCGAAGGAGGCAGGACTACGCCCTCCATCGTTGCCATCACCGAGGCAGGAGAACGGATTGTCGGACAGATTGCCAAACGACAGGCCATCACAAACCCTGAAAATACGGTTTTCGGTGTAAAAAGACTGATCGGGCGAAAATATAATTCAAGAGAAATACAGTCTGATATCCCGAATCTGCCTTATAAAATTGAAGCCGCATCCAATGGGGATACCAGAATCAGTATCCGGGGAAAGCAATACAGCCCTGCTGAAATTTCTTCCTTTATCCTTGCCAATATTAAAAAAACCGCGGAGGACTATCTGGGAGAAGAAGTCAAGGAAGCTGTCATAACAGTTCCTGCATATTTTAACGACAGTCAGCGGCAAGCCACCAAGGATGCAGGCAAAATTGCAGGACTTGAAGTCAAGAGAATTATCAATGAACCTACTGCAGCCTCGCTTGCCTATGGTCTGGATAAAAAAAAGGAAGAAAAAATCGCCGTATTTGACCTTGGCGGCGGCACGTTTGATGTTTCCGTCCTTGAAATCGGCGATGGCGTATTTGAAGTAAAATCAACTTCAGGAGACACCCACCTTGGGGGAGAAGATTTTGATTTAAGAATCATTGCTTTCATTGCTGATGAATTCAGAAAAGACACCGGGATTAATATAAGGACAGACAAGATGGCCCTTCAGCGTCTCAAGGAAGCTGCTGAGAAGGCCAAAATGGAACTTTCCACATCCACGGAAACCAGCATCAATCTGCCCTTTATAACGGCAGATGCCTCAGGCCCGAAACATCTGGATGTAAAACTCACCCGTGCAAAACTCGAATCCCTGGTTTCAGATCTTCTGGACAAGCTTGAAAAACCATGCCTTGATGCCCTCAAAGAAGCGAATCTCGGACCGGCCGGGGTTGATGAAGTTGTTCTGGTGGGCGGCATGACCCGCATGCCCGCCGTTCAGGAACGCGTTGAAAAAATATTCGGGAAAAAACCCCACAAAGGTGTAAATCCGGATGAAGTCGTAGCCATGGGCGCGGCTGTACAGGCAGGTGTTCTCCAGGGAGATGTCAATGATGTCCTTCTTCTTGATGTCACCCCGCTTTCACTGGGGATTGAAACCCTGGGCGGTGTCATGACCAAACTCATAGAAAAAAACACAACCATCCCCACCAAAAAGAGCCAGGTGTTTTCAACGGCAGCCGACAACCAGCCAGCAGTCTCCATCCATGTCCTTCAGGGCGAAAGACAAATGGCTGCGGATAATAAAACCCTTGGACAGTTTGAACTCGCCGATATTCCGCCGGCACCCAGAGGCGTACCCCAGATCGAAGTTACCTTTGATATTGATGCCAATGGTATTGTTCATGTTGCGGCAAAAGATAAAGCCACCGCAAAACAGCAGTCCATCCGCATCACGGCTGCCAGCGGTCTTTCCGAAGATGAGATCAACAGAATGGTGAAAGACGCAGAACTTCATGCCGATGAAGACAAAAAGAAAAGAGAGCTCGTTGATACAAAAAACAGTGCTGAAGCGCTTATCGATCAAACTCAGAAAACCTTGAAGGAACATGGCGGCAAAGTTGATGAGGCAACCCGTAAGAGCATTGAAACAGCCGTTGAAGATCTGAGAAAGGCCAAAGATTCAGACAATGTGGATGAAATTAAACAGAAAATTGAAGCCTTGTCCACGGCATCTCACAAACTGGCCGAAGTCATGTACCAGCAGGCCTCCCAGGAAGGTGGTCAGGCCGGACCGGGTGCGGATCCATCAACTGCACCCCAGGATGATGATGTGGTTGATGCTGATTTTGAAGAGGTCAAAAAAGATAAATAAAGGCTTATAAAACCTGTTGAATATAATCCTGCCGTAATTTATAGTTCACGGCAGGATTTTTTATTTATATTAAGGACTTGTTGCTGCTCATGATAATCACGGATATTCTGGCCAGGAATGCCTGGATGTATAAAGACAGGACTGCGCTTGTGGAGCGGGCCCCGGCTTTTGATACAAGAAAAGCCCTGACCTGGGAAGAATTTTACCAAACATCCAACAAGCTTGCCAACGGCCTTGATTCATACGGGATAAAAAAAGGGGATAAAATTGTACAACTCATGACCAATTGCCTTGAATGGCTCCCCATTTATTTTGGTATTCTTTCAACAGGCGCCTGGGTGGTTCCATTAAATTTCAGATTTGAATCCGACAAAATACTGCTCTGCACCCAAACGGCAGAAGCCAATGTATTCATATTTGGTGAAGAGTTTGTCGAACGGATTGAATCGATCAAAAAAGAGCTTGAAGCCCATGTCCGGCTCTGGATTTACACCGGTCCGCCATCATCCTGTCCTGCCTGGGCTGTTCAATATGAATCCTTTGTCAAACCTGAATCAAAAGATCATCCCCCAAAAGTTATACTTTCCATTGATGATGATGCCGCCCTTTATTTCACCAGCGGAACAACAGGGTCTCCCAAAGCCGTGCTTCTGACTCACAGAAATCTTGAGCATGCCTGTTATGTGGAGCATGCCCACCACGGCCAGACCATAGACGACGTCTTTCTCTGCATCCCTCCCCTTTACCATACCGGAGCCAAAATGCACTGGATGGGCAGTTTTCTTGTAGGCGGAAAAGGCGTTCTCTTAAAAGGCGTAAACCCAAAATGGATCATTGAGGCTGTATCTGATGAATCCTGCACCATTGCCTGGCTTTTAGTCCCGTGGATTCATGACATCATCATTGCCGTTGAAAATAAAGAAATCAATCTTTCAAAATTTAAGCTTTCCCAATGGCGTCTGATGCATGCCGGTGCCCAGCCGGTTCCGCCCAGCCTGATTGAAGCCTGGAGAAAATATTTCCCCAGGCAGGACTATGATACCAATTATGGCCTCACCGAGTCCACAGGGCCGGGATGCATCCATCTGGGGATAAAAAATGCAAACCGGGTCGGCCCCATCGGCTTGCCCGGATTTGACTGGGAAGCAAAAATAGTAGACAAGTCAGGCGAATTGCTTTTTGGTAATGAATCCGGTGAACTCATTATCAAAGGGCCGGGAGTGATGAAAGAATATTATAAAAACCCGGAGGCAACGGCCCAGACGCTTAAAGACGGCTGGCTGAAAACCGGTGATATTGCCAGGTATGACAAAGATGGATTCATCTGGCTTGTGGACAGAAAAAAAGACATGATCATTTACGGCGGTGAAAATATTTATCCTGTTGAAATCGAAACATTTTTTCTGAAAAACAATCAAATAAAAGATATTGCAGTTATCGGTATCCCAGATGACCGGCTTGGTGAAATTCCGGCAGGCATCATCAGCGTCAAACCAGGATGTATTCTCTGTGAATCAGATATCCTGGAATTCCAGCAGGATCTTCCCCGATATAAGCAACTCAAAAAAATTTATTTCGGCGATGTCCCCAGGAACCCTACCGGGAAAATAGAAAAACCAAAACTTCGCAGAATTTATGCTGAAGACAAGAGAAAAGATATTAAAAAACTGCTTCAATAGTTTTATAAAAAGGAGATCTGTTGAAACCAATCTATAAGAGAATCATATGGATGCTGTCTGCAGTTGTTCTCGGCGGGTGCCTGTTTTCTATTAGCCCTGCAGCCGCGGCACAAAACGAAAATACTACAGAGGCTGCCCTGTCCGCCATTGAAAAAAAATATTCAGGAAAAAGCTTTGAGGCGTCATTTTACCAGATTTCAAAACTTTCAGCCCTTGATATAAATGAAAAAGCTTCAGGAAAAGCATCCTTCAGTCATCCCGGAAAAATGAGATGGGAATATCTTGAGCCGGAAAACCATGAAATCATTACCAACGGCAAATCCTTGTGGATTTACCGGCCCGGGGAAAATCAGGTCATGCAGGGAAATGCGCAGGCATTCTTTAAAGCCGGTGCAGGCGGAGCCTTTTTGTCGGATATCACCCTTATCAGAAAAAATTATATTATTACGACAAAAGATGTGACCGATGATTATACCGAGCTTGATCTTGTGGCGAAAGAGGAAACGCCGGACATCTCCCTCATTGTTATCCGGGTTTCCAAAAAAACCGGTGATATCATCCGGTGTGTCACTCGTAATGTATATGGAGATACCACACTGTTTGAATTCAATGATATTCAGTTTAAATCCATTGACCCTTCCAGATTTGAATTTACCGTTCCAAAAGGCTCAAATCTTGTTGATCTGGAATAATTTTCTTCAGAGGTTCCTTAAATGATAGACAAAATCAAAGCGCTTGCGAAAAAAAGAAACGCTATAATTCTTGCCCATAATTATCAACCCCCGGAAATCCAGGATATTGCCGATCTTTGCGGAGACTCCCTTGAACTGAGCATCAAGGCATCCAGGACTTCGGCAGAGATCATTGTTTTCTGCGGGGTTCATTTTATGGCCGAAACCGCATTTATCCTTTCACCAGACAAAACCGTGCTTCTGCCAGCGCCGGATGCCGGATGCCCCATGGCAGATATGATCGATCCTGCAGCACTGCAGAAGAAAAAAAAGATTCTCGGCAATATCCCGGTTGTCACCTATGTCAATTCTTCCGCCGCGGTCAAGGCTGTTTCCGATATCTGCTGCACCTCCGCCAATGTGATCAAGGTGGTTGAAAGCATAGAATCCAATGAAATCCTGATGACACCGGATAAAAACCTTGCCCGTTTTGCAGCCTCCCGCACATCAAAAAAAATACATTTCTGGGAAGGCTTCTGCCCGTTCCACAATACACTAACGGCCAAGGATGTAATAAAAGCAAAACAGGATCACCCCGGAGCACTTTTTATTGCC
The DNA here is from genome assembly GCA_964619205.1 of uncultured Desulfobacula sp. Classification (GTDB taxonomy): domain Bacteria; phylum Desulfobacterota; class Desulfobacteria; order Desulfobacterales; family Desulfobacteraceae; genus Desulfobacula. The sequence goes on along the minus strand of CAZUDE010000007.1, from coordinate 8,878 downwards.
CACCCGGAATGTCCGCCCGAAGTCCTTGCCCTGGCCGATAAAATTGAGTCCACTTCCGGCATGATCAGGTTTGCAGGGGAATCCTCCCATACCTCATTTATCCTGGGAACGGAAAACGGACTGCTCTATCCCATATCAAAGGCCTATCCGGATAAAAAATTCTATCCTGCCTCGGAAAAAATGGTATGCAAGGATATGAAAAAAATCACCCTTGAAAAACTTCTTGAAAGCCTTGAAACTCTTTCAGGCAGGATTACAGTCCCCGAGGATATCCGGAAAAAGGCATGGGGTGCGGTTCAAAGAATGATTGAACTTTAAAGCCAAATAAAAAACAGGGGTGGGTTCATGACCCAGACCCCTGTTTTTTTTCCTCTAATGATTCAGTTATTTTGACATGGCCTCCAGGGTTTCATCGGAAATATCAGCATTGGAATAAAACTTCTGGACATCATCCAGGTCATCCAGGACATCCATGAATTTTATCATCTGCTCTGCCTCTGCGCCTTTCAGCTCGGTCAGGGTCTGGGGGATCATGGTGATTTCAGCAGATTCAAATTTTATATTGGCCGCATCAATGGCTTCTTTTACCCTATCAAAATCCCCAGGGTCCATGACGATCTCAAATGTATCGTCTTCATCCTTAATATCCTCGGCACCTGCATCCAATGCCACTTCCATGAGGGTTTCCTCAGTGGCATCCTTTTTGTCGACGGAAATCAGTCCTTTTTTATCAAACATCCAGGCAACACATCCGCTGGTCCCCACATTTCCGCCGGCTTTGCCGAAGGCATGGCGCACTTCTGCAATGGTCCTGTTTCGATTGTCAGTCATACATTCCACCAGAACCGCAACCCCGCCCGGTCCATATCCTTCATAGACGATTTCTTCGTAATTAACACCGTCAAGATCTCCAGTTCCCTTCTTAATGGCCCTTTCATAGGTATCCTTGGGCATATTCTGGGTTCTGGCATTAATCAGTGCATGCCGAAGTCGTGAATTGGCTTCCGGGTCACCGCCGCCCATCCGGGCTGCCACGGTAATTTCCTTTATCAGTTTGGTAAAGATCTTACCGCGTTTGGCATCGGCAGCACCTTTTTTATGTTTTATGGTTGACCACTTGCTGTGTCCTGACATGAACCCTCCTAAATTAGTTCTTGAATTTTGCTATCATATATATTTCTTTGCTTTGTTTTCTGCAACTATCGGGCTTAAATATTTTGCACTCTTTGAATTTAGATTTAACCTTTTTCTCAAATTCCTTGAAATCATTTCCCTGGAAAATTTTGCAGATAAAATGACCAGACACCATAAGATATTTTTCTGCAACAGCAAGGGCCATGCAGCAGAGCTCATAGGATTTTATTGCATCCACATCCTTTCTTCCGGTGGTTGCCGGGGCCATGTCACTTAAAACCACGTTAAAACACATCCCTTCATCCACAAGAGACAGGTTTTCAAAAGTTAAGACATTCTCTTTTACGGCAGTCACATTTTCCGGCAGCTTTATGTCCACAGGGCTCAGATCGATGCCCAGCACCCTGCCCCCGCTCCCCACCTGCTTTGATGCATACAGCAGCCATGAACCCGGTGCGCAGCCCAAATCCAGGATCTGGTCATTTTTTTTAATCACCTTGAATTTATTCTGGATCTCTTCAAGCTTATACACAGACCGGGCCGGATAATTTTCCGACCGGGCACGACGCGTCAGATGATCTTCCCACTGGTTTTTCGGATTGTTTTTCATTTTTATCTCTATCGATTAGAACAATACGTCCATGGCGTCTTTTAAAAAACGGATACTTTCAAAGGTCATTCCCTTCACCTTTGAGAGCTGCTTGACCGTACTGCCGGGGACCAGACACCTTGCAAATCCCATTTTCGAAGCCTCCCTGACCCGGGCCTGAATATGGCCCACAGCACGGATTTCGCCTGTCAGGCCGATCTCTCCCACCAGGGTGGTCTTATTCTCCACAGGCTTATCCAGAAAGCTCGAGGCAAGGGCCGCAGCAATGGCCAGATCCGCAGAAGGTTCTACTATTTTAACCCCGCCCGTGACATTCATGAAAATATCCAGTCCGGAAAGATTCATCCCCAGCCTTTTTTCCATCACTGCCACAATCAGGGAAACCCGGTGATGATCCAACCCCAGGATGGTCCGCCGGGGAGTGCCAAAACCGGAAGTGGACACAAGCCCCTGAATCTCCACAAGAATGGGCCGTGACCCTTCCATGCAGGCTGTAACCACAGACCCTGGTGAAATGGTGGAGCGTTCGGATAAAAAAACTGCAGACGGATTTGGAACCTCTGAAAGCCCTTTTTCATTCATTTCAAATACGCCGATTTCATTGGTGGGGCCAAACCTGTTCTTCACCGCCCTTAATATCCTGAACACATGGCTTTTGTCCCCTTCAAAATAAAGCACGGTATCCACCATATGCTCCATGATTTTGGGCCCTGCAATGGCCCCGACCTTTGTGACATGGCCGATGAGAAACACCGGAATCCCGGTGGTCTTTGCAAGCTTCATAAACTGCATGGCCGCTTCCCTGATCTGGGTCACACTGCCGGGCGTGGAAGCCACATCCGGGTGGAATATGGTCTGAATGGAATCAATGACCAGGGCGTCATATCTTTGGCCTTCCACCATGGCCAGGATGGATTCAAGATCGGTTTCCGATACCACAAACATGGCATTCCCGCCGGAATCGAGCCGCTTTCCCCGCATGGAAAGCTGACGCACCGACTCTTCACCGGACACATAAAGGCATTTCTTGCCCGAGCCGGAGAGCCGGGACAGAACCTGGAGCATGAGGGTGGATTTTCCAATGCCGGGATCACCGCCGATGAGGATCACGGACCCGTCCACAATCCCTCCGCCCAGAACCCGGTCAAATTCTCCCACCCCGGTTTTAATCCGGTCGGTTTCCTCAACCTTGACGGAATCAATCAGAACCGGTTCCGTGATCAGGGAATGGGTTTTCCTTTTTGATGCGCTCGAAAGGATGCGCTCTTCCTCAAGCGTATCCCAATCCCCGCATTCCGGGCATCTGCCCATCCATTTGGGGGCCTGGCCCCCGCAGGACTGGCATCTGAATGTGAATTTGTCCTTTTTTATCAATGCTTTTCCACTATAGTCAGTCTATTTTCTGTAAACGGACGGATCATACCATCAACCTCATTTAATATCAAGATTCTGGGAAAAGCACAGACAGGCAGTTTTTATAACCTTGAAGCTTGTGGAAAAACCTATTCTTTGCGGAATCTAACACTCGTAACAGGCAGGCAAATTGTATTCAATCCCGTACTTATAGAGATCTTTGACATTGCCGTCGGACGAAGGAAAATGGGTTAGCCATCTGACGCTGCCGTGATAGCTCCTGCATTTTTCAGGACCGGCTGCGTGTTCATTATAATTTTTCATTTCAAGATAAACAAGATGCCCGACAACCAGTTTTTCATTTGTCATCAAGGACATCCCTCCCCGGCTGTAATCTTTCATCTCTGCATAATAGTTAAGATCCTGGCGATCTAATCTGTGTAACAGTATTGGGCTGCTGTAATCACATCTCGGATATTGCCTTTTCTCTTCATGAGTTTTCATTTTCAACTCCTGTTGCGGGTTGAGCATATCCTGGTAAAACACTTTGTTTTAATTACAAATCATATAAAAAAAAGCAATATAAATTAAATCATCAAAAAATTATTCACTGGGTCGGGATAATAATGTTTTTGGTCTCCAAAAAAACTTTCCCCAGAGTCCTATGTTTTGAATTTTGAATAATCCGGCAAATCTCCAATTATGTTGCGACTTTTTTTTGTTGCGAGTTTAGCCCGCCTGATCCCGCGGACCCCGCCCCTTTTTTCAAAATAATACCCCGCCCGCCTTTCGTATAGGCCGATCATAGATCTGAGGAGGTACCAGGTCTATGAAAAAGTTAATACGGAGACACAGGTGCAAACACTGTGATGATTTATTCAAGCCTGATTCCCGCAATCTAAAAAGCCAAAAGTTCTGTAGGAAATCAAAATGCAAAGAAGCCGGCAAGCAATACAGTCAGCAAAAATGGTTAATGAAACCCAAAAATAAAGGCTACTTCTCAGGTTCTGCAAATGTCATCCGAGTGCAGCAGTGGCGCCAGGGAAATCCTGGTTATTGGAAGCGGGGAAAATCCAAAAAAACCACTTCGTTAATTAAAGGTGCGTTACAAGAGACCTTAATGGCGGAAACAACCATAGATAAAGGGTTTCAAAACGATTTAATGCAAACTGCGTTACAAGATTCCTTATCGGCTAAGATCCTTGTCATTATTGGCTTTGATACCCAGTTAAATAAAACTGCGTTACAAGATATCATTGATTTCACAGATCAGGGGGCAGTAAATTTGATGCCGGATATTCTTAAAAAACTGATTGATCAAAAAAAAGGGGGTCAATATGGGCAAATTGTTTTCTTCCCAGGAACTTTATAGGTTACGAAATTCGATACCAATCGATATTTTAATCGAAAAGGAGCTGGCTGTTCCATCCAAAATCAGTGAGGGTTTTTTTCGTTTTCTCTGTCCCTTGTGCAATGAGTTTCAAACGGCAGTCAATCCTAAAAACAACCTGGGCAGATGCTTCCGATGTGAGAAGAATTTTAATACCATTGATATGGTAATGGTGTGGCATGGCATCGGGTTTGTGGACAGCGTAAAACATCTTCAGACAATTCTAAAATAGGATGAGCCATGACACAGGATTCTAAAGGGGCTGCTCAAATTTTTTCCAAGACCTGTAAAATACCCGAAGAGTTAAGGGCAAAACAGGATGTGCTGCCGACAGAATACGGGCAATACCTGGGTTATTATAGGGTTCAAGTACGGAGAATGCATTCTGTTCAGTGTATGAGGAAAATATTATCCAGCTTCAATTTCTATTTACAGAAATCAAATATTTCTCTTTGTAAAATATTAATTGAACAGGTCGATCAGTTTTTAGCGCTTTATAATAAAAATTATGCCACTGCGACGCGTAGGGTCCATCGTTCTTATCTGCGAGAATTTTTAAAATATCTTTACCGGAATGCTTTCATCAAAAAGAACCTTGCCCCTTTGGTCAAAAGCCCGCCAGTGTTTGCCCGTTCAAAACCACCAAAATTTCTGCGTGCAAAAGAAGTCCAAAAATTGTTTGGCAGCCTTGACCTTTGTGTTTCAAAAGATCTTCGCACCTATACGACAATGCATCTGGCCTACTATCTGGGGCTTCGTCCCAGAGAAATCGGCTTGATAACCCTGGATGATATCTCGTTCAGACAAAAAGAAATTTTCATTCGATCCAGGAAAAATTATAGCCCGGCACATCTTCCGCTTCCGGATGACACCATCAAGGCAATCACCGCTTATATCATTGGAGGGAGGCCGAAAAGCGAATGCCGAACTCTTTTTTTACAGCTTGTTCCGCCTTATAATCCTGTTTCAAAAAATGATATCACCCATTATATCCGGGGATGCATGCAAAAAAATAATCTTTCGGCAAGCACCTACTGGCTGCGCCATTCATATGCGCAGAATCTTTTAGAGTCGGGCGCATCCATTTATGAAATCAAAGAAATGATGGGTCATAAAAGCATGGGCTCAACCGGTAAGTATCTGAGCATCCATATTAATCTTATGCGGGAGATTATCCTTGATGAAACGCTTTAAAAGTTTTTTGGCTGACCACATGGAAGCTTTTATCGAATATCGCTTACAGCTGGGGTATTCCGTAAAACCGATGGCTTACTACCTTAAAGTTTTTGATCGATATGTGGTTGAAAAAAATACAATCTGGGCATCTTTTAACCCGTCTTTTTTTCTTGAGTTCAGAGTGGGCCTTAATTACGAAAACCGATCTAAAAACATGTGTTTTAGAATGATCAAAATGTTTTTCAACTTTCTTATCCGCAAAGATCTGATCCAGGAAAACCCATTACTGGAAATTGCCCAATTACCGAAAAACCAGATTGTTCCTTTTATATTTTCTCCGGAAGAAACAGATCTCTTTATTAATGGCATAATCAAATTGATGCGTAGAACTGCACCCTTCTATTTAGGTGATTTTAGCGCTTATGTTTCTTTTCTATTGATGGCTCGATGCGGACTTAGAATCTCAGAGACACTTAATTTGTTGAAAACCAATTATATGCCTGAAGAAAGGACGATCTATATTGAGAAAACAAAATTTAAAAAAGACCGGCTGATACCGATACCAAAGGCCGTAGTTGCTGAAATAAACAACCTGCTGAACGTTCGTCGGATATTTCTTGATAAAGAAGATAATCCTTTCCTGCTGATAAAAAGCAACCAAACAAAAATATTAAAAAGTTATATGGATCTAAAATTTAAAGAAGTTATCAAATATATGAACCTTGATCAGCCCCGGAAAGTAATAGGGACTACTAATTTTTGTGGCCCTTCACATCACTCGCTGCGCCACTCATTTGCTGTGAATACGCTAAAACAAATTAAACAGCAGGGTAAATCCCCTCAAAATGCATTACCGATCCTGGCAGTTTACATGGGGCACATCGAATATAAATACACAACCAAATATTTAAAAGTCCTGGATGCAAAACACCGCCGCCAGATGCTTGATTTTTCAATATCAATGAATGAGGCCATATGAAATTATCAAGTTGCTTGCTTGAATTTTTTAATCAATACTTGCCTCGGATAAAGGGTACAAGTGAACAAAGCATAAAAGCTTACCGGCAAACGTTCTCTTTGTTTTTGTATTTCTTGGCAGGCTATCATTCAATCAAAATTAAATCTCTGAACATAGAGCATTTATCAGCGGATGCGGTGCTGTCTTTTTTGTATCACCTGGAAACCCAAAGGAAAAATACGGTTCAAACCCGCAATAACCGGCTTGCCGTCATTAAATCATTGGCAAAGATGATCCGGTTTATGCATCCGGATAAAAAACAGATCGCAGAGGCTCTCCTGAATATCCCACAAAAAAGGGCTCAAAAGAAAATAATGGGGTTTTTGTATCCGGATGAGATCATGAATGTTTTTAAAACAATAAATCTCAAGGAAAAAGAGGGGATGAGGGATTATACCATCCTTCATCTTCTTTATGACTCCGGTGCCCGGGCCAGTGAAATTGCAACCCTTGACCTTGGCTATTTTGATCCCGTGAACGAAACAATCGCAGTCCTGGGCAAGGGGAACCGGTACCGGCTGATTAACCTATGGCCCAAGACAACATCTTTAATCACAGATTACATTTTAAATTACCGTATTGATCCTGTTCCTTTGTTTGGTCAACGATTGTTTATCAACCAGCGGAAAAGGGAATTGACAAGACACGGCATTAATAAACTTTGCAGGAAATATTTGGCAAAAGCTCTGTCGCCAAAGCGTCTCAGAGGAATGAGCCCAGCGCATTGCTTCAGGCATTCCTGTGCTGTGAATATGCTGATTTTAGGCGATCCTATATCTGATATAAAAAATCGCCTTGGACACAGAGATGTGGAGTCCACCATGGCTTATTTGCATATTGATCTGTCGAGAAAACGTGATATCCAAAAAAGATTTATCGAATACACACAGTCGAAAATAGAACCTGATAAGAAAATAGATGAATTAATAGATTGGGAAAACAACAGGGAAACGCTTGCCTGGCTTGACAGTCTTTAACAAGTAGGACTGCCTGTGCCGGACACGGTGAGGTATGCAAAGAGGAAAAATATTATGTTGCCAGTTTTTTTAAGAGTTTTTAAAATTTGCCCTAACCGGTTGAATTTATGATCAATATTGATTTGCAACTGAAAAACCAAATTCTGATATTATTATAGAGGGTTAGAGCCGCTCGCAACATAACTCCAATAAAGATAAACTTGAGAAAAAATTTTATAGTGGGGTAATAACTGTCAATCTACAAGCCCACCAATAAAGTTTTTTGCTATTATGGTATGTTTTTTGCTATTGCAATTAATGTTTGGTTAAAATAAATGATTGGATATTTAAAAGGAAAAAATTATGAAAAAAATCGTGTTTTTATTAGTAGGTTTTTTATTTATCATCTCTGTTGGCTTGGTAAGCGCTACTACCTTAGATTTCAATGATTCAGGGGATTTAGGAGTTACACTAGGTGGCGATATGCTATGGAATGGTACAGGTGGTGGACATTTATATATGGAAATGTGGGATACCACGGATATTATATTGACCTTAGATAGCAACACATATGTCAATAGTTTTCAAATGAACTATGACCCATGGGAAGGATATAGCAATAATAACTCTCCCAATGGTTGGCTCGTTTCAATCGAAGCGTATAATAGTTCTAATGATTTACTTTGGAGCTCTCAAGTCAATCTTCTTTCGACAATGAGCAATTGGAACAACTGGATAACTGTATCAGTTGAGACCTCAAATGTAGCCAAATTGACCTTTGGGCCCACGGGTTCATTTAACAATTCTCAGCTTGGCTATTGGCCTAGTATTGATAATATGATAATTAATGAGTCTAATAATGCGGTCCCCGAGCCAGCCACTATGATATTGTTCGGTCTTGGTCTCCTTGGTCTTGCAGGGGTATCCAGAAAAAAGAATTAACATAAAGTTTTGAATAAGAATTAAAGGCAGGGCTATTGATTTAGTTCCTGCCTTTTTGTTTCTAATATCCTCTTTGCTTTGTGAGTTCAGATTAAGCTATATGAGCCGTAACAATCATCAAATGTCATCCTTATAGAGTAATTTTTATAATATAAATCCCATTTTATAAAAGTAATGCAAATTTTATTCATGGTAAGCTCTGCTGATGACCCTGGAGAATAAATCAGATGGAATATTAGGCCATTTGTTAATTCGAACATAATTTGAAATATCTCAGGGAGGTAATTCTCAAAATAGTT
>CAZUDE010000006.1:46129-210004 GCA_964619205.1 uncultured Desulfobacula sp. | reverse complement strand
GATCAGGCGGGGTAAACTCGCAACAAAAAAAAGTCGCAACATAATTGGAGAGTAACCGGATTTTTGAAAATTTTAAATTTCTGAGATTGCCTGCCAGAATTTCTGAGATTGAGTGCAAAATTACACAAAATTACAGACAGAGATTTTGAAAAAGTCTCACACCAATCCACACACCAAACAAAAAAGGTTTTCAACGAATAGCTGAAAACCCTTGGTATTATTGGCGCGCCCGGAGGGATTCGAACCCCCGGCCTGCGGATTCGAAGTCCGACGCTCTATCCAGCTGAGCTACGGGCGCACAGGTCAGTGAAACGGGTATTAGATACCACACTGAAAGCCATTCTGCAATGGGTTTCATATCTTCAGGATCATGAATACATATTCGCCCTTATTAAAATCAATGGTCAGGTTGGCGCCCCTTCCTTCTGCATACCGTATCCAGAAGGGCCTGTCCGGCACGCCGCATTCATAATTGGGGTAAAACTCCCCGGTTTTCCCGTTTTTCCATGACAGAATCATGGGGTGGTCGCATTTTTCAAAGGCTTTTTCTTTGGCCATCTGCTTTGCCTGTAAAAAATCAAACCCCGGATCATTGATATCGATATTCAAAATTTCTTTTGTTTTGTCTTCGGTCATTTTAATTATCTGTGCCATTTTTATACCTCGCTTTTGCAGGGACCTATTCTGAAATCCAATGTCACATGATGATCAAGGCCCTTTTTCCTATTATAAGAACGGGTTTTAAATTGACAACACACTGCATTGAAAGTAGAACTCAAAGGTAAAATGGAAAACAAGGGAAAATACAAATGGCCTCTCCGGATCTTTAAATTTCTGTTGTGCCTGTTTGGGGTTACCCTTGTTCAGGTGGCAGGCCTGAAATTCATCAATCCGCCGGTAACGCCCAATGTAGCCTGGGAATGGATGGAATCCGTCATCAAAAGAAGTCCTGAAAAACGCCCGGACTATCGCTGGAAAAGAATCGAACAGATTTCACCCCATCTGAGAAGGGCGGTGATCGCCTCTGAAGATCAGCGGTTTTTATCCCACAGCGGATTTGATTTCAATGAAATCAAAAATGCGTTCAATGGTCTTGTCAGGGAAAAAAAATTAAGAGGGGCCAGCACCATCAGCATGCAGACAGCACGAAGCGTCTTTCTTTTATCCAGCCGGCATGTCTTTAGAAAACTGGCTGAAATATATTATACGGTGTTAATTGAAATCTTCTGGGATAAACACCGGATTCTTGAAATGTATCTCAATACGGTGGACTGGGGAACAGGGGTGACGGGTGCTGAAGCCGCTGCCCAAAAATATTTTTCCAAGAGCGCCAAAACTCTCACCCGTGATGAAGCCGCGCTGATGACGGCCATTCTGCCGAACCCTCACAAATGGTCGGTCAAAAACCCTTCTTCATACCTTAGACTGCGCCAGGCAGAAATTCTAAAGGTCATGCACATGATGCCGCTCATATAAAAAACTTATAAAATCTCCATCAGCTCCAGTTCAAAAATCAGATCGGCCCGGGGCGGGATGGCGCCAGGATAACCCTGTTCGCCATACGCCAGGGTATAGGGGATCAGCAATATTCTTTTCTCACCTTTTTTCATTTCAAGCAGGGCTTCATCCAAGCCTTTTATGACCTGACCGGTTCCGGCAGTTATTTCTATGGGTTCCCCCCGATCATAGGATGAATCAAAAATACTGCCGTCCTTGAACATCCCTTTATAATGCACAATGGCCTTTTTCCCCGGCAATGGGCTGTCCCCTGAGCCTTCGTTCAAAAGGACATACATGAGACCGGACAACGTTTTTTGGGCATGGGGATACCGAAGATACATTTCCGTTTCAAATTTTGCATAGGCCTTGCCTGCCTGATCTTCACTGACCTGTTTCAGCCTGTTCAGCACTGCATCAAAGCTTTCCTGATCTGTTTTAAATGCCTTTGCATGCTCGCCGACCCGGATAATGCTGATGGTATTGATCTTGTCCCCTTTTTCAATCTTATCAACCACTTCCTGGCCTTCTATGACTTTGCCGAAAACCGAATGTTTTCCATCCAGCCAGGGGGTTGCCTTGTGGGTGATGAAAAACTGACTGCCATTGGTTCCTGGGCCGGAATTGGCCATGGAAAGGATACCGGCCGAATCATGTTTCAATTCAGGGGCAAATTCATCCGGAAACTTGTAGCCCGGGCCGCCCGTGCCTGTCCCTGTGGGGTCTCCGCCCTGGATCATAAACTCCTTGATGACCCGGTGAAAGATGAGCCCGTTGTAAAATTTTGCTACGGACCCCTGGTTTGATCCAATTTTCCCCTCGGCAAGACCGGCAAAATTGATAACGGTAAGGGGAACCTGTCGATAATAAAGAACAGCCAGGATCTCGCCTCTGGTGGTATCGAATCTGGCATAGAGGCCATCTTCAAAATCCCTGGAAAAGGCGGAACACGGTGCCGTTAAAATGCAGACAAAGGCAAACAGGACAAAGATTCTTCGGATCACGGACATTTTCAACCCCCCCTTTCAATACTCTTATACGGCTTCAACCTGAAATCAAAAAACCCGATGCTCAAAGGATTTGAGTTCCGGGTTTCATTGACCAGCCTTTTTAAGCGACTGAATCTGCTTAAAATGGGGTGAGCGAAGGGGATTGAACCCTCGGCCACCAGGGCCACAACCTGGTGCTCTACCAACTGAGCTACGCCCACCATAAAAAAAGCTTCACCTAATTATCAGAACCTGACCGTTTTTTCAATAGTTTTTATTGGCTTTGCACATTCCGTTTGATCCCATTCCATTGAAAAGGGCTTTGGCAGGGGATCTGTTTTTTTTCTCATTGACCTTAAAAGGTTGTTTGACTATTATCCTTGGCTATAAAACTATCTTTAAAGGAAATATACATGAATTCACTTTTGATATTTGTTGTCCGGCTGATCCTGGGCCTTGTCTTTGGTATTCTCCTGATCCGGCTTTTCAGGCCGGAATGGGGAGTCTACCATGGTGTCGGCGCAGGTCTCATTCTTGTTGCACTTGCTTACGGCATGGTTTTTATCAGAAAGAAGAAATAAGGTTATGGAAAAAAATATAATTTTAGGAACAGCAGGCCACATCGATCACGGCAAGACAAGCCTGGTCCGGGCCTTGACAGGGATTGAAACAGACCGGCTCAAAGAGGAAAAGGAACGGGGCATTACCATTGAGCTTGGGTTTGCCTTTCTGGATCTTCCCAATGGCCAGCGGGTGGGCATCGTGGATATGCCGGGTCATGAAAAATTTGTAAAAAACATGGTGGCCGGTTCCAGCGGTATTGATGTGGTTGCCATGGTGATTGCGGCGGATGAGGGGGTCATGCCCCAGACGCGGGAGCACATGGAAATCTGCAATCTCATGGGAATCCGGGACGGGATGATTGCCCTGACCAAAATCGACATGGTGGATGAAGATCTTCTGGAGCTTGCCCTTGACGATATCCGTGAATTTGTAAAGGGAACTTTTCTTGAAGGCAAACCCATTCTGCCCGTCTCTTCGGTTACAAATGAGGGGCTTGAGGCTTTTGTAAAAACCCTTGAAGCCATCTGCGCCAACCTTCCTGAACGTAAATTTTCATCCATTTTCAGGCTTCCCGTGGACCGTGTGTTTTCAATGAAGGGCTTTGGCACGGTCATTACCGGCACCCTGGCATCGGGCAGTATCCATGTCGGGGATGACATCATGGTTTACCCCAGGAGAATTGTGTCAAAGGTCAGGGGAATCCAGGTTCACAGCTCAGGGGTTGAAACTGCGGGCCCCGGCACCCGGACCGCCATCAATTTCCAGGGCCTTGACAAGGACTCGGTCGACCGGGGAGATATTCTTTCCACCCCGGACACCCTGATCGAAAGCTATATGGTGGATGCCCATTTTCACTATCTGAAAAGCAATGGAAAGCCTGCAAAAAACCGGACAAGGATCAGATTTCATTCAGGAACCAGCGAAATCCTGGGCTATCTCATGCTCCTGGACAGGGAAGAACTTCTTCCCGGCGAAGATGCCTGCGTCCAGTTCCGACTGGAATCCCCGGTCTGCTGCATCAAGGATGACCGGTACGTCATCCGAAGTTATTCGCCCATAAAGACCATTGGCGGCGGCGCCATTCTGAATCCTGCCTCCCGGAAACACAAAATACCGGACAAGACCGTTATCCAGGGACTTGAATCACTCCTTTTGGATGATCATGACCAGATCATCTCCTATTTTCTGTCTTTAAAAGAATATGAGGGTCTGTCTTTTTCAGAGCTGAGGGTCATGACCAATATCCCGGATAAAAAACTTTTAGCCGGGCTTCAGAAAATGCTGGCAAAGCAACAGGTCATCCTGACGGACAAGGAGAAACAGATTTATATCAGCGGCAGTTTTTTTGATGCCTTTAAAGAAAAGCTCTTAAAAAAACTGGGTGCCTATCACAAAGAAAACCCCTTGAAAGAGGGCATGCCCACCCAGGAATTGAAATCCAAATTCCAGTATATTGATGATGTAAAATTTTTTAATCTTCTTTTTGCCAAACTCACCAGGGAAAACCTTATTATTATCGATAAAAACATCATCAAGCTTTCAAGCCATGAGGTGGAGCTTAAGGTGGACCAGCACGCGGTCAAAGAAAAAATCAGAAAAATCTACCAGACCTCGGGCCTGACCCCGCCTTTTTTCAGAACTGTGTGCGAGGATCTGGCCCTGGATAAAAAAACAGCCAATGATGTTCTCCATATGCTCATGGATGAAAAATCCATTATCAAAACCAAGGATGATCTTTATTTTGATGCAGAAGAAATACAAAAGCTTGAGCAGAAGCTGATTTTATTTCTAAAAGAAAAGGAATCCATTTCAACCCCTGATTTCAAGGACATGATCGGGGTGTCCAGAAAATATATCATTCCTTTGATCGAATACTTTGATTCCACCAACCTGACCATCCGGGTGGGAGATACCCGCCAGTTGCGGCGTAAAACTTAGAGGATGTCCGCAGCAAAGGCTTCGATGATACTGTTTAAAAATGTTCTGCCTTCCAGGTTCAGGGCAAACCGGCCGGTTTCAAACCCTCCCAGATTTTCACCCAGAATCCGGGACAGGATTTTTTCAAACCTGCTTTCAAAAGGCAGTTGAAACCGATCCTGGAACTCATTCATATCAATTCCCTCCAGCGCGCGAAGCCTTAGCATGATAAACTCGGTCATTTTCTGTTCCAGGCTCAGTGTCTCATGGTCTTCAACAGGCAGTACCCCTGAAGAAAGATCAGAGATATATCTTTCAATGCTCCTGTAATTAGAGGATCTGACAGCTCCGTCATAGGAGTGGGCAGCTGCCCCGAACCCGAAGTACGGGGTCAGGCCCCAGTATGCTGAATTATGTCTTGACCGGTTTATTCTTCCCCTTGAAAAATTCGAAATTTCATAATGTTCAAACCCGGCCCGGTTTAAATAGTGTGAGGTCATTTTAAAAAGGGAAGAAACCATCTCACTGCCCAAAGAGATAAAATCGCCTTTTTTCACCTGGTCTGCCAGGGGGGTTCCCGGTTCCAGGGTGAGCATATAGGCGGAAATATGAAAAGGCAAAGTTTCCACAGCCTTTTTTAAATCCCTTATCCAGGCAGCCTGGGTTTCTCCGGGAACGCCGTAGATCAGGTCAAGGCTGATATTCTCAAACCCTGCTTTTCCTGCGTGACCAATGGTCTTTACTGCTTCATCCGCACTATGGATTCGATGGAGAAATTTTAGTTTTTCATCATTAAAAGACTGGACACCGATACTGAGCCGGTTGACCCCCGTGCCTTTTAATCCGGCAAAATAGTCGGCATCCACAGTGCCTGGATTGATTTCCACTGTGATTTCAGCATCCGGGGAAACCCGGAACCTGTTCCGGATGGTTTGAAGGATATGATCCATCTGTTTCACATCCAGAAGCGACGGTGTTCCTCCGCCAAAATAAACCGTATCAACTGAGGAATCAAGGAGTGCGTCAGTTGCTGATCTTAGATCCATCTCCGTTTCAAGGGCCTTGATATAATCGGGAATCAGAAAAAGACAGGTCTCGGAATAAAAATCACAATAGGCGCATTTTCTGATGCAGAACGGGATGTGGATATATATGGATTTAGGATCACACAAAGCGCTTCATCAGCTCATCAATAACGGAATCGACATTTACAGGGGTAACCCCGTAATAGCTGCACGCCTGTTTCACCCTATCAAGATGGGGACTGCCCTCCATATCTTCAGGCCCCTTGAAAAGGCCCATGCGCCGACCGATCTGATAAAGAATCCGGTTCTCCGGCGTTAAATCGAAAAAACGGTCAATGACATTGATCATTTTTTCCTTGTCTTCGGGCAGTTTACCGTTAATGGTTTCAAACAGATTCAGAATGTGATCGCTTTTAATATAGGAATCAACCCCATCAAGGCTTTCAAGAAACAACCGGATTTCCTTGGCCATCATGACATCAGTGGGTTTTTCAAACTCTCCCCTGGCAGCCTGGGCTGACAAATCAGTTCCATCGGTTACGGCAAGGGTTCTGAGCCGAATAAACTCAGGGTTGATACTGTTCAGGGCAGATGCCGTTTCCAGGGCATGCTCAATGGAATGTTCAATCCCGCCAAGTCCGGGCATGACATATTCCGACAGTTCCATCCCGGCCTGTTTGACGTTGAGGCCGGCCTTGATATGGACGGCCTTGGTTGTGCCTTTTCTGATTTTTTCCAATACCCTGTCGGAACCGGATTCCATACCGATATGAATGCGGTTGAGTCCGGCGTCAGCTATCCTTTTGAGGTCCACTTGGCGGATACGGGCGATGGTATGGCTTCTGGCATAGGAAGTGATCCGTTCAACTTTTGGAAAGCATGTTTTAATATGTGAAATGACCCTTACAAGGTCGTCTGGCTTCATGATCAGGGAGTTGGCATCCTGGAGAAAAATCGATTTCATTCCTGCTGCATACCAGCTCATGGCAGCATTAAAGGCAACCCTGTCCTTTTCTGCGAAGCTGCTATAAAGGGCGTTGATGACTTCATTATCCGAGTAACCGCCCGGTTTTACGATCTGCCGGATTCTTTGGATATAACCATGGATAAAATCAATATCCCTGATGATGTTTTCAACAGCTCTTATGGAAAACTTTCTTTTCTTGTATACCCGGCAAAAAGTGCAGTGATTCCAGGGGCAGTTACGCGTCAGCCGGATCAGAAGGCTGTATGCTTCGCTGGGGGGGCGGATGGGACCCTGCTCAAAGCCTTCATAGGAATTTTCCTTCTTTTTTCTTTCTTCCATGAACGTTTACTGATCCTTTATCTATAGGTCTATTGTGTTTTCACTTGGTGTTTTGTCACAGCTTAGGAAAACCTATTTTAAAAAAAATATAACTGCTGACCAGCTTAAAGTCAATTGATTTGGAAGACTTCCCTACCCTGTCTTTTTGCCTTTTTTCTTTATTTTGCACATCCGGATGCCCCGGCTCCGGGAATTTCTTTTTGAGACCTTGAAACCTTATGGTTTATTGTGGTACTTATCCTTGATCTGAAAAAGGGGTTTGAAAAAACATCAACCTATTGTGTTCTAAAGGAGTTGACCATGCCCGGGTTTGAAATATTTGGCGATGAAGAAAAAAAGGAAGTGGCCGATGTTCTTGGAACCGGCGTTCTTTTCCGATACGGATTTGAAAAGACAAGAAACGGACAGTTCAAGGCGCGTGAATTTGAAAAAACGCTTTGCAGCATCACGGGCAGCAGCTACAGTCACCTGTGTTCCAGCGGAACTGCGGCCCTTTCTACGGCTCTTGCCGCCTGCGGCATTGGTGCCGGGGATGAGGTCATTGTTCCTCCTTTTACCTTTGTGGCCACATTTGAGGCCATTCTCATGGCCGGTGCCGTTCCGGTTTTCTGTGACATTGATGAAACCCTGTGTCTGAATCCCGACCGGATTGAAGGGGTGATAACCCCAAAAACAAAGGCAGTTGTACCGGTTCACATGTGCGGGGCCATGGCAAGAATTGATGAAATAAAAGCTGTGTGCACGAAAAATAGCCTGATCCTCCTGGAAGATGCCTGCCAGTCCCTGGGTGCCGCCTATCAGGGCAAAGCCGTCGGCACCTTCGGCCTTGCCGGGTGTTTTTCCTTTGACTCGGTCAAGACCGTGACCTGCGGGGAAGGTGGTGGCATTATTACGGACGACAAAGCCGTCTATGAAAAAGCAGACCAGTTTGCCGATCATGGCCATGACCATCTGGGCGGCCCTGACCGGGGAGCTGACGACCATCCTATTATCGGAACCAATTTCCGGATCAGTGAACTCAACGCTGCCGTGGGTCTTGCCCAATTAAGAAAACTCGACCAGATCCTGAAAATCCAGAGAGAAAACAAGCATGCCATCAAAGATGCCATGGCTGACCTGCCCGGGGTCTCTTTCAGGTATATCCCCGATGCAAAAGGAGATTCAGCAACCTTTTTAAGCTTTTTTCTTCCCACGGAAGAAAGGGCAAGACAGGTCGCCAAAAATCTTACCGCCAATGGTGCCGGCTCTGCCTTCTGGTATGACAACAACTGGCATTATTATAAAAAATGGCATCATTTAATAGAATTGAAACGGGCCGCAAAGCTCCCCTTGGAACTTTGCAGCAACCTGCCGGATTATAAAACCCTGGTTCTGGAAGACTCCGACAACATCATGAAACGGACCATTTCCATGCAGATCATGCTCTCCTGGACGAAAAAAGATATCCAGGACAGAATCAGCGCCATCATAAAATCATTTAAGGAATAGGATAAAAAATGTTTCGAAATTTCAGAATGGTTCCCAATGTCATCTTTGGCAGAGGGTGCTTTGCACAGCTTGATGACATCATTGCAAAACAACGGACCACCCCTGATTCATGGGCCGTGTTTGTTGTTGACGACGTATTTCAGGGAAAAGCCCTGGAAAAAAAAATCCCTGTGCATCAAAACGACATGCTCCTTTGGGTCAATGTAGATGATGAGCCCAAGACAAAATATGTGGATGATCTGACCCTTAAGGTAAAGGACTTTCTGCCTTTTCTTCCCTCTGCGGTCATCGGCATCGGCGGCGGCTCCACCATGGATCTTGCCAAGGCCGTTTCCCTGATGCTCACCAATGAAGGTTCCTCCACCCTTTACCAGGGCTGGGATCTGATCCGGCATCCGGCTGTCCACCACATGGCCGTTCCCACCCTTTCCGGCACCGGGGCTGAAGTTTCCAGAACCACTGTATTGACCGGGCCTGAAAAAAAACTGGGGATGAATTCGGATTATACCGTATTTGATCAGGTGGTCCTGGACCCTGAACTTACAAAAGATGTGCCCCGTGACCAGCATTTTTACACGGGAATGGACTGCTATATCCATTGCATTGAATCCCTTGAAGGAACCTATCTCAATGAGTTTTCCAAAGCCTATGGTGAAAAAGCCCTGGATCTCTGCCGCCAGGTTTTTCTCGGCAGCCACCCGGACAAGGCGGACAAGCTCATGATGGCATCTTTTTTCGGCGGCATGAGCATTGCCTATTCCCAGGTGGGTGCCTGTCACGCCCTGTCCTACGGGCTTTCCTATGTCCTTGGCACCCATCACGGCATTGGGTGCTGCATTACCTTTGACTATCTGGATGAATTTTATCCCGAAGGGGTCAAAGAATTCCGAACCATGATGGATAAATGCGACATTGACCTGCCCCGGGGCCTTACCAAAAAAATGGAAGACGACCAGGTTGAAAAAATGGTCACCGTTGCCCTGGGTCTTGCACCCTTATGGGAAAACTGCCTGGGGAAAGACTGGCAAACCATCATGACCCGGGATAAGGCAAAAGCCCTATTCCTGAAAATGTAAAAGAGATTGCCATGACCCTTGCAGTCATCCCTTCCCGGTACGGATCAAGCCGGTTTCAAGGAAAACCCCTGGCCCTCATTGCGGGGAAACCCATGATCCAGCGGGTGTATGAACAGGCGGAAAAATCACCCGCCATTACAAAGGTGGTGGTGGCAACCGATGATGAAAGAATAGTCAAGGCGGTTACAGGCTTTGGCGGCCATGCCGTGATGACTTCGGAGTTCTGCCGGTCCGGGACCGACAGGGTCGCAGAAACCGCCGGCATTCTCGGTCTCCTGCCCGATGATGTCATTGTCAATATCCAGGGAGACCAGCCCATCTTCAACCCCCTGACCATTGACGAGCTTCTTTCTCCCTTTACCCTGGACCCAGATCTTCTCATGTCCACCCTTGCCTTCAGGATCGTGGATGAAAGGGAAATTACAGATCCGAAAGATGTCAAGGTCACCTTTGACAAAAACGGGTTTGCCCTTTATTTTTCAAGGGCTCAGATCCCCTATCCCAGGGATGGGGAAACAAAGGCGGATTTTTATAAGCATCTTGGGTTTTATGCCTATAAAAAAAAATTCCTGGACATTCTTGTCACACTTCCCACCGGCGCCTGTGAACATATTGAAAAACTGGAGCAGTTAAGGGTTCTTGAATATGGATACAGGATCAAGGTGGTGATCACACCCTTTGACTCGCCTGAAATCGACCTCCCTATAGATTTAGAAAGAATAGAAACAAGACTTCTGCAAAGCTGACATCATCATGAAAACGTTTTATAAAATACTGCACACAACAAGCGAATCCCAATGGGGCACCGTTGAAAAACGAATTTACAATGAACTGGTCTGGATGAAAAATGATGGACACAAACTGATCCTTGTCTGCCCAAAGGACACCCCTCTTTTTTTAAGAGCAAAGGAGAGCGGAATAAAGGTTTATGGAATCGATTTTAAACCGTTTTCAATCCTTAAAGATTATAGCTTTCTTAAAAATTATTTTTATAATGAAAAACCGGATATTATCCACACCCATGGAAAATATGATGCACGGATAGCCCTTTATGCAGCCCGGAAGCTGAAGATCCCTTTAAGAATCCTTTCATATCACAGCAATTACAGGATAAGAAAAACCCCCTGGAACCGGTTGGTCTGTAAAAGGCTTTGTCATTATATCTTTACTTCTTCCCGGCATACCACGGGATATCTTCAAAAGCTGTTCAGGCTCAAAGATATGCGTGCCTTTACCATGCCTGCCGGCATTATGGAACCTGTAACCCTTCCTGATAAAATTGAAGCCGGAAAAACGCTCGCCCTGACATTTGGTCTTGACCCTGAAACAAAATTCATCGGTTTTTCAGGCAATCTTGCAAAGGCAAAGGAAATATCAACCCTTCTGGAAGCTTTTCAAACCGTAAAGGCAAGGCTCCCCGGCCATCACCTTGTTATTTCAGGAGGAGGGACCGGTGATACCGTCAATATGGCAAAAGCCCTGGCCATGGGGTTGAAAATAGAAAATTCAATCCATTTTACGGATTTAAAAGAAGACCCATGGCCGTTTCTCAAGGCTTTGGAGTGCCATATCCTGCCAGGTCTTCATATAAAGGATGAGGATCTCACGCAAAAGCGCCAATCGCTTCTTTGTGCCATGCTGTGCGAAACCCCGGTCATTGGACCTGGAACAGATCTTCTCGCCGATATCCTGGTTCATGAAAAAACAGGCCTGGTCTATGAAGAATTCAACTCTTCAGATCTTGCCGACAAAATTTTTAAGACCCTTCAGGATAAAAACTTAACCGGAGAACGTGCGGAAGCTGCCCGAAACTTTGCAAAAAAACATCATACCATAAATACGCTGGGCAGGGACATCATCCGGATTTACAGTCTTCACCAGATCCGCCAAGGCCGCCGCTCATATCTGGATTGAAATCTTTTAAGTCTCTGAGTCCTCTGGCGCAGCAAAAGGCATCAGAGGCAAGAGCCTGTTTCAAAAGGTCTTCATTTTTTTCCAGGCAGGTTCCTTTATTTTCCCTGTGCCATAAATGATAACAGATGGCACGAAAAGGGTGTTCCTTTCGTTTGAGCCCGAATCTAAAAAGGCGGGCCACAAACTCGGAATCTTCCCTGCCCCAGCTTTCAAACTCATGGTTGAATCCGTTGACGGCTTCCACATCCTGTCTGAAAAAGCCCATATTGCACCCCCTGACTCCGGACATTTTTCTATTCCTGGAGCTTGGGAAAAATGGAATCCGGATGATGTGATGGGCATTGGAAATGTATCCGGACAGGGTATGGCAGATCAAGCGGACAAATGATTCCGTATCATTGAAATCAAAACCGCCTGCAAGTTTCTGATTCACCAGAGCCCGTTTGCCCTGGAAAAAATATCCTTTTTCGGCCAGATCCAGATGATCGGCCACAAAAAACCGGTTCGGGATGCAGTCCCCGTCCAGGAGAATCAGATACTCTCCCCTTGATTTTAAAACAGCCCTGTTCCTTATACGGGAAAGCCTGAACCCCTTATCCTCCTGCCAGACGTGGTAAAGGGGCGGCCCAGAATTGTGCTGAAACGATGATATAACATTCCGAGTTTCGGGCCCGGACCCGTCGTCAGCCACAAGGATCTCGTCAGGCGGCCGGGTCTGACTGTTTAAGGCAAGGATGACTTTTTTCAGGGCATCGGGCCGGTTATAGGTGGTGACGATAACGGAAACCTTCACGACAGCCCCATTTTTTTATCAATGGCATCATAAACATCGTCTACACTCAATTCTTCCATGCACTGAAACTTATATTTTTTACAGGGCTGCTGTGCATAACAGGGAGAACAGGGCAGGCTTTTTTGAATCACGGCATGGATGCTTCCATAGGGGCCTGTCCGGACCGGATTGGCCGGGCCAAATACTGCAAACACAGGGATGTTCAAGGCAGCTGCCATGTGCATGGGACCGGTATCGTTGCAGACAAAAAAACCGGCCTTTCCAATAACGCCCAAAAGGTCTTTGAGACCTGTTTTCCCGGCTATGGAAACGGCTTGCCCCCTGGAATATCGGACCACTTCCTCGGCAATGCCTGCCTCGGCAGCCGAACTGATGATCACCGAAGGCAGCGGCAGCCGGGCTGCAAGCTCTCCAAATTTTCGGGCATGCCAGCGGTTGGCGGGTTTCCCTGCCGAAGGACTCATGACAACATAGGCATCCGGCAATTCTTTCAGTATGGCCGGAAAAGGATCATAGGAGGCAAAGGGGTAGACAATCTCATCCACGGGGCATCCCATGAATGATGCAATTTCCAGATATCGGTCAATGGCATGGATGTCCATGCTGCCGTGAATTTTATGGGTATAAAAAAAAGGGCTTCCTTCATCGGATTCTTTAAACCCCAGTTTCACATCGGCTTTGGAAAACCAGGTAATGACACCGGATCTGAAAAGCCCTGACAGATCAATGCACACGTCATAGCCCACCTGTCCCAGTCCTTTTTTGAGTTCCCTGATTTCCCGGATGGTGAGAGACAGGCGCCCCATATCCTTCCACTGGTCCTTTTTGATGACCCAGAGTTTGTGGATAAGCGGGTGCCCCTCAAGAAAAGTATGAAGGCCATGGGCAACCACCCAGTCAATACGGGCATCGGGGAAACCTCTTTTCAAGGCATGCAGAAACGGCAGGGAATGGATGATATCCCCCAGGGCGCTGGGCTTTACAATCAGAATATGGCCAATGTCTTTAAACAGGATTCTCTTCTCCGAAAAAAAAGGTTGATGTGTTCCGGTCCAGAATAGTTTTGCAGATTTGAAAAACCCTGTCAACCTGGATAAGATCCATGCACTTGTGGTCTATGGGGCATTCTTTTTTCAGGCAGGGGCTGCAGGAGACAGGCACCCTCACCATGATACTCCTGTCACTGAACGGGGCCGTGGCAACAGGGTCTGTTGACCCGATGACCGCCACCTGGCTGATACCAAGTGCTGCGGCCGCATGCATAAGGCCGGAATCATTGGTCACGAACAGATCACAGGTGCCGATAAGGGCAAAGGCCTGTGACAGACTTGTCCTGCCTGCGATATTGATACAGGAGTCCCCTGACATGCCGGCTATTATTTCTCCCAGTTCATGATCGGCAGGCCCTCCGAAAACCAGGATTTTTGTCTGATACTGCTCTGAAAGAAGGCGGCAAAGTTCTGCATAGCGTTCAGGAAACCAGCGTTTGGCTGTTCCACCCGTGGCACCCGGATTGATGCCGATGACCGGTGTTCCACGCCCCAATCCTTTTTCATGCAGAAACTGCTCTGCAAAATGATTATCCGGATCTGAAATAAAGAGATCCGGGTTCATGCCGTCGGGCCTGAGCCCCACCCCTTCAAGGATGCCGATATAATATGCAATGAGATGCTTTTTTTTCAGGGCCGGGTCCATGGGGATACTCCGGTTGAGCAGAAGCGTCCTGAAATCGGTGTTGTATCCCACCCTTTCCGGTATTCCGGCCAGGAATGCCAGGAGAGCCGCCTCAAAGGCATTCTGCATGAGAATGGCCAGATCAAATCCACGGCTTCGGAGATCCTGCGAAAGCCGCAGGGTTCCCAGCCCTTTTCCATGACGGCCCCCATTGTCATAGACCATGACCTCATCTATGTATGGGTTATTTTCATACACCGGAATGACCCAGGGTTTGGCCAGAACCGTTATCCGGGCTTTGGGGTAATTTTTACGCACGGCCCGGACAATCGGCGTTGTCATGACGGCATCACCAACCCAGTTGGCAGCCCGGATTAATATCCTGGCCTTCTCACTGTCTTTTAGCAGAAGTCTTTTCATGGAATCATGCTCTTGGGTAAAGGCAATAGGGCTTTGTCTTCCAACGGTTGTGGACCCAGAAATACTGGTCCGGATGCCTGCGGACCATGGATTCTACGGCTGTAGTATAATTCTGGGTATTGATTTCAATGTCTTTTATCCTGTCCCCGGTTTCGGACAATGGGATTTCAGGCAAAAATTCGATAAGGAAACGGCCGTTCTTTCTTGCGGTATACATGGGGATCACCGGTGATTTGCTTCTCATGGCCAGTTTGGCAAGACCGCTGTTGGTGCAGGCAGGTCTTCCGAAAAAATCCACAAACACGCCTTTATACCAGTCTACATTCTGATCCAGAAGGGTGCCCATTACCCCTCCTTCACGCAGTACAGCATCAATTTTTTCAGATGCCCCGCGCATGGGGATCAATGTGGCCCCGAACCGCTGCCTCATTTCCAGCATCAGGCGCTCCAGTGGTTTAAAATCAAATTTCCTGTAAATCCCATACGGGTTTTCTAAACCGGCCTTTGGCAGGGCCGCCACAAGGAGTTCAAAATTTCCCATATGGCAGGTCAAAAGGATAACCCCTCTGCCTTTTTTCCGGGCATTTTCCAAATGCTCTCCCCCCGTTACCGAAAAATATGCAAACAATTCCTCCCTGGGTTTCCCATAGGCCCAGATGACTTCAAACAGAATGCCTGCCGTGTTCTTGAAAATCCGGATGGCCAGTCTTTCCAACTCGAACAAAGAAAACTGATCCGGATATGCAAATTTTATATTTTCAAGAACAACATTCCGGTGACGTTTATCCACTTTATACCAGATCAGCCCAAAGATGTCTGAAAAAAACTTATAAACCGGTACCGGAAGCGTTCCCATTAAAGTGACCATCAGCTTTAACAGTTTGAATATCCTGTCATCATTCATCATTTTCCCATCCTGGAAACCAAAAAATCTTGAAAGCTCTCCGGATGCTCAAACTCTATCCGGATTCCGATCACTAAAAAATCAAGCCCCCATTTTATGCCCGGGTCAATTTTAACCCAATCCTTTTCCGTGGTCAGGATAACATCTGCTTTTTTCTCTTTGGCCATCCTGTTTATGATTAAAAAATCAGATGGTTTATACCTGTGATGATCCCTAAATTCAAGATGATGAAGAATGTTCATATTGAAGCCTGCCATTGAATCTAAAAAGGCATGATTGTTTGCAAGCCCTGAAAAGAGCAGCGCGTTTTTCCCTTTTAAGGAATTCATGTCCGGCCCTTCTTTTTCCAAATCCCTATCATTTTTTATCCACCGGTGTATATAAAGCCTATGAAAGGTCCTAAAAACAGGGCACCCCGGATAAAAATTCACTACAGTATCGATATCATGCGGTGAATCTTTTTTACCGGAACATCTTGTAAGAATAATCGCATCTGCTCTTTTGCCTGAGTTTTGAGGTGTTTCTCTCAACCGGCCTGCCGGCAGAAGCCTGTTATTGCCCATTGGATTTGTAAAATCAAACAAAAGAAGGCTGAGATCTTTTTTCAGTTTCAAATGTTGAAACCCGTCATCCAGCACCATCACATCGGGTCTGGGCCTTAAGGAATATAGCGCCTTCATCCCTGCCCTGAACCTGTCTTTTCCCACAACCACGGGAAATAAAAGCCGGCTTGCCATCATAAAAGGCTCATCCCCGGATTCTTCAGCACTTGAAAAAACCCTTTGACCATCAGAAACCAGCACTGCATCTTCATAATTGCCCTTGTACCCCCTGCTGATTACAACCGGTGCTTTGCCGATTTTTTTTAAAAGCGCGGCCACATATACTGTCACAGGTGTTTTACCGGTTCCGCCGGCCACAATATTGCCAATGGAAACGACAAAACAGGGCAGCTTTTTTTGATGCAAAATATTATTCTGATACAGTCGCAGCCATAACCCAACCCCTATCCCATACAGATGAGACAGGCCGACCAGGACCCATTCCAGGGTAAAGGGAACAGGAATATAGTCCTGCCCTGAAATTTTGATAATCCGATCCTCTATTTTGTTCAGCCGTTCTTTAAACAATATGCAGACTCTCCAGATTTTCGACAATGTTCTTTACAGCACCGGAATGCTGCATAAACACTTCCTGATTCAATTGGCCCATCTGTCTTTGAACAATAGGGGTTCCCAAGAGGGTATCAAGTTCATGCATCAATTCATTTTCAGAATCAATCTGTTTTGTACCGCCATGATCTGTCAGCAGTTTTGAAATCAGCATAAAATCAGACATATCCGGTCCAAAGAGAATGGGTTTTGAAAATGCCGCCGGTTCCAGGGGATTATGCCCCCCTTGTTTTACAAGGGAGCCCCCGATATAGGCCACATGGCAAAGTGCATAAAGACGTGAGAGTAATCCCATTTCATCCACCAGGACAACCCCGTGATTCTGTGAAGGCTCTTTTATCTTTGACAGCAGGGATGCAGTAGTGTCCACGGATAAGACATAGGGCAGTAAAGAGTGACATCGTCCAGGGTCCCTTGGCGCAAGGATCATCATCAACTCCGGATATTTTTTTTTCAATTTCTGATATGCCCGGCACAGAATAATTTCTTCTCCTTCGTGGGTACTGCCTGCAATCAAAACAAGGGTTTTGTTTTGAATATTCAATCGCTTTCGCATGACCGGAACAAAGGAATCCTCCACGTCTTCAAGGGCCTGATCAAATTTCAGATTCCCTGTGACATGAATTTTTTCTTTGCTGATACCAAGGTTTAGAAATCTCTCGGCATCCAGCGGGGTCTGAACCATGATCTGTGTGAAAAAAGAAAAAACAGCTGAAAAAAATCTTTTAAACCGCAGATATCCGTTTAATGATCCTTTTGACAGTCTTGCATTGATGAGCACAACCGGAACCTGCCTTTTTTTCATCTCATACAAGAAATTAGGCCATATGTCGGTTTCAACAATGATTACGGCATCAGGCCCGATCAAATTGCTGACTTTTCTGACGGACCAGGTAAAATCAAAGGGGAAATATCCCAATTGATCCACATTTTCCAAGCCCGGCGTTAAGAAGTATTCTTTAGCCATCTCAAACCCGGTTCTGGTGGAAGTCGAAAAAACAATCTTCACTTTCTCGTGCTGGTCTTTTATTGTTTTCACAAATGGGACAACGGATTTGACCTCTCCAACGGAAAGCGCATGGATCCAGATTCTTTTTTCTCCCGGCTCTTTAGGCTGCCAGGCTGTTGCCAGACCGAATCTGGTTAACAGATTTGATCTCCTTTTTTTTGAAAACAGATAAACAGCCGGAAAAAGGAGAACGAAAACAACCATCAAAAGATTCATCAGTATATTGTAAAAAATGACCATCAAGATTTCTTCTTTATCCAGAATTCATCAGGTAGAGAATGCCTGCGCAGAAAAAAAACAGATTGGTGATCCATGCGCTGATAATGGGCGGCAGAACATTCCCATAGCCTAATGAAATGCAGAATCCATACATGATCCAGTACATGAATGCAATCACGACCCCAAGGGCAATGGTCACGGGAAGGTTCTCTTTTGCAAAGGATCTCATTCCCGTGGCCGCTCCTGCCAGGACCATGATGATGCAGATAAAGGGGAAGGCTATTTTCCCGTTCAGATCCACTTCATAGGTTGTTGCATCATAGCCTTCCGCTTTCACCTTTCTGACATATTTTTTAAGCTCGGAAAAACTCATTTCTTCAGATTTTTTTGCAACCGCTTCAAGATCATCTGTTTTAAATGCAAGTGCGATGCTCATTTTTTTATGGGTCTTTACATCATAATCTGTTGAATCCTTAGAATGAACCTGCTCAATAATATTTTCAAAAACCCATTCCCCGTCAGTGAAAAATCCTTTTTGTGCATCCATCCGCGATTCAAGCCTGAAATTTTCTCCCAATGATGTAATGGTTACACCTGAAACGGATTTCTGGACAGGATCGTAATAATTTATATGAATCAGCCTGTTCTCGGATTTTATCCAGATATCCTCCCTTGCCACAGACATATTGTGCCTTTTCCGGATCACATTATTTTCTATGTCATTTACCTTTGACATGGAAACCGGAATAAGCGTTTCCCCAAGAAAAAACATGATAAAACCGAAACACAGGGCAACATACACCGCCGGTTTTATCAGAAAATAGGCATTGATGCCGCTGGACCGGATGGCCAGAAGCTCATTATTCCGGTTCATGAGCCCGAAAACCACTATGGTTGCCAAAAGGATACCGGCAGGCGTCAGCTGGACAAACATGAAGGGCACTTTTAACAGGACATAATTGAGGGCGCTGACCATGGAAATATCGGATTTTAAAAATCTTTCCATCCTGGAGAGATAATCAATAAAGACAAACATCACAAGGATGATGAGTTGAATGATGAAAAAAAATTTTATAAATTCTTTTAGCCAGTATTTATAAAGGCATGTCATTGAATTTTGTTTTCCTTAAAAGTCTGTTTCTGACAGCCGTTATGATCCTTTTTAAAAAGTCCGGCATTTTTACAGGCTTTTCCTTTGCATTCCGTACAAGAAGATAAACCCCGGCCACACCCATGATGATATTGGGAAGCCACATGGCAAGAACAGGCGAAACCCTGCCTGTTTCCCCGGCCGACCACCCGGCTGCCAGAAAAAAATAATACAGCAGAAAAAAGAAAACCCCCAGCCCAAAGCCTGAAGATTTCTGCAGGGAATTTGACTGCACCCCCAGGGGAAATGCCAGAAACCCCAGGGATAAACAGGCAAACGGGATTGAAAATATCTCATGAAGCTGCATTAAGGCGGTTCTTAAAAGCCTGTCATCGCTACTGCCGGTCTTGATCATCCGGATGAGATCCACAAAGCTTTCTTCACTGATTTTTTTTACTATTTGTGCTTCCCCTCTGGCAGCATCATTTAAATCAATATTAATATCATAATTCCCGAAATGGATATTATTGACGGACCCTTCATCCGCATTGACCTGATTGATCACGCCATCATAGAGTCTTATGGTATATATTGCATCTTCTGATCGGATCAGCTCTCCTGAAGGGGCAATGGAAATACTGACCACCCCCTTTGTTCTTCGGTCTTCAATAAAAATATCCTTTATTTTTTTAGTTTTCATGTCCACCTGAGAAATATACATCATGACATTCTCGAGTTCAGAATTGAACTGTCTTTCCTGAAGCGCCATGTCCATATTTGATCTTGCAAGTTCTATGGTTTTTTTCTTCAGCGCCAGCTTTCCCCAGGGAACACCGGCAATGGTTATCAAAGATGTCAGAAAAACACCGGACAGACAAAAAACAAATACAGGGGGAAGCAGGCTGTAAAGTGAAACACCGGCTCCCTTCAGGGCAATCAGCTCATTTTCCCCGGACATGCGCATGAATGTGAGAAGAATGGCAATCATCACCGACATGGGAATGGTAAACTCCATGAATCTTGGCAGCATATACACCATCAGAAGAAGGACGGCGGAGATATCCGCGTTGAAATTCACAACCTTATTGGTAATTTCAGGTATCCGTATCATGAGAAATACAAAGGTCAGAAAAAAAAGACTGATGATAAAGGGCGGGAGAAGCTCTTTAAATATGTAGCGATTTATAATATTTAAAAATTTCATTTCATGGGAAAATATAAGGTAGAGGGCAATTAGTCAAGATAAGACAAAAGATTAGATTTTCATATAAAGGATTTCATGATAATAAAACCGTTATGAACTGTGTGATCATAGCCAATGGAGATCTTGAGTATTCAGAGGATATTTCAGGAATTATCAGGCAGGCCCAATTGATTGTCTGCGCCGACGGCGGGGCCAGGCATCTGAAGGCGCTCAATATTCTGCCCCATGCCATCATCGGTGATTTTGATTCTGTAAAGCCGGAAGACAAACTGTTTTTTGAAGAAAAAAAAATAAAACTCATCTCCTATCCTTCACGGAAAAATGAAACAGACTCAGAACTCTGTGTATCCTGGGCTCTTTTGAACAATGCAACGGATATTACCCTTTTAGGAGTTACCGGCACAAGACTTGATCATACGCTTGCCAATATTTATCTTTTAAAAAAACTTGCCGGGCTGCATATCCCTTCAAGAATCATGAATAAAAACAATGCAATTCATGTCGTGATGGATCATATTGAAATAAAAGGGCGGCCGGGTGAATTCTTATCCATTCTTCCCATCACGGAAAAAGCCGATGGAATAACCCTTGAAGGGCTTGAATATCCTCTGGTTAATGCGACGATTGAAATGGGATCCTGTCTGGGTATCAGCAATGTTTTCAGAGAAACGACAGCATCCGTATCAGTCAGGAAAGGGATTTTGATGGTGATTCAATCAAAGGACTAAGCCTTTTTGTCCTTTGGGTTTTCTTCCTTTTTCTTTTTTTTATCCTTTGCCTCTTTGCTTTCTTCAGGGGAAGGGTCTATGGGCGGGGCATGTTCAATCAAAAATTCTTCAACTTTATCAATTTCGGTTGCTAGAATTACATTTTCAATTGCAATTTCTTTTATCATTCCTTCCATATATGGATTCAATATATTGACAAGCTTTTGGCTCTGACCCTTGAGGCCGTCAAAATCCTTTACATCATCATAAACAAGAGAGCTGAAAAAAATGATGATGGCATCATGGACTTTCGGATGGTCAGGAGGGATTTTCTTTCCGGGCATCAGTTCGTTCAGGATAATATTCATTTTCAAACACAGGTATCTATCCTTATCATTTGACCTGTTTTTATTTAAATTCACAACAACCGGCGCCATGGAGATCACAGGGGCGAGGTTGGCTTCGGATTCAGCGGATTTTTCCATTCTGGTCTTGGACCACACAACCACAGCCCCGTCTTCATTTTTAAGCTGCATCCGATTTTCCGTTAAGTCGACGATATCATAAAAGATTGTTCTGTTCTTCTCCCAGACATCTTCAATATCCGATTCCATAACGGTAAAAATCATCTGATTTTTTTCAATCTGCCATGCACCTTTTGCATTTCCCTTGGACTTGACGATTTTGGAAGTTGCGTCGGAAATTTTAACTGAAGAACTCCATTCCCCTTTTTGGTTGGTAACCAAAAGGAGATACGCTCTGTTTCTTTCTTGCGACCAGTTTCCAACAGCGAGTTCTGCCTGGGATTTCTTTCTTTCTCCGCAGCTGGTTAAAAAAATTACATTAACAATACTTATCAGTGCGATACACAGACAAATGGAATACGTTTTCATGGTGGCGTCCTGACAATTCTTAAATTTTCATCATGAACATCAGGCTACCATGATGCAGAATAAGGGTCAAGTCAGGGATTGGACTTTCTTTTGGCGGGTTGGACATTATAAATGGGTGTGAAAGGGCAAGGGTGAATCCCTACCCTTTCAAAACCCGGAAAAAACAGTTAATCCCCACAGGAGCCGCCGGAGCCGCAGCTGCCGCAACCGGATTGTCCTAGATCAAGGTTGGAATCAAGATGAAATCCCATGCCTGTGAAATCAATTTTGATAGTTTCCGCTTTTTCCATGAATTCTTTATCAACAACAAATTTCAGGCCTTTAACATCAAACGAATCATCTGTATCTTTAGGCTCGTCCAGAGCCATGGCAAGTGATGGTCCACCTCAGCCGCCTGAGTTGAGAAAGATGCGAATCGGGGTCGGTGTTCTTCCCTGGAAATAGTCATCGATCTGCGTTTTTGCAGGATCTGTCAAATTAATCATTTTATATTTCTCCTTATATTTAATTTTTCAGGAAGCTTCTGCCTGAATGCCATAATTCTAAACACACACACGCTGTCTGTCAATGGCTTTGAAACCTGTTTTGTCGCAAAGACCTGCCATGTGACTGAACTGTCTTGCTTTACAGCCTATGGTTAATGTAAACTGTTTCCCATGAAATTATCTGTTCCCTTCATACCAGATGAAAAATACATCGGCTTTTTAGAAAATAAACGTCTGGGCCTGGAATCGATTTATTTTCCCCTTCACTCAGGACCGCTTCTGGATTCAAGGATGAGGGTTAAGGAAACAGGGCTGAATGAACTTGCCGGGAACCTGCAGCAGTTTAAAAATATAAAAAAATACTGCCTTTTAAATTCCCGGTTTGTTCATCCCGATGCGTATCAGGACAGCCTTTTTTTGAATCAGACCATGGACAGGCTTGAATTAATATCCGTTCGGGCCGGCCTTACCGGCATTGTCTTTTCCGATGCCTATTTTCTCAATGCCCTCTCCCAGACAAACCGGGATATCATCCCTTGTCTTGAGGCTGTACCAGGCATCAACTGTATGATGGATTCATCCCAAAAAACCTTTGCCTTTTTCGATCTGATCGACCGTGCCGGGTTTAAACAACCTGGAAAAATTACCTTGGACCGATCTTTGAACAGGAATATTCCCCAGCTTGAAAAAACCATCAAAGACATCAAAGACCGGTATCCCTCTGTCAAAATTGAACTTTTAGCCAATGAAGGGTGCATTGATTACTGTCCCTTCAAATTAACCCATGACGCCCAGATCTCTTTTTCCAACCTGGGTATTTCAAGAGAAAAAAACTATCTCACAAACCAGGCGATTGGTTGTCATGCCTATTTTTATAAAAGCCCTGAGCGCTTTTTTAAATCACCCTTTATACGGCCTGAAGATCTGAATGTCTATAATGCTTTAGCAGACACGGTCAAGCTTTGCGGAAGAACCCTGGGAACAAGATTTCTTATGAACTGCATCAACGCATACAGCAAGGCTTCTTATGACGGCAATCTTTTTTCCCTCATGGATGCCGCCCACTGGTTATCCGATCTGATCCATATCGAGAACAAAAAACTTGATCCAGGCTTCCTGTCCATGTTAACCTCTTGTTCAAAAGATTGCAGAAACTGTGCGGAATGCCGTGATCTTTTAATAAAAACATCAAGTTTCAAACCGTTTAAAATTAAAGCCTATAAGGACTATCTATGAAAATTCTGGTTACCGGTGGTGCGGGCTATATCGGGAGTCACACCTGTGTTGAACTTTTAAATGACAACTATGATGTTGTCGTTCTTGATAATCTTTCCAACAGCTCGGAAGAATCTTTGAATCGGGTAAGACGGATTACAGGACAGTCAATTGATTTTTATAAAACAGACCTTCTGGATAAAAAAAACATCGCTGCCATTTTCCTTGATCATAAAATCGACGCAGTCATTCATTTTGCCGGGCTGAAAGCTGTCGGGGAATCGGTTTCAATTCCTTTGAAATATTTTCATAACAACATTACCGGAACCTTGAACCTTTTATCGGTCATGAAAGATGCCAATGTGAAAAATATCGTGTTTTCATCTTCCGCCACGGTTTACGGAAATCCTGCCACCCTTCCCATAAAAGAGGACTTTCCCCTGTCTGCAACAAACCCCTATGGCCGGACAAAACTCATGATTGAAGAAATCCTGAAAGACCTTTACCATTCAGATAAAAACTGGAATATTGCACTTCTGCGATATTTCAACCCTGTGGGGGCCCATTCAAGCGGTGAAATCGGAGAAGACCCTGCCGGAATTCCAAACAATCTTATGCCCTATATTTCAGGAGTGGCTGTGGGATCCCTGCCTGAGGTCAATGTATTCGGAAATGACTATGATACTTCGGACGGGACCGGTGTAAGGGATTATATCCATGTGGTTGATCTTGCGCTGGGCCATATCAGGATCCTTCCCACACTCTTTGCTCATCCTGGAATGGTTATTTATAACCTAGGCACCGGTAAAGGGTATTCCGTTCTTGAAATGATCAAAGGATTTGAAGCGGCCAGCGGCAAAAAAATTCCTTATAAAATTACCGAAAGACGACCTGGAGACGTTGCCGCCTGCTGGGCGGACCCTTCAAAAGCCCTTAGGGAGATCAGCTGGAAGGCTGAAAAAACGCTTTATGATATGTGCAAAGATACATGGCACTGGCAGACAAAGAACCCTGATGGATATGGGAAAAGCCGATTGGAGAAATAACCTTGGATGACTATGGCCAAAGCCTGAAAAAAAATATAAAAACCGGAAACCTTGAGCAGGCTAAGACACTCTTGGCACAAATGCCTTTACGACTTGATCATGAAAAAATAGAAGCCATTGAAATCCTTGCACTGGCATCTGATAAGACAGCCTTTGAACTTCTATCCTTTTTAATTACTGAAACAGATCAGGACTCTGAAATTTATGACCGACTGATCCAGCTTATCACAGACCGGGCTCACCTGGAGTTTCACTTTGTTCTGATTTTATTGAAAGCCCCTGATCGGAATACTGCCGTCAATGCACGCCCTCTTTTAAAGCATATCCTGTCCAATGAAACAGATAAGGACCTCTTAAATGAGGTTATCCGTTCAACCGGCAAATTGCAGATGGAGAGCATGACCGATGAGATTGCGGAATTTATTTTTTATGATGATCCTGGCTTGAAAACAGAGGCTGTAAAAGCCCTTGAACGAATCGGAACGACAAAGGCCTGCGAAAGGCTTGAACAGGCATCAAAAACAGAAAAATGCGATCAGAATATTCTGGATGCCCTTCAGGTTCTCAGAGCAAAAGATACCTTTGAAAAAAACATTGTCCTTAGTGGTTCTGCCTTTTCAGATGATGCTGAAACCGGCATAGAGCAACTTTCATCCATTGATGTCAATGAAAGATTCAAAGCCTTTTTGACCCTGTCTGAAAAAGGCTCACAAATTTCTTCCACCCTTGCAAAACAACTGAAAAATAGCCTGGATCATGATCTGATGATCAATATTTTACGACTGATTTCACGAACCATTCCCGTGGAAGCTGTGAATGATCTTTTTGACATTATCAACCAAAAAGAAATAGATGCTACTGTCAAATTTTCGGTTTACAGCGCTCTTGATGCTTTCCCGGGGCTTGAATCAGCCGCATCGGTTCTTCAGGGCATTTCAGACCCTTCTCTACCTGTGCGACTGGCTGCGATGAACGTTATAGATAAGAACCTGTCTGATTTTGTCTGTGCCGAGATAAAAAACAAAATAGAATCCGGAACAAAAAAAGGAGAATCACTGGCTCAAACCATTTTAGATGCCCGGGCCAAACATGTCATTGAATATCTTATGATTTCAGATACATTTTCCTATATGGCTTCCAATTATCTTATCCGTTCAGCGCCTGTTCAAACCCTTGATACCTTCATTGAAATTCTGGAAAAAAGAAATCTTAACTCCACAGCAAAAAAATACCTGGCTGTCAGGGAGGAAAAGGCTGGCCGGGATAAAGACAGGATCATTGTCATCAGTTCTTTCGAATCAATCTTGAACACCTATTGCAAGCTTCTTTACACTTCAGGTTTGCAAAGCCTGACATTCAACCGGTCCCAGGATGCCTTTGAAACAATTGTATCACAAAAACCCTCAGCCATCATCTGTGACTTGTTTTTAAATGATATGACGGGAATGGGTCTTGCCGCGGAAATCAGAGGTCTTTATCCAAAAGAAGAGCTTCCCATTATCATTTCCACCCTGCAGAAAAACCTTGATAAAAACCTGCTTCAAAAGGAGCTGGACCGTGCAGGTGTAACTGCCCTATGGGAATTTCCTCCAAAACCAAGCCAGATAAAATCCCTGGTAAAATCAGGGTGCCCTTCTTGAACAGCAGACCAATTGCCCTGGGTGCAAGATTAAAAGGGATTGCTGACATTCATACCCTGGGGTTCAAGCCTGGTTTCAGGGATTATTCGATTGAGGAACAACGGTTGATTCTTGAGGCAAAAAAAATCTATTACCCGACCGCCTTTTATGCCGATCTCTTTAATGCTATGGGAAAACCGACCTTCCCAAGCTTTCACACGTATAAATTTGCCATGGATAAGATAAAACAGACTGCCATGTTCCAATTGCTTGGCATCCCCCATCCAAAAACCAGGGTATTTTATGGAAAAAAACAGAAAAAAACCATTCTTGATTATTTCAGTTTCCCCTTTATTGCCAAAAAGGCAAGGGGTTCTGCAAAAGGCAAGGGTATTTTTCTGATAAGAAATGCCGACGATCTTACCGCCTATCTTAAAGATCATGGCCCGGCTTATATACAGGAATATCTGCCCGTTGACAGGGATATGCGAATCATCATCATCGGAAATAAAATAAGACTGGCCTTCTGGCGAATCGCCGCCTCAGATAATTTCAAGACCAATCTTTCCCAGGGCGGGATCGTCTGTTTTGACGTCCTTCCCCGGGAAGCCCTGGACCTTGCCCTCATGACGGCTTTAAAATGCGGGTGGAATGACGTGGGCATTGATATTATGATGCACAACGGCCTCCCCTATGTTCTGGAAGGCAATATGAAATATGGAACAAGGGGGTTTCATACAGCCGGGATTGATTATAAAAAAATGCTGGCAGCGCTTATCCTGAAGGGAGAACTTTAAATATTAAATCACTCCCGCATCCTGATCATCCTCTTCCCATTCGGTAAGATATTCTTTAATATCAGCGTATCTTGAATTTTCTCCGGGCTTAAATAAAAGATACCCTATCTGCCCGGCACAACCGGCAAGGCAATTGATAAATGCTTTTTCAACAAATTTTTGATCCGGCTTTTGTTCAGGCAGGGTGAGCCCTTCAAAAATATGCCGGGTCAAATGCCCTTCCGGAATAAAACAGTCACAGACACAGGCATGCCATTCTTCCGGAAAATTGGCTATCTTCCATGGAATAAGGGCTTCAGGCCTCAATACTGTTTTGTTCCCGGGATTGAACGGAGAGTCAATGATTTCCATTTTCCGTTTTTCAACCTGCATCAATTCTTTTAGCAGGACCTCTATGTTATTGGAAAAAATCCATTCCTCCGGTTCCAATAGAACAGGAGGGAATTCACTGCTGGTTAATGCAAATTTAAATGGCCCCTGTTTTTCCCAGAAGAGCTTGAATTCCTTTGAATTCGAAAGTATCTGCCGTATCAGCACTGTATCATTCATTTATCTTTCGTCCATATCCTTTATTTTCCTTACTTTCCCTATTAATATCTCATCCGGCAATTTTTAAAAAGTATAAATTTGGGGTTGACAAGGGATATGAAAATAGTCTATTTCCCGATGAAACCGGGAGGAATTCCGGGCAATCGGTCCTGATGTCCTGCTTTATGGATGTTAAGACCAGATATGTAAAAAAAATTATAGGATAGGGTTTTAACAGGAGAGATAAACCGGCAGAAAGAAAAAATTTTCTGTTTTATTTAAACGACCACACACTGACGGGAAACAATGCATAAACGGCTCCAACCCCTTTTTCTGAAAACTTGTATCTGGTTTGTTTATGGTTTAATCATCATGTCGGCATCCATTGCTTTTGGCGTAGAAACAAAAATGCATTCTCCCCTGTCCACCGTCGGTCTGACAGATCAGCAGTTTGAAAACAAATTAAAGCAATATGTAGGCATCCCCTACCGCAAAGGGGGAACCACAACAAAGGGGCTGGATTGTTCCGGTTTTGTCCGGCTGGTCTATGACCGGATCTTCGGGATTGACCTCCCTCACAGCTCCGTTGCCCAGTTCAGTTTTTCCGACCTTAAAAAAATCGATAAACGAGATATGCAGCCCGGCGATCTGATCTTTTTCGGAAATAAAGGGAAAAAAAGAATCAATCATGTCGGGGTCTACATGTCGGACAATAGATTCATTCATGCCAGCAGCAGCGATGGCATCACAGTATCCCACCTGGATGAGCGCTACTGGAAGAAAAGATTTGTAGGAACCAAGCGGCATGCAGATCTGAGTGCCGGTCCTGATGCCGACAGGGTCAGATTTGAGAGTACCCTGCAAATACCAATTCATGAAAACGGCGCCATCACCAGCTACAGGCGGGATGATTTCAGCATGGCTGCTTTGAAAATGCAGAAGGGTATTGAAAATTCAGACAATCCTGCTTTCCAGGTTTACAGCATAACCGATTCCCCGCTTCATCTGCATGAAATCGGATATGCCCATTCTCTGTCTGATAGATTTTCAGTTAATGTGAGTGCTATCCATGAAAATTTTAATGTATATACTGCATGGCCTGAATTAAATCCCAATACCCGGCATATCAGTTATCTGTATGATGAATCCTTATCCGACACTGCTGACAGGTTTGGATTCAAACTTGCCAGTGCCTTCAGGCCCAGTAGCTGGCTCAGCATCAGCCCCTCCATCACCTATTTTGACTATTCCAAAGAAAATGAAGACATTCTGAATGCCCCAGAATGGTTATTCGGACTGAATACGGTGTTGCTGCCCATCCATAAAAACTGGTCCTTGTCCATGCTGCTGCAGTATTCTGAAAAAGATGATTTTAAAGATCTCACTTCCCCGTACAGCCGATTCAGTTCTCTTGACCTGGCCATCAAACTGGGTATCAATATTACCGATAATCTTCAGTTTTCAATCATGGGAGAACATGATAAACGATCCGCCGCCTATGGGATGCCGGGTGATTCTCTTATCATGAATTCCAATGCCAGCAATGTTTCCATGTCTTTTGATTTCAGCTATTAAAAAAAATATCACCCAATACCTTATCCTTCCCTTGTTTTTTCTCTTGACCTTGTATTTATCCTCTGTTAACTATACCGACTTGAAATGGTTAACAAGGAAAAAAATATAAAAGACGAAATCCTGAAGGTCCTCTTTGCATCAGACAAGGAGACCGTCTCCGGCGTGAGGCTCAGTGAAATGCTGAACATTTCAAGGGTGGCTGTATGGAAACATATTTCCGCCTTAAAGGAAAGCGGATTTGATATAGAATCCAGACCCAGAGGCTATGTTCTGCTGAACCCGGATGATCTTCTCCTGCCCTTTTGCTTTGGTCCTGGCTTTGAAAACAGAATTTTCCATTTCCAGGAACTTGAGTCCACCATGGATCAGGCAAAAATCCTTGCAAAAAGCAATGTTCCCCATTTAAGCGTGGTGATCGCGGAAAATCAGACCACAGGGCGGGGACGACTTCACCGGAAATGGTTTTCTTCAAGGGGGGGCCTCTGGTTCACCCTGATCTTAAAGCCGCAAATCCCGCCCGTCCTGTCCTATATTTATAATTTTTGTGCATCGCTCTGCCTTTCAAAAACCTTAAACCGCCTGTTTGGTCTCGATGTTAAGGTCAAATGGCCCAATGATCTCCTTTTAAACGGACAAAAGCTGGCCGGTCTTCTCTCGGAAATGGAAACAAAAGGGGATATGGCGGAATTCATCAATATCGGAATCGGCCTGAACGTGAACAATGAGCCCCGTCAATATGAACCAAAGGCGGTTTCCATAAAGGATATCCTGAACAGAGAAGTATCACGGCGGCTCATCCTTGAAACCTTTCTTTCCGATTTTGAGGATCAGATCCGGATCACGGATTTTGGACATATCATCGGGCTCTGGAAAAAGCAAACCTCCACCATAGGCAGCCGGGTAAGGATAGAAACCTTTGGCGAAATTTTTGAAGGCTTGGCTGTTGACGTGGATGAATCCGGGGCCCTGATCGTTCAGGACAAAGCAGGTGAATCAAAAAAAATAATATATGGCGACTGCTTTCATACCTGATACTTAATCTTAATCTCAATGCTTAGCAAAGGAACCAACGCGTGACCTCATCAACCCAGCTTAAAATGACCGTTTATTCATCCTTGTTTGTGGCCCTTATTGCCATAGGCACATTTATTTCATTTCCCATCGGGCCGGTTCCCATTGTCCTCCAGAACATGTTTGTTCTCCTGGCAGCACTCATCCTGGGGCCTTTATGGGGGCTTGGCTGTGTGGCCGTGTATCTTCTCATCGGTATTCTCGGCCTCCCGGTTTTTTCAAATGGCGGTTCCGGCCTAGGCAAACTCTTCGGACCGACAGGCGGATACCTTCTGGGATACCTGCCCTGTGTCTTTGTCACAGCATTTATTTCCAAGGCTCTTGGCAGGAAAATGTCCTCTGATATCATGGCCATGGTTATAGGCTCCGTGATTGTTTATGCCTGCGGTGTTCCCTGGCTGAAGGTTGTCACCAAAATGAGCTTTGAAAAAGCCCTTACTGTCGGAATGTATCCCTTCCTCATCGGAGACGCCCTGAAAATAGTGGCTGCAGCCTTTATTGTAAAAAGTCTGAGGCCATTGATCAAATTTTAATCTCCGGAGAAAACCTAAAAATATTGTGTCAAAGACAATCATAGACATAAAGGACCTCTCTTTTGTTTTTGAAGATGGTTACAGGGGGCTGAGTCATATTTCCCTGTCCCTGAACAAAGGCGAGTTCATCATCCTTGCCGGAAAAAACGGGTCCGGAAAAACCACTTTGCTAAAACACCTGAACGGCCTTTTGATGCCTTCATCGGGAATAATCCGGGTGAATGGAAGAAAGATTTCAAACCATCTGATTGAAACCCGGAAGACTGTGGGCATGGTGTTCCAGGACCCGGATACCCAGATGGTCGGGGACACGGTCTTTGATGAGGTGGCCTTTGGCCCGGAAAACCTAAAATTGAACCGGGGCCTGATCAATGAAACAGTTACAGGGGTTCTTGAACGCCTGAGTCTTTTTCATCTAAAGGACCGGAATCCGTCTACGCTTTCCGGGGGGGAAAAAAGAAAGGTGGCCATTGCCGGGATACTGGCCATGGACCCTGAGGTCATTGTTTTTGATGAGCCCTTTTCCAACCTGGATTACCCCGGAATTCTCCAGATTCTTTCTACCATCATGGATCTGCACCGATCCGGACAGACCGTCATCATCGCCACCCATGACATTGAACCCGTCATCTGTGAAGCTGACCGGATGATCATCATGGAAAACGGGAGCGTCATGGAAGACAGCGCCCCTTTAAATCTTGCCGGCTGTCTGGAATCATACGGGGTCAGGGAACCCTGCTTTTCGAAATTCAAAATGGAACCTGCGTCATGGCAGAAATAACACCCTTTGCCTTTCAGCCGGGAGGTTCCGTTCTCCACTTCCTGGATACACGGCTTAAATTTTTTATCGCCTGTCTTGTCTGCATGTCCATGTTGCCGGCAGGTTTCATCTCCTGTTGTTTCTATTTTTTAATTCTTCTTTTTTTCTTTATAAAAACAGGCCTTCACTTATTTTCAATGTTGAGCAGGATCAAATTATTTCTGCTCCTTCTCTTTTTTGTTTTCCTTTCAAGGGCCCTGACCACAAAAGGAGATCCTTTTTTTTCAGCTTACGGCCTTGACATCACTGAACAGGGTTTGACAGAGGGTGTTCTGGTGGCCTTTAAATTCCTTCTGGTCATGTTGACCGGCATGCTCTTTTCTTCCACAACCCGGAGCTCATCCGTAAAAGCCGCAGTTCAATGGTTTTTAAAACCCATCCCCTTTATCCCTGAAAGTCGTGTGGCTGTCATGATCAGCCTTGCACTCTGCTTTATACCGGTCATTTTAAAACAGGCAAAAGAAGTATCAGATGCCCAGAAGGCCAGGTGTGCGCACATCCGAAAAAACCCTATCCGAACAACCATGGGCCTTGTTCTGCCCCTGCTTAAAAAAACCTTTCTGTCTGCCGACCATCTTGTTCTTGCCATGGAATCAAGATGCTACAGCGATGACAGAACCGATCCTGAATTTAACCCCTCCGGCAAAGAAAAAATATTCTTTTTGGGAAGCCTTGCCCTGTGCGCCTGCCTTGTTGTCTTCTGATAAAAGATTATATTCCGGTCATCTTTCATATTTCCCGTTGCTCATTAGGTCCTTTTAGGGTAAAATTCGGTCCACATTAGATCTTCATTACTATTTTGGATGATCTTAAAATAATAATAAACAACTCCGTCAAAGGAGGACGT
This sequence comes from uncultured Desulfobacula sp., assembly GCA_964619205.1. GTDB lineage: Bacteria > Desulfobacterota > Desulfobacteria > Desulfobacterales > Desulfobacteraceae > Desulfobacula. Next base: position 177,607 of record CAZUDE010000006.1, on the reverse strand, counting down.
TATGCCGAAAATTGAGGATCCGTTTCCCGGATCAACCATGTTCAACCTGAGGGGAAAACAGTCTGTCAGGGCCACTTTCAAAATTTCCCAGAAGGCCATTGATGCCATTGGAATGGTGGCCGTTCATATGGGAATCAAACAGAAATCCCTTTTTGATCATATTATCGAAGACCTGGAGGCCCTTGACAATCTTGCCCAGACCATTCAAATCAGAAAATTCAGACAAATCCAGAGAAAACAGAAAACCTATGTTTTAAGCCGAAAAACCATAGATGCCCTTGAAGCCATCTCAGAAACCTATGGCATGCCCCGGGACGCCCTGGTGGAATATTCCGTGCAGAAGCTTGAATCCATCATCAGTTCTGAAAAACTGAAACATGGTGAAAGAAAAATCCTGAAAAAGGAACTGTCGGATCATTTTGACCAGGGAAAACGCCTCTATGAAAAAGCCGTCTCAATTCTGGGGCAAGACGACCCCTTCTGCCGCAGAATTGAAAAAGCTCTCCTGGCCTGTCAAAAAACCGAAGAAGATATCAATGATTTTCTGGAAAAAAGCAAAGTCCTGGAAGGATTCTAATAAACCATAACCCATACAGATGATGAGGAGGACGCGTTGATTGAAGTTAAACATCTGACCAAGTATTATAAAGACTTCTGTGCCGTAAATAATGTCAGCATGGCCATCCGGAAAGGTGAAATCCTAGGCCTTTTGGGTCCTAACGGAGCCGGCAAGACCACCACCTTGAGAATGCTGACCGGATATATGAGGCCAAGTTCAGGCACCATTAAAGTCAATGATTTCCATATGCCTGAAGATGTCTTAAAGATTAAATCCATGATCGGGTATCTGCCCGAATCCGCTCCACTGTATCACAATATGCTGGTGTACGACTATCTTGATTATGTGGCCAGAATAAAAGGGATTCAAGACAAGGAAACCCGGTATGACCGGTTTTTAAAACTTTGTGATCTCTGTGGCCTTTCCGCCATCATGGACAAACCCATCGGCAATCTTTCAAAGGGGCTGAAACAGAGGGTTGGACTGGCCCATGCCATGATGACCGACCCTGAAATTCTGGTTCTGGATGAACCCACCTCGGGTCTGGACCCCAACCAGATAGTTGAAATCAGAAGTATTATCAAACGTATTGGAAAGGAAAAAACCATTATCTTTTCCACCCACATCTTGAGTGAAGCCGAGGCCACCTGTGACAGGATCGCCATTATCAACAACGGCAGGGTAGTGGCCGATGACACCACCATTAATTTGAAAAAACGCGTACAGGCCAACACCTTGATCCGGCTGTCCCTCAAAGGGGCTGATAAGGAAAATGCCCTGACTCTGTTGAAAGGCATTGACCCCCGGCTTAATGTAACAGCCGTGGACCCTGCTGAAGAAAATCTGGTGTCTTTTGAAATTCAAAGTTCAGGGGATCAGGATTTCAGATCAGAGATTTATCTGAAAATCAAAGAAACAGACTGGATCATTGTACAACTGGCCAAAGAAACCCAGGCCCTTGAAAAAATATTCCGGGAATTGACAAGAGAGGTCGCATAACCATGAAACAGATCAAAACCATAGCCATCAAAGAATTCAAAGACTATTTCATCTCGCCCATCGCCTATATTGTGATATCGCTTTTCCTGATTGTAACGGGTTGGTTTTTCTTTTCAACATTTTTTATTTTTGACCGGGCAGACCTGAGGGATTTTTTCTCCCTTCTCCCGATTATTTTCTCCTTTATCATCCCGGCCGTTACCATGAGGCTTTTTTCAGAAGAAAAAAATATCGGGTCCTATGAAATCCTTTTAACCATGCCGGTGTCTTTTACGGATATTGCCCTGGGCAAATTTTTTGCCGCCACGATGTTCACAGCATCCATGCTGATCCCAACCCTTAGTTACCCTTTGTTCATTTCTCTCATCGGCCAGGTTGATCCGGGACCTGTCATCGGCGGATACATCGGTTCCATTTTTCTTGCAGCTGCCTATTGTTCCCTCGGCATATTTGCATCCTCCCTGACCCGGAATCAAATCGTGGCCTTTATCATTGGAGCGGCTTTATGTTTTACCCTCACCATCCTGGATAAACTCTTATTTTTCATGCCGTCGAAAATCCTTCCCGTCATCGAATTTCTCGGCGCCAATTCCCATTTTTCGACCATTTCAAAGGGAATAATTGATTCAAGGGATCTTGTATATTTTGTCAGCGTTGTCTTCATTTCCATATTTTCAACCTATATTGTCATGCATGAAAAGAATTAAGGAGAAACAATGGGTACTTTTTCTTTAAAAGAAAAATATTTCAAATTTATTTTATACATTCTGGTCATCCTATTGATCAATATTGCCGGTGTTACCCTCTTTTTCAGGATGGATCTGACCCGCGGCGGACTCTATTCCCTTTCACCTGCCAGCATTGATGTGGTCAAAACCCTGTCCGAACCCTTAAGCATCAAAGTCTTTTTCTCAAAAGACCTTCCCGCACCCCACAACAATACGGAAAGGTATCTTCGGGACCTTCTGGAAGAATATGCGGCAAAGGGGGAAACCTATTTCAACTATACCTTTTATAATGTCTCTGCCGAAGAAGGCACCCTGACCCAGAAGGCCGATGAAAACCGGGATATGGCAAAAAGCTACGGCATCCAGCCGGTCCAGATCAGGATCATGGAAAATGATGAAGTCAAATTTAAAAACGCCTATATGGGGGTTGTCATTATCCATGGGGATCTCATTGAAAAAATTGAGGCCGTCACTTCAACCCAGGGCCTTGAATACCAGCTCACAACCGCCATCCAGAAGATGAATAAAAAAGTCAGCGCCCTGTCCAGGCTGGATGAAAAAGTATCGGTCAGCATGTATCTGTCCTCTTCTCTCAACGCCATTGCCCCCCTCATCGGTCTGGATCAATTGCCTGCGCTGGGAAAAGCCGTAACCGAAATAGTGGGACAGCTCAATACGAAAAGCCTTGGGGTTCTGGACTTCAAGCAGTTTGATATATCCGATAAAACCGAACTGGATGCCCTTGGAAAAAAATATGAATTAATGGCGCTCTCATGGCCTGCCCTGCCGGACAAAAACATTGACGAAGGCAGCGGCGCTGCCGGGATTGTCATCACCTATAAGGGAAAGACGGCAACCCTTCCCCTGATCAAGGCCGTTAAGATTCCCGTCATCGGAACCACCTATCAGATGGCTGACCCGATTGCGCTGGAAGGGGACATGAATGCTGTTGTGGAAAAACTCATCGGCATTAATAAGGACCTTGGATTTCTTTTGGGCCATGGCGCCCTGTCTCTCATGCCGGACCAGCTGGCCATGATGCAGGGACGGCCGTCTGAAAGCCTTCAGGCATTTAATACGCTTGTGTCTTCCCGGTATTCCGTCAAACCCGTTGACCTTAAAACCGGTGCTGTGCCGGATGGGTTGAACTGCCTGATCATTGCAAGACCCACTGAAAAATTTTCAGATTATGAATTATTTCAGATTGACCAGGCCCTGATGAAAGGAACCAACCTTGCCTTTATATCGGATTCCTTTAATGAAGCGGCCCCTGCAGGCGGTATGGGAATGCCGCCGACACAGCTTCCCATTGATACCGGTCTTGAAAAACTTTTAAATCATTACGGTATCAATATCAAAAAAGCCTATGTTCTGGACAAGCAATCCTATAAGCACCAGGCCCCCCGGGAAATGGGCGGCGGGGAGCAGAATATCTATTTTGCACCCATGCTCAAAGAAGCCTCCATCAATACAACACCTGATTTCATGAAAAACATCAAAGGTCTGATTGCCATGCAGATCTCTCCCCTTGAACTTTTGGAGGAAAATATTGACAAGGCAAAAATCACTGTCACCAAGCTTCTCTCATCGTCCGATGAATCCTGGCTCATGGAAGGCATGATCAATTTAAACCCCATGTTTATCCGCCCGCCCGAGGCAAAAGAGGAAATGAAATCCTATGATCTGGCCTATCTACTATCCGGGGAATTTACAAGCTATTTCAAAGGGAAAGCCATCCCTGAAAAAGACTTAGGGGAAAAGGATAGAACAGAAGAAAATACCGGAAAAAAACCAGATGATGCGGAAAATAAACCGGAGGGCAGGCCCATGGCCGAAGGCCCAAAGGCCAGCTACAGTTTTCTTGAGACTTCCAAGCCGGTGAAACTCTTTGTTCTCCCCTGCTCCCAGATGCTTCAGGACAATATGCTGGACCCTGAAGGACAGTCCACCAATGCCATGTTTATCCTCAACCTCATCGACCACCTGAATGGGGAGGATGACATTGCCGTCCTGCGCAGCAAGCAGCAGATGTTAAACCCCGTTGCTCAAACCACGCCCTTTGACAGGGGGATTATCAAGGCTTTCAACATTATCGGGCTGCCCGTCCTGGTCATCCTGTTCGGGCTCGGCGTCTTTGTGAAAAGACGCGCCAGAAAAAAGAAAATCGCCAACCGTTTTAATGTATAAGAGGACTGACCCCATGAAAAAAGAATACCTGATACTGATTGTACTTATCCTTTTATTCAGTGCCTATCTTTTCCTTCACAAGGAAAACAAGGACACCTACACCCTGCCACAAATCAAAAAGATAGATACGACCCAGGTGACCGGCCTGATCCTGGAAAAAAAAGACGGGCCTGTCAAATTTACGCGAAAAGAAAAACAATGGTTCCTGACGGACAAGGATTATCCTGCAGATTCAGCCTTGGTTGAAAGCATGCTGGATGCCTTAAAAACATTGAAACTGTCCGCGCTTGTGTCTGAAAAACAGGATCTGAAACGATACGAACTGGATGATGAAAGCCGGATCATGGTCATGGTCATGAAAAATGATGACACTGTTTTTGAATTTTCCATGGGCAAAACAGCGCCCACCCAGAACCATACCTTTGTGATGATCAAAGATGATAAAAACATCTATCATGCCGGCGGCAATTTAAAATCTCATTTTGACAGGACGGTTGAAGATTTCAGAGACAAAAAAGTGCTGGAATTCAAAGAGGCATCATTGAAAAAGGTGATCCTTGAAAAAGACGGGAAGTCCAAAATTCTGGCTTCTAAAGAAGAAAAAAAAGATAAGGATAAAATAGACGTTGTCTGGTCTTCCGAAGATGGTGCTTTTGTGGACAACCAGGTTGTTTCAACGCTTTTATCCACACTTTCATTCCTGAAATGTCAGAAATACCTGGATTCACCCACCAAAGCCGAACTTGAAAAAAAGAGCCCCCTGTGCAAAATAATTCTTGAAAATGAGACAGGCCTTGAGTTGATCCTTTTTAAAGGAGATAAGGAAGAAAAACTATACGGGATTTCCTCCATGAACAATTATGCCTTTGAACTCAGCCGGTTCAATGGAAGGGAAATCGTATCCAATGTTGAAAAACTGCTGGGGATAAAAAAGGATGAAAAAACGAAAGAGTGAGCCCGTTTTTAAAAATACTCTATCAACCTTATAAATGGTTTTTTGTTTTTCCCGTTGTTTTTGTTTTTACCTTTGTCTTTGGGTTGATATCCATTCTGACCGGCATCCTCATCAATCAGGATGCCGTTGATATCATTGCGGTTGTCTGGGCAAAACTCTGCTGTGCCGTTGTTCCCCTGAAAGTCAGTATCAGGGGAACAAAAAACTATACCCGGAATACAGCCTATGTGATTGTGTCAAACCACCAGAGCATGACCGATATCCCGGTCCTGCACGGTCATCTCGGGCTGGATATCAAATGGATCATGAAAAAGGAACTGGGGGAAATTCCTATTTTCGGGGCTGCCTGCCGTCATCTGGGCTGCATCACCGTAGACCGGGGCAATCACGAGGCTGCCATCCAATCCATTGAAAATGCGAAGAAAACGCTCTCCGGGAAAGCCTGTGTGCTTTTTTTTTCAGAAGGAACAAGAAGCAAGGATGGCCGGGTTATGCCGTTTAAAAAAGGAGCGTTCCGATTTGCCCATGAAACAAATCTCCCTATTCTGCCCTTGACCATAAAAAATTCATATAAAGTTCTTCCCTCTGGCACCTTTGACCTTACACCCGGAACCGTAGATGTTGTGGTTCACAGGCCCATCCACATGTCGAATTATAACCTGGCCCGCCTGGATGAGGTCATCACCACCACCCGCCAGATTATTGCCGATGCCTTGTGAAATGATCAGATGAGTCCCATCAACATTTTTGTACCAACCACATAGAGCAACAGGGCAAAAACCCGCTTGAGATTATCCACGGGCAACCTGTGTGCCAGCCGGACGCCCAGAGGTGCTGTTAAGATACTGACACAGGCAATTCCGAAAAGGGCGGGCAGGCTGATATAGCCGATGGAATAGGCAGGAAGGGAATCTATCCCCATTCCATTGAAAACATAACCGACAGTGCCGGCCACGGCAATGGGCAGGCCTATGGCGGCCGAAGTGCCAATGGCATGATGGATGGGGATATTACACCAGACCATGAAGGGCACGGACAAAGTTCCCCCTCCAATCCCCACAAGGCTTGAAACCCCGCCAATGATATTTCCCGTGGCAAACATACCCAGAGTGCCGGGTAATTCCCTGGATGCCTTTGGTTTTTTGTTCATGAGCATCTGGGTGGCAACCCCATAGAGAAAGACACAGAAGAACCCCTTTAAAAATCCGGTGGACATAGTTGCTGCAAAGCAGGACCCCAGAAAGGTCCCGGTCAATATGCCCATGACAATACCCCGGACTACTTCCCACCGGACTGCCCCCCGCCGATGGTGGGCCATGAAGCTGGAAACCGATGTAAACATGATGCTTGCCATGGAAGTGCCCAGAGCCATATGCATAAGAACTTCTGCTGATACACCCTGGGAACCCATGACATAGATCAGCATGGGGACAATCACAAGACCGCCGCCAATTCCGAGAAGCCCCGCCAGAAACCCTGCAATGGCACCTACGCCGCAATAGGTGATAAGAACCGTCAACATGAAAAAACTCCTGTAAATTTATAAACAGCTTTGAAACATACCTAAATTTTCCCCGATCTGCAACTGTTTAGCTTGTGACTCATAATGACTTTATTTTAATTGACAAACACAGGGTTTCTATCTTACAAAAAATACTCTGTTATCCTTGTACTGGATTTACCTGTTCTTCGATATGAGATGGTTCATACAGACTTGCCTTGCCAAGAGGGAGGTCTTGAGGTGAATGGAATAAATAAAAACATTTCAACAGCAGGGGGACGACTCTCATGAAAAAATTAGCAGTTTACACGATGATTTTCATTACAGCTTTGTTTGTAGTTTGTCCGGGGGCTTATGCAGACAAGGCCAAATGGCCGAAATCCATTACTGTCGGAGCTGCACCAGTGGGTGGAACCTATTTTATATGGGCAGGTGGATTTACCAAACTGCTTAATGAAAAATTGGGCATCCCTGGAAATGTGGAATCCACCGGAGGCCCAGTTCACAATGTGCAACTCATTGAAGAAAATAAGCTGGATTTCGGCATGGTCACCAATGGACCTGCAGGTGAAGGATGGAGCGGAGAAGGCTGGGCCAAAGGAAGGAAATACCAGAACCAGAGGGCCATCTTCCCCATGTATACTACTTTTTTCCAGATGTATTCCCTTAAAAAGACCAATATTACCAGCATCATGGATCTGAACGGTAAAAGCGTCGGCGTCGGCCCGGTGGGCGGCACCCCGGCCACCTACTGGCCCATCATCTTCCAGGTGGCCGGAATAAAACCGTCAAGAATCGTCAATGCAAGCTCGGCTGACCTTGCTTCACAGCTCAAGGACGGGATGCTGGATTCCAATGGCCAGTCCGTTGGGCTTCCCTGGGTCACGATCACCCAAGTGGAGACCACGGATGCGGTCAATGCCTACGGCGTCCCCGAGGATATAGCAGATAAATTTGTCGCCAAATACCCCTATTTTGCAAAGGGTTTTGTCCCCAAGGGAACATACAAAAGCAATCCGGACAAGGATATCCCTACCCTGACCCTCTGGAATTTCATGACGGTTCCCAAGGACATGGAAGCTGATTTTGTCTATGAAGTGGTCAAGGCCACCTTTGCCAATGTGGATATCCTTATTGCAACCCACAAATCCGCCGAGGAAGTGAAACCTGAGAATGTCATTTATGCGCCGGTGCCTCTGCATCCGGGCGCCGTGAAGTTCTACCAGGAAATAGGAATTAAACTTCCGGACAGCCTGATCTTAAAATAATTTATTCTCCAACCCAGCAGAAGCGGTGTTTTCCGAGGGTTCAAACCGGGCCTGCCGGAAAACACCCCGAGTATCGGCCTTTACTTAAGATACTATAACAAGAGCGGGAGCCTCCCCATGACCAATGAATATTCCCCGGTGGACATCAAGGAAGTTGAAAAAAAACTTGAAAAAATGAAAATCAAGGACCTGGAGGTTTCAGGCGGCCGTCTGCTTCACCCGGTCATGGCCAAGGTCATGCTGGGCCTGGGAGTGATCATAAGCCTGTTTCACATCTGGGTTCTGACGATCCGACCCATTGACCCCTGGTATTTCAGAACCCTGCATGTGGTGATGGGGGGCATCATGGTGTTTATTTTCATTCCCGGCCTGGGGAAGAAAAGCAGCGTCCTGCCCCACTGGACAGATTATGTCTGTATCCTGATGCTCGTAGTCCCCACGATTTACATTTTTACGGTTTTTGATGACTGGATCAACCGGGTCGGGGTTGTTCCCACAAGCTGGGATTTCTTTTTTTCGGTTCTCTTTGTGGCCGGGGTCTGGGAAATGTCGCGCCGGACCACCGGGATACCCCTGGCCGTGCTGGCCGTTGTCTTTATCCTGTATGGACATTTCGGCCATTATCTGCCTGGGCTTTTCTACCACAAGGGGTATGCCTGGGATCGAATGCTGACCTATCTGTTCAGTCTGGACGGGATCCTGGGGCTGCCCATCCAGGCATCGGCCCATTACATCTTTCTGTTTGTCATCTTCGGCGCATTTGTGGATGCTTCAGGAGCGGGCAAATTTTTTGTCGATTTTGCACGCTGTCTGGCAGGCCGTGCCAGGGGGGGGCCAGCCAAGGTATCCATTATTTCAAGCGCTTTAATCGGTACGGCTTCCGGATCATCTGTAGCCAATGTTGTGGTGGATGGTGTTTTTAATATCCCGCTCATGAAGGCATCAGGCTTCAAAAAGGAGATTGCCGGGGCTGTAGAGGCCATGAACTCCAGCGGAGGACAGATTGTTCCTCCGGTCATGGGGGCCGGTGCCTTTCTCATGGCTGAAATCCTCCGCATTCCATATTCCCATGTATGTATGGCAGCCATCATCCCCGCAGCACTGTATTTTTTCTCTTCCTACTGGATGATTGATTTCTATGCGGCAAAGGAAGGGCTCAAAGGTCTGACCCGGGAAGAAATACCGGTTTTCAAAAAAATCATGCTGGAAAAAGGATATCTGCTCATCCCCCTCATCCTGGTTCTGTTCAGCCTCATGGTCCTGATGTATTCTCCATACCGGTCAGCTCTTATCGGCATTGTGAGTCTTATCTTGGCCAGCTGGGTCAGAAAGGAAACCCGCATGGGGGTTTCGCAAATTTTCAGAACTCTGGGAGACGGTGCCCGGCAGGCAATGGAAATCATTGCCACCTGTGCAGCCGCCGGCATCATTGTGGGAGTCCTGGCCCAGACGGGTCTTGGCCAAAAATTTGCCATGATCATATTCAGCTATTCCCAGGGCATCCTGTTTGTGGCCCTGATTTTCACCATGATAGTGGCCATGGTGCTCGGCATGGGGATGCCTACCACGGCTGCCTATGCCATCTGCGCCTCTGTGCTTGCACCCGCCCTGGTCAGAGATTTTCAGATTCCGGCAATTGCAGCCCATCTGTTTATTTTTTACTATGCCTGTCTGTCGGCCCTGACCCCGCCCGTGGCCCTGGCTTCCTTTGCCGCGGCAGCCATTGCAAATGCAAGACCCATGGATGTCGGCTGGCAGGCATTGCGGTTTGCCATTGCCGGATTTATCATTCCATTCATGTTTATCTACGGACCGGCCATGGTTTTAGAAGGCACGGTGTTTCAAATCATGATGGCCGTAATATCAGGACTTTTCGGCACCATGGCCCTGGCAGCCGCAGCCCAAGGCTGGCTGTTGAAACCTATCAATATTCCAGCGCGAATCCTCCTGCTGGTATCGGCCCTGGCCCTGATCAAACCGGGATACATAACTGATATCGTTGGTTTCGGACTGCTGGCTATGGTTGCAGCATACAACCATAGGGCAGTAAAAAAAAATCTTCAGCCATAAAGACCTGAAGCTTTTCTCTGGTAAAGCAGGAATACATCTGCGCAAACAATTTAACCAAGCTGCAGAGGGTTCTTTAAGAACTCTCAAACCGTTTCCATCGATATAGTGCCCACGGCTTTAACTGCCATAAAACCAGCTTTTTTCTTCCACAGCCATCACTATTCGAATTTTCTCCGATCTCATACCATTTCAAGCTTAACGTCCATCATGACCTTGTTTAAATTTCAAATATTGAAGTTTAGTATCAGACAGATTATATTCCGTTAAAAAACCGCTTATCCAAGTTAAGGAGAGATGATATGAAAAATCCAAAATCTGCGCAGTTTTCATTTTTGATCTTGCTGGTAATGGGGCTGTCCCGGATTGCCTTTGCCGATAGTTATTCAGATACCATTGATGTATTTAAAAATTCCGGCGTCACAACCCATTTCTTTAAAAAATGCTATGGATACGCTGTTTTTCCAACTGTGGGAAAAGGCGGCATCGGTATTGGCGGTGCCTACGGAGAGGGCAGGGTTTATGAAAAGGGGAAAATGACCGGAACCGTTTCCCTTGCAAAACTCAGTATCGGTTTCCAACTGGGAGGGCAGGCATTTTCTGAAATCATTTTTTTCCAGGACAAACGGGCATACAATGAATTCACCAGCGGCAATTTTGAATTTGACGCCTCAGCCTCTGCCGTGGCCATTACTGCCGGAGCCCAGGCCAAAGCAGGAACCGAAGGTGCCACAGCCGGTGCAAACGCCGGCCCTGCTGCAGGTGAATATGCAGACATCAGCTATACAAAGGGAATGGCGATTTTTGTTCACACCAAAGGCGGCCTGATGTATGAAGCGTCCATCGGCGGCCAGAAATTCAGTTTCACACCCCAATGAGCTTATTTGGAGGCTGGGTTATCTGGCTCACCCATTCCGTTTTCCTGCAATGCAGCCTTTATTTCCTGCCAGGTTTGCTTAACCGATTTTAAAAGAGGGGATTCCAACCGTTCTGCCGTCATCACTGCTTTTTGGATGACGGCAAAGGCTTCAATGTAATATCCCTCCATGGCCAAGGCCTCGGAAAGATTATTGGCTGCTGCCACATGATCCGGGTTAACAAAAAGCAGTTTCCTGTACAGGGCCATAGCGTTTATCATATTTTTACGCATCAGGCAGTTATTGGCAAGCGCAAACAGGGCAACCTGATTATCCGGCCAGATATCAAGCGCAGATTCATATGCCTCTGCGGCCTGCAAGGCATTCTCATTTGTTTCAAAGGCATTTACAGCATTCAAATATCTAAGGGGATCAGGGTTCTGAGGCAATTCTCCGGGCCGGAGAGCGATCAACCCCCATGAGCCGCCTCGCTCCCAGGTCAAATAGAACTGGGCAATATTCATTTCCAGTCTTTTTTTCCCCCCGGAGCGCAGGACAATCTTATTATCCGGCAACACACCAATGACAACTGCATAATGATAAACAGGGAAAAATTTAAAGCCTTGGTTTTGCAAAACCAATACCGGTCGCCCAGACCGGATCTGGGAGATTAAATCAGTTAAATCCGGGTTTATCTGGTAAGGGATCCGACCATATTTCCTGCATGCGGAAATCATCTCCATCTGAAGACTTCCCTGCTTTTCCGGTATGTATGTTATGGGAGAAATCTCATCCGGGTGCACTGCAATCCCGGACGAACCCAGAAGCATGGCAAGGGATGCAGGCCCGCACTGGTATTTTTCCTGGGGAAAAAAGGGAGTGCTCATGAGTTCCACCCCCTCCTGTTCTGATTCAATTGTCTTAATAATAAGGGTATTGGCGCATCCTCCCCCTAAAGCCAGAACCAGCGCCAGAAAAAATAAGCTGAAACGATGCACCTTGAGCAATTAAATTTTGTTAAAAACGTTTGTTACACCGACCAACTCCAGAACTATCAAAACGACCAAAACCATCCCCAATAAGGCAAAAACACTTGAACCCGCAGGCAGATCATTGATATGCGTCTGAAATTGAATAACCTCCTGATCGGTCAATGCTGCGACGCGGCTTAAGGCATCCTCTGGGTTCACGCCCAATTCGATCATCCTGATTTTTACATCCTCACGGGCTAAAAAAGACTGAAGCTCACTTCTCGCAGAGCTGCTCTGTTGGTCCAGATAGACAGAGGTCCCTATGATTTTGGCCTCTGCAGCCGGAATAATCGAACTTGTGAGCAAAAAGACAGCCATAAGCATAAGAACAGATAGTTTTTTTGGTATGTGGTTCATTGTTATTTCCTCCATGTTAAAAAAATCAAAATAAATAAATCCCCTGAACAAAAACAGATACACATACTTTTTTCAAAACCGTCGATTCCAACATTCTGTGTTGAAAGGTTTGATGTTCTATCTATTACGTTTGAACTTTACAGTCAATAGTAGATAATAGTCTGAAAATCACCGGTTCAAGCCTTTTACAGGGCAAGAATGAACCAGATATGATGGCTCTATGCTTTAAGGTTTTATTAATTTTGCTCCACTTTGCACCCCCCTTCCAATTTCAATCTATAACTAGTATTTACAGATCGATTAAAAAAAAAAATTAATTTTTTAAACATTTTTCTTGACTTGGTGGAGTTTTTTCGTAAAAGTGTGGCTCAAGGTGGTGTTAAGTGGATGAGTTAATTATTTAACCAAGGCTTAAATAAGTGTTTCGATCAAGCTCCTTTCATACAATTGATACCAAGGGCCGGGTGATTATCCCGTCAAGATTCAGGGCCGACCTGAAAATTGACAGAGAGGATGATAAGAAGGGGTCCGGTGTCATGATCTCAAACAAGGACGATTGCCTGTACGCTTATACATTTGGTGAGTGGGAAGAAGTGGAAACCCGGATAATGGCTGCAAAAAGCGCCAATATGGCGGAGTTCAGACGGTTTTTTCTGGGTAATTCCTGCGAGTGTTTGCTGGATAACCAGGACCGTATCCTGATCCCTAAAAGTTTAAGAGAATATGCAGGTCTTGAAAAAGATATCGTTCTTGTGGGCAACCTGGACCATTTTGAAATCTGGGACCGGGCCAGATGGGATGATGTCAACAAACGAACGGAGCAAAAACTTAAAAAAGAGGAAGTCAGAGAGGAAATCGCTTCCCTAGGGTTGTAGCAATGGGCTTTGAGCATACGTCTGTAATGCCTCAAGAGGTGCAGGAGCACCAGAACCTCAAACCCGGGTACATTTGCGTGGATTGCACGCTGGGTGGGGCAGGACATGCACTCTCAACCATCAGGGCCATACTCCCGGATGGAATGCTCATCGGGATTGATCAGGATAGCGATGCAATTCACCATGCTACAGAGCTATTACACCCGTTTAAAGACAATGTACGCCTTTACCACAGCAATTTTTCAGATCTTCCCCGGATTCTGAGCGCTAACGGGATAAAGGGTGTAAACGCAATAGTCCTTGATTTAGGCTTTTCACTGAACCAACTTAAAAACAGCAGGCGCGGATTCAGCTTCAACAAGAATGAACCATTGGATATGCGAATGGATATTCGAAACCCTTTGACAGCCTTTGAAATTATCAATTCATTCACCGAGAGTGATTTGACGGATATTTTTTTTAAATACGGAGAAGAAAAATTCTCCCGACGTATTGCCGGAAAAATAGTGGAAGAAAGGATTAAAGCCCCCATTCAAACCAGTGAAGCGCTTTCCCAGATCATCACTGCCGCTGTTCCCAGAAAGAGTGCGGCAAAACAGCGGATACATCCTTCCACAAGAGTGTTCCAGGCGCTCAGAATTGCCGTCAACAGCGAATTGGAGCGGTTGGAAAAGTTTATGGCCGAGGTGCCCTCTCTCCTTTTAGAAAACGGTCGGCTTTGTGTCATCTCTTTTCATTCCCTTGAAGACCGGATTGTAAAACAGACTATACGCAGATTTGAAAACGGGTGTACCTGTCCGAAAACCCTTCCGGAATGTCTGTGTGGTTTTGTCCCGGAAATGAAATCCGTGTTCAGGAAAGCACTGGTTCCGTCACAAGAAGAAACAGACCGCAATCCCATGGCCAGAAGTGCAAAATTACGGGTGGCCCAAAAGGTCTAAGATATGGCAGCTAAACATACCAATATAATGAAAAATCCTGTCCCCATAAAAAACAAAGGATCTCTCTGGTTTTTAATTATTTTTATTATTTTCTCTGAACTCATGGTTTACACCTGGGTCAGAACCGAATCCACCCATGCACTTTTAAGGATTTCATTGGCTGAAGAGCAGCTTTTGCAGAAACGGTCTTATCAAAAGGCCTTACTGGCTGAAAAGGAATGGCTGAAATCCGATGCAAGGATAACACAGATTGCCAAAAACAGGTTGAATCTTTCAACCGCTACAATGAAACAGACCATCTATTTTCCAGGAGATGAAGGGTAATGCCCGGGGATTTTAACAAACGCATCAAAAGAAGAATCATTGTCATCCAGTTCCTGATGGTGATCTCGATTCTTCTGCTTTGTGCCAAATCCTTTGATATCCAGATTCTAAAAGGAAAGGAATTATCAGAAAAGGCTGAAAATGACTATTCAAGGAATATCACCATAAAAGGGGAACGGGGGCAGATCCTTGATCAAAACATGAATAAGCTCGGAGCAAGCATTGATGCCGTAACCATAACCGCATGTCCCGCAAAAATAAACAACCCGGGGGATGCAGCCAAAAAAATTGCCGGCCTGCTCAGTATCAATGAGAAAAAACTTAAGACAACCCTTTCTTCAAAGCGGATGTTTGCCTGGGTGGAAAGAGGGGTAACACCGGATCAGGCAGAAAAAGTCAGGAAATTAAACATTGCCGGAATATATTTTGAAAAGGATTCCAGACGATATTACCCCAACAGGAGTCTTGCCGCACAGGTTATCGGGTTTACAGGAACGGACGATATCGGGCTTGAAGGTCTTGAATGCAGATATAATTCAGTGCTCGAAGGACGGACCCGAAAAATAAGCTTCACCCGGGACGGGAATGGAAGGATACTGGATTATGAAAAAAAATGGAATTCAGAGCTGAAAGGGGATTCCATTGTTCTTACCATTGATAAAAAGATCCAATTTTTAAGTGAACAGGCCCTTGAAAAAGCCGTCACCCACCACCAGGCCAGATCAGGAATTGCCCTTGTGATGAAACCCGGAACAGGAGAACTTCTGGCCATTGCCCATTACCCTGAATTCAATCCCAATAATTACAGCAGCTACAACAGAGACACTTACAGGAATCGTGCTGTTACCGATCCGTTTGAACCGGGCTCTGCCATGAAAGTCTTCACTGCTGCCGCTGCCCTTGAAAAAGGGGTGACCCCTAAAACCATCATTTTCTGTGAAAAAGGAACCTATCGGATCGGGAGCTTTACCATCCATGACACCCATTCCTATGAATGGCTCACCATCAGCCAGATCATTCAGCTTTCCAGCAATATCGGAGCTGCAAAAATCACCGAGTCCATCGGAGATAAAGCATTATACAACTGCCTTTCCGGGTTTGGGTTCGGCAGCAGGACCGACATCGACATTACCGGTGAAACCTCCGGCAGTCTTATGCCTTACCGGAAATGGTCAAAAATTGACTCCGGCGCCATCTCTTTTGGTCAGGGCATTTCCGCTTCAGCGCTCCAGCTGATCACCGGCATCAGCGCCATTGCCAATGGCGGAAACCTCATGAAACCCATGCTGGTGAAAAAAATCATCTCAAACCAGGGGGAAACGATAAAAGAATATCAACCCGAGATTGTCCGAAGGGCCATTACCGCTGCAACTGCCCATGAGCTTAAGGCAATGATGAATCTTGTGGTCAGTGAGGAAGGCACTGGTACCAAAGCTGCCATGGACGGATATGAAGTATGCGGGAAAACAGGTACGGCACAGAAGGTGTCTGACGGCGGTAAGGGGTATGCCAGAAATAAATATATTTCCGTTTTTGCCGGATTTGCCCCTCTGGAAAATCCTGAGCTTGCCATTCTTGTCATCGTTGATGAGCCTCAAAAACAATATTATGGCGGAGATGTAGCAGCCCCGGCTTTTAAAACCATTATGGCTGAATCTTTTAATTACATGAACATAGCGCCGGGAAAAAGCAAAAACATGGTGGCACAGGTGGTATCTGAAGGAGGGAAAAATTGAAACTGTCCGGCCTTCTTGAAAATTGTTCAATCCTGTTCCCTTCCCTGTCAAAGGGTGGAAACGGCTATGATCCTGACATCCTGTCCATTGCTTCAAATTCAAAAGATGTCCGGCCCGGCTGCCTCTTTATTGCTGTCAGAGGATTGAAAGCCGATGGGCATGATTATATTGATCAAGCCATTGAGAAGGGAGCTGCCGCGGTCATCGCTGAATACAATCCAAAAAACTGGGATCAAGTCATCCCGGTTAAAAATTCAAGATTGGCCATGGCCGCCATTGCTTCCGGCTTTTATGGGAACCCGTCTGAAAAACTTGTTCTTGCCGGAGTGACCGGAACCAATGGGAAAACCACCACCACATGGATTCTGGAAAGTATTTTCAACGCCTGCGGCTTTAACACCGGCGTCATTGGGACGGTGAACATCCGGCATAATGGGAAAGTTTTTAACAATCCCGTTACCACACCGGATTCCATTGATCTCCAGAAGACCCTTTTTGAAATGAAACAAGCCGGTGTCACCCATGTCATCATGGAAGTCTCCTCCCATGGGCTTGATCTGAACCGGGTGGATTTCTGCAGATTTGACGCGGGCATATTCACCAACCTGACCCAGGATCATCTGGATTATCATAAAAACCTGGAAGACTATTTTAATTGCAAAAAAAGATTTTTCACAGAATTTCTGGGGACAAACGGGAAAAACAATGCCCCGGCCATTCTGAACATTGATGATGAAAAAGGCGAGCTCCTGTACAATACCCTTGACTGTAAAAAAATTTGTGTCAGCACTAAAAAAAAGGCAGATATTTATGCCACGGATATTATTGATGACATAAATGGAATCTTAGGAACGCTTTATCTGAGAGACAGATCCATTCAATTTGCATCTTCTTTGACCGGCAGGTTCAATCTTGAAAACATCCTGTGCGCCGCCGGTGCCGCCCATTCCCTTGGCATCAGCCCTGAAGCCATTAAAAAAGGCATCGAGGACTGTCGTTCCATTCCGGGAAGGCTTGAAAAAATAGACCACTCCATTGACCGGTTCATGTTTGCCGACTATGCCCACACGCCGGATGCCCTTGAATCCATCTTAACCACTCTGAAAACAAGAGCCCCCAAAAGAGTCATCACGGTATTTGGCTGCGGCGGTGACCGGGACCGTTCAAAAAGACCCTTAATGGGCAGAATAGCCTGTGCCAACAGTGATATTGCAATCGTTTCCTCGGACAACCCGCGAACAGAGAACCCGGAAATAATTATTAACGATATCCTTGACGGCATTACCGGTTCTGAAAGGCTTTCTGATGAAGATCCCCTTGTAAATCCATTTAAAAAAGGATTCCTGGTTGAACCTGACCGGAGAAAAGCACTTCAGAAAGCCGTATATATTTCCAAACCCGGAGATATCATTGTTGCCGCCGGAAAGGGACATGAAACCTATCAGGTTACAAACAGCGGCACCCATCATTTTGATGACAGGGAAGAACTTTGGAGAGCTGCCGATGAATTTTGCAATGGATTCAATCCCATACCATGGACTGCAACAGATATTTCCACAGCATTGAATGCAGCCCCGGTTTTCTCAACCCTTGAAAACGATTGCTTGTTTACAGGAATTTCCACAGATTCAAGAGCCATTAAAGAAACCGAACTGTTTCTTGCTCTCAAGGGAGACCGGTTTGACGGTCATGACTTTATTCAAAGTCTTATTGAAAAAGGCATCAAAGGCTTTGTCACGGAAATGCCTTTTTACTCAGAGCTTGCCCCTGATGTGAAAAAAGAGCTGAACCGGAAGAGCCTCATTTTCTTTGAAACAAAACATGCTCTCACTGCCCTTGGAGATCTTGCCCGGTATCAAAGGCTCCGCTCAAATGTGAAACTTATTGCCATCACAGGGTCCAGCGGAAAAACCACCACCCGGAAAATTACGGAAGAAATATTCAAAATAAGATTCCATACCCATGCGACCGTTGGAAACCTGAACAATGAAGTCGGCCTGCCAATGACCCTTTTAAGGCTTTCCGCCTCCCATGAATGGGCCATTGTGGAGATGGGAATGAACCATGCGGGAGAAATTTCAAGGCTCAGCCGGATTGCCCTTCCGGATATTGCCATGATCATCAATACGGCTGCCGTTCACCTTGAGGGTCTCGGCTCTGTGGAAAATGTGGCCCTTGCCAAGGCTGAAATTTTTGACGGCGTAAGGGATGGCGGAACAGCCATCCTTTATGCTGATGATCCGAGACGAGAGATTCTTGAAGAAAAGGCAAGACAAAACAAGTCCATTGAAACCCTTTTATTTTTCGGATCAGCACAGGATGCCGATATCAGCCCAAAGAATATCAACACCTCTGAATCCCATACACAATTTTCCGTTAAACAGGGCAAAACGGAAAATATTTATATCATCCTTTCCCCGGCGCCCTTCATGGTTGACAATTGCCTCTCGGCCATTCTTGCTGCAAGAAAAGCCGGGATCGATACAAAAACCATTCAAAAAGGAATAAAGGCCTTTCATCCGGTATCCGGCAGGATGAACATCCACAAACTTGGTAATACCCTCACTCTTATGGATGATACCTACAATGCCAATCCTGCTTCCGTTGCAAAGGCGCTCCTGACCCTTCACAACGTGAGTGGTCAGAATAACAGCATTGCAGTTCTCGGGGACATGCTGGAGCTGGGAGAAAAGTCGGATGACCTTCACCGGCAGATCGGCAGGACCGTTGCCGATCTCAGGATCAGAAAGCTCTTCGTCTTTGGTGACAAGGTCCGGTATGTAATGGATGGGGCCATTGAAAAAGGGTTTCCAAAAGACGATATCTTTCACGGCACAAAAGAAGAGATTTCAAAAAAAATCCTTGAACAAACAGGTACAAAAACATGGGTTTTAATCAAAGGCTCCAGGGGTATGGCCATGGAAACCGTCATACAGGACCTTAAAAAAAATATTAACAGTCAATTCCTGAGAGGTCAACATGCATGATTTAGAAGTCTTAAAGGAAAGACACGGCGCAGCTGATTCAGAACACTTAAAAAATCGGCGCAGGAAAAATGACAGACGGATATTTTGCTATACTGCCCATTCTCCGGAAAGAAGATCCGGCCTGGACAGAAGAGAAAAAAACACAAACAAATTCAAAGCAAAGGTGGCATAAGGTAAAAACAGATGTTTTATGAATTTTTATACCCTTATCATGTTGATTTCACATTCCTGAATTTATTCCGGTATATAACATTCAGAACGATCTACGGCGGGCTTACAGCGTTTTTTATCTGTTTTCTTTTTGGGCCCTTTGCCATCAAAAAACTGTCACAGATGCAGATCGGACAAAACATCCAGAGCGACGGGCCACAGTCGCACCTGGTGAAACAAGGCACTCCGACCATGGGCGGCATCCTGATTCTTTTTTCCATATTCGCGGCCACCCTGGCCTGGGGCAACCTGTCCAACCATTATGTCAACATCCTGCTGTTGACCCTGATGCTGTTCGGCAGCATCGGGTTCGTGGATGATTATCTCAAGCAGACCAAAAAAAGGAATATGGGCTTTACTGCCAGAGGTAAATTTGTGTTCCAGGTTCTTTTTGCCTTTATCATCAGCTATCTGATTTATAAATGTCCGGATTTTGATTCCACCCTGACCATTCCGTTTTTTAAAAATATTTCCCCGGATCTGGGTATTTTTTATATTCCCTTTGCAACCCTTGTGATTGTGGGAACATCCAACGCCGTCAACCTGACCGACGGGCTGGACGGTCTTGCCATCGGCCCCTATATCGTTGCCAGCGTCACCTATATGTTCTTTGCTTATGTGGCCGGGCATAATCAGATTGCCGATTACCTCCATGTCCGACACATTGCATCAGCCGGTGAAATATCCGTGGTCTGCGGAATCCTTGCAGGCGCGGGCCTGGGTTTTCTGTGGTTTAATGCACACCCGGCACAGATCTTCATGGGGGATTCAGGCTCCATCCCCCTGGGCGGAATCCTCGGCACCATCGCCGTCATCACCAAACAGGAAATCCTTTTGCTCATTGTCGGCGGTCTTTTTGTAATGGAAGCCATGTCCGTTATCATTCAGGTGTCTTATTTCAAACTGACAAAAGGGAAACGGGTCTTCAGGATGGCCCCGCTGCATCATCATTTTGAATTAAAGGGATGGCATGAATCAAAGGTCATTGTAAGATTTTGGATTATTTCCATAACCCTGGCATTAATCTCATTAAGTACATTGAAAATAAGGTAGCTTTATTTGAAAGAAAAGACTTCATCCTATTTCCTTGTTATCGGCCTCGGCGCTTCCGGCGTGTCCATGGCAAAATTCCTTTGTTCCAAAGGGGAAACCGTGGTTGCCACCGATATCGATGCCTCAAGGGATTTGGTTGCACAAGAGCTTAATGCCCTGGGAATCAGGACCGAAATCGGCTTTCATGACCAAAAAACCTTTAATGAGGCCCGAACCCTGATTCCAAGCCCTGGTATCCCGTTGACGCATTCAAACATCAAAGAAGCCCTGGCCCATGGAGCAGCACTTACCGGTGAACTGGATATTTTTGCAAAATACAATACCCTTCCAGTGATTGCCATCACCGGAACAAACGGGAAAACCACCACCACCACCCTGATCGGTGACATGCTGCGCGCCTGCGGCATGAATCCGTTTGTTGGCGGGAATATCGGAACCCCTCTGGTTGATAATCTCATGGGCAACACCAACGCCGACGTGATTGTGGCTGAGATATCAAGTTTCCAACTGGATCTTTCAACGGCCTTCAGGCCGGATGTGGGCGTACTGCTGAATATCTCGGAAGACCACCTGGACCGCTATGCCGACTATACAGCCTATGAAAAATCCAAATGGAGTCTTTTCAAAAACCAGACTCCTTCTGACACAGCCGTAATCAATCGGGCCATCAAAGGGTTTGACAAAAGCCGTAAAACCATCCAATCCAGAATTCTTGATTTTTCTTCCGACCGGGACATCCGAACCGTTTGCTCTGCAGACATCGGCGATAAAGACATCCGGATTCAATTTGAGGGGGGTCAGACCCATATTATACGGACAGATCATTTAAAGGAACTTAAGGGCGCACACAACCGTGAAAACATAGCGGCCGCCGTCCTTGCCTGTCTTAGTCTCGGCAGCCCTCAGATTCATGACATAATAAAAGGGCTCGAGTCCTTTAAAAACCTTTCCCACCGTATGGAATTTGTAAAAACCATAAACAATATCTCTTTTTATGATGATTCCAAAGCCACCAATACCGATGCCGTGATCCGGGCTCTTGAGTGCTTTAAGAGCAATATCATCCTGATCCTGGGCGGCAGGGAAAAAGGCACGGATTTTTCCCTGCTTTGCCATGATGTTGAAAAAAGCGTAAAAGCCATTGTGTCCATCGGGGAATCCAAGCGCCATGTGATGGAGACCTTTCAGGGCATCTGCCCGGTGATGGAGGCAAAAACCATGCAGGAGGCTGTTGAAAAAGGGTTTGCATCGGCCGTACCCGGTGATGTAGTGCTTCTTTCACCTGCCTGTGCAAGTTTTGATATGTTTAACAATTATGCCCACCGGGGTCGTGAATTTGCAGCCCGGGTCAATGCTCTTGAGGATCCAAACGATGACTAAGCCTGCCAACACCCTGCACCCGTTTTTCCAGGAGAAAGCGATTCTTTTCCCGGTCCTTCTCCTCTGTGGAATCGGGATTATCATGGTGTATTCGGCAAGTTCGGCCATTGGCATGGAAGATCACGACTCAGCTTTCTTTTTTATCAGAAAACAGATTTTCTTTTTTGCCATCAGCCTGTGTGTCATGTTTGTTACTGCATCATTTCCCTATAAACTCTACCGGAGCATTTCTTATTTTATTCTTTTAACCGCAATTTTGCTGCTTGTGGCTGTCCTGTTCCCCTCCCTGAGCATTAAAGCCGGCGGAGCCAACCGATGGCTTCATATCGCAGGATTAACCTTCCAGCCGTCTGAATTTACAAAACTAGCCCTGATTCTCTTTCTGGGATATTCCCTGTCCAAAAAACAGGAGCAGATCCGGCTTTTTTCCGTGGGGTTTTTCCCCCATCTCATGATCTTTATCCTCCTTTCCTTTCTCATCATTATTCAGCCGGATTTTGGAACCCTTGTGGTCCTGGGCATGATTACCTGGGGGATGATGTTTATTGCAGGGGTCAAGCTCATCCACCTCCTCTCACCGCTGCCCCTGGTAATCCCGGTTCTGTATTTCATTGTATACAAGGTTGATTACCGGCTTGAGAGAATTCTTGTATTTTTAAATCCCTGGGCTGATCCCTATAATGCAGGATACCAGATCACCCACTCATTAAAGGCCTTTGGCTCCGGTGGGCTTTTCGGAAAAGGAATCGGTCTCGGCATGCAGAAAATGCACTACCTCCCCGAACCCCATACAGACTTCATCTTTTCCATTATTGGCGAAGAACTGGGACTAATAGGCGTTGTCATTGTTCTCTTGCTTTATCTGATATTGCTGTTAAAAGGCATCAGTGTTGCAAAAAAATCCGGGACCCTTTTCGGCACCATTACTGCGGCGGGCCTGACCATTTATATTGCGGTCCAGGTCATCATCAATACAGGGGTTGCTCTCGGGGCCCTTCCGACCAAAGGCCTCACGCTTCCATTTATCAGCTATGGGGGAACCTCGCTGATCATCAATATGGCCGCCATTGGAATCTTAATGAATATCGGAGCATCCAAAGATGATGAACAAACCGTTTAACCTCATCATAACCGGCGGAAAAACAGGCGGCCACCTGTTTCCGGGGATTGCTGCGGCAGAGGCCGTCAGAACGGCTAACCCTGATTCCAACATTTTATTTATCGGGACCGATGCTCCCTTTGAAACCAAGACCCTTGAAAAATACGGGTTCGCCCATGAAAGCATTTATTCAAAACCCGTCAAAGGCGGAAATGTTTTCAAAAAATTATTTTCCATGAGCATTATTCTTATCTCCCTCATGGAGTCCCTGATCCTTATAAAAAAATTCAAACCTGATTTTGTTCTGGGTGTGGGCGGATTTTCTTCCTTTGCCGTTGTACTGGCTGCATGGATGCTGAACATCCCCTGTGCCATCCAGGAGCAGAATGCCTTTCCCGGATTGACCAACCGGAAACTGGCCGGATTTGCCGGAACCATCTTTACATCCTTTAAAGAAACAAAGGGCTGGGTCAACCACCCCAAAGTAAAATATGTTGGAAACCCCGTAAGAAAAGCATCTTATGAACCGTCTGATCTCAGCATGGAAAATGAAAATTTTCAAAAAAACAAAACCACCCTCCTGGTTACCGGCGGAAGCCAGGGGGCCGGCAGCGTCAACATTGCCTTTATGGATGCCCTGGCCCTTATGGACAATACGGATAAATTCAATATCATCCATCAAACCGGCATTCAGGATGAACCCCTGATTCAGCAGAAATATTCAGATCTCAAGATAAAGGCCCTGGTAAAGGCGTTTTTCCACAATATGCCGGAAATTCAGAAAACAGCGGACCTTGCCGTTACAAGGGCCGGCGCTGGAATTATTTCCGAGCTTTGTTTTCATGGGCTTCCTGCAATTCTGATCCCTTTTCCCCATGCAGCCGATGATCACCAGACCTTTAATGCAAGGGCATTGGAGGCAGAAGGGGCGGCAATCATGATAAAAGACAAGGACCTCAATGGTAGCACCCTGAAAGCAGCCATGGACAGCCTGCTTTTTGATAAAGCCAGGCTTGAACGGATGTCGAAGAAACTTAAAAACCTTGCAAAGCCTGATGCTGCAAAAAAAATTGCAGCTCATATTTTAAACTCAAAGGATATAAAGGGTTAACCCATGTATCAGAAAAACTATCATATCCATTTTGTCGGTATCGGCGGCATTGGCATGAGCGGCATTGCAGAGCTTCTTTTAAACCTGGGTTATAAAGTGTCCGGATCAGATCTGAAACTGTCCCATATTACAAAACGCCTTGAAGCAAATGGCGGTATCATTTACCAGGGTCACAGGAAAGAACAGGTGGAAGGTGCCGATGTGGTCGTCACCTCAACAGCGATTGCAAAGGAAAACCCTGAGGTCACCCGGGCAAAAGAAATGTCCATTCCCATAATTCCTAGGGCTGAAATGCTGGCCGAACTCATGCGGATCAAATATTCCATTGCCGTATCCGGCGCCCACGGAAAAACATCCACCACCTCGATGATCGCCCAGCTCCTTAACACAGCCGGCTTAGACCCCACCGTGGTTATTGGTGGTCTTCTCAAAGGGCTGGATACCAATGCCCTGCATGGCAAGGGGGATTATATTGTTGCAGAGGCCGATGAAAGCGACGGGTCATTTCTGAAATATTCACCGGCCATTGCCGTTGTCACCAATATTGATCTTGAACATCTTGATTTTTATAAGGACATCGAAGACATAAAAGACAAATTCGTCCAGTTTATCAACTCGGTCCCCTTTTACGGGCTGGCCATCCTGTGTCTCGACAATGAACATATCCAGGCCATCCTGCCCAGAATCAGAGTGCGTCATACCACCTACGGTATGAGCGCCCAATCTGATCTTCAGGCAAGAGAGATTTCATTTGACGGCACTAAAAGCAGTTTCAGCATTTTCCGCCATGAGAAAAAACTGGGAGACATGACCCTGAATCTCGCGGGCAAGCACAATATCTCCAATGCCCTTGCAGGAATAGCCGCAGGGCTTGAACTGAATCTTTCCTTTAAAACCATTAAGAAGGCAATGGAACAGATCGAAGGTGTAAAAAGAAGACTGGAAGTCAAGGGAGAAAAAAAAGGAATCATGGTCATGGATGATTACGGCCATCATCCCACTGAGATCGTTGCAACACTGACGGCCATCAGGGAATGTTACAAGGGAAAACGGCTCATCGTAGCATTCCAGCCCCACAGATATACAAGAACTCAAGGATTGTTCCAGGAATTTACCCGTGCTTTTTACCAGTCGGATATTCTGATTGTGCTTCCCATTTATGCAGCCAGTGAAAAAGAAATCCAGGGGGTTGATGCCCTGTCCTTATGCGATGCCATCAAAAACCATGGACACAAAGACGTTTCCCATGCACCGGATTTTACCCAGGCCTTGTCCATCATCACACACAAGGCAAAAAAAGGGGATATGGTTCTGACACTGGGGGCAGGAGACATTTATACCCTGGGTGAAAAACTTCTGGATATATTATAACGGCAGGAAATGACAAAAGACAAACACATATTATACTCAGAAATGGCTCAAGAATTCAGCCTTTTAACAGATGAGCCGTTAAAATCCTATACCTCCTTCCGGGTTGGCGGACCAGCCGATCTTCTGGCCCTGCCCCGAACCATGAAGGAATTAAAAGGGTTGCTTGAAACTGCATCAAAACTGGATATCCCGATTACACTGCTTGGCGGGGGAACCAATGTCCTTATTTCCGATAAAGGTATAAGGGGGCTTGTCATCATCACAACCCGGTTGAAATCCGATATCCGCATCACAGACTCAAACTCCAAAAGAAGCCTTGTTTTGGCAGAAGCAGGAGAACGCCTGTCAACGGTCTGTCGGTTTGCCCTGGACCACGCCCTTTCTGGTCTTGAATTTGCAGCCGGCATCCCGGGGACATTAGGGGGAGCCATTGCCATGAATGCCGGAGCAAAAACAGGAGACATGTCCGGTGTCATTTTTGATCTCTTGGTTATTGACCTAAAGACTCTAACCCTTCAAACCATTGAAAGAAAAAATCTTGGCTTTTCCTACCGGCGTCTTGACCTGCCCGGCATTATTGTTGCTGTGACCCTGTCGTTAAAACCCGCAAACCAGGCAAAGATAGACCAATCCTTTAAACAGAACCTGCTCCTGAAAAACACCACTCAGCCGGTTTCCGCTGCCAGCGCCGGCTGCTTTTTTAAAAATCCCGCAAAGGGGATGCCTGCGGGCGAGCTGATTGAAAAATCAGGCCTCAAAGGGATGCGCGTCAATGACGCCATGGTGTCTGAGATTCATGCCAATTATATTGTCAATACCGGTAATGCAACCTGTGGGGATATTCTCTCTTTAAAGAAACATATTGAAGATACTGTATTCAATACCTTCAAGATTAAACTTGAAACTGAAGTGAGGGTGGAAGGTGAATAAAAAAATCAGACCCAACCGGTATAAACCGGAACCCAAAGAGCCTACACGGATTTACGAGGATTTAGGGACCGGCATTCATGTTTGCTTAAAGCTCATCACGGTGGTGACTGTTTTCAGCATTATGAGCCTTACCGCCATATTTGTTAACGATTTTATTACCCAGGCAGAGTACTTTGATATCACTGAAATTGAAATCACCGGGGCAAATCATGTCACGAGAGAAGAAATCCTTACACTTTGTGATTTAAACCGGGCCAGGAATATTTTTGAGCTGAATGCCGCCCTTGCACAAAAACAAATTGCATCCCATCCATGGGTCCAATCTGCCTCCGTCAGACGGGGCCTTCATTCAAAGCTGAAGGTCTCCATTGTGGAACACCAGCCACTGGCCATTGTGAGGATCGAAAATACCGCAGACATCCTGATCAACTCGCAGGGAATGCCCTTTAAGGAATATGACCCGGCAAGTGATCGCCTTGAAAGCCTGCCGGTCATCAATGGACTTGATCTGACAAAAATAAATGATGACTACCTCTTTGCCGGAACCCTTTTCGACTCGGTCATGGATTTCTTAAAAACAAGCGAATCCGGGCCTGTTGAACATATAGAAGGCAATGAAAATACAGGTGTTACAATACAGACAAAGGATTTTACCAATCCTCCGTCCACTCTGGATATTGGAACGGTTCCCATAAAACTGGGATTTGATAATTTTAAAGCAAAATTAAAAAAAGCAAAAAAAATAAGTGAGTATATTGATAAAAACCTGCCCGAGAGAACGATCTGCGGCATGGACCTTTTTAATATTGAAAAAATATTTATCAAAACAAAACTCAATGATGCTTTGCACAACAATTTAAAAAAGGGGGCTTAATTTGCCGGGAAATGAAAAAATAATTGTCGGCCTGGATATCGGGACCACGAAAATATGTGCGGTTGTCGGTGAAATGCTGGATGACCAGATCAGCATTATTGGTGTCGGCTCCCATCCCTCGACAGGACTCAGAAAAGGGTCTGTTGTCAACATTGAATCAACCGTGGATTCCATTAAAAAAGCAGTTGAAGAAGCTGAGCTTATGGCAGGATGTGACATTTCATCTGTCTACGTGGGGATTGCCGGAAACCACATCAAAGGATTTAACTCCCATGGCATTATTGCCATCAAGGGCCGTGAAATAACTGAACAGGATGTGGAACGGGTCGTTGATGCGGCAAAGGCGGTGGCCATCCCAACGGACAGAGAAATTCTTCATGTCATTCCCCAGGAATTTATAGTAGACGATATGAAATCCATCCAGAATCCTGTAGGAATGACCGCCATAAGGCTTGAAGCTAAAATTCACATTGTCACCGGAGCCGTATCTTCGGCCAGAAATATTGTGAAATGCTGCAACAAAGCAGGACTTGAAGTCTGTGATATCGCCCTTGAATCCCTGGCATCCGGAGAAGCCGTTCTCACGGATGAAGAAAAAGAACTGGGCTGTCTCATTGCAGATATGGGCGGCGGAACAACTGACCTGGCCCTTTTTAAAGACAATAATTTAAAATTCATTTATGAACTGACCCTGGGTGGACAGAACCTGACCAATGACATCTCCATTGGTCTTCGAACGCCGCTGCCGGAAGCTGAAAAAATCAAAACCACACATGGGACCTGTGTGGCCTCAAATGTGAAAAACGGTTCGTTTATCGAGGTGCCGGCCGTGGGTGGAAGGGCCCCAAAAAAACTTTCCAAAGGGATACTGGCCGAGATTCTTGAACCCAGGGTTGAAGAAATTTTTACCCTGCTGAAAAAGGAAATCTTTTCCAATGGTCTTGAAAACTCGTATCCCGCAGGCTTTGTCCTGACAGGGGGAAGTGTTGTTCTGGACGGCATTTCGGAAATAGCTGAATCGGTATTCAATGTTCCTGTCAGAATCGGTCATCCTGACAGGATCGGTGGATTGAAAGATATTGTTAAAAACCCTGCCTTTGCAACAGGCGTGGGACTTGTAATGTTCGGTTCCCGTGTAACCTGCAAACTGAATATCAGGGATGTTGAAAGTCAGGGTGCTTCAAAAATATTTAACAGAATGAAACAGTGGTTTAAAGATATTATTTAATTTTTTAATGGAGGTGGTTATGGCATTTGCTTATGTAGAAAACGAAAGTACGGCAAAAATCAAGGTCATCGGCGTCGGCGGAGCAGGGGGAAACGCGGTCAACAACATGATCGATGCTAAGCTTAGGGGGGTTAAATTCATTGTTGCCAATACAGACCGGCAGGCTCTTGAAGCATCCAAGGCCGAAGTCAAAATTCAGATTGGAAAACAATTGACGGAAGGACTTGGGGCCGGTGCAGACCCGTCAAAGGGCAGAGATGCGGCCCTTGAAAGTGCAGATGAGATTAGGGAAGCCCTGAAGGACAGCCACATGGTGTTTATCACCGCAGGTTTTGGCGGCGGTACAGGAACAGGGGCGGCTCCCGTGATTGCCGAAATCTGTAAGGATCTTGGCATATTGACCGTCGCAGTAGCTTCAAAACCTTTTTCGTTTGAAGGAAAGAAAAGAGAAAAACAAGCCCTTGAAGGTCTTGAAAAACTTCACGACATTACCGATACTGTAATTATCATTCCCAACGACCGGCTCAGGGGAATAGCACCCAAAGGCGCCAGAATGGTTGATATGTTTATCAAAGCAGATGAAATCCTTCATCATTCCGTCAAGGGTATTACCGATCTTATTATGATGCCGGGCCATGTGAATTTGGATTTTGCAGATGTCCGAACCACCATGCAGAAATCAGGAAAAGCCCTCATGGGGATAGGGATCGCTTCAGGTGAAAACCGTGCTGTTGAAGCGGCGGAAAGAGCCATTTCCCACCCGCTTCTTGAAGATATCTCAATTTCCGGTGCAAAGGCTGTATTGATGAATATTACATCCAGCTCAGATCTTACACTTGATGAAATGACGGAAGCTTCGGACCGGATTCACAGGGAAGTCGGGGATGATGCAGAAATCATCTGGGGCCAGACCTTTGATGAAGAGCTGGGTGATGAGATCCGGATTACTGTCATAGCAACAGGTATCGGGCTGGATGAAGCAAAAATTGCCCCCAGCAATATTCACCATTTTGACCCCGTGGTCCAACCCATGTATCATCAGCAGCCTGCTACCGCTTCAGCACGGCAGGGATCACAACAAGGAACCACCGCACGTATGATTCAACCGCCATCCACAGGGGGGGGGCAGATACGGACCGCGTCTCAGGCATCATCAGAACCGGTTGCAAGAGGCCATCTGAGGATCCCGACACCGGAAGAGCTTGCCAACTGGAATGAATTTGACAACCCGGTCATCGTTAAACAGAAAAGAGCTGTGGGAGATGATGATATTATGAACAATTACAGCGCCATGCAGTTTGACAATGATGACCTGGAAGTCCCGACGTTTTTGAGGCGAAAAGCTGACTGATAAATGAAAAAAAGGCGCAAACCTGCCTCAAAGGATGGCTTCAACGAGAACAAAAGGGTTGAACAAGGGGCCATCCGGAAACTTGCAAAAGGGCTGATAAAAGCAGCACTTGTCTATCCCAATACGTATTCGGCAGGGATGTCCTCTCTCGGCTTTCAAACCGTTTACCGGCTTTTAAACCAGATGGACCATGTGGCTTGCGAAAGGGTTTTTCTTCCGGATCAGCAGAAAAGACACGGGCAGGCCAAAAGTATTGAAAACGCACTTAGCCTTGATCAATTTGATATTATTTTTTTTTCAATATCATTTGAAAATGATTTTCTCCACCTTGTTCAACTCCTGGGAGAAGCAGGCCTCCCCTTGCGATCACCTGATCGAAACCACCTCCACCCCCTGGTGGTCGCAGGGGGAGTTGCCTGTTTTTTAAACCCGGAACCCATTGCCCCGTTTATCGATATTTTCCTTCTCGGGGAAGCAGAATGCCTGATCCAGCCGTTTTTTAATGCCTATGAAAAAAAAACCGACAGGGCATCATTTTTGCGTATGCTTGAACAAACCGTATCCGGTGCATACGTCCCGGGCATCCATACAACAAAAAATCCGTTTCAGATTCAAGTTCAATACTTGAAAAGCCTTGAAAAAATTTCAACCTTTACCTCAATTCTGACATCCAAAACCGCATTTAAAGATGCATTCCTGATTGAAATTCTAAAGGGCTGCCCCCATGGCTGCCGCTTCTGCAGCGCTGGGTTTATTTACCGTCCGCCCAGAATTTATCCGACACAAAATATTATGGCCTGCATCGACAGCGCTTCAGGCAAGACTGATAAAATCGGATTTGTGAGTTCGGCCATTGCCGATCATCCTGATATTGAAACAATATGCGCCCATGGCAAAGACCGGGGCTTTAAGCTGTCGTTTTCCTCGCTTCGGGCCGACAAGCTCTCGGACGGGCTCATTCAGGCGCTTTCCTCCAGTGGCGTCAAAACCGCTACCATTGCCCCTGAAGCAGGGTCTGAGAGGATGCGGTCCATCATCAACAAGAAAATAACGGAAGAGGATATTCTTTGTGCCGCAAGAAAACTGGTTGAAGCCGGCATTATCAACATTAAGCTATATTTCATGATCGGTTTTCCCTTTGAAAGGGAGACTGATGTTCATGCCATTGTCGAGCTGACCAAAAAAATAAAATCAGAATTTCTTGACGCCTCTAAAAAGAAACAAAAAATAGGAACCATCACTCTGAGCATCAATCCCTTTATTCCAAAGCCCTTCACGCCTTTTCAATGGTCTGCCATGGAAAAAGAGAGCATATTAAAAAGACGGGTGGACATTATTCATGAGGGGTTAAAAAAAACTGCAAATGTAAAGGTTAATGTTGAATCCTTACGCAAGGCAAGAATCCATGCACTTCTGTCCCTTGGGGATCAAAAAACCGCGGATATTCTGGAACATGCTTTGATGAAAGGCTGGCCGGCAGCCATAAAGGGAAAAAAGGAATATTGTGATATGATTCTCTACCGGGAAAAATCCCTTGACTCTCCATTGCCCTGGGATTTTCTCTATAACCGGGTTAAAAAGGAATTTCTTATAAAAGAATACAAAAAAGCGGAAAAAGAAAAAATGTCTGCCTCCTGCCCCATGATAGAGTGCGGGGCTTGCAAAACCTGTATGTAACAAAAATGAATCCTTCCTGTTTGAAGGCCTGCATGGAAAATACCCAACCCGACTTGACAGTTGGGGTGTTATAACCATTCTTGGGCATGCTTCATGCCGATGGCAACCAATTCCCGCTTAAACCGTATGCCGATACCTTCATTGTCTTTTCTGACAATTTTTGCTTCCAGTGCATGGGGTTCTCCGGATCTGGATTCAAAGGAAAGGACAATTTCCTGATCCACAGTATATTTGTGAAATTCATTGCTCCTGATAAAAAGCCCGGTTAAAGAGATGTTCTCAGCTCTCTCTTTATTAAGGCTGCCGTCGGTGACTATCTCCACCGGAACCTTTGTGGGTTTTCTTTCGTGTTTCCGCTTTTCCATGGGTTTTCCGTCTCCCTTTGCCATGACAGGGTCTTAGTTCAAAAAAGTAATGCCAATACATATGTCAGATTCATGATTTTAAATCAAACTTTTCCTCATTAATCAATACATGCCTTATTAATCCATATGAATGAATTTATAAATTTTTCCTTGTTTATATTGCCAATTAATTCTATAAGATATTGCGGTTTTTTATAGGAAGAATTAAAAGTAAAACTTTAGATGATCGAATACTTGTGGAAGGATCATCAAATTATAAAAACAAAACCAATTAATTAGGAGGTTTCATGACAACTTTAGTATTTGGTCACAAAAATCCAGATACCGATTCTGTTTGTGCAGCGATTGCCCTGGCAGATCTCAAGAAAAAAATGGGTGAAGATATTGCCCCCGCAGTTCAGGGCGAGTTAAACCCGGAATCCACTTTTGTACTGAAAAAATACGGTGTTGCCGCCCCTAAAGTGGTAACTTCTTATGAAGGAAAGAGTGTTTATCTCGTGGACCATTCCGATCTTGCCCAGAGCCCTGACGACCTAGGCAAAGCCAATATCCTTGGTATTGTCGATCACCATAAACTGGGTGATGTAACCACTTCACAGCCGCTGGAATGCTGGATCTGGCCTGTTGGCTGCACCTGCACCGTGGTTGCATCCATGTATAAATATTTTAATGTTGCCATACCCAAGGACATCGCAGGAATCATGCTGTGTGCGATTCTTTCCGATACCGTTATTTTCAAGTCCGCCACCTGTACCGACAAAGATAAAGAAATCTGTGCATACCTTGCTGAGATCTGCGGCGCAAGCGATCTCCCGGCTCTCGGAATAGAGATGTTCAAGGTTAAATCCGCAGTTGAAGGCACACCCATCCGTGATCTTGTTTTCCGCGATTACAAGGATTTCAAAATGGGTGGAAAAGGCGTTGGTATAGGACAGCTTGAACTGGTTGATCTTTCCATTGTCGATGGTATCAAGGCAGCCCTTGAAAAAGATATCCAGGCACTTAAAAAAGAAAAAGGCCACCACAGTGTTTTCCTTATGCTGACCGATATTATGAAGGAAGGTACTGAACTTCTGATTGCTTCTGATGATGAATCAATTGTCCAAAAAGCATTCGGTGTGGCGCCTTCAGGAGGAAAAGCCTGGCTCAAGGGTGTAATGAGCCGGAAAAAAGAGATCATTCCGCCGCTTGAGAAAGCTTTTGCCTAGAAGCATATAATAAAAAAGCAAAGGGCCCGGGGAAAAACCCCTGGCCCTTTTTTTTATGAATAATAGTTGAAAACCGGCTTTAACTAAACCGTCTCCCGGGTTTTTAATACAAGATCCAGTTTTTTGGAAAGTGTAGCCATATCAAAGGGTTTGAGAATATACCCATCACACCCTTTCTGCATCATATTTTCAATTTCCTCTTCCCGGCTGTAGCCAGAGGATACCAGCACTTTTATATCCGGATCAATGGCTCTTATCTTTTCAAATGCCTGCTGGCCGCTCATCCGGGGCATAACCAGATCCAGAATGACAAGATCCACCCTTTTATTTCCGGTCGCCAAGACTTCAATGGCTTCTTTTCCGCTCGAAACAGCCAAAACATGATATCCAAGGCTTTCCAGCATCTCCGAACAGACTTCAATCACGCCTTTTTCATCATCCACTAATAGAATGGTGCCTTTCCCATTGATTATTATCATATTTTTTTCTTCAGTCTCGGGTGGGGTATTCACCCTGGTTTTTTTCGCCGGGATAAAAAAGCTGAACGAGCTTCCTTTTCCTATCTTACTGTCGACTCTTACCATACCCTTATGGCTCTTTATAATACCGTAAGTTGTGGCAAGCCCAAGTCCGGTCCCCTGGCCTCTTTCCTTGGTTGTAAAAAACGGGTCAAAAATCCTGGAGATAATATCCTCATCCATCCCGATACCGGTGTCTGCAACCGTTACTTTTACATAGGGCCCTGGAGATTCAAGTCCCAGTTCATCCTTTTTAAACTCATCCACTATGATATTCTCAGATCTGATAATGATCTTTCCGCCATTGGGCATGGCCTGCCAGGCATTGACAAAAAGATTCATCAGGACCTGTTTGATCTGTCCCTCATCAACAACTGTTCCCCAGAGATTTTTTTCAAGGTATTGCTCTATCAGTATGTCTTTTTTGGTGCGACCAAACATCTTTGCAGACATTTTTAAAAGATAATTCAAATTGATAAGAGAGGTTTCCTGAAAACTTTTTTGTGCAAATCCAAGCAATTGCCTGGCCATTTCAGCGCCATTATAAACATATTCATCAATACTGGCCAGCCGTTTATATTCATCGCTTTCTCTTGAAAAACCGCTTTTTACAAGAGATGCATACCCCTGTATCCCCATGAGAATATTATTAAAATCATGGGCGATACCCCCTGCAAGCGTTCCGATAGCTTCCATTTTCTGGGCCTGCCGGAGTTGATTTTCAAGATTTACCCGGTCGGTTACATCCCTTGCAACTGCATACAAGCCTTTGAATTCATCTTTTTCATCACTGGCAGGAAGATATATGGGCGAGGTCTTGAGCTCCATATACGCACAAGAGTCAAAAGGATCATGTTTTGATTTATTTTTTCCCACCCTTAAAAATCTGAAATGAAGGTCTTTCCCTTCATTGACCGGATAGCCGGATTCATTCAGGTTTATTAACGCTTCTACCTTGGGCAGGTCTCCTTCATGGGCTATGATCTTAAAGCTTTTACCAACCAGATCCTGTTTTGCATATCCCAGAACCTTTTCGAACTGCTGGTTTACAAAGGTAAAGCAGCCCTTCTGATCTAGAGTGAAGATAAGGTCGGGAGAATTGTTCACCATATATTCAAATTGTCTTTCAGAGGCTTCAAGTCTTGCTGATATGGCCTTTTTAGCCGCGATTAATTTTTTCTGGGAAAGGGCATTTTTCACTGTTTTGATCAGATCCGCATACTCAAAAGGCTTTTTAAGATAATCCCAGGCCCCGATCTTTAATGCACGGACAGCCGACTCGATGGAGGCATACCCGGTAATAATAATGATCAACACCTCATCATCAAGACCGTAAATATGCTCCATCACCTCATACCCGTTCATCCCGGGCATGCTGATATCAAGCAGAACCAGATCAAATCTGTGCTGCTCAAAAAGCTTAATCGCCTCGTCGCCATTGTAAGCGCCAACAGCCTTATATCCCTCTTTCTGCAAACAAAGAGAAATATTCTCAACGATCCTTTTTTCATCATCAACAATAAGTATCAGTTCTGGTCTCATAGGCTATCCCAACAGGATTAATAGATGGTATTTGTCTTTTTTTATTTCAACACCTGCCCTTCTGTCTTTATTTTTTCATAACAGACAAGACCGCATCTTAAACACCTGTCCGCTTCCTTCTTTGCTTCTTCCACTGAAAATCCCGTTGAGAATTCTTCAGCAGCACCTTTTTTTGGGTCTGTCGATTTCAGGATGGTCCTTGATAAAACTTTTACATGGTTCAGTATGGAAACATCCTGAAGTATGGAAGCTTCCGTAATCATATCAGAGGGGTCCTGGAACCCTGCATTGGTCATGAGATAATGAATGGCGGCAGCCGCTTTCCTACCGCCGTTGATGGCGGAAACGGCGGAAGCATACTCACTGATGACATCCTGGTCCGACAAAAGACCGGATTCCTGTTTCCCTGTCGGTTTTTTCTGAAGCTCATGACCTTCCCAGATCACAACAGACCCCTGATTTTCCGGTTGACCGCTTTTCCCATCCTGTTCATCCTTTATTTCAGGAATAAACACGAGTTCAGGAAATCTTCCGGCGCCGATAATCAAAAGATCTGTATTGATATTGTGCTTTACGCCTGTGCTGAGTTCCACATATTCGATTGCTGTTAGCTGGTCGTCCTCTCCTTTAACCTTTGTTATCCCTGAATCATAAATAACAAAGGCCCCTGATTTTGATAATTTTTCTGATGCCTCAGGATCAAACGGTAATTCTGATTCAATCTTTCTTGAGATAACGACAATATTCTTTGATCCGTTTTTTCTTAAAATTTCTGCAGCATCGGCTACAAGACTTCCCCCGCCCACAATCACAACCTTTTCTTTGGAAGGAATGCAGATATGATCATCGGTTCTGCTTCTTAACAAATCAATCAAAAGGTATGCACCCGGAAATACAGTCTCCGCTCTTGCCATATCTCCCCGGAGAAGCCTGGAATCCCATCCGCCTGTGGCTGTAAAAACAGCATGGAACCCCTGTTTAAGGAGGCTGTCAATGGTAAACTCCTTTCCCGCCCTAGCCTGTGTCCGGATATCAACTCCCATTTGCCGGATGCCTTCGATATCCCAGTCCAGGACATCCATTGACAGCCTTTCCCTCTTGATGGCCTTTCTAAGAATACCCCCAAGAGAATCGGTTGCCTCAAAAACAGTGGGATCATGACCCAGCCTTGCGCTGAAAAACGCTGTAGACAGTCCTTCAACACCGCCACCGATGATGGCTACCTTTTTTCCGGTAGCAGGGGCTTTATAAGGCAAAACACGGCGGTTCAGATTCATCTCATAATCACAGACAAATCTTTTCAAGCCGTTAATGGAAACGGATTCATCCTGCATAAGCCTTCGGCATTTAGACTCGCATATGGCCGGACAGATCCTGGAAATAACTGTTGGAAAAGGATTCCTTTCTTTTATGACCTGGACTGAACCTTCGTAATCTCCCTCACGGATAAGCCTGATATATTCCTTTATGTCAATACCTGTGGGACATGCCCGCTGGCAAGGGGTTATGCATTCCTGCCGTGTATATTCTCTTAAAATCCTCCGGGTTATCGAGGTGAGTTTGATAATATTTTTAGGACAAACCCTTTCACAGGCACCACAGCCCGTGCATTTATTCTTGTCAACTTTGGGCAATCCGTCCCTGCCGATGGTCAAAGCCCCGAACATGCAAGCTTTTGCACATGTCCCAAGACCCAGGCATCCTATTCTGCAGACCTTCATGCCGCCGAAAAGCATTTCAGCCGCCCGGCAATCGGTTATTCCGAGATATTCATACTCCATGTCCACCGCATCTTTGCTGTAATAACATCCAGGGCCTGCAAATTCAGGTTCCCTGTCCGATACCGACACACCCATGATGGCCGCAATCTCCAGGGCAACCTCAACACCTGCGGCCACACAGGAATTAACAGGCGAAAGCCCCTTGACAATTGCCTCAGCATTGGAATTACATCCCGGGTATCCGCACCCGCCGCAATTGGCACCCGGCAGAGCGGCACTCACAGCAACCACAGTAGGGTCCTC
Source organism: uncultured Desulfobacula sp. (assembly GCA_964619205.1). Taxonomy (GTDB): domain Bacteria; phylum Desulfobacterota; class Desulfobacteria; order Desulfobacterales; family Desulfobacteraceae; genus Desulfobacula. The sequence continues at coordinate 140,294 of CAZUDE010000006.1, read as the reverse complement.
ATAGACATAGAAGGCCTTTGAGGCAATAGCCAGAACAGCCCCGATAATGACGCCGAGCCCCCCCATTAAAACAATAGATTGTAACATGAATATATCCTTACCCGATTGGTGTTTATTTGTCCACTCCTCTATAACCCCCTAAAAAATGAAAAGTCAATAATATCAACAAATTTTTTTGCAGGGGTTCATTGACAATCAGAAACCCAGAGTGTACTAAACTATTTATTGCCAGGGCAAATGAGTGAAACTGTTATAATATCATACCCGGAAAAAAATCATGGAACATCACACTATCATCATCAACGGAAACCATCTGGTCTTTAAACCGGGTGAGACAATTCTTGAAATTGCGCAGCGCTCCCAAATTGACATCCCTACGCTTTGTCATTTAAAACATACCATCCCCACAAATACCTGTAAAATATGTCAGGTTGAGATAATGGGGGAACCGAGCCTTATAGAATCCTGTGCAACAAAAGCAAAACAGGGCATGACGGTTCTTACTGAATCTTCAAAAGTGATTCAGGCACGCAAAGAAGCGATCACACGGCTTCTTTCTTTTGGCAACCATAATTGCGCCGTTAGAGAACTTGATTCAGCCGACTGGACCTCTTTCCAGCTCAAGGTGCTGAAAGACGATGGGAAAGAAGACCTGTGCCCGGTCTGGGGGGATTGCGAACTCCAGGATCTTGCTTACCGATACCAGGTAAAAACAAGGGAAATACCCTCAAAGGAATGCAAATATGAAACAGAACGGGCCAATCCCTTTATAATAAGAGATTTTTCAAGATGCATTCTCTGTGGAAGATGCGTAAAGGCCTGCCGGGAGATCCAGGTCAACAATGCCATTGAATTCGGATACGCTGGGGATGATCTCAAAATCATTGCAAAAAATGATGCCACACTAAAAAACTCTGATTGTGTTTTCTGCGGGGAATGCCTTCAGGTCTGCCCTGTAGGGGCTCTGGTGCCTGATAAAACCTTCAGGGACGGCCGGTTCAAGGATACTAAAAAAGTCAGAACCACCTGTTCCTTTTGCGGGGTGGGATGCCAGATGGACGTTTTTGTCCAGGATAACAAAATTGTTAAAATCGATGGTGCAGACTCCGATCTTGCCCCCAATCATGCCAGCCTTTGCGTCAAAGGCAGGTTTGGATATGAATTTGTCTCATCTCCTGAGCGCCTGACCCTGCCCCTGATCAAAAAAGACGGGAAACAGGTACAGGCATCCTGGGGTGAGGCCCTGGATCTTGTGGCAACAAAGCTTTTGGCCATTCAATCAAAAACCGGCCCGGACAGCATGGGGGTTCTCACCTCTGCCAGAGTCACCAACGAAGACAATTATATTGCCCAGAAATTTACCCGGGCAGTACTGAAAACCAATAATATAGACCATTGCGCCCGGCTCTGACACAGCTCCACCGTAGCCGGTCTGGCTGCAGCATTTGGAAGCGGTGCAATGACCAATACCATTGCAGACATTGAAACATCCGACCTGATCCTCGTGACGGGCTCAAATACCACTGAAAATCATCCGGTTCTTTCAAGCTTTGTCAAACGGGCCGCCCTGAAAGGCAAAAAGCTCTATATCATCGACCCGAGAAAAATCAAACTCACCGAATATGCCGACAAATGGCTGAGGCCTCTTCCCGGAACCGATATCGCCTGGATCAACGGACTGATGCACATCATTATAAAGGAAGACCTCCAGAACAAGACATTTATCAATACCAGAACGGAAAATTTTGAAGCACTGAAACCCATCATTGAAAAATATACGCCGGAATATGTACAAAAAATTACAGGCATAAAGAAAGATGATCTTATTGAAGTTGCAAGAGCCTTTGCAACGGCGCCGGCCGCAACTATCCTCTATTGCATGGGAATAACCCAGCACACCTGCGGCACGGACAATGTCAAATCCCTTGCCAACCTCTCCATGCTTTGCGGACACCTGGGAAAATCCGGCGGCGGGGTCAACCCCTTACGCGGTCAGAACAATGTCCAGGGTGCCTGTGACATGGGAGGACTGCCCAATGTATTTACAGCCTACCAGCCTGTGACTGATGAAAAAGCAAGAACCGGTATGGAAAAGGCATGGAATACAACGGGGCTGTCACCCACACCAGGCCTTCCGGTTACCGAAATGGTTCAAAAAGCATATGAAGGCACACTGAAAGCCCTTTTTATCATCGGTGAAAATCCCATGATATCCGATCCTGATTTAAACCATGCCAGAAAAGCCTTTCAAAATTTGGATTTCCTTGTTGTCCAGGATATTTTTGAAACAGAAACCACGAAATTGGCAGATGTGGTGCTGCCGGCCCTCTGTTTTGCCGAAAAAGACGGCACCTTCAGCAATACTGAGCGGCGGGTTCAGCGGGTTAGAAAGGCTGTAAACCCGCCCGGAGAAGCCAGGGAAGACTGGAAAATCATCTGTGATATTGCCGGTCGGATGGGATATGACATGCCATACACCGACAGCCAGGAAATATTTAAGGAAATAACCTCGGTTACCCCTTCCTACAAAGGCATTACCTGGGAAAGAATAGATAATATCGGCATCCACTGGCCCTGCCCCACACAAAGCCATGAGGGAACGCCCATCCTGCATACCACCCAGTTTACCAGGGGAAAAGGGCTTTTCCATGCCATTGACCACAGGCCGCCTGCTGAATTACCGGACAAGGAATATCCTTTCATCCTGACAACCGGCCGGGTCCTCTATCATTATCACACCGGAACCATGACCATGAAAACACAAGGCCTCAACATACTTTCTCCTGAATGTTTTGTGGAAATTTCCAAGTCAGACGCAGGAAAGCTTGGCCTTGAAACCGGTGCCATGGTGGATGTAACTTCACGCAGAGGCAAAATCAGTGCAAAGCTTAAAATATCCTCACTGGCGGTTGAAGGAACAGTTTTCATTCCCTTCCATTTTGCCGCGGCCGCAGCCAATGAACTGACCAACGCAAAACTGGACCCGACAGCCAAAATTCCGGAATTTAAAGTGTGTGCGATTAGAATTGAGGCAGTGTAGAAATATTTTGATTCAAGATCTCTGATTCAAAAAAGTCCAGAATTGTTAAAAAGTCCTCAGGCAATTCAGCCTTGAACTCCATTCTTTGACCGGAATAGGGGTGCCTGAATGAAAGCTGATGAGAATGCAGCATCTGCCGAGGTGCAATACTTTTTGTTTTTCTGAGCCTTCCGGGTTGATAAACCCGGTCCCCCAAAACAGGATGCGCCATGGAATAAAAATGGACCCGGATCTGATGGGTTCTCCCGGTTTTCAGGGTTATTTCAACCAGACAGGTGTCTTTAAACCGCTTTTGAACTTTCCAGAGGGTGACGGCGGGTTTTCCTTTTTCATGATTAATGGCCATCAATCTTCTTTTTACAGGATGTCGGCCAATGGGAAGATGAATTTCACCCTGATCCTGAGTTAAATTTCCAGACACCAGCGCCAGATATTTTTTCTCAACCCTGCGTTCCCTGAACTCTTTTTTCAGAAAATTCAATGCCTGTTCCGTCTTGGCAATCACCATCAATCCGCTGGTATCTTTATCCAGCCTGTGGACGATCCCTGATCTGTGTTTTTCATCACCCACTCTCCAGATAAGCGGGTTATAATACAATAATGCATTGACCAGTGTCCCGGAAAGATTTCCCGGTGCGGGATGAACCACCAAACCCGCTTTTTTATTGATCGCCAGGATATGGTCGTCTTCAAAAATAATATCGGTTGGAATATTCTCGGGCAGCACCTCCGGCTGAAAAGCGGCATCAGAAATATGGCCGGAAATGATGTCCCCTTGCTTAACCCGATACCCTGACTTTTTTGTTTTTCCATTTACAAGAATTTCCCCGGCAATGATAAGTGCTGCTGCACGGCTTCGTGTAAAAACCTTGTCATAATTACAGAGGACTGTATCAAGCCTTATGCCGTTCTGGTCACCAGGGATGCAGATATGTATCTTCATGATAAAAAAACCGGCGGACTGTTCAATACCAGTACCCGCCGGTTAAAACTTTGCTTTCGAATAATAAAATAACTAAATAAAAAGGCTTTCAATTTCCTGCATCATTGATTTTTCATCCACATCCTTGGCCATGGACAACTCCTGGACCAGCAGATTCTGAGCAGTATCAAGAAGTTTGCGCTCACCAAAGGAAAGATCTTTTTCAAGCTTCAACTGGAAAAGATCCCTGAAAACCTCAGCCACATCATAAATGGAACCGGTTTTGATCTTATCCATGTATTCCCTGTATCTGCGGTTCCAGGTCTGATTATCAGAACCATGTGCTTTTTCCTTCATTACTTTGTAGACTTCCGGGACTTCGGTTTCAGGAATAAGTTCCCTTAACCCCACTGATTCTACATTTGATGTCGGAATCATTATCACCATTCCGTTTTCCACGATTTTCATCATGTAGAAATTCAATGTGTCGCCGTTTATCTCCTTGCTCTCGATGGATTCGATGTATCCCACACCGTGAGCCGGGTAAACAGCCACATCCCCTTTTAGAAATTCCTTTTTGGTTGATGTCCCCTGTATTGCTCTGATTCTTTTGGATTTTTCACCCATTTGATAGCCCACCCTTTCGTTATAGAAACAATTAGCCCATTCTCAAGCAGGAAACCATATTTAAACAACCTTGTCAATCAAATAGTTTTAAATTCTATCGATCCGCGGTTTGATTAAAGATGTTCATGGCGGCAATCACACCATTTTCAAGGATATGGAGACAGGCAGCTGAGGCAGTATCCGTGGTTTGATCAAGAAGTCTCATTTCATCCGGGGAAAAGCCGCCAAGAACATGGCCCGTTACATCTCTTCCGGACACGGGATGACCGACACCCACACGGACACGGATATAATCATTGTTGCCAAAAGATTCCATGATGGACCGGACGCCGTTATGGCCCCCATGCCCCCGGCCTTTAACAATTTTGATTTTTCCAAATTCAAGATCCATATCATCATGGACAATGATAATATCTTCGATCTCGATCTTATAGTATGATGCAAATTTATGAATGGAAAGTCCGCTTCGGTTCATATAGGTTAAGGGCTTGATGAGAAAAACATCCTTACCCAAAATTTTTGCTTTCACATATTCAGAATCAAACCGGGTTTTGTCAAATATCAGGCGGGATTTTGATGCCAGGGTGTCAAGGGCCAGAAAGCCTATGTTATGTCGGGTCTGAGCGTAATCCTTTCCAGGATTGCCCAGACCCGCAATCATTTTATATTTCGAATCCGACATCTACAACAAAATTATTCTTCAGCCGCTTTTTTGGAAGCAGGGGCTGCCGGGGCTTTCTCATCCGGTTCCTCTTCCTCTTCGCCTCTTTCCTTGGAATCTGTTGACGGCGGCACAATCGTAATGACCGTATAATTGGTTTCATGGGGAATATGGATATTTTCACCCAGATCAATGTCATTGACATGCACTGCATCACCGATCTCCAGATCCGTAATATCGATCTGAATGGTATCCGGTGTATCCATGGGTTTGCAGACCACGTCCAGCTCACGCCGGATAATCTGGAGAAGCCCTCCCTCCTTGACCCCTTTGCTTTTGCCGACGACTTCAACCTGGACACTGACCGTAATTTTTTTATCCATATTGATTTCCTGCAAATCCACATGCAGATAATTCAGCCCAAAGGTATCCATGTGCATATCCTTGAGCATTACGGTTTTCTGTGCTTCGGTTCCGCTGATCTTGAGATTAAAAAAAAGACCCATAGAACCGTAATTCCGGATGATTTTACCAAACTCAACCGTATCAATGGCCAGCATTGTCGGCTCTTTTTTCTCACCATAGACAATGGCAGGTATGGCTTGTTTTGCTCTTAATTGTCTTGCAGCCCCCTTGCCGGTAGTTTCTCTTGGTTTTGCGTTTAATTCAATTAATTCCAAAGTTTTTTCCTCCATATCTGCACATATCCATGCAGAAGACTAATAGATCCTATTTTTATTTTTATACAAAGAGAGAATTTACAGAATCACCCCTGTAACTGCGCACAATTGCCTCACCCACCAGTTTGGCAATGGAAAGCGTCTTAATCTTGTCACATTGTTTTGCTTCTTCAGAAAGAGGGATCGTGTCTGTAGCAACAAGAGAACTTAAAGATGATTTGTTTATTCTGTCTATGGCTGGTCCTGAGAGTACAGGGTGCGTGCAATACGCATGAACGGCTTTTGCACCGTTTTCCACAATAACACCGGAAGCCTCTGCCAATGTTCCTGCCGTGTCTACCATATCATCGATAATGATAGCGATTTTATCCTGAACCTCGCCAATAATGGCCATGGCCTTTGCCTGGTTTGGCGCGCTTCTTCTCTTATCCACAATGGCAAGTCCTGCGTTCAGGCGCTTGGCATAGGCCCTTGCCCTTTCAACACCGCCCGCGTCAGGTGACACCACCACCAGGTTCTCCGGAAAACGGGTCTTGATATCATCAATCACCACCGGAGCTGAATAAAGATTATCCACCGGGCAGTTAAAAAAACCCTGAATCTGACCGGCATGCAGATCCATTGTAATCACCCGGTGAACACCAGTGCACTCAAGAAGATCCGCCACCATCTTTGCACTTATAGGAACCCTGGGAGACACTTTTTTATCCTGGCGTGAATAACCGAAATAAGGAATCACCGCAGTGATTCTGCTGGCTGACGACCTTTTGAAAGCATCGATCAGAAGCAGCAATTCAACAAGGTTGTCGTTCACAGGATAACTTGTAGACTGTATCACATAAATTTCCTGGCGCCGGACATTCTCATGAATTTCAACCTGAATTTCTCCGTCGCTGAACCGGTTGACTTTCATTCTTCCCAAAGGTTTTGACAGATATTCTGAAATCTTCTCTGCCAAAGGGAGATTTGAATTTCCTGCAAAAATGGACAAGCCGTTCATAAAAAAAATCTCTTATTAATTTATAAAAAATATGGCTGGGGCGAGAGGATTCGAACCTCTGGATGCAGGGATCAAAACCCTGTGTCTTACCGCTTGACGACGCCCCAGTACAATAAACTCACATTTTTTTGCCAAACGAGGAAAAAAACAATTTTCTTTTACTCCCGGCCCATTTTTCCAGGAGGATTTCACAGCCCTTTTCAGCATCTTTGCGGGCCTGAAAAAGTGCAAAAAGAGAGGAGCCGCTCCCTGTCATCCGCACTTTTGTGTGCAGCAACAACTCCATCTCTTCTTTTGTTTCCCTGATTTCAGGATAAAGACTGCACGCCGGTTCTTCAAGATCGTTGTGCGCCCATGCCCCTGCATCAAATTTTTGTCCCCGTTGCGGTACATTCAAACCAGCATTCATAGTATATTTTTGATTTGATGTCAAATCAAAATCATATTTTTTGTACACAGCCGCTGTTGCCGCAGCAACCCCTGGATCGCACAAAACAATGTGATACGGAAGAAGATCAGGCGCTTTTTCAACCATTTCACCAATTCCTTGAACGATTGCCGGGTTTCCGAAAATGAAAAAGGGGACATCGGCACCCAGTCGCAATCCCATATGCATTAATTCAGGTTTTGAAAATGGCTGCCGGTGATGAGCGTTCAGGGCTGTTAAAATCGTGGCCGCATTGCTGCTGCCGCCGCCAAGACCGCCGCCCGGAGGTATGTGCTTTTTAATTTCAATTCCAATGCCCTTTTTTTCACACCCTTTTTCTTTTAAGGCGTCATAGAACAGGACTGCCGCTTTATGGGCAATATTGGACTTATCTTCCGGCACACCCGGATGATCGCAGATGACCTTTATCCCATCTGCCTCAAAATCAAGATAAAGGTCATCGCATAGATCAATGGGTGTCATGAGGGAATAAAGGGTATGATATCCGTCCTCTCTTTTTGAAGTGATGTAAAGGAACAGATTGATCTTTGCAAAGGATGTGTATTTTATTGTCAAGCCTTTGCCTCGACAAACGCGATCCTTATCTCACTCAGCAGCGCTTTGAGAAGATTCTTTTCATCCTCGTTCAGATTCCCCTTTGTTTTTTCTTCCAGCATGGCAATCATGTCAATGGTGTGTTTTGCAAGCTCAAGGTTTTTTGTTTTTTTCCCGGTTGAAGGGTCTTCAACCTTACCCAGCTGGACAAGTCCTGATGAGTATAAGGATAACATAAAGCTTGAAAAATCTACTTTGGGCAGCGGACCTGAAGCTGCGGCCTCACTCATCACAAACCCTTTTCCCTCAGCCATTTTGTTTCTCCTTAAAATAATGGTCTTACCTGAAACTCCATTCGATATCTTCATTCTCTTTTGTCACAGATGCAAGGCCGCCGTCAAAATAAAAATTCTCAACCTGATATTTTTTATCCAGATATTGGACAATGAGATGGGTATCATCCAAAACTTCATGGATTTTTATTTTTGACAATCCCTTAAATCCAAGTCTTTCTTTTTTCAAAACCGCCTCCTTTGCCGTGAATATCCTGAAAAAAACAAGCATCTTTTCCTGATTCACGAAATGCAGGGATTCAATTGGATCAACAATCCTTTTAAACACGTCATCGGAAACAGGCTTCAGTTGTTCAATGTCAATACCCACCCGTTGCCTTGAGACAACACCGGCCACATAGCCCGGCTTGTGGCTGAGGGACCAAAAGATACCGTTTGACGGCAGGGGTGCGCCGGATTGATCTGTTTCAAACACATTGGCATCAAGTTTTGATTTCACGGCAGATGCCGTTACGCATTCCCTTGCAAAAAGGCTCAGGGCAATGACCTTTTCTTTACCGCTTAACAGCTGAATGGCTTTGGGAACCATTGAAATACAGGGGTAGAGAATAATGATCAGCTCTCCTTTTTTTCCAGCCGGATTATAATATCCGCCACTGTTGCCCCCTGTCCTTCCTCATGGACAAACAAGGGGTTGATGTCCAGCTCTTTTATCATGGGATGGTTGTCTGCCATGGCTTTAAGAGAAACAATGTGTTTTTCAATGGTTTCAATATCTGCGGGCTTATCTCCCCTGAGCCCTTTTAAAATGGGATAACCCTTGATGCTTCTGACCATTCTCCGGGCCACATTTCTTCCCATGGGAGACAACCGGAATACAACATCCTTATAGACTTCAACAAAAATGCCACCCAGTCCGAACATCACTGCATGCCCGAAAACCGGGTCCCTGGATAATCCCAGGATCACTTCTTTTCCCTTGGGAGCTGTCTTCTGAATCAGGATACCCTCAATTTTGGCATCCGGGTTAAAGGCGCGGGCTTTTTCCATAATGGCATCAAATCCTGTTTCCAAAGCGTCCTTATCTTCAATTCCCACCATGACCCCGCCGGCGTCGGTTTTATGAAGAATATCAGAAGACACAATCTTCATTACCACGGGATACCCGATCTTTTCCGCCAGGCCCGGGGCCTCGGCCTTATTCACGGCAAGGGCCATGGGAAGGGTCCGAAAGCCATAGCACTGAAGAAGTTCGCATCCATCCAGTTCACCTAAAACGGTTTTCCCGGCTGCCAGGCAATCTTCTATAATCTGACGGGCTTTGTCCGTATCATAGGCAAGATCGAACTGGGGCAGTATTTTCCTGAACAGCCATTTCATTCCCTGCCTCAGGGCACCCAGAGATCTGGCCGCACTTTCCGGGAACTGGTAAACCGGTACCCTGTTCTTTTGCAGCATTTTTACGCCATCGGACACATCCACAACCCCCATAAACGCGCAAACTATGGGTTTTATGGTATTTTTTGCAATACGGACAATTGCTTCGGCCGTACCGATGGCATCGGTCATGGACTGGGGAGTTAAAATGATCAAGGCCGCATCCACCCCCCGGTCGCTCAATACAGTGGCCAGGGTATTTTCATACCGGTCTTTGGCTGCATCTCCGATCACATCCACCGGATTATAAAAATTGGCTGTGGGAGGCAGATATTTTTTAAGTTCCCGAATGGTTTCATCTGAAAATTTTGCCAGCCTCAGGCCTGAGTGCTCACTCATATCGGTTGCAATAATACCGGGGCCGCCGGCATTGGTGATGATGGCAATCCTGTCCCCTGTAGGGTATTTATTGGCGGCAAAGGCCTGGGCATAATCAAACAGCTGATTCACGGTGGCACACCGAAGGATGCCCGACATATTGAAAATTGCATCATATAAGGCATCGGAACCTGCCAGGGCACCGGTATGGGAAGCAGCGGCCCTGGCCCCGGCATCGGAAGACCCTGATTTAATGGCAATCACGTGGGTAGGATGGGTTCCCGACGTCATTGCCCGGACTTCCGTGATAAATTCTTCGGCGGTTCGGCTCAATTCTTCCATATATATCATAACCACATCCGTATCCGGATCATTGTGATAATATCGAAGCAGGTCCAGCTCATCCACATCTGCCTTGTTGCCGATGGAAATGAATTTGGAAAATCCAAAGCCCTTATCTGCTGCATAATCCAGCACAGCAGTGCAGAGCGCACCACTCTGGGAAATAAAAGACACATTCCCTGCTGCCGGCATCCGAGAAGAAAAACTGGCATTCAAGGACACTTTTGGTGACGGATTGATGACACCAAGACAATTGGGTCCCACAAGCCTGACCTTGGCCGATGCGCATAGAGCCTTGATCTCTTTTTCAATCAGTGCGCCCTCCCCCCCCACTTCCTTAAACCCGGCAGAAACAATAACAATGCCTTTCACTCCCTTGGCAATAGACTCCTTAACCGCCTCCAGGGCAACTTTGGGAGGAAGGATAATCATGGCCAGATCAATGGGATCAGGGATATTGCCGATACTGGTATAGCATTTTACGCTCAATACGGATTTTGCCTTTGGATTAACCGGGTAAAGGGTACCGGTATACCCCCCGGATAAGATATTGGCAAAAATATCATGCCCCACCTTTCCCTTCTGATTTGAAGCCCCGATGACCGCAATGGTTTCCGGTGAAAAAATTGCATCAAGCCTGTCCATCTATCCCTCCTGTTGTTTTTTGCTCTGACTCTGCTGATTTGTTCCAAAGAAAATTTTAAAGAATTTGGACGATAACATTAGCATTAATATAATTAATTATCTATACTTTGATTTCCGTAATCGGCAATCATTAGAGTACATAAATAGACAAAGATAAAGGAGGCAATCATGGTGAAGATGATCAAAGAAAAGGATGATAAAGGCAGATTGCATATTGATACCCCGCTTATGGGAGAATCCCTTGTAAGTAAAAAATTTTTAAAAACTACAGACTCAACGGAATATTTCAGGATGCACCCAGATATCAATGTCCTGAAGATTGGCGGCCAGAGCATCATGGACCGGGGAGCCAAAGCCATTCTGCCCATTGTGGATGAATTGATCAAACTCAAGGATGAATACAAACTGCTTTTGATGACGGGCGGTGGAACCCGGGCAAGACATGTTTACAATATCGGAGTGGATCTTGGAATGCCCACAGGGGTTTTATCAAAACTCGGGGATAAGGTTTCCTGGCAGAATGCAGAAATGCTGTCCGTCCTTCTGGCAAAGCATGGGGGGGTAAAAATCGGACACGGAGACCATATGGAGCAATTGACCATGTTCTGCAAGGAAGGGTACCTTCCCATTACAACAGGAATTCCGCCCTATGGTTTTTTTGAGCACCCGGCTGAATTCGGTTCCATCCCTCCCCATCGAACCGACTGCGGTGCGTTTCTGCTGGCAGAAAATATCGGGGCCAAATCCCTGATTTACCTCAAAGATGAAAAAGGACTTTTTGCTGAAGATCCAAAAAAGAAGGGGGAAAAGGGCAAGGCTTTAAAATTCTATGATAGGATTTCCGTGGATGAATTGATCAAACTGGATCTTGATGATCTGATCATAGAACGCCCCATTTTAAAAATGCTTCAACATGCAAAATGCTTAAAAGAACTCCAGATCATCGATGCACTCAACCATCCGGAACTGATCCGAGATGCATTGGACGGAAAACACGTGGGTACCATTATTCATAAATAATATGCTTGACTCCGGCACAATGTCTGAATTTAGCATCGTGCCGGGTTTCATTTTGTTCAGGGTTTGCCGGAGCCGTCCTTATTGCCTGATCCATGAGTCGGCAGATAAATGACCTGTGCCCCTGATTCTTTAACAATAATATCAAGCTCAATTTTTCTGACATGTTTTGCATAAAGCTTAATGTCGTTTCCGGTGACACCGACAATCCGAAGTCTGGGTTTCTTCTCCCCTTCTTCAATTTTTCGTCTTTCTCTTACAAATATCTTGCTCATTGTATCCTCCTAGTGTTGAATGGTTAAATTAGATTTTATCATGTTAGCACATTCAGACATTAAAATATATCCTTAAAGGATATATGTCAAGGATTAAAATATGAACAAGGAAAAACATAATAAACCCGGATCGAATCGACAGGAAAGATATCTTCAAGCCTCCATTCTGCTGGGGTTAATTACAAAACCCTCTTATGGATATGAACTCATCGGCAACATCCAGTCCTTTGGCTTTATCGAAGGGGATGCACCGCCGGGAATGATTTACAGGCATCTGCGCCAGATGGAAGAAGACAATCTGGTAAAGTCCCAGTGGGAAACAAAAGAAACAGGTGCTCCAAAAAGGATCTACACCATCACGGAAGAAGGCAGGGAAGTGCTATCCTTCTGGACTAAATATATGGCCGGAAAAGCAAAAAAACTGAATAATTTTGTTCGGATGGTTGAGGAGTCCCAAAAATCATAGACATTCTCAAGCCGATGAAAGAGAGGCCGGATATGCTCCTGCTTGATACACCATTTACAAAAGATGCAGGCGTCAAAGTTCCGTTAATCTGCGGAGCCATGTACCCCTGCTCCAATCCCGAACTCATTGCCGCCGTATCAAAGGCCGGGGGTCTTGGGATCATTCAGCCTATTTCCATGACCTTTGTGCACAAGCACGAGTTACGGGAAGGAATCCGGCTGATCCGCCGATTGACGGATAAACCCGTTGGGTTTAATGCCATTGTTGAAAAATCATCCAAAACCTATGAAGACCGGATGAAAAACTGGATCGATATCGCCCTTGAAGAAGGGGTAAAATTTTTCATTACCGCACTGGGCAATCCAGCCTGGGTAGTGGAAAAAGTCCATGCCGTAAACGGAAAAGTCTACCACGATGTGACCAGCTTAAAATGGGCACAAAAAGCTCTGGAAAACGGAGTGGATGGTCTTATCTGCGTCAATTCAAGAGCCGGGGGCCATGCAGGGGGCGAGACACGGGAAGACCTTTTTGCCTCCTTGTCGGACCTGGGCGTTCCCCTGATCTGTGCAGGCGGAATCGGATGCGAAGATGATTTTATTTCAGCCCTCAGCCTGGGATATGCCGGGGTGCAGATGGGCACACGGTTTATTGCCACAACCGAATGCCATGCCCACCCGGACTATAAAAAGGCCATTCTGGATGCAGAGGAAAACGATATCGTCCTGACTGAAAAAATTTCCGGCGTGCCCGTGTCCGTGATCAAAACACCCTATATCGAAAAAACCGGAACAAAGGCCGGCCCCTTGGCCAAATGGCTTTTAAGACACCCCAGGGGCAAGCATTATATGCGGATGGTCTATACACTCAAATCCGTATGGCAGCTCAAACAGGCCTCCCTCAAAGGAGTGAGCTACAAGGAATTTTTCCAGGCCGGGAAAAGCGTCGGCAGCATCAGATCCATTGAATCAGCAAAACTCATTGTCCGCCGATTTGCCGTGGCTGCGCAAGAGGCAACTGAAAAATCCTTTGAAACAGAACCAAAAGAATAGGCGTCGGCAGTTATATAAAAAAGCCCTATACATTGCAAAAACTGGCGGCTGCCGTGAAAAAAGAGCTTCCAGGCTAATGAACAGTTGTCTGGATGGGTTTGCACTGATCCGTATAGCTTAAAAAACACCAAGCCGGAACCCATAAAAAAGGATTCCGGCTTGGTGTTTATTCTATTTTCTGCCTTAAACGCTTTTTTCTTATTTCATGCTCAACTGTGCAGATCGAAGTGTATTTTTCATGAGCATGGCAATGGTCATGGGTCCTACACCGCCTGGAACAGGGGTGATCTTTCCTGCAATTTCCTTGGCTGCTTCAAAGTCTACGTCGCCTTTTAGAATTGCTTTTCCGGTTTTTTCATTCATACCGACCCGGTTTACGCCAACGTCGATAACCGTTGCACCGGGTTTGATCCATTCCGGTTTTACAAGATCCGGGACACCGGCTGCAACAATAAGGATATCTGCCCGTTTGCAGTGGAAAGCCAGATCTTTTGTGCGGGTATGAACGATGGTGACGGTGGAATCCGCGCCCTTGCCCTTCTGGGCCATCATCATGGCAATGGGTTTGCCGACGATATTGGATCTTCCCACAACCACCACTTCGGCTCCTGAAGTTTCAGTTCCGGATCGGACAATCAATTCCTGGATACCGGCTGGTGTGCAGGGCAGAAATTTGGCTTCTGCGCCGCCGATCATGAGACGGCCCACATTCACCGGATGGAAGGCATCAACGTCTTTATCCGGGTTGATGGCATTGAGCACCTTTTTTTCATCCACATGTTTGGGCAACGGCAATTGAACCAGTATTCCGTGGATTGCAGGGTCATTGTTGTATTTTTCAATCAATGCCAGAAGATCAGCTTCCGAGATATTATCCGGCTGGTCATCCTGTATTTCATGAAAACCAAGGCTCAGTGCCGTCTGGACCTTCAGGGTGACATAGCTGATGGAGGCAGGGCTTGATCCCACGAGAATGGTTACAAGTCCCGGCACCTTGCCGTGTTTTGCCTTCATCTGCTCGACTTCGGTCTTGATCTCGGCAAGAATGGTCTTTCTTATTTCAGTTCCGCTGATAATTTGCGCTGTCATTTTATTTTCCTTTCGTCTTTAGAATACACCCTGAACCTTGCCGGTTTCAACATCCACATCCACCCTCTTGAAAGCAGGATTTGAGCTGGTACCGGGCATGAGGGAAATAGCGCCTGCCACAGGAACGATAAAGCCTGCACCACCGTATGTGAGAACTTCTCTGATGGTGAGTCTCCAGCCCTTGGGCACACCCTTGAGAGCCGGGTTGTCAGAGAGGGACAGATGGGTTTTCACCATGCACATGCCCATACCGGCCAGTTTCGGGTCAGCCTGAATACGTTCAATGGCTTTGTTGGCATCTGCAGAATAATCAACACCGTCTGCACCGTAAACTTCTTTTGCAATAAGTTCAATTCTTGCTTTGATGGGCATATCCAGCTCATAAAGGAATCTGAATTGGGTTTTTTCTTCACAGGCTTCAATAACGGCTTTTGCAAATTCAATGGCGCCGTCGCCGCCTTTTTCCCAGTGACGGGAAAGGGCAACTCTTGCACCTTCTTTTTCACAAAGCTCACGGACTTTTGCAATTTCTTTGTCTGTATCGGTATAAAAGGCATTGATGCAGACAACCGGAGAAATACCTGCCTTTCGGACGTTTCTGATATGATGGATGAGGTTTCCGCATCCTTTTTCAACCCATTCCACGCTTTCTGTGAGGTATTCTTTGGGCATTGCTTTTCCGGGAACAGGAACAGGAGCACCGCCATGGCATTTCAGAGCGCGGATGGTGGCGACAACAACGGCGCAATCCGGTGTAAGACCTGAATAACGGCATTTCAGATTCCAAAATTTTTCAAACCCGATGTCAGCGCCAAATCCTGATTCGGTTACGTGGTAATCAGCCAGTTTAAGACCTATTCTATCTGCAATGATGGAACTCTGACCAATGGCGATATTGGCAAAAGGCCCTGCATGAACAATAACCGGCTGTCCTTCAAGGGTCTGGATCAAAGACGGGTTAAGGGCATCCACCATCCAGGCCGTCATGGCACCGGCAACCTGGAGGTCTTCAGTGGTAACTGCTTTGCCTGTTTTGGTATAGGCCACAACAATCTTGCCCATTCTTTCACGCATGTCTTTTAAATCTGTTGCAACGGCCAGGATGGCCATGACTTCTGAAGATACGGCAATACCGAATTTTGATTTCATCATGAACCCGTCGGATTTTCCGTTTACGCCGTCAATACCGATAATGATATTTCTTAAGGACTGGCAGCAGAAGTCCATGATCCAGCCCATTTCCACTCTGGTGGGATCAATGTCGATTCTCTTCATCCCGGACAGTCTTTCAAGCTGCTCGTCAGTGTAGTTTCTTTCGTGCTGGAGGCGGGAAGTCAAAGCCACCATGGCAAGGTTATGGGCATTCATAATGGCATTGATGTCGCCTGTGAACCCGAGTGAGAAAGGAGTCAACGGAATGCATTGTGCAAGACCGCCGCCGGCTGCAGACCCCTTGATATTCATGGTGGGTCCGCCCGAGGGCTGACGGATCGCGGCACAGACATTCTTGCCCAATTTTCCCAGACCCTGGACAAGACCCATGCTGGAGGTGGATTTTCCTTCTCCCAGGGGGGTCGGGGTAATGGCTGTTACATCGATATATTTTCCATTTGGTCTGTCTTTCAGTCTTTCCAATACTTTTCTGAAATCTATTTTGGCGATGTAATGACCCTGGGGTAACAGTTCTTCCTTTGTCAATCCCAGTTTTTCGCCGATTTCATAGATGGTCAGCATTGTCTTTTCAGCATCTTCCGCGATTTCCCAGTCTTTGTGTTTGGTTGGATCTAGTGCCATGGTTTACTCCTTTATTGCTTTGGCTCAAAACAGAGCTGTTAAAAAAAATAATGATGAAACCAATAATTACATCTTGGTCTTAAAATCCTGACTGCATACCTTACCTATTAGATAAAACGCAAAAAATCAATATTTTTCGCTGGTTCAATTCTAATTTATTAATTAAATTTCATTCAACTCAGCCGACACATTATAGCTATATTGCAAGACACCATATTATATAAGGGTTTTGGAGATTAAATGGCCAAGACCATTAAATTCACAGAGCTATTGACAAAAAACCACACAAATTATAAGTCATACGTTGTTAATTTTATTTTAGACATGATAAGGGCTGATAGATGGAGAGATATTTCAATTTAGTGTTGACTGAGTTTGATTTAACTATCTCATTTTATATTTGCCCTTTTATGATGACGTCCGGTCAGTTTAATCTTAACCCCCCCCAACTCATAACTATCTTTAACAATCATAGGAGGTAAAAGTGGGATTTGAAATAGCCAAAGAAACCTATGCCGGCAGTATCAAGGGCATCACCATTGGAAAGGGTGATAAAGCCGTTACCGTCGGCGGTCAAACCAGCTATCCGTTTTATCAGTTTGAAGGGAAAATGCCCAATAAGCCCATTGTTGCAATGGAAATCTGGGACATGGTTCCTGAAGACTGGGCAGAAGCTGCCAAAGCACCATTTAAAGATGTTTATTCCGACCCTGCCGCCTGGGCAAAAAAATGCGTGGAAGAATTCGGTGCACAGGCCATTGTTCTGCAGCTCAAAAGCACGGATCCCAACGACAAGGATGCCGGGCCCGATGCAGCAGCAGCCACTGTAAAAAAAGTTCTGGGTGCCATCAAAGTTCCTCTTATTGTCTGGGGCTGTGCAGTTCCTGCCAAGGATGGGGAAGTATTGAAAAAAGTATGTGAGGCCTGTGAGGGTGAAAACCTGATTATCGGCCCGGTTGAAGAAAAGAACTATAAGGGAATCGGTGCGGCTGCCATGGGATATGGGCATACTGTCATCTCCTCTTCCCCCATTGACGTCAATCTTGCCAAACAGGTCAATATTCTTCTTGAAAACCTGGGCGTTTCCCTGGACAAGGTCGTTGTCGATCCCACCACAGGCGGCCTCGGATACGGTCTTGAATACTCCTATTCCGTCATGGAGCGCTTGACCATGGCAGCCATGACCCAGGGCGACGACAAACTCCAGAACCCCATGATCAACAACCTGGGCAATGAAGTCTGGAAATGCAAGGAAGCCAAGCTTACCGTTGCCGACGCTCCGGAACTGGGTGATCCTGAAAGACGCGCCATCCTCATGGAAGCCGTCGGTGCCGTTTCCTATCTTCTGGCCGGTTCCAGCATTCTGATCATGCGTCATCCCGAATCCATGAAACTTGCTAAAGCCTTCATTGATCTCGCCTATGCAGGCGGTTCTGCAAAAGACGTGGCTGCCATTACCAAACGCATGGATGATGTGGACATCGATTTTGCCGCCATGGCAAAGGCCCCGGACCTGACCATTGAAGAAGAGAAAAAAGCTGCTCCGGCCGCCAAGCCCGCAGCACCGGCAACCAAAGAAGCCCCAAAGGCTGCTGCTCCGGCCGCCAAAGCCGCAGCACCCAAGGCTGATGCTGCCCCGGCACCCAAAGCCGCCGCCCCTGCTGCTCCGGCTGCAGACCCGGCCGCCGAAGCAAAGGCAAAAGCTGACGCTGATGCAAAAGCAAAGGCCGATGCAGAAGCAAAGGTCAAAGCCGATGCAGCCGCCAAAGCCAAAGCAGAAGCCGATGCAAAAGCAAAAGCGGCAGCTGATGCAAAAGCCAAGGCTGATGCTGAAAAGAAAGCCGAAAAAGACGCTGCTTCCAAACGGGATGCTGAAGAACAGGCCCTTAAGGAAAAACGTGCGGCTGAAAGAGAAAAAGCTGCTTCAGAAAAAGCTGCTTCACCAAAAACTGAAATTAAAAAGACTCCTGCGAAATTCAATAAATCAATGCTTGACCATATCATTGATAATCTGAACAGGATTCACAAGCGTGCAAGTTAATAGTAACAGATTGTCAGGCCTGGATCTTCCCTGCCGAACAATCAATTTTTATATATAATCAGGAGGAGGAACCTCTAATGGTAGAAAAAGTTGAAAAGGAAGCCAAAGAAGCAAAACTGGCTGATCCAATAGAAGCATCTGTTGATAAAGCAACCCAGCAGATGATCATCCGTTCCCATAAACTCGGCGTTGAAACGATATTTGACCGGGCCGTTGCAATGAAACCGTGCAATATAGGACTACAGGGAACCTGCTGCAAAAACTGTGCAATGGGGCCCTGCAGGCTCCCACTTCCAAAAGGTGGAATTGAAGGAGAAGACACAAGAAAAGGTCTTTGCGGCGCCACTGCCAATACCATTGCAGCCAGGAACTTTTCCAGGATGATCGCTGGAGGTGCAGCTGCTCACTCTGACCATGGTAGAAGTGTTGCCGAAGTATTTTACGCAGCTGCCAATAAACTGACCAATGACTATAAAATCAAAGACCCCATCAAACTTTTATCCATCGCACCGCATTATGGTGTGGAGACAAAGGTTGAGGTTGA
Organism: uncultured Desulfobacula sp.; assembly: GCA_964619205.1. Classification (GTDB taxonomy): domain Bacteria; phylum Desulfobacterota; class Desulfobacteria; order Desulfobacterales; family Desulfobacteraceae; genus Desulfobacula. The sequence continues at coordinate 121,072 of CAZUDE010000006.1, read as the reverse complement.
CGGTGAAATGGTTGATAGAGACATCGATGAGATTGCTGTTGAGCTTGCAGATGTCGCCTTGGCCGAATGGGGTAAAACCGGGAGTACAACGCTTGTACCGAAGCGATTCCCCCAAGTCAGATATGAGCTCTGGAAAAAATTAGGTGTGCTTCCCAGGAATATCGACAGAGAGATTGTTGATATCATGCACAGAACCCACATCGGGGTTGACCAGGATTATAAAAATCTCATGAAACAGGGCGCACGATGTGCCCTGGCAGACTTGAGCGGTTCCTGGCTTGCAACCGAACTTCAAGATGTTTTATTTGGTACTCCGTCTCCTTTGATTTCAGAAGCAAACCTTGGTGTCATGAAAAAGGATCACGTCAACATTATTGTTCACGGTCATGAGCCGATCCTTTCTGAAATGATTGTTGCAGCATCCCAGTCCGCTGAAATGATCGATCTGGCCCATAAAGTCGGAGCAAAAGGCATTCAGCTGAGTGGTATCTGCTGTACAGCCAACGAAGTGCTCCAGAGACACGGCGTTCCCAATGCAGGTAATTTCCTGCAGCAGGAACTGGCAATCATCACAGGTGCCTGTGATGCAATGGTTGTTGATGTTCAGTGCGTATTTCAGAACCTTGCCAATGTGGCCAAATGTTTCCACACAAAACTGATCACCACCCACCCCATGGCCAAAATGGAGCAACCCAATGTTCTTCACATTGAATTTGACGAACATCATGCCATGGAAGACGCATTAAGAATTGTAACCATGGCCGTTGAGAACTTTAAGAATCGCGATGCAGAAGTTCAAATTCCGGCAGAAAAACAAACTCAGGTCGCGGGTTTCTCAGTTGAATCTATAAAATATCACCTCGGCGGAACGTTCAGAGGCACCTACTATACACTTAATGACAATATCATTAATGGTCGTATCCGTGGAGTTGCCGCTGTAGTTGGCTGTAACAACGCCAGACAGCAGCACAACAATGCCCACCTGACGGTTATTAAAGAACTGATTAAAAACGATGTTATCGTTCTCACAACAGGTTGCGGTGGTATCACTGCTGCCATGGCCGGTCTTCTTCAGCCGGATTCAGCCGCTGCGTATTGCGGCCCTGGATTAGCGGAAATCTGTGAAGTTGTGGGTATACCACCGGTTCTCCATATGGGCTCTTGCGTGGATAACTCTCGGATCCTTCACGCAGCCATCGAGGTTGTTAATGCAGGTGGCATGGGTAAAGATCTCTGTGACTGGCCGGTAGCCGGCTCCGCCCCTGAGTGGATGAGTGAAAAAGCTATTTCCATTGGTCAGTATGTTGTCTGCAGCGGTATTTACACTGTATTTGGTGGTCATCTCCCCATAGAAGGCGCCCCTGTGTTTAAAGAATACCTGAACTCAGGAATGGAAGCACTCTATGGTGGCATGTGGGCGATTGAAGCGGACCCCATCAAGCATGCCCATCTGATGATTGCCCATATTGATAAAAAGAGAAAAGAGCTTGGTATTGATAAGGCAAGAGAAAGAGTTCTCATGGACATGGCAGACCGCCAGGCTTTGGAAGGCTAATTCGTTGGTGAATAGACCACATAATACAATAAATCCTCAAAGAAGGAGGAACTTAATATGTCAAAATTGATCGCATTTGCTGCCATTCAGGGTGGATACAAAGTAGTTGCCCAGGTTGAAGGGGAACTTGAAACAGCCCTCCAGACTTATGATGCAGCCACAAAAATCGGATTCCCGAACACAGCATACTATCTGCCGGTTATTTATTCTTTGACCGGTATTAAATGTGAAACCCTGGAAGATCTTAAAAAACCCATGGCATTTGCCCGTGGCCTTCTTCCGCCCCACATCAGACTGAAAAACTGGCTCCCGTACTTGGGACCACTCCTTGACGCCGGTATGGCCGGTATCATTTCCTATGAAGTCAAAGAAGCCTTAAGATATCTGAATGATCCTGATTTCTACATTGCCCAGGAAGACCCGGATGTCGAAAACGGTAAACTCTGGGTGGGTGCGGCCGATGATACCATCCTGAGAAAACGCGGTGTTGAATTTGTTGATGGTTCCGCCCCGGGTTTTGCTGCCATGGTCGGCGCTGCTCCCAACAAAGAAATAGCCAAGATGATTGTCGAAGATTATCAGAAACGATCTCTTTATATCTTCTGTGCAGCCAACCACAATGGAAAAACCCTGATCCAGCAATGCCTGGATGCGGGTATGCAGGTCGGCTGGAACACCCGTATCGTGCCCTTTGGACCGGATATTTCATCTGCCGTATTTGCTCTCGGATTTGCCAACAGGGCAGCCATGGCATTTGGTGGTGTAAAACCGGGTGATTATAAAACCATCCTGAAATACAACAAAGACAGAGTATTTGCCTTTGTCAACGCCCTGGGCGATGTCGGAACCGAATGGGGTGTTGCTGCTGCCGGTTGCGTAAACTGGGGTTTTCCGACCATTGCCGACACACCGATCCCTGAAATCCTGCCGACCGGTATCTGTACCTACGAGCATGTTGTGGCGCCGGTCGCCCATGAAGATATGGTTCAAAGATCAGTTGAAGTCAGGGGCCTCAAGGTCCAGGTCGCCAATATTGAAATTCCCTGCGCCTTCGGCCCTGCCTATGAGGGTGAGCGAGTCAGAGGGGCTGATCTCTATGCCCAGTGCGGCGGCGGAAAGACCCAATGCACAGAGCTTGTAAAAATGGCTGACATGAATGCCATCGAAGACGGCAAGATCGAAATTATTGGTCCGGATCTGTCCAGCATCAAAGAAGGCGGATCTTTCAACCTCGGGATCAAGGTTCAGATTGCCGGGCGTGAATTCCAGGAAGATTTTGAACCCATCATGGAGCGTCAGATTCATCATCTGATAAACTATATTCAGGGTATCATGCACATCGGACAACGGGATATCTCCTGGATCCGTATCAGTAAAGCCGCCATTGAAAAAGGTTTCAGCCTGAGGGATATCGGCGTGGTCCTCCATGCCAAATTCCACCAGGATTTCACCAAGATCGTGGACAAAGTCCAGGTTACCCTTCTGACCAACAAAGAAGATGTGGATAAGATGACGGAAATTGCAAGGGCCAACTACAGAACCCGTGACGAGCGCGTGGACAAGATGACGGATGAGGATGTGGAAACCTACTACTCCTGCACGCTCTGCCAGTCCTTTGCGCCCAGTCATGTATGTTCCGTCAGCCCGGAAAGAACAGGTCTCTGCGGGGCCTACAACTGGATGGACTGCAAAGCCTCCTATGAAATCAACCCCACAGGACCCAACCAGCCTATTATAAAAGGCGAATGCCTTGATCCGGTACGCGGACAGTGGAAAGGCGTCAATGATTTTATATACAAAGCCTCCAGGGGTGCTGTAACCCATTACAATTTCTACTCCATGGTTCATGACCCCATGACCACCTGCGGCTGCTGCGAATGTATCGCTGCCATGCTGCCGGCCTGCAACGGTATTATGACCGTTGGCCGTGACTATTCAGGTGATACCCCATGTGGTATGAAATTCACGACGCTTGCCGGTGTTATGGGAGGCGGTGCTTCTTCTCCCGGCTTTGTAGGTCATTCAAAATACAATATCACCCAGGGTAAATTTGTTGTGGGTGATGGCGGTCTCTTAAGAATGGTCTGGATGCCCAAGATGCTCAAGGAAGAATTGAAAGACAGAATCATCGCCCGCGGAAAAGCTATGGGCGTTCCTGATCTGTTTGATAAAATTGCCGATGAAACCGTTGGCATCACCGAAGAGGAAATCCTTCCCTTCCTCCAGGAAAAAGGTCATCCGGCGCTTTCAATGGAGCCCCTTGTTGGCTAATAAGATCGGATAATAACTCAACAAAAAAGGCCCGGTTGCCGATCACACCAGATTTGAGGCTGCCGGGCCTCTACCATAAGGTTTTTTAAAAACTTAAGGAGAAAAAAATGGCATTAACCGGTATACAGATATTCAAACTCCTACCCAAAACAAACTGTAAGGAGTGCGGAGTCCCAACCTGCCTTGCTTTTGCAATGAATCTTGCATCGGGTAAGGCTGAACTGGACAGTTGCCCCTATGTTTCCGAAGAAGCTAAAGCGCAACTGGCCGAAGCCTCTGCACCTCCCATCCGCCCGGTCAAGCTGGGCAAAGGTGTCCGCCAGACAACCACAGGCGGAGAAACCGTTCTTTACAGACATGAAAAAACATTTTTCAACCCTACAGTTCTCGCTGCAACTGTTTTATCGGACATTGATGCGGCAAAACTGGACAAAACCCTGAAGATTTATAATGCCTTTCAGTATGAAAGGGTCGGCTTAAACCTGAGACCTGAACTTCTGGTAGTCAAGGATGCCGGTAACGGTGCAGCTGCTTTTGGTGCCGTAGCAGGTAAAATTGCCAAAGAATCCGAGTTCAACCTGATTCTCATGACGGAAAATATTGATGTCATGAAGGCCGGTATTGAAGCAGCCGGATTCAAACGCCCGCTGCTCTGTGGCGCAACCGCAGCCAATGCAGATGCCATGGGTGCACTGGCCAAAGAAAATGATCTTCCCCTGGTGGTCAAAGCAGATTCTGTCGACGCTCTCCTTCCCCTGACAACAAAACTGACAGGCATGGGGTTAAAAGACCTTGTAATTGATCCGGGTTCAAGGGAAATCAAACAAGCCCTTGAAGATCAGGTGGCTATCCGCCGTGCAGCCCTCAAAGCAGGAAACAAAGCTCTTGGGTTCCCAACCATTACCTTTCCCTGTGAAATGGCTTCCAACCTTGATATGGAAACCCTTATCGCCAGTATGTTTGTGGCCAAATACGGCGGAATTGTGGTTCTGTCCGATTTCAGCACAGAATCCCTCTTTCCCCTCCTGCTGGAACGATTGAACATCTTTACCGATCCTCAGAGGCCCATGACTGTAGTCGAAGGCATTTTTGAAATCAATAACCCCAATGAAAATTCACCCGTACTTGTGACAACCAACTTTGCATTGACCTATTTCATCGTTTCCGGTGAAATTGAAGCCAGCAAGGTTCCTGCCTGGCTCCTGATCAAAGATTCAGAAGGTCTTTCCGTTATGACAGCATGGGCTGCCGGTAAATTCGGCGGTGATGATGTGGGCGCCTTTGTCAAAAAGAGCGGCATCATGGATAAGGTGAAACACAAAGAACTCATCATTCCAGGCTATGCAGCAGCCATTGCCGGTGATGTTGAAGAAGAGCTTCCGGGCTGGACCATCACGGTCGGACCCAGAGAAGCGGCTCACATTCCTGCGTTCCTGAAATCAAAATAAGCTTTAAAAGCCGGGGTCGATAAGATGAGTTGACCCCGGCAAAAAAAAATGAACCATATAAAAATAAAAGGAAGATAACATGATACTATTTGGTGAAAGTCTGAACGTCATTTCCAAGGTGATTGGAAAAGAATTCAGAGAACCGGATCCAACGAAACGCAATCCAAAACCCATCCAGGAAGAAGTTGTACGGCAAAAGGAGTTGGGTATGGATTACATCGACATCAACCTTGGTCCGGCAAAAAAATTCGGTACCGAATTAATGCCCTGGGTCGTCAATGTTGTTCAGGAAGCGGTTCCGGGAATTCCCCTTCTTCTGGACACCTCCAATATTGATGCCATTGAAGCAGGTCTCAAGGTTTTAAAACCGGCGTCTAAGCCGCATATCATCAATTCCATCATGGCACGGCCTGAAAGATATGAAAGAATGGTACCCCTTGCTGCACAATATGATGTTGATTTTGTTGCCTTGATGTGGGGACCGGATGGTCTTCCAAGGGATGAAAATGAAAGAGCGGCTCTGGCGGTTGAACTTATTTATTTTGCCAATGAAGCCGGTATTGCCAATGAAAGGATCTGGGTTGACGGCATTGTCACCCCTGTCAATATTCAGCAGCAGCAATTGATGAGCCTCATGAATTTTCAGATGATGCTGGAAGATATGGCGCCCGGTGCAAAATCCACCTGCGGTCTTTCCAATATCTCCAACGGACCTCCGGAACACCTTCGCGGTATCCTGAATCAGACCTATATGGTAATGCTTGAAAGACACGGTATGAAAGCCGTTATTTCAGACCCTCTGGACAAACAGCTCACTGCCATTGCCAAGGGCAAACGCCAGGACATAGTGGATCTCATCCATGGCATGATGGACGGCAATGATCCTAATATTCCAAGCCTGAGCAAAGAATTACAGGATTATGCAAAAACCTATAAAGTCATCATGGGTGAAACCCTGTATTCAGATTCATGGCTGGAGATTTGATGTTAATCTGATTTAGCATCCTTAATAAGCTTTTATAGATCATTAAAAGCCCCCGATTCTTTTCAAGATCAGGGGCTTTTTTCTTTATACTGCTTTTTAAAGCTTTATTTTGCAGATAATTGTCTTATATTGAATAAGACAATTGAACATGGAGGCAATATCAAATTGGAAGATCAGAACCAAGATATAAAAATAGACGAAAACTGGTATTATGTCATTACCCAGAATCCAGAAACATCTTCAGAGCAATACGTAGGATTCAGCGATGAAAAAACAAATGAAAAATTCATACCGGCATTTAAAACAAAAGAAAACGCAAAAACATGTTTTGCCTTGATGCCCAAAGATATATTTAACGTTACCTATGGAATCCAGGCTATTATTGAGGATGACCTTCTTGAGGTAGCAAAGGAAAACGGCCATAAAATATATCTCCTGGATGAAAAAGGAACCATTTTAAATTATTTAAACTGACCACAGGAGCCTTATTGTGAGCTTAAAAATTGCAGTCGGCGGTAAAGGGGGGGTAGGGAAAACCACCTTTACCTCTCTTATTGCCCGCACCATTGCCGCCCTGAATAAAGATAGAAAAGTGATTGCCATTGATGCCGACCCGGTTGCCAACCTGGCAGCAGGTCTCGGTATTGACGAATCAACACCCATTACACCGGTGTCTGAACTTTCCCAGTTGATATATGAAAGGACCGGCGCCCAACCCGGCACCATGGGCGGATTTTTTACCCTGAATCCCAAAGTGGATGATATCCCGGATAGGTTTTCCATTGAAAAGGACGGGGTCAAACTCCTGGTCATGGGAACTGTTAAAAAAGGCGGCTCAGGATGTATCTGCCCTGAGGCCACCATGCTGAAAGCCCTTATGAACCATCTTGTTCTGGCCCGCAATGAAGTCGTGGTCATGGATATGGAAGCTGGTATCGAACACCTGGGAAGAGCCACATCCGGATCAGTGGATGCCTTGATCGTTGTGGTCAACCCAGGGAAAAGAAGCCGTGTAGCTGCCGAAAAAATCAGACAACTCGGCCGGGATATCGGGATTAAAAACATTGTCGTGGTGGGTAACAGGGTCAGAACCGAAGCAGACAGACAAATGATCAAAGAAAACATGCCGGACTATACGATCCTCGGATTTATCCCGGAAATGGATGAGATTGTGGCGGCGGACAGAAATGGAAAAAGGCCCTTTGATGATATCAGCCAAATCCCTGAGGAGTTAAAGGACATCACAAAAAAACTGCTGGAACTGGAAAAAAAATAGCCCTACAATGCCTCAATTGCCGCAATAGTGGTATCCAGCATCCGGTTTGAATATCCCCATTCATTGTCAAACCAGGCCTGGACTTTAACCAGCCGCTTTCTGCTGACCCGGGTCTGGTGAAGATCAATGATGGAGGATCGCGGGTCATGGTTGAAATCACAGGACACAAGAGATTCGTCCGTGACGCCGAGGATATCTTTCAGTTCATTTAAAGATGCCTGTTCAAGGATCTTATTCACTGTTTCCACATCTGTGTCACTATTGACAACCAGGGCAATATCCATAATTGACACATTGGTGGTGGGAACCCGAATGGCCAGGGTCTCAAACCTGCCGGTCATGGAGGTCAGAATCTTTGAGATTCCTTTTTCAAGGGCGGTTTTCACAGGGATGATGGATTGCAGGGCAGACCGTGTTTTTCTTAAGTCCGGGTTATAGGCGTCAATGACCGGCTGATCATGCATGGCCGAATGAATGGTGGTGATGGAGCCGCTTTCAATGCCCAGGGCCTGATCCAGGACGTGAATGACCGGGATAACGCAATTGGTGGTGCAGGAGGCATTGGAAATTATGGCGTGTTCCTTTTTCAGCACCTTATGATTTACGCCAAATACAATGGTGGCATCCATTTCATCCACAGCCGGTTGCGAGTAAATCACCTTCCTGGCACCGGACAGAAGATGAAGCTCGGCTGATTCCCTGCTCTTATATATCCCTGTGCAGTCTAGAACCACGTCGATTTTCAGATCCTTCCAGGGTAGATTGACAATGTTTTTCTCCTGGAATAATTTGATGACATCCCTGCCAATGATCAAGGCGGAATTCTCATTTTTCACTTCAAAGGGGAACCGGCCGTGGGTGGAATCATATTTTGTCAGATGATAGACCGCCCTTGGGTCTGCGGTTTCATTAACCGCCACAAGCCTTATTCTGTCATAAAAATATACGGATTCATATAAGGCCCTGGCAACACATCTCCCGATCCTGCCATATCCGTTGATTGCAATATTAATTTTCATTTTTTTTTATCTCTTCTTAATCATATCAATGTCCTATATCATAAACCTTTAAACAGGTTAATGCTAAAAATATATAATCGACCTTGGCAAAAAAAAAATCATCCATATCTTTCTATAAAGTATTAAGATCAAAGGCATAATAAACGATCAGTTTAATAGAAACCATGAAAATAGAAAAGGAGACTTGGCATGAGTCACATTATAATTATATATGAAAGTGATTACGGCAATACCAAAAAAATGGCTGAAGCTGTTGCAGCCGGGGCAAAATCAGTGACCGGAACAACGGTTTCCCTGAAACAGGCAGGCGATGTCACAGCCGATGATATGATAAAAAGCGATGGGGTCATCATCGGTTCCCCGGTTCACATGGGAAGTATCGATCACCGGGTAAAAACATTCATCGACAAAATATGCAGTGGACTCTGGATGCAGGACCGGATGATCGGAAAAGTGGGTGCCGTCTTTACCACGGGCGCAGGATACGGCAGTGCCGGCGGCGGGACCGAACTCACCATGCTGAGCCTTCTGAACAATATAGCCGAGTTGGGCATGATCATCGTTCCCCTGCCTAAAAAAACCGAAGGTTATGAATACGGAGGTCTTCAATGGGGACCCTATGGCAGGTCTGCCGGACTTCATATGGAACAGGACGGCATAAAGGATGAAAGCCTTACTGTGGCCCGGCATCATGGCGCCAATGTTGCCAGAATTGCAGCTGCCTTAAAAGGCAAGGAACTTTTTGCCTGACGGTAAACTTTAAAAATATGGTGCTACCCCGGAATTTCCGGTTTACCGTGGACATTTTTTACTGTACTATAAATGCTGGCATTTAGTTTAAAAATGATGTTGCCACCCTGCCATTGTTTTTGGATAGCCTTCGGTTGCTATTGGATCAGTTCTTTTTTCATGCCAGACCGAAAACCCTAGAATTGATTATTTTTGTGTTATAAGGATTTATTATTTTATTTCAAAGGAGAAAAGGATGAAGCTCTATTTAGGTAATTTGTCATACGAGGTTACAGAAGACGATCTGCGGCAGGCGTTGGAGCCCTTCGGCCAGGTTGAATCCGTGACCATTTTAAAGGACAGGGACAGCGGTCGGCCAAAAGGCTTCGGATTCGCAGAAATGGCCTCCAAGAGTGAAGGCCAGGCTGCCATTGAAGGCCTCAACGGCAAAGAGCTGAAAGGTAGAGCATTAAATGTAAATGAAGCGCGCCCCCGAACTGAAAACAGCGGCGGCAGAGGCGGCGGCGGTGGCAGAGGCGGTTACGGCGGCGGTGGCGGTGGCAGAGGCGGCTACGGTGGTGGTGGCGGCCGGAGCGGCGGCGGCGGGAGCTACGGCGGCAGAGGCGGCGGTGGTGGCGGCCGGGGCAGATAAGAAAATACCCTCAAAGTTTCTTGCGTAGGCACTCAATCCTAACCCCATGATATTTGTGCCCTTTTCAACAATACTTATACCGGTTCTTAAAAAAGCTCCTTGCTTTATTAAGAACCGGTTTTATTTTTAAATTTTCCAATCCAACCCTCCGGGAACATATATTTCAGACGGATAAGGATTGACAAAAATCCCATTTAGGGAATAAGAACCTATTATATGCACATTCATGCGCTTAAAAAATGGCAGCACACCCATGATTTTACTGCAATCCATCACAAGGGGGAAAGCCGGACAACCCAGGTTCTTTTTCTGACCTTCTTCACCATGCTGGTGGAAATTATTGCCGGGAATATTTTCGGGTCCATGGCATTGCTGGCTGATGGCTGGCATATGGGAACCCATGCTGCAGCCTTTGCCATTTCTATCTTTGCCTACAGGTTTGCAAAAAAGAATGCCGGCAACCCGGATTTTTGTTTCGGCACAGGAAAGGTAAGTGTCCTGGGAGGCTTCGCCAGTGCTGTTGCTCTGGCCGTCATTGCCCTTATCATGGCCATTGAATCCATTAACCGGTTATACAACCCGCAGACCATTCATTTTGATGAAGCCATCCTGGTGGCTGTGGCGGGATTAGGCATCAATCTTGTCAGCGCCTTTCTGCTCCGGGATCATCACGGCCATGACCATTCTCCTCATGATGATAACCACCATGACCATGACCATAATCTGAGAGCTGCCTATCTGCATGTTCTGGCCGATGCCCTGACTTCGCTTCTGGCCATTATCGCTCTTTTTTCAGGAAAATATTTCGGTCTGAAGTGGATGGACCCGGCCATGGGAATCGCTGGTGCCCTGGTTATCACCCGCTGGTCTTATGGGCTTTTAAAAGACACAAGTTTTATCCTTCTGGATCAGTCCATGGATGATAAAAATATCATACAGATCAATAGAATTCTGGAATCGGATTCCGACAACAGGGTTTCCGATGTCCATATCTGGAGAGTCGGACCGGATCATTATGCAGCCGTTATCTCCATTGTAACGCACTATCCCAAACCCCCGGAACATTACAAACTTCTCCTGAAAAGCTTAAAAAAATTATCTCACATTACCATAGAGGTCAATCTGTGTCTTGACCCGCCTTGCCTAACAGGAACATAGAAAAGAAGATACCCATATGACTCATCTGGACAGCCATGACCCTGTTCGATTTCAGAACCAGCTTCTACCCCTGTTTTTTCTGACATCCATTTTTTTTCTTAATTTTACCATCAGGATAATTATTTCCCCTCTGCTTCCCACGATATCGGCAGACATGGATTTGAGCCGGGATCAGGCAGGATCTTTTTTTCTGATATCAGCCTCCGGGTATTTTATTGCCCTTTTGTGCTCGGGATTTGTATCTTCACGGCTCCTTCACAAAAAAACCATTGCCCTTTCAGCCGTGGGCAGCGGAATGGCCCTCATAGCCGCCGGTTTTAGCCATGACCTTGCCGGCATGCGCCTAGGGCTCTTTGTGGTGGGCATGGCCTCTGCGCTTTATCTTCCCTCGGGCATCGCCATCCTGACCAGCACCACGGACAGCCGGAACTGGGGCAAAGCCATCGGGGTTCATGAGCTGGCTCCGAATTTAAGTTTTCTTCTGGCCCCCATCGTCTGCGAAGGATTGCTGTTGTGGCTCTCCTGGAGAAATGTGCTGTTTGTTGTCGGTATGACCTCCATCCTGATGGGCCTCTCTTTTTATAAATTTTCAAAGGTGAAGGACTTTAAGGGGGAATCTCCCAACCTCAAATCATTTTTACCCCTTGTGGCAAGTCCTTCTTTCTGGATGATGATGGTATTATTTACAGTGGGGGTCACAGGAACCCTCGGTGTCTATTCCATGCTTCCTCTCTATCTTGTAAAAGAACACGGCTTTCTTCAGGCTGAAGCCAATACCCTGATGACCCTGTCCCGGATGTTCACCCTGCCCATGCCCTTTGTGGTCGGATGGCTCTCGGACCGGTTCGGCCTGAAACCCACCCTTGCCTTTGTGTTGCTTATAACAGGCGTTTCAACCCTTTTGCTTGGGGTATTCACAGGCTCTTTTATAAAGGCGATTATCTTTATCCAGCCCTTATCAGCTGTGAGTTTTTTCCCGCCTGCCTTTGCTGCCCTGTCGCTCATTGGTTCCAAGGAAACCCGGAATATCATGGTGTCTTTTACCATACCTGTAGCTTTTCTCATCGGCGGGGGCCTTATTCCCAATCTCATTGGAATTTTTGGCGATAATGATTTATTTCCCCTGGGGTTCATGCTGGCCGGGGGATTTATCATGGCAGGTGCCGCCATACCGGCTTTTTTAAAATTCCGGGAAGGCGATTAATGTAAGAACCGTCAGGAAGATTCCTTTCTTTTTTACTTTTCTGGCATTTTTTAGATTATTCTAATCTCGGGAAAACCAACTATTTTACCGTAAATGCATATTAAAGATTGGATAATGATACTTGACCTCAGGAGGGGCCTATTTTCAACAAAATATATTATATAAAACACTGATAGGAAGGGCTTAAAATTAAGCTTGTCAGAAAATAAAGTTTAATGGTCCGCTATAGCAACCGGGGTTATGTTTCCCTTTCAGCATCAACTTCGGGAATTATTGAAGCCAAATCGTCTTCGATATCAACACCATGCTGAGCAGCAATTTGAGCGATATGAATACCAAATACGCCTCTTAGTTCACCAACCGCACCATTAAATTGCCAACTTGCGAAGTGACCAGCAGAAGCACCAAACTCAACTATTCTTTTGTCTTTTGTTACAGAGTCTAAAAATTTTCTGCAAGCGGCACGCATAGCTCTTAACGAATTGGATAAATTAGAATTACTGTTTAATCCTCCAATTTCACGGGACAGCATTCGACGAATATCAATAACCGATTGAACACAGTAATGAGGGACTTCCATTTCAGAAGGATTGAAAAGGACTCTCCGATCTTCAAGTTCTGCGATTACCCTTTTTGCAACATTAGTTTCGGATTCTGAAGGGCTCCAAGATAGCCCAAAGACCGGAGAACTTATGCCTGTCAACCTTTTTGCAATCTCTTTAAATTTCATGCTCACCTCAAGGCAATATAACAGGCTGTTCAGGGGCGGTGAGGTACGAGCCGTCCGCTGCAACAGCAATGTTCTGTGTCTTTCTATTTATTATCTCTATTCTCTATGCCCTCTTTTTTCTCGGCAGGAAGAGCATTATAAATACCGCTCACTTTGTTGGGTAAAGCAATCATATACTCTACAATGATATTTACCAAATCAAAAAGCTGCCCAACAGTGTTCGGATCATCAGTGTCAATTTGTCCAGGATGCACGGCATCATTGCCAGTAACCCTTACGATATCTAACGATTGTTGTACAATTTCAGGCAAGCCCTTTTTAACCAGATTGCCAATATCTGTGTTAATGTTTTTGCCAGGTTCGCCAAGTTCCTTTGCTAAAACTTGTATCGATAGTCTAAGCAAAGCTGCTGCCCCTCTCGGAGACTTTGTATGAATTGCCGAAGCCTCTCGGTACAATTTCAATACGGATTGTGGCATCTCTGGATTTGGAAAAGGAGCGTTTCCAGTATCAGGATAATACATTTTATTATCAATCCAGATGGTTGATTTATCACAATGCTGGCACTTGCCCGACCTAAGAGGGTGCGTATCTTTATTCTGATTTAGTTGGGAAGCATTAAAAGTCCTCATCCACCAGTCCTGTTTTGCAATTGCACCACAATGAGGGCAAGTAAATGACGCTAAAAATACTTCAGGTTGTATGTATTTCATTGTCACCACACCAAATTATGTTAAATTTTGGATTAATCTCAGCTTCATGACACAGAACAAGTTAATGTGTGGTTCTGTTATCATGTTAATTTGTAATGATATCCGACCAGATAAATTAAAAAATATTATCTGGCAATCCATATCAACATAGTTGAACCCTGTAAAGTCATTTCAAAAATTCTACTTTTGTAAAAATATAGTTGATCCAGAAGGGATCTGCTGAAATATTCTTTATTGGAGATACTCTTGATAGGCGAGTTTCGATTTTATACCAAGCAGGAGACTCAGGTTTACTTGCAACTATTCTGGATATTAAATTTTAAAGGTCCCCCAAATCCCCTGATTTGAATTTGAAAATATTAGGGATGAAAACCCTACCAGACTTCGGGATAGGCAACGTTTACAAAGCTTTCTTCCATTTTGAATTTATGGTCTTTTTCCATTGAAGAAAGGCTTTTGAAGACGGATTTGAGTTCCGGGTCATCACAGTTGGCAGCCAGGGTCTCATATTTTTGCATGGCGATCTCTTCATTTTTCATGGCAAGGCCGACAGCGTCTTTGAGATTCATGCTTTCAGACACTTCAGGCAGGGCAATGGTTTCCGAAATTTTAAAATCCTTTGTGCCGTTAAAGGTGGCAGGTTTGATTTGGCCTTTATCCAGGAGTGCATTTAAAATTTTTTCATGATGGGCTTCTTCCTTTGAAAAGCCAAGGAACAACTCTTTCAAGTATGAATCTTTGATTCTTCCGGAAATTTTCAGATAAAATTCTTTTGCTTCAATCTCTCCTGCAATGGCATCTTTGATTGCTTTTTTATAAAGTTCGGCATCCATAGTAATCACTCCTTTTAGAAAGATGATTGGAAAAATTTCTTAGGTAAGAAAAAATCTATCATCAGGCAGTTCTCTTGTCAAACTGCCTGATGAGAATTTACTAAGCCTTCTCAAGTTTTACAGCGCAGACCTTGAGTTCCGGGATTTTGGCAATGGGGTCATAGGCCGGGTTGGTCAGCTTATTGACATTGGCTTCCTCAAAATGGAAAGGCATGAAAACCACACCTTTTTCTACTCGGCCGGTGATCATGATCCTTGTTTCAATCTCTCCTCTGCGGGAAGCCATTTTTACTCTCTGACCATCCAGGACATCAAGGGATTTTGCATCAGCCGGGTTGATTTCAAGAAAGCCTTCAGACACCTCAAAATCAAGGGATTTGGAATTTCTCGTCATGGTGCCGGTATGATAATGGGCATAGACCCTGCCTGTGGTCATCCAGAAGGGATATTCCTCATCCACCACTTCGGCAGGAGGCTTATGGTCTATGGCATGGAACAGGCCCTTGCCCCTTGTGAATTTTCCATCCTTATGAAGGAATGGTGTTCCCGGATGCTCCGGGGAAGGACAGGGCCACTGAAGCCCGGGCCCTTCCAGCCGCTCATAGGTGATCCCGCCATAGGAGGGGGTAAGACTTGAAATTTCCTTGAATATGGCTTCAGGGGATTCATAGGCCATGGGAAATCCAAACCGGTTGGAAATGTCCTGAATGATCTGCCAGTCCTGGCGGGAGTCGCCTATCGGATCTACAGCTTTTCTTACCCTCATCACCCTCCGTTCCGTATTGACAAAAGTCCCGTTCTTTTCAGCAAAGGAAACGCCGGGCAGTACCACATGGGCCAAGTTAGCTGTGGGAGTGAGGAAAATATCCTGGACAATGAGGAGTTCCAGGCTTTCAAGGGCTTTAATCACATGGTTTGCATCCGGGTCTGACACCACCGGGTTTTCGCCCATGATCCAAAGGGCCTTGACCTCTTCTTTTTCAATTCCGTGAAGCATTTCAGGGATGGTCAGACCGATTTTGGAAGACAGTTCATTGACACCCCATGCCTCGGCAAATTTCTTGTTGGCCGCGCCAAGGGTAACAGGCTGATAACCGGTATAGACATTGGGAAGCCCGCCCATGTCGCAGGCGCCCTGGACATTGTTCTGACCCCGCAAGGGGTTGACGCCGGTACCGTATTTCCCGATATTTCCGGTGAGCATGGAAAGATTGGCCAGGGTTTTAACGTTGTTGACCCCGTTGGTATGCTGGGTAATTCCCATGCAGTATACAATGGACGCTTTACCGGCGTTTGCATAGGTTTTTGCAAGGGTCTGGATATCTTCAATTGAAACCCCTGTAATCCGCGATGCCTCTTCCAGGCTGAAGCCGTCGATAACCTTTTTAAAGGCATCAAATTCTTCAGTGTTCTCGGCAATAAAGGCTTTGTCTTCAAGCCCCTGATCCAGGATGACTTTCATCATGCCGTTGAGCAGGGCCACGTCGGTTCCGGGCTTATGGCGGACATAGAGACTGGCAAAGGCGGCAATCTGATTTTTCCTCGGATCAGCCACCAGAACCCTGGCCCCTTTTTCAATGGCCCTAAAAATCCGGGTAGCCACAAGAGGATGAGATGTTGCGGTATTGGACCCGATAATAAAGATGGTATCCGCGTCTTCAAGCTCGGATACGGCGTTTGTCATGGCTCCACTGCCAAAAGATGCGGCAAGACCTGCCACAGTGGAGGAATGTCAGAGCCGGGCGCAATGGTCTATATTGTTTGTGCCCACGCCTGCCCGTGCAAACTTCTGCATGAGGTAATTTTCCTCATTGGTCACCTTGGCTGAGGCAAGAAATCCGATGGAATCCGGGCCAGTCACCGCTTTGATGGCTTTGAGCCCGGACGCGGCAAAATCAAGGGCTTCATCCCAGGACACTTCCACAAGCTCGCCGTTTTTTCTGATCAAGGGCTTTTTCAGGCGGTTTTCAGATTGAACAAACTGATGAACATTCCATCCCTTGATACAGAGTTTGCCCTCATTGACCGGGCTTGTCTTGCAGGGAATGGTTCCCGTGAGCCTGCCGTCCAGGGACTCGAGAAAAAGGTTGCAGCCACATCCGCAATAGGTGCAGGTTGTCAGCGTATTCCTGTAATCCATTATCTTTCCTCTTTATTTAAACCCTCATTATCTTTTGGGTGCAGGACCCATCAGGCTCAAGGGTGATTTTTCATTTTTATCCATGCCGGATGTAAACCCGAATTCATCATTCATGATCCCGGCGGTTTTCTTATATAAAAGCCTTAAGGGGATATCTGAAGGGCAGGCTTCATCGCAGAGCCCGCAGTCAATGCACCGGTCCGCCATGTGCATGGCCCGGGTCAGGTGAAATACCGGAATATCCACGGGAAGATCGCCTTTGGATACAAGATCCTCACATTCCAGGCTGCATTCCTTGCAAAAGCACATGGGGCAGATATCCCTGCAGCCATAGCATTTAACGCATTTTGAAAACTGGCCTGTCCAGAATTCAAAGCGCTGTTCAAGATTCCTGGTTTCAGCATCCTGTACCTGTTTCTGCCCAACCCCCTCGGATTTTTCACCAGCCGTCATGTCATCGGGCCAGGGTTTTTTGCATTCGCATTGAAGGGCAAGGGGTTCAGGACAGGATATCCCGATGGCTACAACCTTATCCGGCATCAGCTGGTTGAGGCGATAGAGGATATGGAGCCCTCTTTCATCGCACCCGCGGGTGAGAACGCCGAATATATCTTTGGGGTATTGTCTTGATATGGTGATGAGAACTTTATTCAAAGGATACCGTGCATCCCCGGATGTTTCCCTGTCACCGAGACTGAGCGTTTCAAGGTCATCCCCTTTCTGATACAGACAGGGCGCCACATGGCCGTTGGCATTGGCCAGGGCGATCACGCCCTTTACAGACCCGTTGGAAAGCAGCTCATTTATTTTCTGTTTTACTTGATCAATCATAAACATACCTTATTCATCCTAAGCAACGGTTTTGACCGATTCTTTTTTCAATGGTGAAGGCCCAAGTTTTTTAAGGACATCAATGAAATGATTGATTTCCTCAACAAATTCAGGTGCCTCGGCAGAAGATACCCATCTTGCCCTGAGTCTTTCTTTTTCCACACCGCAGAAATCCAGCATCTGGGAAAGAACAGCAACCCGTTTTTCAGTGGAATAATTACCATACAGGTAATTGCATTCGCTCAGGTGTCAGCCACCCACAAAAATGCCGTCCACACCCTGTTGAAACGCCCTGAGCATATGATGGGGAGACACGCTCCCGGAACACATGACACGGATAATCCGGATATTTGCCGGGTACTGCATACGACTGACCCCAGCCAGGTCAGCAGCGGCATAGGCTCACCAGGTGCACAGAAAACAAACAATATGGGGTTCAAAATTAGTGTCGTTCATTCATTTCTTTCCTTATATAAATTAAAACGGTTTCTCTCATTATTCATTCCTGGTGATTCCCCGGTTCAAGCTGCCCCGATCTGTGCCAGGAGCTGCTCGGGCTTGAATCCCCGAAGCTGGGCACTGTGGGACGGACAGGTGGCGGCACAGTTTCCGCATCCTTTGCAGAGGATTTCATTTATCTTGCAGATACGCTCTTCCGGGCTGTGGGTAATGGCTTCATAGGGACACATGGTTAAGCACGCCATGCATCCTACGCAGGAGTCCGGGTTGATTTCCGCCACAATGGCGCTTTTCACCAGTTTTTCCTTGAACAGGATGGCTGCCACACGGGAGGCCACACCAATACCTTGAGTTCTGGCTTCCGTGGAAGTGGCCGGGTACCGGCCTGAACCGCAGACAAAAACCCCGTCTGCTGCAAAATCAAGGGGCCTGAGCTTGGCATGAGCTTCCAGGAAAAATCCGTTCTGGTCTGTGGGCACCCGCATCATATTGGCAAGGGCTGCCGCATCGCTTCTCGGCACAAGGGGGGTGGACAGGACCACCAGATCGGTCTCCAGCTCCAGGGTTTTACCGGTAACGGTCTGGAAAAATTTCACCTTGCCGTCCTCGACCACGGGTGCATTGTCCGGGCTGTAGACATCGAACCGGACGCCCTTGCCTCTCGCATCCCAGAGCATCTGCTCCTTATGGGTGCCATACATCTGCATGTCGCGGTAAAGGATTCTGACATCAGTCAAGGGATATTTTTCCTTGATGAGCATGGCATTTTTTACGCTGATAAGGCAGCAGATCCGGGAGCAGTATTCCCTGCCCTGTGTTCTTGCACCGGCACACTGGATAAACACCACACGTTTGGCAGCCAAGTCATTTTTTGCCAGTTTTTGTTCCAGCTCCATGAGGGAGATGACATTTTTAGCGTTATACCCGAACAGTCCTTCCGGGATCAGGGGGACTGCGCCTGTGGCCACGACAATACACCCGACCCGTTCTTCAATAGGTCCGGACAGGGTATCGATCTTGATATCAAAATTGCCGATATATCCACCGGTTTCTTTAACGGCTGCCGAGGTATGAATGGTAATATTAGGTCTGGAGCCTACATCCTCAATGATTGTTTCCAGGGTCTCTTTTGCAGTTTTCCCTGTATCCAGTTGATGTACCTGCTGCAAAAGCCCTCCCAGGGTCTTTGCCTTTTCCACCAGGACAACCTCAAGGCCCATGTCGGCCAGGGCCTGGGCAACTGACAAACCGGCAATACCGCCGCCGATGACCAGGATCCTGCGGATCAGTGAAGATTCAATGGCCTCCTGGGGTTCCAGGCCGGCACTTTTGGCAACACCCATACGGATGAGTTCCTTGGCCTTCTGCGTTGCGTTTTCCCTTTTTCCCATATGGACCCAGGAACATTGATCCCGGATATTGACCATTTCAAACAGATAGGGGTTCAGTCCTGCTTCGGCACAGGAGCTTGAAAACAGGGGCTGATGGGTTCTGGGTGAGCAGGAGGCCACCACCACCCGGTTCAGGTTCTGATCCTTGATAGCGTTTTTGATTTCTCCTATCCCGGATTCAGAGCAGGTGTATAAATTTTCCTTGCTGTACACCACATGGGGAAGGGTTTTGGCATATTCAGCCACATCGCTGCAATCCAGGTGGCCGGCAATATTGGACCCGCAGTCGCAGACAAACACCCCGATGCGAGGTTCTTCATAAAGAGATAAATTCTTTTTATTCATAAGGGGCAACCTTTCTTCATGATGCCTTTTGATTATTTTTTTTCATTACAGCCTGCACGGCCCGGGCCGCAGCAGAGCTGGCCTGAGCCACGGATTCAGGAATATCCATGGGGCTTGCCGCACACCCGCAGACATAAATCCCGGGCCGAGTGGTATCCAGGGGGTTGGCCGGGTCTGTCTTGAAAAACCCGAACCGGTCCACTTCAATACCAAGGGTTTGGGCAATCTCTTGAGTAGTCTTGACCGGTCCGCAGGCCGTGGCCAGGATCACCAGATCAAAGGGCTCTTTTTTAACCTTCTGTTCTTTTGTGTCCTCATAGATCAAAACCGGGCGTTCACTCTCATCTTTTGTGATTTCCGCCACACGGGAGCGCCTGTATAGAATATTGGAATTGTTTCCTCCACGGACCTTATACTCTTCAAAGCCTTTTCCCACAGCCCTGATGTCCATTCCAAAGATCACGGAATGGGTATCATTGTCATGTTCATGGGCAATAATGGCTTCTTTTATGGCATGCATGCAGCAATAGCCGGAGCAAAAAGGATAGAATCTTAAATCCCGTGATCCCACGCACTGGATAAAGGCCAGTTTTTTTGCGCTTTTAAACCCCTTGGCCTTTTCCTTCATGGCTAAAAGAGGAGTCTCACTTTCGAGATGGCCCTCATATCTTTCAACCCATTTTGCCTGGTCTTTTTCAAGGGCTTCGGTGACGGTAAGGGTTCCGGCCTTTTGCGCTGCATAAAACTCGGCGCTTTTCATCCCATGGTCTTTTTCATATTTTTCAAGACCTTTCAGGGATTTTCGAACCTTGTTTTCCAGTTCGGCAATTTCAGCCTTTACCTTTCTGTCACTGGGACGGTACACATGGCCTTCCGTAGGGCCGGAGGCAGACAGGAACCGTTCAAATTCCATGGCCGTCACCACATTGTCGATCTCTTTATAGCGGTATTCGGGAATCCTTGCAGGATCAAAGACATCATAGCCTGTGGCCACAATCACAGCACCCACAGGCAGTTCCAGAACCGTATCCTTCTGCTCAAAATTGATGGCATTTGCCTGGCATTTTTTCTGGCAGACCCCGCATTTTTTCCCGGTCAAAACCCGGCAGTGATCCGCATCAATGGTGTGGGTGGACGGAATCCCCTGGGCAAACCAGGAATAGACGGCTTTGCGCATGGCATGCCCCTCATTGTATAGATCCACTACATCGGTGGGGCAGACTTCCCGGCACGCACCGCATCCTGTACATTTGTCCTCTTCCACATATCTTGCTTTTTTTCTGACCGTGGCAATAAAATTCCCGGCTTCACCGGTTATTTTTTCCAGCTCGCTGTAGGCCAGAAGCTTTATATTGGGATGTCGACCGACATCCAGCATCTTGGGCGAAAGTATTCAGATGGCGCAGTCATTGGTGGGAAAGGTTTTGTCCAGCTGAGCCATTTTCCCTCCTATGGAAGGAAGACGCTCCACCAGATGGACCTTAAACCCCATTTCCGCCAGATCCAGAGAGGACTGAATCCCGGCGATTCCGCCGCCAAGGACAAGTATATCCTTTGTCACTGTTTTTTCTCCTCTTGTGTCTTTCATATTATCCGCCATCAGGCCACCTTTTTGATATTGGCAGGCCCCAGGGCTTTTATGGTTTCGGTAAATTCATTTGCCGTTTTGGCAAATTTGGTTCCTTCTGCTGAAGAGATCCATTCAATCCTGACCCTTTTCTGGTCAATCCCCAGAAGACTTAAAAATTCACTGGTCATCTTAAACATCTTTTCAGCTTTAACATTACCATCCAGGTAATGGCAGTCACCGATATGTCAGCCCGATACCAGGACGCCGTCGGCCCCTTTTTCAAAGGCTTTGAGTATATAATTGGGGTTAATCCCGCCGGAACACATGACCCGGATGATCCTCATATTGGGCGGATACTGAAACCGGCTCACGCCTGCCAGGTCTGCGGCTGCATAGGAGCACCAGTTGCAGGCAAATGTCAGGATCTGTGGGTTAAAATCTGTGGACATGTCCAAATCCTTTCTATGATTCAAGTGCTGTTTCGATCATGGTCAGCACCTCATTGTTATAATGGAAAACACCGGCCGCACCGGTCGGGCAGGCAACGGAGCATGCGGCACAGCCTTTGCACAGGGCCTGCTGGACGCCGGCAATCTTGACACCGTCTTCCCGGATATTGATGGTAATGGCCCCGAAGGCACAGGTTTCTTCACAGGCACCGCAGCCGCGGCACAACGCCTCGTTCACTTGAGATACAACGCCGTCCACGGTTACGGTTTCTTTGGATAAAACTACGGTTGCCCGTGACGCAGCCGCTTTTGCCTGGGAAATGCTTTCTTCGACGGGCTTGGGATAATGGGCCATACCTGCCAGGAAAATACCGTCTGTGGCAAAATCAACCGGCCTCAGCTTGGCGTGGGCTTCCATAAAGAACTGGTCATCGTTTAAAGACAGCTTGAACATCTGGGCCAGGGCGGCATTGCCTTCGGGCACAATGGCTGAGGCCAGGACAAGAAGATCGGTTTCGATCTCAAGGTTCATACCCAGTACATGATCCTTTACCGTCACAAAAATTGATTCGCCCTGCTTTTGAACCCGGGGTTTCTGGTCAAGATCATACCGGACAAAGATCACCCCTTTATCGCGGGCTTCCTTATAAAGTTCTTCCCGCTGGCCATAGGTCCGGATATCCCGGTAAAGGACGTATACATCCATGTCCGGGTTGCCTTCCTTGAATTTCAGGGCGGATTTCACGGAATGGGTGCAGCAGACCTTTGAGCAATAGGGGCGTTCGGCTTCCCTTGACCCAACGCACTGGATAAACACAGCTGTATTCATGGCATTTACAAATGAAGTCTCTTTGGCCATTTTCCGGTCCAGTTCAAGATGGGTCATCACCCTTTCATCCTCACCGTATAAATATTCGTCGGGTTTTCTTTCCTTTGCACCTGTGGCAATAATCACGGCACCATGGTCAATGCCCTGGTCTTTGCCGCCCACGGACAGAGTGGTCTTGAAATTTCCGATAAACCCGGAAGTGTCCTTAACTGCTGCATTGGTAAAGACTTGGATCAGGGGATTCTCGTTTACTTCAGCAACCAGGGCTGCCACATTCTTTCCTATGGGTTCTCCCTTCCAGGTATAATTCAGATGGAGAGCATTCCCTCCCAGCACAGCCTCTTTTTCCACCAGGGTTGTAAAAAAGCCCTGTCGGGCAAGACCCAGGGCTGCCGTCATGCCGGCCATACCGCCGCCGATAATCAGGCCTTTCTGAACAATCCCCACCGTGGGCTGGGGCAGGGCCCGCATGAGCGATGCCTTTGCCACGGCAATCCGGACAAGGTCTTTGGATTTGGCAGTGGCCAGTTCAGGTTCCTTTGAATGCACCCAGGAACACTGGTTCCGGATATTCGCCATTTCAATGAGGTATTTATTCAGTCCTGCATCTCTTAAGGTTTCCTGGAACAGTGGCTCATGGGTTCTCGGGGTACAGGCGGCCACCACAATGCGGTTGAGTTTGTTTTCCTCAATCACCTGTTTCATTTTATCCTGGGTGTCCTGGGAACAGGTAAACATATTTTCCTGGACATAGGCCACATTGGGCAGGGTCCTGGCATAGGCCGCCACATCAGGTACATTGACGATCCCGCCGATATTGGTGCCGCAGTTGCAGACAAACACACCCACTCTCGGGTCCTGGCCCCTGATATCAGTTTCATTGGGATAGGTCCGTGTCTTTGTCAGGGTTCCCCTTGACGGTGAAAGACTGGTTCCGGCATCACAGGCAGCCGCACTTGCTTCCATGACCGCCATGGGAATGTCCTTGGGTTCCTGCAGGGCACCGCACACATAAAATCCCTTGCGGTTTGTTTCCACCGGAGAAAAACTGCTCGTCACCACAAAATTATTGGCATTGAGTTCAATCCCCATATCCCGGACAACGGCGGCAAGACCGGCAGGGGTTTCCATACCCACGGACAGCACCACCATGTCAAAAACTTCTGTGATATTCTTCCCTTCTTCAGTGACATAGGTGGCAATCAGCTTGTGATTTTCATCCTGGGTAATGGTATGAATCCTGGATCTGACAAATCTGACCCCCTGGGTCTTGGCACGTTCATAATATTTTTCAAAATCCTTGCCATAGGTCCTCATATCCATTAGGAAGATGGAAGCTTCAAACTCACCTGTAATATGGTCTTTTGCCATCATGGCTTCTTTGACCGCATACATGCAGCAGACCGAAGAGCAGTATTTATTACCGCATTTGTTCTGATCCCGTGATCCCACGCACTGGAGCCAGGCAATTTTTTTAGGCTCAGACTTGTCCGGAAAACATTCAATGTGGCCTTGAGAAGGACCTCCGGCAGATAAAATTCTTTCAAATTCGATGGACGTAACCACATTGGGAAATTTGGCATACTGGAGGTTGTCCAGATTTGAGGGGTCAAAGGGCTTGAACCCGGCAGCCATGATAACGGAGCCCACATTCAGGATCAGGATTTGTTCCTTGTCCTCAAAATTGATGGCCCCGGTGGGGCAGACCTTGGCGCAGGTACCGCATTTGTCCTTCAAAAGCTTGAGACAGACCGACGGATCAATAGCATATTTCAAAGGGACGGCCTGGGGATAGGCCACATAAATTGCCTTTCGCTTATCCAGGCCCTCATTATATTCATCCCGTGTTTTTCCTGGACATTTTTTTGTACATTCCCCGCAGGCAATACATTTGTCCATATCCACATACCGGGGGGATTTTTTTACTGTTATGGTAAAA
The DNA here is from genome assembly GCA_964619205.1 of uncultured Desulfobacula sp. Lineage (GTDB taxonomy): Bacteria > Desulfobacterota > Desulfobacteria > Desulfobacterales > Desulfobacteraceae > Desulfobacula. The sequence goes on along the minus strand of CAZUDE010000006.1, from coordinate 96,546 downwards.
TCACCCGCCTCTCCCTCGATCTTTTCAACCGTGGAAAGGGTGTGAAGTTGTATATTCAGGTGCCGGCCGACCTCGACCAGTTTGGGTGAGATGACTCACATGGCACAGTCATTGGTGGGAAAAGTTTTGTCCAGCTGGGCCATGACACCGCCGATGGACGGGGTTTTTTCGACCAGATGAACAAAATAACCTGAATTGGCCAGGTCAAGGGCTGACTGCATTCCGGCAATGCCGGAACCTACAACCATGACCGAGCCATGAATCTTGCTATTATTTGCCATTGATTAACTCCAGTGTCTTATATAATCCTTATATATCCTTATCTTAATTTCGCCCTCTTATTCCATGTGGGCGGAAAGATAGGATACAAGGTCTATGATTTCCATATGGTGATCCGTGTTTTTCTGTGCACAGGTCAGATGAATCCGGCATTTTGGGCATGCCGTGATAATGGCAGTGGCGCCGACAGCCTCTGCTTCTTTAAGCCTTTCTTTCTGCATGACCTTGGATACGGTTGAGCACTCCATCCAGGCGGTTGTGCCGCAGCAGACGGCATTCTCCCGGTTGTGTTCCATTTCAGCCAGCTGAGTTCCGGGAACAAAGGCGATGAGTTCACGCGGTGCTTCATAAATCCCGGACCGTCTTCCCAGACGGCAGGGGTCCTGAAAGGTAACGGTAGCCTTGCTTCCGGTCTTGAAAGACACCTCAGCCTTGGGAAGCTCTTTTGCCAGAAATTCCGTGATGTGAATGATTTCAAAGGGTAAGGGTCCCAGCTCTTTGGCATAGGCTTCCCGGAACATGGAATAGCCTTCGGGACAGCCGAAAATGACCGTTTTTGCCCCTGAGGCAGCAATGATCCCGATATTTTTTTTGGCAAGGGTTAAAAAGGTCTCATCATCCCCGCACCAGAAGGCATCATGACCGCAACAGCATTCATCATTGCTGACCACCGGCTCAATACCCATCTTATTGAGCAGGCGAAGGTTATTTTCCGCCGACTCAATCATGTTCAGATTGAGATACTGAAAGGCCACGTCATAATAGGTAATACAGCCGGTAAAATAAAAATATTCCCCTTTTTCAGCAATTTTCCCCGCCTTTTTGGCCCACTCAATCCGATTCTGTTTAACACCTTTGGTCTGGATGCTCGTAATGGTATGAAACATGCCGTGGTGGCTTAAGTTTGGCAGATTTTCTTCCTGTCTTGCCTTTCCTCTGTAGGACCGGATGAATGCGGGAAAGTCTATTTCCACCGGGCACCTGTCCGAACATCTGGAACAGGAAAGGCAGGCCCAGATATCCTTGCTTTTCAGGATATCGCTTTCAGGCTCGCTCAAAAAGCGTTTGATCATCCGGCGCGGTGAAAAATCTTCCAGCGTCATGGCCACAGGGCAACTTCCGGTACAGACCCCGCATTCCATGCAATAATCGATTTGTTGTTGTGAAAGCTGCATATGATTTAATCCAAATATCTATAAAAAAATAAAAATCCAACCCTGTTAATGATTCTTTTGTGATTCATTCTCTTCCAAAAAAGAATTATTTTTTAGCTTTAACATATCTAAAATATAGCTGTCAGCCTCTGAAAAAAATTTCAATGTAAAGGCAAAAACCCCAATAGTCAAGAGTATTTTTTCTGCTTTTTCAACCCCTTATCTCTTCCATGGCTTTTTCATAGTGTTTTATTAGGATTTGCCAGGAGTATTTTCCCATTTCAGACGATAGCCGGTTTTGCAGAGGCAAATAATTCAGATACCGGGTCAGCATGCCTGAAAGCTTTTTTAAAAAATCTTCTTCAGTCTCATATAAAATCCCGGAGTGAAGGTCTTCGGGAATGATTTCAGGATAGGAAAGCCTTTTGGGCAAAAGCGGGATACAACCATGGCGGACTGCCTCCACAATGGAAATACCAAAATTTTCCTGGAGCGCGGTACTTACAACAACAGCTCCTTGTTTCAGCCACGAGATATAATCCTCTCTTGATTCCACATACCCAAAGACAAGGATCTGATCCTTTAAAATATCTTTTGCCTGGTTGAACACATCCGGGAAAGCCTCAAAATTTTCACCCAGGAGAGCCAGGGAAAAAGGAATCTGATTTTCCTTCAGCCTGAAAAGAGCCTTAAAAAAGAATTCCGGGTTTTTATCATGTTCCCACCTATGGTTCCATATGATCAGGGGGCGGGTTCTGTTTCTCTCATCCGAAACCATGGGACCGGCATCAAACCGGCACCCCGGATAAATTACAGAAGACTTTTCCATGATCTTATCCATCATGAATCCAGGCCTTGCATCAGGCATGAGTTTGATCAATTGCCTGGCCGATTCCATAAATTCATCCCTGTGAAACCTGGAATTAAACACCGTCTTGTCCGCAGCATAGGCAGACACTATATTGGTGAATCCCAGGTGAAAATCTCGTTTTTCATCGGGGGCAAGCGGATAGGACAACTGATTTTCATGAAAATACAAAAGCACAGGCGGCAGATCTTTCCCGGCAAGGGCCTTGAGGTCTGTGAGATCCATCATATCTGTGGCCATGACCGCATCATAGCAAGAAAAATCTTTGATCTTATTCACAAAATAAAGGGCCGCCCCCCGCATCCGCCATTTCCAAAACCTGGCCGGAAGTGTCTCAAGGGTGATGTCATGGCTGGAATGGGCCTGAAAGCCCAGGGCAAAATCTTTATGGGAACCGCCGAAAAAAGGTTCAAGAAAAAGGATTTTCATGCTTTTTAATAACACGGCCAAAGATCCATATCAAGGCAAGCTAAGGGCAAATCTATGTAATCAGGCAGCTTTGAAATCCTTCTTATATTTTGCGGCCTTTTCATCAAAGGTGTTGCTGTGGCCTGTTTTTTTGAATTGGCCGTCATCACGGAAAACCCAAGATAGGCCAGCTTTTTTTTTGGCTTTTTCGCTTTCTATGCCGGCAGAAAAACTGGAAACCGGGAACCCTTGCCGGGCAGCAAGATCATCCGGCAGCACCTTCAGAAAAGAATGCATAAAAACATTATTCAGCTCCACTATTTTAAACAGGAAAAAGTCCATTTCCTTTTACCCTATACAATCCAAAATTAAAAAACCTTTTAAAAAAATAATTGCCAAGTTGTAATTTCAAATGTAAACACAGAGCATTAATATCATGATATGCATTGATCCATTGACCATAAAAAATCCTTTGCCAAATCATTTCAGAACCCGGAGCTTATCAATTGAACTGGATTGCCGGGGAAACGATCGTTATACAAAGGTGAGCTTTCCTGTAAAATACGGTCTTTTTTCAAGGCTTGAAACCCGTGATCATATATTTGAATTCAACCTCAACCATGAAATCCGGCACGCCAGGTCAAAGACAAAAGCCTGGTTTCATCCTTCCGAATGGCTCAAGCGGACCATGGGAAATGACTGGGTGTATTATTCCAGCGGCGGTTATGCCGGAGTCCTCGAAGCCATCGGAGAATACTATCTTCCCAACCTGATGTATCCGACCAATTCCCTACTGGGGGGAAAGCCCTTTGAAGAAAAGGAAATCCACGATATTGTCACCCGCTGGCAGGATATTCTATCCGATCTGCCGGACAAAGGGCTGCCGGATGAATTTTCCGAGTGGCTCCGGGGCGTCCGGCAAAAGACGCCGGAAGCTCTGCAACAAAAAGCGCAAACACTATTCGATATCATCGGGTCACGAGTAGCAGTCATGCCGCCCGATGCCCGGCATGCGGACTATAATTTTATCCCGCTGACCATTGCGGACGGGTGTCTTTATAAATGCGTCTTTTGCAAGGTCAAGAATAATAAACCCTTTTCAGTCCGGCAAAAGACGGATATCGATCACCAGATGACGGCGCAGAAAAAACTATATGGAAAAGACATCATTAATTTCAATGCTCTTTTCCTAGGGGAGCATGATGCATTGAATGCACCTGCTGAACTCATCATTGAGACGGCCCGCAAAGCCTTTGACGTTTTTGGATTTCATTCATCCTATATGAAAGAAGGGTTTTTGTTCATGTTCGGAAGCGTTGATTCTTTTTTAAATGCCGAACCAATGCTGTTTGAGACGCTGGGGCAATTTTCGTTTCATACCTTTATCAATATCGGACTTGAATCCTGTGATAAGGACACCCTTGACCTCCTGGGAAAACCCATCACCCCGGGAAAAGTGAAAACGGCATTTGAAAAGGCTCAGAATATAAACAATACCTTTACCAATGTGGAAATCACCTGCAATTTTGTCATGGATGAATCTTTGCCTGCAACCCATTATGAAACCCTGCTTTCCCTCATCCGGCATAGCTCCCAAAGGACAAGGCCCAAGGGATGTATTTATCTCTCCCCCCTTGAAATTCTCCAGCCCTTCCCGTGAAATTCTCTATGATTTTTATAAACTCAAGGCCTTGAGCCGATTTCCAACCTTTTTATATCTGATTCAAAGGTTATGACCCCATGAATTCGATCCATACCCATGGCCGGATAAATTTTTTCCCTGATTTTGAAGCCCTTGGCTCCTGCGTCTGCTGCCCCAGAGAATGCCGGAAGGACCGCCTCTCAGGGAACCTGGGATATTGCCGCACCGGGGCCGGATATCAGATCGGGGCCATCTGTCTTCATAAGGGGGAAGAACCTGTCATCAGCGGCCAAAACGGCATCTGCAATGTTTTCTTCACCCATTGCAATCTCCAGTGCTGCTATTGCCAGAATCATCAGATCAGCAGAAATGAAAAACAGGACATCGAATATATCCTGACCCTTGAACAGGTGATCCGGAAGATTGAAACCGTGCTGGACCAGGGTGCCCCTGCCCTGGGGTTTGTGAGCCCCTCCCATGTGATCCCCCAGGTTCAGAGCATCATCCAGGCTTTGCTGGAAAAAGGACGGTCCCCTGTCACGGTTTACAACACCCATGCCTATGACCGGGTGGAGAGCCTTAAGGGGCTTTCATCCCTGATCCGGGTTTATCTTCCGGATATGAAATATATGGATTCAGACCTTGCCGATCGTCTTTCCCAAGCCCCGCTGTATCCCAGGGTGGCCGCGGCCGCTATCCGGGAAATGGTACGCCAAAAAGGTCTTGCCCTCAAACTGAATTCCAGGGAAGAGATCCAGGAGGGCGTGATCGTTCGCCATCTGGTCCTTCCGGAGCAGGTGGAAAACAGCAAAAGGGTCCTGCGCTTTCTGGCCAAAGAAATATCCCCGGACATCACCATTTCCCTCATGGCCCAGTATTATCCCACCCCTCGCGTTGCCCGCATGGCGGGACTGAACCGGGGAGTGACCAAAGCAGAATACGATGAAGTTCTGGATGAAATGGATTTTCTGGGGATGGAAAATGGCTGGGTCCAGGAGCTGGACAGTCAAGATGCTTATCAGCCTGATTTTGCCCGGTCCCATCCCTTTGATCCGGGACTGAACCCCACCAACCTCAAACCCACTTGATTTTCTCCCCTTTTTGATGTTAGGTTGCCGTTCATGAAAGACAAATCGCTCATTTCCCTGCACGGCGGCCACAGCGGAGAGTTCTGCAGCCATGCCAAAGATCATCTGGAAGATATTATTCTAAGATATATCGATCTTGGCTTTTCAAAGGTCGGCATTACAGAACATATTCCCCCGGCCCATCAAGATTTTCTTTACCCGGATGAAAAAAACCTGGGACTGACCGTGGGTGATTTAAACAAAAGGTTTGAAACCTATTTTCAGACCCTTCGGGCGCTTCAAAAAAAATACGCCCCAGGGATTCGAATATTTGCCGGTATGGAAACGGAAACCTATGCCGGATATACAGATCATGTTAAAAATCTCATCTCAAGGTTCAAGCCCGATTATATGGTTGGATCAGTCCACCATGTCAACGATATCTGTTTTGACTACTGCCGTGAAAATTATGAACAGGCCGTGTCCTTGTGCGGCTCCCATGAAACCCTGTATGAAACCTATTTTGATCTTCAGCAGGATATGATCCTCGCCATCAAGCCCTTTGTTGTGGGACATTTCGATCTTGTCCGGATCTTTGACCCGGAGTACGAAAAAACACTTTTAACCCCCAACATCCGGGAAAAAATCATCCGGAACCTAAAGCTCATCAAATCCCTGAATCTTGTCCTGGATTTCAACCTCCGGCCCCTTAAAAGAGGTGAAAAAGAACCCTATATCACGGCCTCCATCCGGGAAACGGCAAAAGAAATGGGAATCCCTCTGGTTCCGGGCGATGATTCCCATGGCGTGGGTGAGGTCGGGGGCCATGTGGAAAAGGCCGTCCACATGCTGAAAGAAGAAGGATTCAGTACAAAATGGCCGGATCCCATTCTGGTCATTTGATATGGAAAAGGAAAAAGACATTCATGAAAGCAGTGGTTCAGCGGGTTAAAAATTCCCATGTAGCTGTGGCGGATCAGATTGTTTCCCGAATCGGTCTCGGACTCATGGTCCTCCTCGGGGTTTCCGAAGACGACACGGAAAAGGATGCGGAGTTCCTGGTGAAAAAAATCATCAATCTGCGCATATTTGAAGATGAAAAGGGTAAACTGAATGTCTCCCTGATGGATGTCAAAGGAGACCTCCTGGTGGTTTCCCAGTTCACCCTCCTCGGTGATTGCAGAAAAGGCAGGCGGCCTTCCTATATCAAGGCGGCCGCCCCTGAAAAGGCCAACAGCCTTTATGAATATTTTATCCGCCGGGCAAAGGACCTTGGGGTTGAGACAAAATCAGGCGTGTTCCAAGCCATGATGGATGTCTCCCTCATCAACCAGGGGCCGGTCACACTCATCCTTGACACTAAAGAAAAAGAACCAAAGGAAAAATGAACCCGGACAATCTATCCATCGTTCTTGTACGACCCCAGGGCCCCATCAATATCGGGGCTGTCTGCCGGGTCATGATGAATTTCGGGTTCAGCCGGTTAAGGCTTGTGGAACCCAATCCGGAATACCTGTCCCTTCCTGCTAAAAAAATGGCCCTGACCGCCTTTCCCATTCTTGAAACCGCCCAGGTCTTTGATGATCTTAAAACAGCCCTGGCCGATATCCAGGCGGCCTTCGGCACCACCCGCAGGTTTGGCAAATACCGGGAAAACTTTTTTACCCCGGCCGATGCAGCTGAAAAATTAAGCCAAATCCATTTGGATACTTCCTGTGCACTGGTACTGGGGCCTGAAGACAACGGCCTTGAAACAAAGGATCTGGAACTTTGCCGGCATTTTATCACCATCCCCACCCATGATGGATTTCCGTCCATGAACCTGAGCCATGCCCTGGCCATACTTCTCTATGAAATTGCCGGTGCTTTTGCCAAAGTCAAAAAGTCTGCCGGTCTGCCCGCAAAAAAACTTGCCCAGGGCGATGAAATAGAACATATGGTGGCCCACATGCGCCAAACCCTTCTTTCTATTGATTTTCTGGACAAACAAAACCCCGAGCATTTGCTCAGGACCTTTCGGCGGATCTTTGGCATTGCCGGGCTCACATCAAGGGAAGTGAAGATCATCAGGGGGCTCATGAGCCGGATTGACTGGACGGAAAAAGAAAGGAGGAAACATACCCATGTTCACAATGGATGACCTTTTGGAAGTTGCCGTAAAAATGGAAAAAAATGGGGAAACGGTTTACAAAAATGCCATTAAGAAAATCCAACAGAAAAAACTGACAGACCTTCTCAACTGGATGGCCGATGAAGAAGCCAACCATGGCCGCTGGTTTTTAGACCAGAAAGCCCGGCTTTCCCTTAAACCGGAAGAAAAAACTCTGAAAGAAATGATCCCAGGGGTGCTTCAGGATATGATGGGAGGGAAAACCCTTTCCCTGGATGATGTGAAATTTGACAGGATCACCACCACTCCTGAGCTTTTAAAAGCCTTTATTGAATTTGAAAAGGATACCATCCAATTCTACGAACTTATTGAATTGTTCATTGACGAGAAAGAGGTTTTAAAAGGCCTGAAACAAATCATTGGGGAAGAAAAAAACCACGTCATTAAACTGACCGGGATGATAAAATAACTTACTGAAATTCGAATGTTTTCAACCCATCAAAGAACTGCAGGCTGTTTCATTGAAACAATTTATCTGAGACATGTGTGTATTGCCGATACAGTTTTTTAACCTTGTCCGTGTCTCTTTATTGAAAGGTCTGTTTAAACAGAATTTAGCCAAAACGCTTAATAGATAGCTCATGAACCGCTCCATTTAAGAAAATTTGCAATACTTAAATGTCTTGGTACTGTTTGTGCAGTCTCCAGATGTTAGCCATGGGGAATTTGGAATAAACTTTTATCAGGTATCAAAAATGGATATGGTCGATCTATACCCCTTAAATCTGACCGAATCATTAATGAAAACAGATGAGGGGTTGAGAGCCTGCCATCACTATGCCAAAGCCCTGAGTCAGAAATTTCATTGATGAAGGTGTTGTAAATTTTAAAAAAAAGGAGAAATGATTATGACGACAATGGAAAATTTACAGAACGCATTTGCCGGTGAGAGCCAGGCAAACAGAAAATACCTGGCATTTGCAAAAAAAGCCCTTGAAGACGGGTTTCCCCAGGTTGCAAAACTCTTTCGAGCTGCTGCAGAAGCCGAAACAGTACATGCCCACGCCCATCTGCGGGTAATGGGGGGAATTAAAACCACTGCTAAAAACATTGAAGAGGCCATTGCGGGCGAAGGTCATGAGTTCAAGGAAATGTATCCGGCATTTCTGGCAGAGGCCCGGGCAGAAGGGAATAAACCGGCGGAATCCTCAATAAAAAATGCCCTGGCAGTTGAAGAAATTCATTACAGCTTATACTCCAAGGCGCTGGAAGCAGTGAAAGGTGATAAAGACCTGCCCGCGGCATCTGTCTATGTTTGTACTGTCTGCGGCAACACCGTTGAAAATGAAGTGCCGGACATTTGTCCGGTCTGCAATGTTCCAGGCAAGAAATTTATAGAAGTAGTTTAATAAACAGATAAAAGGTAAGTTTGAGCATCATGAATATTGAAAAATATATTGAATCCATTACATACTGGGCTACCACTTACTCAGTAAAACTATTTGCTGCTGCCCTTATTCTTTTTATCGGGAAATGGCTGACAGGCAAAATTTCAAAGCTGATCGCCAGGCTCCTTGAAAAAAAAGGAGTGGATGTCACCCTGATTTATTTTTTTGAAAACATTGTTTATTACACCCTGATCATTATCGTTATTATTGCGGCAGCAGGCCAGCTGGGGATTAATACCACATCCTTTCTGACCGTTGTCGGTGCAGCCGGTCTTGCCATCGGTCTTGCGCTGAAAGATTCTTTATCCAATTTTGCATCAGGGGTGATGCTGATCCTTTTTCGGCCCTTCAAGGTTGGAGATTATGTCAGCGCAGGCGGGGTATCCGGAAATGTGGTCAGCATTGCGCTGTTTAACACCATATTCAACACCCCGGACAACCAGAGGGTGATTATTCCCAATTCCAATATTACCGGCAATGTGATTACCAATGTAACGGCCAATGATACCCGCAGGGTGGACCTTGTCATCGGTGTCAGCTATGACGACGATATCAAAAAAGTCAAAGAAGTCCTTCACCGGATTATCCGGGAAGAAGTAAGGGTTCTGGAAACACCGGCGCCAGCCATTGCTGTGTCCGAGCTTTCCGACAGCTGTGTAAAATTTGTCGTCAGACCCTGGGTGAAGACTTCTGAATACTGGAATGTCTATTTTGATTTAACCGAAAAAATTAAGCTTACATTTGATGCAGAGGGAATCAGTATCCCCTTTCCGCAGCAGGACATCCATCTTTACCAGGAACAGGCCAAAGAAAAAGAATAAAAATCCCGGTTCAGGAGAGCATATCGGCAGGGCCGAAGGCGTTCCGGTTGAACAGCTTTGTCAGATGAGTAATGGACACGAACTTATTGCCGGGGCAACAGACAACGGATATGGCATGAAAAAGGAAAATAAAGGAGCTATATAATGCTTGACACTGAAAAAATGTGGCAATGCCAAGCAACAAATTGTGGTTATATTTACAATCCTGCCAAAGGGGACAGGAAGGGAAAAATTCCCAAGGATATAAATTTTGAAGACCTTCCGGATGATTGGAAATGTCCACTCTGCGGTGCCGGAAAAAAAGCATTCAAACCTTTAACCGGGTGAGCCGAAAACTGACAGGCCTTTGAAAAACAGTTAAGTTCTTCAAAGGCCTGGTTCTTCTGCAGATCACTCTGTTTGTTCATATTCTATGGTAATGGTTACCGTCCGGTTAAATGACCTTCCTTCAGGTGTTGCATTATCATATGGCGGGTCATACGGGCCATTGCCTTTGAACGTTATCCTCTCCGGGGACGAAATGTCAGTGTCCATCACATTTTGAAATACCGATTGTGCTCTCCGCTGAGAAAGGGCGACATTGTAATCTTCCGTACCAATGATATCTGTCTGTCCCACAATGGTCACTGTTGCATCCGGCAGTTCTTTGATCCTTTTAACAACGCGGTCAATAACTGTTTTATTTCTTTCCTTTATGGTTGAGCTGTCATAATCAAACAGAATGAGCGCGTACTTTTCCTGCACCTTGTATTCAAGCTTCTGAGCTTTGTTTTCCACTCTTTTATTGTATTTGATGAAAGTTTTTGCAGGATCTGTTGTATAGGTCTGACCCGTAATATCGGTCAGGGTTGCACCTATGGAAAGGGTTTCAAAGGCGCCGATCCTGCTGAGCCCGTATTCAACAAGGCTGAAAGAAAAATAGGGAATATCATTTCCCTGGCCTTCCACGGATTTTAAAAGTTCTCCATCACCCTTGATTTCAATATTCCACTCCTTTAGATCATACCCCGCCGTAATGGCAGGCTGAATAGTTATTTCATTGGAATCGGCAATTTCAAACGCATATGTGCTTTTTATGGAATCAAGGATCTCCGGAGAATCAGAACGAATCTCTACCCGTTGATTTTCAACCCTGCCTTCTTCAACACTGCTTGTGCTTGGTAATTCAGGCAATCTGCGGGCATTGACGGTTATCCTGCCGGGGTCTATATTCCATATATACTGAAGATATGCCCGAACACTTTCCGCACGCGCCCGAGAAAGCGTGATATTGTTCTTTTCTTCACCCCTGTCACTGATACATCCCACAAGTTCAATATTTGCTTGTGTATATTCGGAAAGCCGTTTACCGATAATATTCAACACATGATAATACTTTGTGATGGTATTTCGCAGCATCGTTTCATCAAAATCCGCTGTTTCGGCCTGGGTTTTTATTAAATTGTAATGTTCCGGAATCTGGCTCTGCCCTGTGTCAAAAAAAACATAGTTGAGCAAGGGGGAACTGTCAATTATTGTAAGCTGTTCAATGGTTATTTCAGATGGATTGACAATAAGTGACCCCTGTGGCGGATTAATAAAATTATATTCAACCACATACTGATACAGCAAGGTAGTGGAAATATTTTTGAAAATGGGCAGCAAATTAGCGGCTGAAGTTGCTTTCCAGGATTTTCCGCCATTTGCCTCGGAAAATGCTTCTAAAAATTCATCCTTTTTTTCAGACGGCATAAAATCAATGGCAAAAGCATTAAAATTCTTTAATCCTTTTGCTTTAGGACCTATTATTTCTTTTTTTATTTTGCTGTTCAAGTCTTCACCATCTGTAAAAACCACTAAAAATTTATTATTTTTTTCAGGCAGTTTTGAAATCAGGTGCAAGCCGCCAAGGATTCCTTCATATAAAAAAGTCTCTCCGCTCAGTCCTTGTTTAAAGCTTTTCTGAAAAAAATTTTGCAGCTCTGTGATGTTGTTTGATTTAAAGGTGCTTAACCGCAAATCATGGCCATCGACCGGAAAATTTTTTTTGCCGTCAAACACCAAAACCTGGACCTCATCAATGGGCCGGACAATTTTTAAAAACTCGTCCAGCGCAGACAAAAGAGGCTCTACTGCTTTGCGCTCATACATTGAATAAGAATTGTCCACCATCAGAACATAATTTATGCCGACATCCTTTCTGGTTTTAAGGACTTCGGCTTTTAATACATTTGCCTTTATATCACCTTTTATCACTTTAAAATCTTCTGTCATCAAATCCTTGATCGCGTTATCTTCAGCATCCAGTACAGAAACCAGAATTTTATTTTCATCAATCCCCTGGAAACTGATTTTAGCGTTACGGCCAGGCACAAAAACCTCTAATTTTCCTTCCGGAGTATATGCAAGGCCCAAACCGGACAAGAAAAAACACATCAACAAGATCATAAACAATATCGCTATTTTCGATTTCATCTTAATTTCTCCAAAATAAATTATTGATTTTAACTTATGATACACGCCCCGATAAAAATGTCAAATAACATCCCTACCGGTTTAAATCACGGCTGGTTTCAATGTAAGTATAGGGAATCTGTATATATTGGGCGGCCTTTGACACCTTGGGCATTGAAAGCTGATTAAAAATGCGGGACATGTTAAGGCCAAAGCCCAGATAAACATTTCTTTCCCTGGGCCGGAGCTCCGAATATCCCCGGGTATAGTATCCCAGGTGGAGTTCAAAATATTTTAAAAAACTGTTTCTTGCAAAATCAAACCCGTCAAATTTTAAGGCCATGATAAATTTTTGATTTTCATAATCCGTTATGAAATCCATTTTTTTAAAATCAGGCAGGTATTCAATCCTGAAATCAATCTTTTCGGCCAGATCCGGGCGGGTATAAAGAAGATAGCCTGTCAGGCTGCCTGCAAGGTTCATGAGGGCGTCTTCATAGGAAAAGCCGTAATCACTGAAGGAGTCTCCGATTTCCATCCATGTGGTTAACCCGAAGGCGGATAAAGACCCCCAGAAAGCCCCTTTATCGTTTGAATACCCCTCGTGCTCATAAAGTGACGAAAAAAGATGCGAAAGTGCATAGGAAAAATAAAAATGTCCCAGTTTATCAACCCCACCGTTTTTGGTGCACTCTGAAAACCAGCCCTCACCCGCTTTTTTGGGGTCGTTCTGGAAATAATCCCAGTTCAGAATTCCCCAGCCTGTAATGGCGGCAAATCCTGCGGCATTTGATAAGATAACGGTCTCTTCTTTTGAAAAACAGGTGTCCGCACAAAGGTCAGGAGGAAGAAATAGGAAAATGATCAGAAGCAAAAGAAAAAGCCGTTTGAAGAGACCGGATTTAAAATAAAACATGATCCCTCTCCCTGAAATACAGTGAACACCTTTCCCATAAAACAATTTTTTTATTAAAATTACAAGGGATTTTAAGAATAACTGATACCTTATAAAGATCCAACAGCCCTGGAACAAGAGCCTGCCAAAGCATAAAACATCACGGCATCACAGGGCCCGTGTTTGGCCCAGCCGAAATATCCGTCTGCATTCAACTGGGCATTCCCGTATTTCAATTCGGTCATCAGGGCCACGATAAAGGGCTGGGATATGGTATGGAGCCTGACCATGTGCCTGCGGCGCGTTGAATAGGAATCAATCATTTATATCCGGTCTCTCCGATTTTTTGATTTGACCTTTGACCCTGAATTTCTTATAGTTGAAGAATCTCATCTTGACCCTCTTTTGCACCAACCATCCGGCTTTTGCCTTTGTTTTCTCCGGTTCCCATATCCCAACCTTAAAAAAAAGGAGGACTCATCATGAAAGATCATCCAGCCTTCTGGAACGAAAAAATGGAAACCCTGGGCCCGGGCGAGTTTCATGCGGTCCAGTCTGCCGCACTCAAAAAGCAGCTGGCCCATGTGGACCAACACTCAAGATTTTATCAGGACAAATTCAGGGCTGCCCAAATCAACATCAACGACATCCGCACCATTGACGATCTCAAACGCCTGCCCTTTACCGAAAAGCAGGAGCTCAGGGACAGCCTGGCCCGAGAGAAACCCCTGGGCCGCCACGCAGCCGTAAGCATGGAAAACGTGATCCGGGTTTATTCCACTTCCGGGACCACGGGCATGCCCACCTATATCGGGCTGACCCGCAACGACCGCCTGATATGGCGCGAATCCGCCAACCGGGCCATGTGGACCTGCGGCATGAGACCCGGCCACATCGTGCCCTTGCCCATCGGCACCTTTTTCATCGCTGCCTCCTATGGCGAAGCCATTGAACACCTGGGTGCCACCCTGGTCCCTGTGGGTGTGGGTGCCACTGACCGCCTGCTCTCTGCCGTGGCCAACCTGGGCGCCAATTTCATCCTGTCCACAGCCTCCTTTCCCTTTTTTCTCATGGACTATTGCCGCAAAAAAGGCATCGATCCCCAAACCCTAGGCATCAAAGGGTTCATGGTGGGCGGCGAACCCGGCGGGTCCATCCCGGACTTAAGAAAACAGGTGGAAGAAGGATTTGCCGCAGTGGTGCAGGAGACCATGGGCAACGGCGACATGATGGGCCTGATGTGGGGGGAATGCCGATATAAAAACGGCATGCATTTTTTAGGGGCCGACACCTGCCACGCCGAGATCATCCACCCGGACACAGGAGAGATCCTGGACATTGAAACCGGCATCACCGGTGAACTGGTCTACACCTCCCTGAACCGAGAATGCCAGCCCCTGATCCGGTTCAGGACAAGGGACCATGTCGAGGTCACCCAAACCCGATGCGAATGCGGCCGCACAGGATTCTGCATCCGGTGCATCGGCCGCACCGACGACATGATGATCATCTCCGGCGTCAACGTCTACCCCTCTGCCATCCGCGATGTTGTGAGCTCCCTTGCCCCCCTTGTCACCGGTGAAATCCTCATCCGGGTGGACGCCCCCCTGCCCTCGGTCAAACCGCCCCTGAAAATCAAGGTGGAATACAGCGATTCCGCCGCCAACCTGGAGGCTCTAAAAGACAGACTCCAGGATCTCTTAAGAGAAAAACTGATCTTTTCCTCAGACATCACCCTGGTTCCCCCGGGAACCCTGCCCAAATACGAATACAAAGCCAAACTCGTGGAAAAAACATTCTGACCCGCCATTGAAGGGGGGTTTTTCAAATCTAATTTATCCGTGAGTTGTGAAAAGGGAAGCACCCTCATTGTATTTTACAGCAAAGATATAGAGGAAACTCAAACAAAGATTGAAGGAGCGGGTGGAACAATCACAAAACCAATATTTCAATTCCCCAGGCAGCAGACGGTTTCATTTCAGTGATATTAATAACAGCTAATTTGCAGTATGGTCGGACATAGCTTCATAGGTGGCGGCATGACAGGGACCGATATGACTGAAAGCATCGGTCTCCGGATCTGCCGGACAGAGGAAGGGGGAACTTAGGCTGAAGGGCATTTTGAAGCCGATACGGTGTGGCTGACCCGGTTTATGCCCTTCTGGACAATGCAGAGCGGGAAGGGTTCCCCCCATGGGAAGGCCATACTGCGGACAAACAACGCGTCCGACATCCTGAAACTCATGATTGGCAATTAATTCGGTAATCTTTGCAGTTCAAAAAACAATTGTATCAAAAACCAATATAAGCTATCTATAATGTAGTTAAATTTGCACTTTAATTATAATAAAGAGACTTAATATACAAATAGGCAACATTATGACATTCGATAAAATGTCTCCGGCAGCCATAGCGGAAGAATTGGGCAATAGATTGAAACAAGCCAGACTGAGCGCCGATTTAACCCAGGCTGACCTGGCATCCAGGACCGGTTTAAACAGGCGGACCATTCTGAACGCTGAAAAAGGCAATGTTCAGCTTAAAAACCTGGCCGCCATACTGGTCTGCATCGGCATGACAGACCATCTCGATCTGTTTTTGCCTGTGCAGGAAATATCTCCTTTGCAGCTGGCTAAACTCAAGGGGCAAAAACGGCAGCGGGCTTCAAGAGCCAAAAAGCGGGCATCCCAAACCGGAAAGGATAAATCCTTATGGTAACGGCAATAAAAAGATCCATTAGAAAGGAGTAATTAAATGAAACTAATTCAAGACCTCCTGAGTAATTTTTCCTGGGATACCATCATAAAGACCGGACTGCGAATCTCTATACTCCTTCTTTTGGCCTGGATTGCGATGAAGTTGATTCAAAAGGTTCTTCAGCGTCTTGAAAAACATCTCATTAAAAAAAGTGAGGATGAGGGAGAACCGCCCTCGGAATCTGAAAAACGTGTTGAAACTATTGTCCGCCTGATAAAGCAGGCTTGCCTGATTGCTTTATGGCTGACATTCGGCTTGGTCATTATAAGAGAATTCGGAATTGATATTGGACCTATTGTTGCCAGTGCCGGGGTTGTCGGTCTTGCCATCGGGTTTGGCGCCCAGAACCTGGTGCGGGATATTATTTCCGGTTTTTTTATCATCCTGGAAAACCAGATCCGGGTGGGTGATGTTGCCATTCTCAATGGGACAGGCGGTCTTGTGGAAAGAATCAATTTCCGCACAACGGTGCTTCGGGACTTAGGGGGTGTGGTACACATCTTTCCCAATGGGGTAATCACCACATTAAGCAATTTAACGAACGGATGGTCTGCATATGTTTTTGATATAGGTGTCGCCTATAAGGAAGATACAGATCATGTC
The DNA here is from genome assembly GCA_964619205.1 of uncultured Desulfobacula sp. Classification (GTDB taxonomy): domain Bacteria; phylum Desulfobacterota; class Desulfobacteria; order Desulfobacterales; family Desulfobacteraceae; genus Desulfobacula. Next base: position 80,061 of record CAZUDE010000006.1, on the reverse strand, counting down.
ATAGAAGTCCTGCAGGCGGTGGGTAAAACAATGCGGAAGGATGAAAAATTCGGTAAAAACATACTGGAAGACCTTGATATTTTTGGTGTAGACAAGTTTGATGATTCTGCCATTGTCATTAAAGGCCGGATCAAAACCAAACCCATCAAGCAATGGGAAGTGGGCCGGGAGTTTTTAAGAAGAGTTAAATATGCCTTTGATAAAAACAATATTGAAATACCGTTTCCGCATTGCTCAATATATTTTGGAGAGAAAAGCAAGCCCTTTGATTTACAATTGCTGGAAAAATTGCAAGACCGGACAAACCCGGACAAGTAAAACAATAATTGCTTTAAAAATACCATCCTTGACTCGAAACCAGGCATTGGTCTATACTCGGTAGAATAAATAAATCTTTGATTTGTCCGTGTAAAATCCTTCTTTGGATTGTTTTTCTAAAAACTAAGGTCAAAATGATTCTTGTTATAGGTGAAATACTGTTTGATCTGTTCGGCAACACCAAAAAATTAGGCGGGGCACCGTTTAACTTTGCCTTTCATTTGAAAAAACTGGGATTCCCGGTCCGGTTTGTTTCCCGGGTGGGAAAAGATGTGCTCGGCAGGGAAATTTTATATTTTTTAAAACATCATGAATTTGATTTAACCGATATTCAGACGGATCCGGATCATGACACCGGCACGGTTAATGTGACCATGTCCCATGAAGGTCACACGTTTACTATTACACCGGATACAGCCTGGGCCCATCTTGACTTTGACAGGGGACTTTCAAGCCTTTTGCGGCAATCCTGCGATCTTCTTTATTTTGGCAGCCTTATCCAGCACAGCGAAAAGGGGCGCACCCTGATTCAAAATATAATGGATAGCAAACATCCAGGGACAACGGTTTTTTGTGATCTTAATCTGCGCCCCGGGTTCTATGACCCCGGGGTTATCAAGGCAGTCCTCGGAGCCTCGGATATCCTTAAATTAAACCGGGAGGAGTGGCAGGAAATCTCAGATATCAACATCAGCGACACACTGAACAGGAAAATCATGGGCCCGTTTATGACAACCCATGACCTTGAATTGATTATTTTAACCCTGGGAAGCCTTGGCAGTCAATGGATTACCCGTGAAAACACCCATCATTGCCCCTCCCCTTCACTGAAAAAGATTGTGGATACCGTTGGCGCAGGAGATGCCTATGCTGCCGTAGCAGCGGCCGGCCGGCTGAACAACCTGCCCATTGATACGGCCATAGGCCTTGCCGGTGAATTTGCCGGGTATATTTGCGGGATCAAAGGGGCGTTGCCGGAAGATGAGAGCATTTATAATGACGTAAGACGGAGGATACAAAACAGATGACGCCTGAAAAAGGACTATATATTCAGATGTTCAGCATTCACGGGCTGGTCCGGGCCGAAAACATGGAACTGGGATATGATGCAGACACCGGCGGTCAGATCAAATATGTGGTGGAATTATGCAGGACCCTTTCTGCCCATGATCAGATCCGGAAAATAGATTTGTTCACACGGCTGATCAAAGACAAATCCTATTCTGATGATTATGGTCAGCCCATGGAACAGGTGAATGAAAAATTCCGTATCGTAAGGATCCAGTGCGGGGGGACAAAATATATTCGCAAAGAATTGCTCTGGCCCCATTTGGATGAATTTGTGGATAAAACCATTATTTTTATCCGTCAGGAAAAAGACATTCCGGATATTGTTCACGGCCACTACCCGGATGCAGGTCATGTGGCCATGGAGCTGGGCAGTTTTTTCGGTGTCCCCCTGGTCTATACCGGACATTCCCTGGGCCGGTCCAAAAAAGCACGGCTGCTTGAGGATGGATATGATCTTAACGAGATGAATCTGAAACTGAAAATTGATCACCGGATTGAAACAGAAGAACAGATCCTTAAATCCGCGGACCGGGTCATTACCAGCACCCGCCAGGAAATTGAAGGTCAGTACGGGATGTACCGGAACCGGACCCTGCCGATGTATACGGTCATCCCACCGGGTATCGGTATTGAGCGGTTTTATCCCTATTATCACAACACCTTTTCCAGCAGCAGCGAAGAAGAAGAGGCCCTGTTTGCAAAGGCATCGGTAATTGCCGAATTGAACCGGTTTTTTACACACCCGGACAAACCCCTGATCTTAAGCCTCTGTCGTCCGGACAAACGGAAAAATATCCAGGGTCTGGTAAAAGCCTATGGTGAAGATGCTGAACTTCAGGCCATGGCCAACCTTGCCATATTTGCCGGTATCCGGAAAGATATTTCCGATAAGGAAGAAACAGAGCGGGATGTCCTTACCCGGATGCTGCTGTTAATGGATAAATACAACCTGTACGGGAAAATGGCCATTCCCAAGCAGCATGATTTTGAGCACGAAGTCCCTGAACTCTACCGGATTGCCGCGGAAAAACGGGGTGTATTTGTCAATCCCGCATTGACGGAACCTTTTGGCCTGACCCTGCTGGAAGCACTGGCCTGCGGTCTGCCCATTGTTGCCACCAATGACGGCGGTCCAAGGGATATCGTTCACAACTGCCGGACAGGCACACTGGTGGACCCCACCGACACGGTGAAAATGGCGTCTGCCATCAAGGATATCATTGTTCATCCGGATAAGTGGAATCAATTTTCAAAAAACGGCATCCTGAACACCCGGAAATTTTATTCCTGGGATAGTCATGCCAAATCCTATTGTGATGAGATAAAGGCAGTCTGCCATCAATATGAGAAATCGTTTATCACCGAAATAGAGCCCAAACAGAGCATTGGCAAGCGCCTGGCAAAGCTTGATTATATGCTGATCACTGATATTGACAACACCCTTTTGGGGGGAAACCCGGAAGAACTCCACGGTTTAATGGATCTGCTTGAAAAAAACTCGGGGAAGATAGGGTTTGGCGTGGCCACGGGAAGAATATTTGAATCTGCCCTGGATACTCTTAACACCCACGGGGTAAGGATACCGGATATCATTGTTTCCGGTGTGGGCAGCCGGATCAGCTATGGTGATTCCCGGGGCCATGACAAGGGATGGGAAACCCATATTTCAAAAAACTGGGACCCGGATCTGATCGCATCCCGGCTCAAAGAGATTGATTTTATCCGTCCCCAGGAAGCAAGTGCCCAAACCAGGTACAAACTGAGTTATACCATGACACCGGGCAAGGACAAACTGGCCAGAATTCACCATGTATTGACCAAAAACAGATTTAAATACACCCTGATCTATTCCCAGGATCAGCACCTGGATATCCTACCGTACAGGGCCTCAAAGGGAAAAGCCATCCGGTACCTGAGCTATAAATGGGGAATTCCTTTGAATCATATTCTGGTGTGCGGTGATTCCGGAAATGATACAGAAATGCTCAAAGGAGAGCCCCTGGGAGTTGTGGTGGGGAATTACAGTCCGGAGCTGGAAACGCTGAGATCTGCAAAACATATCTATTTTGCAAAAAAAAACCATGCCGGCGGCATGATGGAGGGTATCCTTCATTATCAATTTATTCAGAAAGCAAAGGGAATTATGCCAGATGACAATTAAAAATAAAATTCAATTGATAGTGTATCCCGACAGTTTCGGCGCCAATCTGTCGGAGCTGCATTATGTACTCCGCAAATATTTTTTAAAAGCCATTCACGGTGTTCACCTGCTCCCCTTTTATCCGTCCTCGTCAGACAGAGGATTTGCACCTTTGACCTATGATGAGGTGGACCCTCAGTTCGGTACATGGGAGGATGTGGAAAAGATCGGCCAGGATTTTGAACTGATTATTGATTTTATGGCCAATCACATCTCCCGTCAGTCAGTTTTTTTTCAGGACTATATTGCAAAAGGGCCTGACAGTGAATATGCAGATATGTTCCTAAGTTTTGACAAACTTGCTCCCAATGGCTGGGTAAAGGATGGGGACCTTGAAAAAGTATACACCCGGAAACCCCGGCCGCCCTACCAGACCCTGGAACGACCCAATGGCACCCTGGAAAAAATATGGTGCACCTTTGATCATGAACAGATTGATCTGGATTATAATTCGCCCAAAACCCGTGAAGTCATGCGTAATTTTCTGATCCGGCTGGCCAGAAACCGTCCCAAAATGATCCGGCTGGATGCCATTGCGTATACCACCGTGGAACTGGGCACCAATTGTTTTTTTCTGGAACCCCGGATCTGGGACCTGCTGGAATGGTTCAACGATTATGCCTCTGCCTTTGACACCCAGATCCTCCCGGAAGTGCATGAGCATTATTCATATCAGTTCAAGCTGGCGGCAAAAGGGTACTGGTGCTATGATTTTTCCCTGCCCATGCTGGTTCTTCATGCCCTGTACATGGGGAAAACCCGGACACTGAAGTCCTGGATGAGAAAATGCCCCAGAAAGCAGATCACAACCCTGGATACCCACGACGGAATCGGCGTGGTGGATGTCGTTGGGTTGTTAAATCAGGATGAAATTGATCAGACCATTGAAAAACTGTATGAAAAAGGCTCCAATGTAAAAAAGACATATTCCGGGCCGGACTATCAGAATCTGGATATTTATCAGGTTAACTGCACCTATTATTCTGCTTTGGGGTGTAATGATGATGCATATATTGCAGCAAGAACCATACAGTTTTTTTCGCCGGGAGTTCCCCAGGTATATTATGTCGGCCTTTTGGCCGGAGAAAATGATATTGAACTGCTGGAAAAAACAAAGCTGGGCAGAAATATCAACCGCCACAATTACACAATAGAAGAAATTCGGGAGGATATTAAAAAACCGGTGGTTCAACGTCTTTTAAGGCTTATGGAATTTCGGAACAGTTATCCTGCATTTAATGGAGAATTTCAATTGTTTAAATCCAAGGACACGGATTTGAATTTAGAATGGACCCATAAAAAATATATTGCCACAGCCTACATCAATGTAAAATCTTATGAAATTAAAATTACCTATACAGATCCTGTTGCTTCCCGAATAGTTGATTTTGAAGTTTAGGCACTGGTTTAGCAATTAAAATTTTTTAATTTTATGCTTTAAAAAATACAGTTAAAAAGAGTAAAGTCATTTAAAAACAAACAAAAGGAAATACAATGACCCCTGAACATAAAGGTCAAAATCTTATTCTGGCAGCGATTCTTATGCTTACCCTTGTTCTTTCCTATTGCGCAGTACCTGCCAACTTGGCAGACACCCCCCCAAAGCATAAACCGCATTCCAGGTGGATTCTTCGGCCATATCTTGTCAATTTGATAATCCGGGACCCTGAACCTGTTGATCAAGAAAGCTCCCGACAGGCAACAAAAGAAGTCGAAGCAGCTGCAAAAGAGCCGGAACCTGCGCCTGAACCCATCGCCGAAACAATCTCCCGTCCGGAACCTGTGCCTGCACCGGATAGTAAAGCAAAGCAAAAGGCTGAACCGGAAACAGCACCAGCCTCACAAGGCGTCATTTTAATGAACAACCCCGGATATGCCTCTCACACCAAACCCATAGTCAGGTTCACCCACCAAAAACATATGGATGAGTATTCAAAATCATGCGGGGACTGTCATCACGATGATGCGGGGAAACCCCTGGATCTGAAGCCGGGCGACCCTATTGCCGGATGTATTGAATGTCACAAGGAAACCAAAAAGAAAAAAGGGGAGAAACTAGACAAATCGGAAAAGATAAAAACCTATCATGATGAGGCCCTTCACGCCAATTGCATTGAATGCCATAAAGCTTTTAATACTGAAAAAGGGGACCCCAAAGGTTTGACCCCGGCGCCTGTGTCATGCAAGGCATGTCATCAATAGGCAGGCATCTATGGCTATTTTTGGAAAAAATGGATTTATCCGGAAACAGGAAATTGCTTTTGCCAGAAAACTTCTTGTCTGGCAGTATGAAAAATCCGGCACTGCTTTGCCCGATGAGGCGGTCGTATCCGCCCATGCAGAAAAGGTAGTGGAGGACGCCCACAGGATTGCAAAAAAAAGCGGCAGCAATGTATTGGAAATTTTAAAAACCCAGGTCAAGGATTTAAAAAAATAAGTGAGGAGATGATGAAATGATCCATGTAATTGCATCCATACAGATTAAAGAAGGACGATTATCCGATTTTGTTGATATTTTTAAATCCAATATTCCAAAGGTTCTTGAAGAAAAGGGATGTATTGGGTATGTGCCGACCGTTGACGTCCGGACAGGCCTTCCCCCTCAGGAATTGAACCCTGATGCGGTCACAATAATAGAGAAGTGGAACAGCGTGGCGGATCTGATGGCTCATTTATCCGCACCCCATATGATTGAATACAGGGAAAAGACAAAAGCTCTTGTTGAAAAAATGTCCGTCAAAGTGCTGAAAGAAATTTAGTCAGGGGATATAATATTTGTGCAGCCTGGAACATGATATTCATGTCTCGATCTTGGGCTGCAAAATCTAAACAGAAATGAAACATCGGATGCTGTTGACCTTTATCAACGGAGCAGGCTGCAATCCGGTTTAAAATTGAAGCTTTTAAAAAAAGCCCTTTTCAATCTTATGATATTGGCTTAAAAATATGATAAGCGAATCATTAACACAATCATGCAAAAGTGGGAGAAACAGTATTGAAGCCGACTGATATTAATAATCCCGAATATTTTCACAAAGTGATCGATTGCCAGTTTGCCTGTCCGGCGCACACACAGGTCCCGGAATACATAAGGCTTATCTCGGAAAAAAAATATGATGATGCCTATATGATCAACTGGGGGTCAAATGTCTTCCCGGGAATCCTGGGCAGGGTGTGTGACAGACCCTGTGAGCCTGCCTGCCGGAGAGGCCGGGTGGAAGACAAGGCTGTGGCCATATGCCGGTTAAAAAGGGTTTGTGCAGACAATAAGGGGGACATCACCAGCCGCCTGCCAAAAATTCCCAAGAAAAAAAACGGCAAAAAAATCGCCCTTATCGGTGGCGGACCTGCCTCTCTTACAGTGGCCAGGGATCTTCTGCCCCTGGGGTATGCAGTTGATCTCTATGATGATCAGGCCGAAGCCGGCGGGTTTATCCGCAGCCAGGTGCCTTCCTTCAGGCTCCCCAAAAAGGTGCTGGATGAAGAGGTGACTTATATTCTTGATCTGGGCGTAAAGACATATTTTAATACCTATATATCCAGCATGAAGGAATTTCTCAACAAAGAGTATGACGCCGTTTTTATCGGTACCGGCGCCCCAAGGGGAAGAGACCTTGACCTACCCGGCAGACTAGAGGGGAAAGATTTTATTCATATCGGGATACAATGGCTTGCATCTGTTCAGTACGGGCATGTCAAAAAAACCGACAAAACAATCCTGGTGATCGGCGGCGGGAATACTGCCATGGATTGCTGCAGGACTGCCCGCAGGCTTGGCGGGGAAAATGTAAAAGTCGTCATCCGGGGATCAAAAAAAAACATGAAGGCCTCTGAATGGGAAATCGAAGATGCGTTGCGAGAGGATATCCCGATTCTGGAGCACCATACTCCCCTGGCCTTTGTGGTGGAAAACAACCGGTTGACAGGCATGACCTTTCAGCACTCTCCGGATGGTTCTAAATCCGATCAAAAACCGGTTTTAATTCCCTGTGACGAAGTTCTCCTGGCTGTGGGCCAGCAGAATGCCTTTCCATGGATCGAAAAAGAGGTCGGGCTCATCTTTGATGATTCGGGCCGGCCTCAGGTCGACAAAATCACCTTTCAATCCAATATCAAAAAGATCTTTTTTGGCGGAGATGCTGCTTTCGGACCCAAAAATGTGATCACGGCTGTGGCCCATGGTCATGAGGCCGCCATCTCCATAGATCTGTTCTGCAAGGGCGAGGACCTTTTTAAAAGACCCCTGCCCGCCACCACGCTGGACGGGCAGAAAATGGGGCTTCACGACTGGATATATAACAACGAGGTCTCAGAGCAGCAGCGGCAGAATGTTCCCATGGTGTCAAAGGTGAAATCCATCAAGGACCGCCTGATGGAGGTTGAACTCGGGTTTGACCGGGAAATCGGCAAGACAGAGGCGCAGCGGTGCATCAACTGCGATGTTCAGACTGTTTTTATCACCTCCTTATGTATAGAATGCGATGCCTGTGTTGATGTCTGTCCCACAACCTGTATCAATTTTGTCACCAACAATGAAGAGGAAAACCTGCGCACAGACCTTTCCATTCCTGCGAAAAACAAATCCCAGCCGCTATACGTATCCGGCCTTCTGCCCACGGGCAGGGTCATGGTCAAAGACGAAAATGTCTGCCTGCACTGCGGGCTTTGCGCAGAGCGGTGTCCCACATCTGCATGGGATATGCAGAAATATACTTACCAGATAGCAAAGGCAGGGCAAAAAAAATGAAACTTGAAGGTGTAAATGATTTTGTGATCCGGTTTGCCAATGTGAACGGCTCGGGTTCAGCCAGTGCAAACAATCTTTTTGCCAAATCCATCTTTCGTCTCGGGGTTCCGGTCAGTCCCAAAAATATTTTCCCTTCCAATATCCAGGGCCTGCCGACCTGGTACGAGGTGAGGGTAAATGAGAAAGGCTATCTGGGGCGCCGGGGAGGATATGATTTTATTGTTGCGGTAAATGGACAGACACTCAAAAAGGATTATGATGAGCTGGCGCCGGGCGGATATTTTATGTATGATTCTGCAAGACAATTGCCGGCTGGTTTTGTGCGGGACGATATCACACTCATTGATATTCCCCTGACACAAATCTGCAATCAGGAAATAGAAGACCCTAAACTCCGGCAGCTGCTCAAGAATATCATCTATGTCGGTGCCCTTGCCCATCTGCTGGATATGGAATTTTCCGTTCTGACCGATTCCATTTCCAGTCAATACAAAAAAAAGCCCAAACTGGCAGAACCCAACATCAAGGTCCTGGAACTTGGATTTGAATATGCAGCCAAACATTTTCCGGACACCTGCAAACTTAGGGTCAAACGCAGCAACAAACTGACCCGTCATATCCTCATGGACGGCAACACGGCCACCGGTCTGGGAGCGATTTACGGGGGCGCAACCGTGGCTGGCTGGTATCCCATTACGCCGTCAACATCCGTGATTGAAGCCTTTGACAAGTTCACCACCCAGTACCGGCGGGATGAATCCGGTAAAAAAAAGGCAGCCATTATTCAGGCTGAAGATGAACTGACAGCCCTGGGGATTGTCATCGGCGCTTCCTGGAACGGCGCCCGTGCATTTACCGCCACATCAGGACCGGGTGTGTCTCTAATGAATGAATTCTTAGGTCTGGCCTATTTTGCAGAAATCCCTGTGGTGCTGGTGGATGTTCAGAGAACAGGGCCCAGCACAGGCATGCCCACACGGACCCAGCAATCGGATATTCTCTTGTGCGCCTATGCCTCCCACGGGGATACAAAGAATGTCCTGCTCTTTCCCTGCGACCCGAAAGAATGTTTTGAAATGACGGCAGACAGCTTTGACCTGGCGGAAAGACTTCAGACGCCGGTCATTCTCATGAGCGATCTGGACCTTGGCATGAATGACAACATCTGCCTGCCCATGGCATGGGATGACACCCGGACATACGATAGGGGCAAGGTCCTTGACAGGGAGCAGCTTGATTCACTGACCGAAAAATGGGGCAGATATCTTGACAAAGATGGTGACGGCATCGGTTACAGGACATACCCGGGCACTCACCCCAGGCTGGGGTCCTATTTTACACGGGGATCTTCCCATGATGAATATGCAGCCTACACAGAGGACAGCGCTGCCTATGAGCGGTGTATGGTAAGGCTTGCTAAAAAATGGCAGACCGCTAAAAGCCTTGTGCCAAATCCCCGTATAAAAATATCCGAAACAGAAACAGACTATGGGGCTGTTTTTTTCGGCACCAGTACCCAGGCCTCTTATGAAGCATTGGAAGCACTTCGTTCAAAACATACCATCATAAATACCTTACGACTTCGAGGCTTTCCGCTCCAGGATGAGGTCAAAGCGTTTATTGACCGGCACAAAACCATATTTGTCATTGAGCAGAACAGGGACGGCCAGATGCGGACCCTCTTGATCAACGAACTCGGTATCCGACCGGACAAACTTTTCTCAGTCACAAATTTTGACGGTTTGCCCATCACTGCAGGACATATTTCCCAATCCATCGAACAGATACTGACATCATCCATTTCCCCCGGTTCTGAAACACATCAAGGAGGTGCCAAATGAGTTCCACCCGCCCTGGTTTCCGTCACCCCGATCTTCCTAAAAACGATCTGGGTTATACGCGGCGCGATTACGAAGGGGTCGCTTCCACCCTGTGTGCCGGATGCGGCCATGATTCCATCAGCAATGCCATTATCAACGCCTGCTATGAGCTGTCCGTAGAACCCTCCAGGGTTGCCAAGATGTCCGGAATCGGATGTTCCTCCAAGACACCGGCCTATTTTCTCGGGAAGGCCCATGGATTCAACTCAGTGCACGGACGCATGCCCTCCATTGCCACAGGCGCCAATCTGGCCAACAGGGGTCTTGTTTATATCGGTGTTTCCGGTGACGGAGATACCGCTTCCATCGGCATGGGGCAATTTGTTCATGTTGTGCGCCGTAATCTCAACATGGTCTATATTGTCATGAATAACGGGTGTTACGGGCTGACCAAAGGGCAGGACTCTGCAACGGCAGACAAGGGCTCCGCCAGCAAAAAAGGCCGTCCCAATCCCTTTGAATCCATTGATTTGTGCGAACTTGCCATTGCGCTGGGCTCAGGATTTGTGGCCCGGGGGTTTTCAGGCGACAAGGAACAGCTGGTTCCCCTTCTGAAGGCTGCCATAGCCCATAAAGGGTTTGCCCTGGTGGACGTGATCTCCCCTTGTGTGACCTTTAACAACACAACTTCGTCCACCAAGAGTTACCAGTGGGTCCGGGATCATATGGAAGCAACGACCACATTTGATTTTATCCCGCTCAGAAAGGAAATCACAACCCAGTATGAAAAAGGAACCACACAATCGGTGACCCTGCATGACGGCGGAGTTATCCATCTTCACAAGAGCGACGGGTCCATTGACATAACCCAGCGGCGGTCTTCCATTGATGCATTGGAACTCCATCGGGAAAAAGGCCAGCTTCTTACGGGAATACTTCATATCAATGAGACCCTCAAGGACACCCACGATATCCTCGAAACCATTGAAGCCCCGCTGAATTCCCTGAAAGAAAAGGATTTGTGCCCCGGCGATCAAATACTTCAGCAAATTGTTGAAAACTACAGATGATTTCCCCGGGAAATGGGCAGGAAACTGGCCACCTTGCATCAAAAATGAACAAACAAGGCTTTGAACTGACTTTTGATCATCATCTCCTTAAAGGCGACCGGTATGAAAAACCATGCAATACCATAGTTCTTCACGGGGCAGGCAAATCATCACGGGACAGATTTTCAAGAATGAGGGACAGTTTGAACAGCAACGGCCTGCCTTCTGTCGGTTTTGATTTCATCGGGCACGGTGATACCGGCGGCGATATTACAGAGACCAGCCTTTATGGAAGAACGCAGCAGGCCGAAACCGTTATCCGGCGAGCCTGCGAAGAGCCGCTGAATCTGATTGCAGCCAGTATGAGCGCCTATACCGCCATCCGGCTGACGGAAATATTTTCAGTAAAGAATATGGTGTTGCTTGTTCCGGCTGTTTATACCCCCCGGGCATATCACCTGCCTTTTGGCCCGGAGTTTTCAGCCGCCATCCGCGTCCCCGGCAGCTGGAAGGATTCGGATGCTTTCCGTATTCTGGAAAATTTTAAAGGAAATGTTCTCATTGTTGCTGCCGAGAATGATCATGTTATTCCGGAAGGGGTTATAAAGGGGCTTCACGAATCAGCAAAATATGCTAAAATCAATCAGGTTTATAAAGTGCCTGAATCTGAACATCTAAGACTTTTTCCGAGGAATCGGGACTTTGATTCGGCAATCCGTATGATTGTTGAAATCTGCTCCGGCAATATGAAAAATCCGGAATAGATTTACCCGATGATACGGCAATCTTTGCTCATGCAAAAAAAATTGAGGAGATGATTATGTATGCATTAGCCATCAACGGGAGTCCGCGGAAAGGCGGAAATACCGAATGCCTTTTAAAAACGGTTCTAAGTGAATTAACAGATGCCGGCTGGGAAACCGAACTTGTCAAGGTGGGCGGTACAGCAATCCGGGGTTGCCTGGCCTGCGGGAAATGTTTTGAAAACAAAGACAACAAATGCATTACCAAAAAAGATAAATTTAATGAGTTCTTTTCGAAAATGCTGAAGGCAGATGCTGTTATTCTTGGTTCTCCAACATATTTTGCAGCTGTATCTGCGGATTTAAAAGCATTGATTGAAAGAGCCGGTTATGTCGCCTATGCCAATGGTCACTCCTTTTCCGGAAAAATAGGGGCTGCGGTGGTGGCAGTCAGACGCGGCGGTGCCACCCATGCCTATGACACTATCAACCATATGTTTCAGATGTCAAGAATGGTCATTCCCTGCTCAACCTACTGGAATATGGGTGTGGGCCGTGATAAAGGGGAAGTGCTTGAAGATGAGGAAGGCCTTGCGAACATGCGTCATCTTGGGAAAAGCATTGATTGGCTTGCCAGGGCAATTAAACCCCATTTGGCAAGCTATCCGAAATGATACCATATTCCCGGCGGCAACCATGAAAAACGATATTGAAGAAAAGAGTAAAACAAAGATAAAAAAAGAGGCTCAAGAACTCCAGGAGCTTGGAATGGAACTCTTGAAACTGCCTGTCCAGCGATTGGAACGACTGGAACTTCCCGATGATTTAAAAAAAGCGCTTATGGAAGCCCGATCCATTAAATCGAATATTGCAGGCAGAAGGCAGAGGCAGTTCATCGGAGCCCTGATGAGGGATGTGGATCCGGAACCCATCCGTCATGCCTTGCTGAAAACCAATGCTGATCTTCCTATTGAACCGGAAATCGTTAAAGAAATCCGGATGTGGATAGACATGCTGCTGACGGGTACTCCGGCCGAATTGGAAGAGTTTATCCGTGCCTGTCCGGGACTGGAGCACCAGAGACTGAGGCAACTGTTGAGAAATATCAAAAAAGAAAAACCAACCGGTAACGCTTCTAAATCCTTAAAAGCACTGGAGCAGATCATTATTAAGAGCAAGACCGGGAAATATGCCGGGAACTAAGGGGCAAACGAAGATTACAAAGATTTCGGGCAAACCAGATTTAAATACTCATGGGACAGGATGGACATAAGCCTTAAAGACAGAAACTCATCCCCTCTTTTCAGGGCTTCCCTTTGAATACCGTCCTCTGTGAAACCCAGAGATTTGTAGACATGAAAGGCCCGCTCATTTTCCAGGAGTACATCCAGCCAGAGCCTGTGGGCTGATAATTCTCCAAAGGCTTTTTCCTGAATAAGTGAGACGGTTTTTCTGCCAAGACCCCTTCCCTTGTCTGCGATCACGATCCGTTTGAATTCAATATTTTTATCCGGGCTGTCAAGACCTGTTAAAATCACATATCCTAGAATCTCAGCTCCCGCTCCTTCAATTATAAAATGTCCATAGTGGGCATCCGACAAAGAATCCTTATGCTGTTTCAGACTCCATTGACGGATGAAAGGAGTATTGGCAGGGTCTCTTTCCAGCTTCAGGACAGTTTCGAGGTCCCTTTCTTCAGTGGGTCTTAACCGGATATCCCAATCTTTGTTCCTCATTCTAAAGCCTCACCTTCCTTTATATCCATTTCAGGATCTGGGATGGGGCAAAAAGGCATTGAATGTTTCACCCAGATATTTGCAGATCAGACTGGGGTCGTCAATGAACCCCTTACCGGTTGAAAAACTTTTTTTAGCACCTTCCGGCAATGTTGCAGCATCCTCCAGAACCAGGACCGGACAACTCTGGTTTTCCTCGCCCAGACAATCAACGACCTTTTTCCGGGGTCTTTGATACTCCACGCTGATGATCTCAACCTGGTCTTTTACTTTTGGGGAATAATAAAAAAAACCTTCCACCAAAGCACAATCCGGACAATAATAAGGCCCCTGGCTGTTTTCTTCCGTCCAGGGGGTCAGCATAAAAAGAACCGGTTTTGTCATTTTCTATTCTCCTTTATGAATTATCAAACCAAGAAAATAGTCGGCAAATGGACTCGTGTCAAGAAAACAAAAATCCAGGGGTTGACAGGCCTTTGTTTTTTCTGCACAATGCCTTCATGTATTTAAAATATATCAGCCGATTCCACATCCGTTTTCTAAACCGCTTCAGCGGACTCTGATGCAGTCTTTCCGGGAAGGTCTTTCCCTGCCCCGGCAAAGTCAATCACCCTTTACACATATTTAACTTAAAAAATAATTGAGGCAATATAATGAAGCTTATTGTTCTTGGCGGCGGCCTTGTGGGCGGTCCCATGGCCTTTGATCTTGCAGAAGACAAGGAGTTAACCGTCAGCGTGGCAGATGTCAGCGAAAAAACACTGTCAAAATTTAAAGATCATTCCGGGATTCAAACCATTCAACAGGATCTGTCCGACCGTGAAAAATTACAAACCCTTGTCTCTGGATTTGATATGGTCATCAGTGCTGTTCCCGGTTTCATGGGGTATAAAACACTTGAAACCATTATCAATGCTGGAAAAAATGTTGTGGATATCGCCTTTTTCCCGGAAAATGCCCTGACCCTTGATGCCCTTGCAAAGGAAAAAACCGTTACCGCAGTTGTGGATTGCGGGGTTGCGCCGGGTATGAGCAACATGCTCACAGGATATGGCCATTATCTTCTGGATAAAACCGAAACCGCCGTCATTTATGTGGGCGGTCTTCCGGAAATCCGGACCCAGCCCTGGGAGTATAAGGCTGTTTTTTCCCCCATTGATGTGATTGAAGAATATATCCGGCCTGCCTTTTATGTAGAAAACAGCCGGGTTATTGAAAAACAGGCCCTGAGCGAACCTGAATTCATTGACTTCCCCGAAGTCGGGACCCTTGAAGTGTTTAATACCGACGGCCTCAGATCCCTGATCAAAACCCTTGATATCCCCAACATGAAGGAAAAAACCATGCGGTATCCGGGTCATATTGATAAAGTAAGGCTGTTGCGGCAGGCAGGGTTTTTCAGCGAAGAACCGGTCCTGGTAAACGGCCGGGCCGTCAGGCCCATTGATGTTACGGCAAAGCTTCTCTTTCCCCAGTGGGAACTGAAACCCGGAGAAAAAGACCTCACCATCATGCGGGTTTCTGTAGCCGGTGAAAAAGACGGTAAAAAAACAACCTATACCTGGGATCTCTTGGACCGATATGACCCGAAAACAAAGATCCATTCCATGGCCAGAACCACAGGGTATACGGCCACGGCCGTGTTAAGGCTTTTAAAAGAAGGGCTTTTTACTCAGAAAGGCATTATCGTGCCGGAATATATCGGGAAAAATGAGGCTGCTGTTCAATTTATCCTGAACACCCTTGAAAAGAAACATATCATCTACAGGCAAACCATCACCCATCCCTGAACAAAAGCGGCACACAGTTCTTATGTCTGTGTGCCGCTGATGAATGTTCATTTTTTACTGTGATGAGACTATTTTGTATTTTCCACGATCAATGCAAGGCCCTGGCCGCCACCGATGCAAAGCGTGACAAGACCGTATCTCAGGTTTCTTGCCTTTAATTCATAGACAAGCTTTGTCACCAGGGCACCGCCGGAAGCAGATACAGGATGACCCAGGGCAATGGCGCCGCCGTTTACATTGACTTTTTCAATGTCCATATCAAGCTCGCGCATGCAGGCCAGCGCCTGGGAGGCAAAGGCTTCATTCAGCTCGATTAGGTCGATATCCGCCATGGTCAGGCCTGCTTTTTCAAGGGCAAGCCGTGTGGCAGGAATGGGACCGATTCCCATGAGGGCCGGATCAACACCGGTAGAGGCATAGGAAACAATGGAAACCATGGGTTTAATCCCAAGGGCGTCGGCTTTTTCCTTGGACATCAGCATTATTGCAGAAGCGCCGTCGTTCATTCCCGAGGCATTTCCTGCCGTGACTGAACCGCCGGTTTTTACAAAAGCGGGTTTCAGTTTCTGAAGGCTTTCCATGGTGGTGCCAAATCTGGGGTGTTCATCCGTATCAAAAATCACGGCTCCTTTTTTAGAAGGAATTTCAACCGGAACGATCTGTTCCTTGAATTTTCCCTCCTTGATGGCTTTTTCAGCCAGCTGCTGGCTCCTGAGTGCGAAGGCGTCCTGGTCTTCCCTGGACACATTGTATTTTACCGCTACGTTTTCTGCTGTTTCACCCATGGTATTCCCGCTTAAGGGATCGAACAGAATCAACTGGTCCTGAAGCTGTCCATGGCCAAGACGGTATCCCCAGCGGGCCTGTTTCAGCATAAAGGCAGCATTGCTCATGCTTTCCATACCACCCGCAATGATTACATCGGCATCCCCTGATTTGATGACCTGAGCTGCCAGGGTAACGGCCTTGACACTTCCGGCACAGGCCTTGCTGATGGTGAACTGGGGTTTTTCAATGGGAATTCCGGCTTTTACAGCCACAACCCGGGCCGAGTTGATGGGAAGATCCCCGGTTCTGTAACCGGAGGCATAAATAACCTCATCCACCTGGTCTCCGGTAATCCCGGCTCTTTTAATGACTTCTTTGATGGGGATGGGTCCGAAATCAATATCGCTCAATGGCTGGAGCGTTCCTCCGAATTTACCGATAGCCGTTCTGCAGGCTGCAACAATAACAACTTCTCTCATTTTTCCTCCTGAAAATATATAATTTTTACTATTATCCTCAATATAGCTTCAATATAGCTGTATTATAATTGGCCCATACTGTCAACCAAAAACATCTGTGCCAGCCTTTGCCGGTTCTGTAAAAATACGCCCGTGCCTACCCCCTCTGATACAAGGCCTGCAAAGGGTTAAAAAAAACCCCGGCCATATCTATAAAGCATGGCAGGGGGTTATATTTTCAGTCAGACACTAAAGCGGAAAGCCTTCTTTTTTCCAGGCCTCTACTCCGCCGGCCAAGACCCTTACATTTTTAAAGCCAAGATCTTTATATTGTGCTGCTGCACCTGCAGCAGTTCCGCCTGTCCGTCAGTTGCAATAGAAAATAATTTCCTGATCTTTTTTAAGCTCACTGGTTTTTGATTTAAATTCGTCTAAAGAAATTGCACCTTCCAAAGGAAAGGTTTTGAATTTCTCCACATCATCGTACGCACATACAAGCAGTGCGGATTTTTTCAATACTTTTTCCCTTACTTCAGGGGCTGAAACGTTTTCGATTTCCATCGTCATTATCTCCTTATAGACCGATAAGGTCTTTCTGCTTTTTTACCGCGGTTACGGAAATTTAATGGATATTTTCCGGTTTCCGTTTTTGTTTTTGACACTGATGTCCAGATCAAGGCTTGAATCCCTTATGCCCATGGCAAACTTGATCTTTCCTTTATCGTCTTCGATATGGGTCATTTCCCTGACCGCTTCAAAAATATTGCCAGCAACCACGGGGCCGGGTGACGGAAGCTCGGTGTCTCGATATTCGGCAACGACAGATACAGCTCCGTCATCATCCTGTTGGATGGTAATTTGTTTTGCATTGTTGTTTACACCGTGAATCACACTTAGTGCCAGCCATTTCAAAGCTGCATCAAGACTGTTTTTATCTTTTTTAAGTTCCGACATTTCCTTGAGCGGATCTGTGGTTGAAAAACAATCACACAATTCCTGCACTTTTAAATGTAAGTTTTCCGTATCTTTCATATCTTTATCTCCTTATACAAAAAGGATGGTGAACCCATACCGGAGAAAATAAGCAGGAATCGGGTTAATTCAAGCCATGCCCTTTTGTAGATTAAAGAAGGCCGGCTTTAATTTTTATCCGGGCTAAGAAAGATAGCTGATCTGCATGATGGCTGAAGCGGTTTTTCTGCCCATGCACTGATATTCATGGGCACAACCGGCATAAAACTACAGAAACTCGTTTTCATTGATATCAAAGGGATTACCACCCACAACAATCCGAACTCTGCCCTTGAGAACAAATACATATTCATAAACATTGCCCTGGTGGGGTTCACCGGAAAAAACAGTGTCCGGGTCAATTTCAATATAATAGGTCTCAAAGGGCTGCTCAGGTGAAAAGGCGGTCATAGGAAACAGCCGATAATGTTCAGACTCTGCGGTCAATGGTTTTTCCCCTTGAAAGGACCTTATTTTTGCATCAACCAATGGTTTTCGCAGCAGGGAAGTAAATGAAACCTTTTCCAGGCTCAAATTCCTGGTTTCGCGGATATTTTGCAGGTTTATGGAAATAGATTCAACGGGTTGTTCCATATAACAAACGCATAGACAATATATTGTACAATTATGAATATAACACTCACAAGACCGTTAAAACACTGCACTGGATCAAACCGTTTTTCAAGGGGAGACCCATGTATAATATTGAAATACTTCCCCTATTTCATTTGTCCTGGTATCAACCTTTACCCCTGGGCCGAATAATATTACCGCAACATCAATGGGAATCCTCTACGGGTACCGGGAAACCCTTGGTTTTCTTTCCGGGATTGCCGTGGGTTTTTTTCTGGTAATGCTTGCCTGCGCTTATATTTCAAGCAGCCTTTTGGCCCTGCTGCCGGATGTCTATTCTTTCCAGGCGTCGAAAGAAATGGGGGAAATCTTGGTAATCCCATAATGTGCGGTAAGAATATAGTTTACGCCTGACACTAGGGCAAGCTTTCTCAAAGACATTTCATGGGTCTTTGAATCCATGTTGAACATATCATTAAATGTCAGAATCTTTCCATCTTTAAGGCTCATGGAATCCCCGGCAAACAGCAGCCCGTCATTGATGAGATAATTCATGGAACCCGGCGTATGGCCCGGCATCAGTATCCCCCGGACGTTCACTCCTGAAATAGCAAGGATTTGATTGTCTTCCAGAAATTCACACGTTTGTTTTATCTTGTTTTTAACTATCAGCAGCCGTGTCGTCCGGCCATTGATCATCTGCTCTTCCTGTTTTGAAATATAGATGGCGGCATTGGGGAAAAGACCCAGACCTGCCGTATGATCTGCATCAGAATGTGTCAGAAAAACCGCCGCAACCATTCCAGGGTCTATGTTCATCCGGCTTAGTTCTTTTTGGATATGATCTGCATTATTCCCGGCATCGAAGGCAATATAGGCCTGACCTGCCTTGATCAGAAACAGGTTGACATACCCATCCCGCACAGCATAAACGCCTTCAAGGATTTCTCCGGTTCCCACGGGTGTCATTTTCCGGGTTTCAACATACAGTTTAACAAGACAAACCCCTACCAACAGGAGGACAAGCCCCAGAATCGCTCCAATGATCTTGCACAATTTTTTGCCCTTCTTATTCATACCCTCTCCATAAGATATAACTCTGCCATTTCAAATCATGCCCGTCATTCAAATTCCAGCATACCGAAAAATTCAGGCCGGTGAAAATCAGGTTCTGGGAGATCCGCCAATGCCCACGTCAGCCAGTGTGGATGCGAGGTCTTATCCCCGCATTTATAAAAATTGGCCCGCCATTGAACCCCGGGGCCGGGCCAGATTCCCTGGGTGTAATTTTCCAAAAGACTGACAGGAATCTGATAAGAAACCGTCCATGTCACCGGAGACTGTATTTCCGGGTTAACAATGCATGGAAGTGAATGCACACAGGAAATCTTTCTGCATTCATTCTTTGAAATGACGATCCTGTCCTTTCCCCTTTTTGTCTGAAAATGAAAGAGCAGAACACCGCCGCAATTCATTTCAAGGTTGAAATACCCTTTTGAAATATCCGTGCCCGGTGTAAAAAAAAATTCCACGCAACTGTCTTCAAAAACATTGTCCTGGTGATTTTGTGCCACAGCCCGGACATACCGGTCCTGAACCCGGAACATCACAAACAAAGCTTTGCCATCAAAGATCAGTTTGGCTTCTGTCAGGGGAAAATGATCCGGTCTTGACCCCATGTAATGGGTTATCGACAGTGCGGGGATATCTTTCCATGGGTCCATATCCCAGGACGCATCCGGCCTGAAAAGATTATTAATTTTTTTTACCCGGTATTTCATTTCCAAACCTTGAAATATTTTATAAACTTAAGAGATCATTTATAAATAAGCCCATGATAAAAAGCAAGAGGAGGGATTCAGGTGATCAACCCCATTAAAAAATGTTCCGGCGCTTTCACGGTTTTTCTTCTGGCTGTTATGGTTCTTGTCATGCCCTGGCCGCACCCGGCCGGTGCTGAAGACCCGTCCTATCATCGCCTGGTCATCCTTGGAGACCCTCACCTGCCGGGCCGGTTTATTGAAAAAAAAGAAGCTGTCCTTGAAACCATCAATTCCTGGGAAGATACAGAGATGGTGATCTCGGTCGGGGATATCTGCTCTGACTTTGGCAGTGACGAAGAATACCGCGAAGCAGAAATTTTTTTCAGCAGGCTCAAAAAACCCTTCTTCCCAGTTGCCGGCAATCATGATTATATCTATGAGACTCCGTCCGGGCCGAAAGGCGGACTTGTAATTGCGCCAAGGCCGGTTCAGGAAGAAAAACTCCAAAAATTCCGGGAGGTTTTCGATCTGCCGGAGTATTTTTACAGCAAACACGTGGGCGGCTATCTTT
Organism: uncultured Desulfobacula sp.; assembly: GCA_964619205.1. GTDB lineage: Bacteria > Desulfobacterota > Desulfobacteria > Desulfobacterales > Desulfobacteraceae > Desulfobacula. Next base: position 59,443 of record CAZUDE010000006.1, on the reverse strand, counting down.
TGATTTTTCTTTCATCCGACCATGTTGACTTTCTTTCCGGAATATCAGAGCGGCAACTGGCATGGTTCAGATCAGAGCTTGAGGCCAACAGAAAAACCCCCACCATTACCTTTTTTCACGGCCCCTTAAAAGATACCTTGAAAAATTACCGCCGGTGGATCAATACGCCCAATTTTATTGCCCAGCCCTATGAAGAAGTGCATGATATTTTGAAACAAAACCCCCAGGTTTTTCTATGGGTGTCAGGCCATACTCACACTCCCCCCCTTGAGGAAAGCTTTGCCTCGCCAGTCAATGTTTACGAAGGTCAGGTCACCAATATCCACAACAAGGACATGAACCGGGGCGACATCTGGACCAATTCGGTTTTTCTTTATCCTGACAAAGTGATCGTTAAAACATGGGATCACCAGATAAACGGCTGGCTCCTTCACCTTGAACGGACAATTGTGCTGCCAAGCCTCTAAATATTGCGTTGAACCTTGTTTCTATTGTCCGGTTTCATCGGTAAAGCATTCCGGATATAATTTTCTTGCACATTCAGGACAGATGCCGTGACTGAAGGAGGCTTCCGAATGCTCGGAAATGTATTGCTCAACATGCTCATACTCGCCTTTTTCATTTCGTATTTTTTTACATGAAGCGCACATGGGCAAAAGGCCTTCCAGTATTTTTACCTCTTTTTGCAATTCCCTTGTCTGCCAGGCTGTCCTGTGGATCAGATATGCGTAGAGGATTAAGGAAAAAACCGTAATCGGGGAGTTGAGCAATGCGGCATGAATCGATTGTATTTCATCCCAGGGATAATGAAATCCCACCCTTGCCAAGGGAAGCAACACAGCTAAAAAATATGCCAAAGGCTTATGATTCCGCCACGCGGCAATCCCAACCGGCAGCGCATAGACAACGGGGAATTCAATATTCTTTCCTGTAATATAATCAATTGCCATGACGCCCACAGCACTCAGGATGGAGACCACAACCATTTTTCCGTCAGACATCTGCTCAATGGATTTAAGTATGACTTTTAACATTTTTTTTACCTTTTCCTGCCTTCCCATATCATCACAAGCTGAAGATTCCTCTGATCTTCGTTTAATGATAATACTGGAAACCCCATGGCAAAATCAAGATGAGCCTATTCCTTCCGATTCTCCAGTATTTTTAAAACTCTTTTACAGTTTTTCTCCGCTCTTTTTTTTATTTCTTGAGCCAGTTTCAGGGTTTTGTTTTTATAATTCTCGTCCGTGATGCCGGTCATATTGATGTTAATATTTCTATGCCCCCCCCAGATCCCTGTTTCCAGGGCCTTTGCACCGACCTCAATATCGGATTTTGAGGCAATATTGGCATATTTTGCCGCTTCGATCATGGATTCCCAGGCTGCATCAGCCAAGGTCATGGTGGCCAGCGGCATTTCAATGGCTTTTTTCAGACCTGTCTGAAGCCTGTCCTGTTTTTCCTTTTTTTCTTTTTCTGTTTCTTCGGGCAGGCCCAGCGCGTCCACATAATCCTTAAAAGCATCGGTGTCGGCGTCAATCATGGGGATCAGGGCACGGGAGGCATGATGAAGGGAAGGTATGATCTTTCTCATTTTTGTATCCAGGGCTTCGAATTTACGGACCCCCAGGGTCAATTTGGCCGCCATGGAACCCAGACCCGCACCCATGGCAGCCATAGCCGCAGAAACAGATCCCCCGCCGGGAGCAGTGCTTCTTGACGCCACTTCATCGATAAATTCCCTGACCGTGAGGCCTGCCAGGGGCTCTTTTTTTTCTTCGGCAATGATATATTCAATAATCTTTTCCTCCGGGCGAAAGGGGGTCACGGAATTGAGACCCAAGCGGTCGATGACCAGCCTGACCTTCTGATCTTCATCCAGAATGAAAAGGCCTTCCTTTTCAATATAATAGTCGGCCGCCAGGAGCATGGCATGGAGAGGAATGACCCCCACGATTTCAGAACCGGCCAAGGCAACTTTGAGTTTTTTTGCCTCTTTTTTAACTTCCTCATACAGCACATGGGGCGGGGTGATCTGGTAATTGGTCAGATTCACCGTGACCTGGGAAAGATTGTAATCCTTTACATACCACCCCATACCCTTGACTTCCTTAAGTTTTCCGGGATCATCCGGGCCGCGGCCTGCTTCCCTCAAATTCAGGGCAATTCGGTGGGCCTGGTTGGATGTGGACAAAAGATTCACATTATATGCAATGAGAAAAAATCTGGCACCCGTGACGGTTGCACCCCATTCCGGGATAAATTCTGCCGGGCCGAAATCCGGTTTCCACTCTTTTTTGGCAATCTTCTGTTTTAAGCCTTCATACTGCCCTTCCCGGATCTGGGAAAGGGTTTTGCGGTATTCAAGGGTTGCGGATGCTTCATAAAGATAAACAGGAATGCCCAGCTCTTCTGCAGCCCGTTGTCCAAAGGCCTTTGATATGTCCACACAATCTGCCATGGTGACCCCGGCCACAGGGATAAAGGGACAGACATCGAGAGCGCCCATACGAAGGTGTTCTCCTGTATGTGTTTTCATATCGATTTTCTGCCGGGCTACCCGGGCAGCGGCGAGAGCCCCTTTCACAACAGCTTCCGGATCACCCACAAAGGTATAGACCGTCCGGTTTGTGGACCGGCCCGGATCTACATCCAGGAGACGGCAACCTTTGGTGCTCCGGATGGCAGCAGCAATGGCCTCAATGGTTTCCTTATTCCTGCCTTCACTGAAATTGGGTACGCATTGGACTATTCTTCTCATAACAACTTTCCTTTTCCTTAAAAACAAAAACCATTCACACGATTTTTTCTTTTACCATAGGACGAACAACTTGTATATACAGGCTTTGTTTTTTATTTCAGAGATGTTATAAGCGCTGGCTTGCACCGGCGGTCTGACCTCTTTTCAAAGAAAACTATAATTTTTTTATCAATTTGATAAAGGTGTCGATCTCTTCCTCGTCGAAAACATTAAAAATGATATCAACGACTCTCTGTTCCGCAAGGTATTGTAATCGGGCAATATTGCGACCCTTTTCAGTCAGTTCAATATAAAATATACGCTTGTCCCTGGGACACCGTTTTTTTTCAACACAATCTAATTTGATAAGTTTATTAACAATTTCAGTAACAGACGGTTTTGTAACGTTTAAAAGATCTGCCAATTTCCCAAACGTTATATCCATTGTTCTGTCGATTATCTTCAGATAGTGCAGTTGATTTAATTGAAGCTTGGACATTCCGAGTTTATCGGATATTTGAAGATTGCACTCATGTCCTAAACTGTTGAACTTTCTAACTGCCTCGTAGATTAATTCCTTTTTCAAAACAGACCTGCTCACATTGATATTAGTTTGTTCATTGCTTACTAATTGACTTGAAACAATTTGTCAAGATTATATGAGGTATTTCATTGTTTATAAACCTGTTTAATAAAAGTGACTTACCCCGGATCAAATTTTATGAATTGAAGAAATTATTGTTAGTTTATATTGAACTAAATTAATTCGTGTCTATCATATGCTTAACTCACTGGATTTGAATCAAAATAAAAGGGAGATTAGAATGGAATCAACCAGCATGAACCCGGAGCTTGTGGTCATACCGCTAACACAAACCGTCTTGTTTCCGGAATCGGAAACCAAAATTCGAGTCGGCAAGTCCCTGGGGAAAATACTGAACAATCAAATGGGTCAGGGAAATGATCAGGCTGTTGCTCTTCCTGTGAAAGAAGGCTTCAGCACGGATCATGCGGACGAAAAAAAATTTTTTTCTATGGGCACACTGATTCAGTTAAAATCCTCTACACCCCAGCACGATCATGACCTTTTCCATGTAAGGGTGCAGACAAGAATCACCATTGAATCCATCCGGATGACAGGGGGAAAAGTGCTTGCAAGACATGTTGCGGCACCGAGTCATATTGATATGGACAAAAAAAGCCAGGATCAGATGATGGCCTATATCAAGAAAATCACATATGAAATAAGTACTCATTTTAAAGGGTCCGAACCCTATGTCAAAGATATCGAACAGATTGATACGATTCCCGGATTGATGGGGTACATTCTACCCTTTGTTACCATTTCAATGGAAGAAAAACAGCATCTTCTGGAAATTGATTCATTAAAGGAAAGAGGCATTCTCTTTATGGATATTCTTCTTCAGCACAAAGAATCCATAAAACTTCAGATGGAGATGGCACAAAAATTCTCAGACCAGGCAAATAAAAATTACAGAAAAGCGTTTTTAAAAGAACAGCTTAAACATATCCGAGAGGAACTTGATGAGGATTCCCCTAAATCTGCCGGCAAAAAGGATTATGCAAAACTCATTGAAAATGCAGATATGCCCGAAGATATCAGGCAGGTGGCATTGGATGAGCTTTCAAAATTAAATGAACAGGGACAGGGAAGCCATGAAACAAGCATTATAAAAAATTATCTGGATCTTCTTATGGCGCTTCCATGGCGCATTACAGTTCAGGAAGATATTGATATTAAAAAAGCGGCCCAATTGCTGGATGAGCATCATTATGGGCAGGAAAAAATAAAAGAACGGATCATTCAGCACCTTTCAGTTATGAAACTGAAAAAAGAAAAACAAGGATCCATTCTGCTTCTTGTGGGCCCTCCCGGCACAGGAAAAACCAGTCTTGGAAAGAGTATTGCTCAGGCGTTACAAAGACAATATATCCGGATAAGTCTTGGCGGTGTGCGGGATGAGGCTGAGATAAGAGGACACAGAAGGACTTATATCGGTGCCCTTCCGGGGAGGATCATCCAAGGGATGAAAAAAGCAGGTGAAAAAAATCCTGTTTTTGTCCTGGATGAAGTGGATAAACTTGTTTCAGGGTTCCATGGCGATCCATCCAGTGCATTGCTTGAAGTTCTTGATCCGGAGCAGAATCATACATTTTCCGATCATTACCTTGAGGTCCCCTATGATCTTTCCCATGTATTCTTTGTGGCGACTGCAAACAGCAGAAGAGGAATTCCGGCACCGCTTTTAGACCGGATGGAAGTAATTGAACTATCGGGTTATACAGAAAATGAAAAATTTCGTATTGGGAAAGATCATCTCATGGAACGGGTTCTTGAGGAACACGGGATAAAGAATTCTCAACTTGAAATTGACGATGATGCACTCAAGGCCATCATTGATAAATATACGGTTGAAGCCGGCGTTCGGGGGCTCCGCAATCAGCTGGCCAAAGTGGCACGGGTGGCCTCACAGAAAATTGTGTCAGGCTCAGATGAACTGCCTTACAAAGTGACCCGGGATTCCCTTGAAAAAATTCTCGGGCATCCGGTCATCAGGCATGACGTAGCCCAGATGGACAACCCTCCGGGGGTTGTGACCGGTCTTGCCTGGACACCTATGGGCGGCGAGATACTTTTTATTGAAGCAACACATATGCCCGGGAACGGAAAGCTTACTTTAACCGGTCAGCTGGGGGATGTGATGAAAGAATCGGCCACCATATCCCTGAGTTTATTCAGATCCAGGCTGGCCTTTGCATTACCTGATTTTAACTTTGAAAAAAAGGATCTGCATATACACATACCTGCCGGTGCAATGCCCAAGGATGGTCCCTCGGCCGGGGTCGTCATGTTTACCGCGATTGCTTCCCTTATAATGGGCCGGAAAATTGATCCAAAACTTGCAATGACCGGAGAAATTACCTTAAGAGGCCGAATCCTGCCCGTCGGTGGGATTAAGGAAAAAGTTCTGGCTGCCCATCGTGCCGGGATCGAAAAAATACTTTTGCCGGAAGAAAACGAAAAAGATCTCTCCGATATCCCTGAAGATGTGAAGGCACAGTTGACATTTCTGACGATTCATACGGTAGAAGATCTTATCAAAGAGACCTTGGGTCTTGATCTTCCAAAACCGGAAACCCTGATGGCCCACATTCTTTCCGGAGACAAAGTACCGGATCATGCAAGTTTTGAAAATTAATTTAAGTTGATAAAAATTTCATCCAGCCGGAAATATTCCAAAGGAGCGCCAGCCTGTTGAGTTGCCTGGATCATTTTTTCAGCGACTTGCTCACCTGAAATAGGGCGATAGCGCCGCAGACCAGGGATGATATTTAAAACAGGCAATACCAGGCTGGCTATCTTTTCCCCCACACGGAAGGTCTCCCGCCGGCCCATCAACAGCGAGGGTTGAAAAACAGAGATGCGCTTAAACGGCAAAGATTGAATTCGATATTCCAATTCACCCTTCATTTTCAAATACGGACTGCTGCTCTTTTCATTTGCGCCGCTGGATGAAACTAAAAGATAATGATGGATACCGTTCTGTGCTGCAATCTGTGCAGCCTTAAACTGATACTCAAGATCAACCTCTCGTTGGGCGGCAATGGAGCCGGCCTGCTTACGCGTAGTACCCAGACATGAGAACAGAAAATCCGCTTTAAACAAAGAGGCGTAGTCCTCTATATGACTGAAGTCAACAATATGGTTGACAACCTTTGTGGAAGTGTGTTGAGCCGGCCGACGCGTCAGGGTGATGACACTGGAAATATGGCCCGCATTTGCCAGCTGATCTACCAGTGAACGTCCAACCAGACCCGTAGCACCGATAACAATAGCAGTATTGGTCATAATGTTATTCCTCTTTTAAATTTCAACCCAAAGGCAGCCTTTTAAACCTCTGCCCTACAAAACCCTGACGGACGGAAACCGGGCAGCATCGGTGTGAGGATAGAACTTGGCGCCGGAGAACATGTTCATGAATTCCTGGTTCACATTCAGTTCAATATAGGTGATGGATTGCCGGATGTTTAAAATCCGGTCAAAGGATTGGGGAGAGGTCAGAAGCAGTTTGGCGCCGCCAAGGGAACTGTTTCCAAGAACTTCAAAGATTGAAATCGGGATGTCGGGTAGCATGCCTATGGAAATGGCAGACACCGGGTTGATGAATGATCCGAAGGTTCCGGCCACATAAAATTTTTTCAGGTCAGTGAATTCCAGCCCTGCCGTATTTTTCACAATGACTTCCAGAATCGTGTACATGGCGGCCTTGGAACTGGTGAGAGAGTTTAGATCCACCTGGGTGAGGAGAATGGGTTCCCCTGTTCCGGAAAGCATACCGTCCACTAGAATAAAGGCCTTGATGCCCTCTTTTTCAATAAGGTTTTTCCCGCAGGCAGGTTCAAAAAATTTTCCCCGGATATCGATGCGGCCCGATACAAACAAGGCGGCAGCCAGATCGATCATCCCGGAGCCGCAGATGCCGACAGGCGTTCCCTCCTCAATGGTGTGAAAGCATATGTCACGGGAGTCCGGGTCAACCCAGACCCGGTCAATGACGCCTGGTTTTGCCGTCATGCCCATTTTGCTCATCCCGCCCTCCAGGGCCGGCCCTGCTGCGCCGGCGCAGGCAATGAGAAAATCCCCGGAACCCACAACAATTTCGGCATTGGTGCCCACATCCACCATGAGGCAGGGGTCCTGCTTTTTATCCAGACCGGAAAACAAAATCCCTGCAATAAGATCTCCGCCGAAATAGGACCCGATATTGGGAAAAAGATAAACCAGCCCGTTTTTATTGATATCAAGGTTGAGGCTTTGCGCTGAAATCGTATCCGGGATATTGGTGCAGGGGATATAGGGTTCTTTGATGAGTTCAAAAGATTCAATACCCATGAACAGATGGGTCATGGCGGTATTGCCCGCAGCCGTGACAATATAGACATCCTGTGTTTCATATCCGTAGGCTTTGCAGAGAAGGGAGAGGTTCTGGTTCACCGCTTCCATGACAAGGCGGTTCAACTCCTTCAGCCCGCCGGGCCTGTCTGAATAATGAATCCTTGTCAGGACATCAGGCCCGATCTCGGCCTGGGGATTATCAAATCCTATCTTACCCGTCTCAACGCCTGTCTCAAGATGAACCAGGGACATTTCAATCCGGGTGGTGCCGATGTCGATGGCTGCACCCATGATAGCCTTTTCCGAGTCAGGAGAAAGAAGGTCCATAATACGCCAGGATGCCTTATCCCTGAACATGACCGCCTTTGCTTTGAATCCCCAGGATCTTAGATTGGACGGCAGGTTTCTGACCACAGACAGGGGGATGTGAATAGGCCCGGTTTCCAGTTCATCCATAAGGCTTTTTTCAAGCCTTTCCACATCGGCGGTATTGTTGTTCAGACTTGGTTTTTCAATTTCAACACAGCGTACCCATCCTTTACCCGGCATCATTTTCTAAGCTTCTCCAGCCGTTCCCTGACTCTGGGGAAATAATTCATTTCCGTGTGGGGCAAAAAAAGTGCCCCCATATAATGATCCATATAGGAACCGGTGGAGGCCAATTCAAAATTGGTCATCATATTGACCACATTCATGACATCCCGGCGAAGGGCATTGGTCAGGGCATTGATTTTGCACCCCAGAAGGGAACCGTTGCCGAGATAGGTGACCTTGTCCGGATCGATTTCCGGAAGAAGACCGATGGTGATGGCGCTCTGAAGATCCACATAGCTTCCGAACCCGCCGGCAAGGATGATCTTTTCAATATCGGTAATAGACATCCCGATCTCTTCCAGAAGTGTCAGGGCTGCGCTGAACATGGCACCCTTGGCCCGGATCAGATTGTCGATATCCGGTTCGGTAATGGTGATATCCCGGTCGATGGCGGTGTTTTCCTTATACACCAGGACATATTCCCAGATGTCATCGGTCTGCCTGATTCTCGGCGTATTCAAAGTCCGGTTGAACTTGCCCCGGGAGTCGATGACGCCAGTTTCCAGAAGTTTTGCTGTCAGGGTTATCATACCGGACCCGCAGATGCCCTTTGCCTTTTTATTGCCCACGGTGATGATCATGGGTTCATAGGTTTCAGGATTGATGGAAAAATCTTCAATGGCGCCTTTGGTGGCCCTCATGCCGAATTTTACACCCCCGCCCTCAAAGGCCGGGCCGGCCGATGCAGCCGTACACACCATCCAGTCCTTATGGCCGATGGCAATTTCCGCATTGGTCCCGATGTCCATGTAAAGGGTCAACTCGCTGGTCCTGTACATGCCCGATGCCATGACCCCGGAAATAATGTCGCCGCCCACATAGCTGGACACACCGGGATAGATAAGGGCTATGGTGTGGTCTGCCAGATCAATATCAATTTCCCGGGCACGGAAGGGCGGGTACATGACCGAAGCCGGAACATAGGGCTCACGGCGGATATAGGTCGGGTTTATTTTTAAGAGAAGCTGGGTCATGGTGGAGTTCCCGGCTATGGTAATGGTGGTGATCTCGTGTTTTCCCACCTTGCCTTCGGAGAGAATTTCCAGGATGATCGTATTGATGGTTTCAATGATTTTCCGGTGAAGGACTTCAAGACCGTCCCCTTTTTCCGCAAACATAATCCTTGAAATAACATCTTCCCCATAACTGATCTGGCTGTTAAACTCCCCATGCTGGGCCAGGACTTCACCGGTGTGGAGATCCAAAAGCTGACCATAGACCGTGGTGGTTCCCACATCAACGGCAATGCCGAAATTTCTGGCAGTGGTATCAAAGGGTTCAATATTGACGATTTCATTTTTCCCGTCTTCCCGCACAGGCCTGACAATGGTGGCGGTAACCTTGAAATCTCCCTCACGGATAATATCGGGAATCTTCCGGATCAGGTCCAGGTTCATGGTGAGCCGGTGCTCATGGTGGGTGAACCGTAAATGATTGATGATCCGGGCCATGTCTGCCTGGTTGTCCCCGACCGTTGCCGGGGCCAGTTCCAGATAAATCTTTTCAACCGGCGGGATAAAAAGGCCGTCCTGCCGGAGTTCATCCACATCCGAATAAACGGCCCTGGCTGTATGTCGGCCGCCGGACTGCGCATTGAGCCGGCTGGTATCCACCTGGGACTCCACCGGGATTCTAATGGTGATATCCGAGGTAATCTGCGACTGGCAGGCCAGCCTGTATCCTTTTTCCTTATCTTCCACTGAAAACTGTTCTGAAATGCCGCCGTCCATGGTTCCCTGTTCCAGGAGAACCCTGCATTTGCCGCAGACACCGGTGCCGCCGCAGGAGGCATTGATGTGAACACCGGCTTCCATGGCTGCCCGGATCAGGTTCTCATTTTGCTCAACAGCAACACTGATATTGTGAGGCAGAAATTTTACCGTATAGGTCATGTCTTAATCCTTAATCTATAGATGCGATTTTTTAAAATACTAAACCTTTTTGGAAAGTATAAACATCCTCCTGCCGGTTTGGCAAGTCAAACTTTGAGGGCCATCCCGGCTTTGCCGGGGTGATCTGAATAATTCTATGAAAAATCATGAATATGAATTGAAATTTTCAGATCTTTATGGAAGTATGAGACGGTTGCCGCTAAAAATGATTTAGTAAATATAACCGATTCATCAAAAAGGGGAATTTGAATGAAGACAATTGATGAAGAAAAATTAAGACGGATTGTCGGTGATGCCAATATTAAGACAGATCCTTCCGATCTTTATATCTACGGTTCGGATTCATCGGTCCACCATGCCATGCCCTGGGCCGTTGTCAGACCCAAAACCACGGAACAGGTCCAGGCCATCATGCGATATGCCAATGAAAACCTGATCCCGGTCATTGCCAGAGGCGGAGGATCGGGCATGTGCGGCCAGACCGTCCCGGTCATGGGCGGCATCATCCTGGACATGAAGGGGATGAATAAAATCCTTGAGATCAATCTTGAAGATGTTTACTGCCGGGTTGAGCCCGGTGTGGTGGATGATGATCTCAACCTTGCCCTGAAACCCTATGGCGTGTTTTTCCCGCCCACCCCGGCCTCCAGCCGCATTGCCACCATTGGTGGTGAAATCGCCAACAATGCCAGCGGGGTTCGGTCTGTCAAATACGGGGCCACACGGGATGCCGTTCTCGGCATGAAAGTGGTTCTGCCCAGCGGGGATCTGGTGCATCTCGGTGCCCGGACAAGGGTTGAGGCCTCGGGGTATCAGCTCCATAAACTCATGGTGGGCTCGGAAGGAACCCTGGGCATTGTGGTTGAAGCCACCCTAAGCTTTGTCCCCATCCCGGAATTCAGATGCATGGGGATTGCCAATTTCAACACCCTGAAGGATGCCGGCGACGCCATCAGCTCCATCATGGCCTCGGGCGCTATCCCTTCCATGCTGGAACTGGTGGATGATGTGGCCATCAAAGCCGTCAATAAAACAATGAATCTCGGGTTAAAGGAAGTGGCCGCAGCCCTGATCTTTGAGGCCGACGGCATGGTAAAGGAAGCCGTGGATTATGAAATCAACAAAATGAAGGCCCTCTGTGAAAAACATAATGGCGAAGATATTTATGCCAGCTATGACCCCAAGGAAAGGGATAAGATCTTTCTGGGCAGGAAATCCCTTTTCCCGGCATTGTCCAAATATGACGACAATCTGGCTTCCACCGCTCTTGCAGACGATATGGCCGTGCCCTATTCCAAAATGGCGGAAATGGCCGGTAAAATCCATGAAATTGCAGACAAGCACAATATTGTCATGACGGCTTACGGCCATTGCGGGTCCGGGTGCATGCACACCAAGATCCTCATGGACACCAAGCGAAAAGACCAGTGGGAATCGGCCAGAAAGGCTATTACCGAGGTCTATGACTATGTCCGGTCCGTCAACGGCACGACCAGTGCCGAACACGGCATCGGACTTTCCAAGGCTGAATCCTTTAAGATTGAAAAGGCGGATTCCCTGCATCTTATGAGTCTTATCAAAAAGGCCATCGACCCCAACAACATCCTGAACCCGGGCAAACTCTCCCAGGCCCCGGAAGACTGGGTAACGGCAACAAACCTGAGATATTCTGTGAACAGCTAACAAAAAAGGGTATGTCAATGGAAAATAAAATAAAAGAATTCAAACACCTTGAAAAATGGCAAAAAACCCTGGCCAATTGCATCCGGTGCGGATATTGTTTTGAGCATTGCCCCATGTTCAAGTTCACGGGCTGGGAATCAGATGCGCCAAGGGCAAAAATCATCACTGCCTTTGGCCTTTTATCCGGTGAGGTTGAACCTTCCGAATCAGCCGCCCATAAAATGTTTTCCTGCTTTTACTGCAAACGCTGTGAGGCGGCCTGTTCCTCCGGGGTAACCCTGACGGAGATTTTTACAGATGCCAAAAAAGACCTGGTTGAAATGGGGTTTAAAGGACCCGGCACCACATCCACCACAAAAATGAATTGTGCTAGGTGCCTCATCTGCATGGGTGCCTGCCCCCATGAAGCCAGATCCTACGACGGGAAAGGCATTGCCACGGACCCTGTCAAATGCCAGGCCTGCGGGATCTGCGTTGAAGTCTGCCCTGCCGGTGCCGCAACCATTGGAAACAGTTTCGGGACCGACAGAAAAGACCTTACGGAAAGGGCATCCACCTTTTTTTCAACCCATGAAGCAGCCAAAGCTATTATTTTTGCCTGCAACTGGTCCTATTATCCGGACCTTCAGGCGTCTGTCCTGCCCGATGCGGAAACAAAGGACAAAAGCTATGAAATCCTTGTCAACATGTGCGGCGGCCGGCTTGAACCCCAGCTGCTCATGGCGCCTTTCCTTTACAATGCCTGGGGTGTCATGGCTGCCGTCTGTCCGGAGGATAAATGCGACCACAAGGGCAATGTCAGGGCAAAGAAAATAGTTGAAACCCTTCGCAATACCTTTAAAAGCATTGAGATTGATCCTGAAAGGGTTCAACTCGTGGAGATCAAGGCCGGTGACAAGACAACATTCCAGGCCGAGATTGATACTTTTGTGGATAACCTCAATAAGATGGGCCCCATCCGGTAAAGGAAATTTGTTATGAAAATTGATGTGCCTTACGGAAAAGACGGGTCCATGTCAGTGATCCTCGGGGATGATATCAAGGTTGAGTTTCTTGAGGCCAATGATGTTCAGATCAAAGATGAAGATCAGAATATCAGGGATGCTATTGCCCGTCCCATCAACAGTAAAAGCCTAAAAAGCTTTTTAAGGGATGCAAAAAAAGTCCTGGTCATTGTCAACGATGCCACACGGCCTACGCCCACAAAAAAAATCCTTGAATTTATCTTTGATGATTTATCAAAGACCAATTTTAATTTCATCATTGCCACGGGCGCCCACAGGGGACCGACAGAAGAGGAATATGTCCAGATCTTCGGTACCTTTTATGAAAAGATCAGGGACAGGATCATTGTCCATGATGCAAGGGCGGATCAGGACTTGGTCTTTCTCGGCACCTCCACCAACGGAACCCCCATGCATGTAAACAAGGCCGGAGTTGAGGCAGACAAGATCATCATTGTTTCATCGGTGGAACCCCATTATTTT
>CAZUDE010000006.1:33005-46119 GCA_964619205.1 uncultured Desulfobacula sp. | reverse complement strand
ATACCGGCGGCAGAAAATCTTTTCTGCCCGGGATTGCCGGATACAAAACCATTGAGCAGAACCATAAGCTGGCCCTTTCGCCGAAAGCCAAAGCCCTTGCCCTTGAAGGCAACCCGGTGCATGAGGATATGATGGATGCCATCAAAACCGTCAAGAATGAAATCTTTTCAATAATGACGGTTCTGGACAAGCATCACAAGATCTATGCCACCTGCTGCGGGCACATCCATGATTCTTTTCATGCCGCCATAGACCTTGCCAACGAAGTCTTTGCCGCATCGCTGAAACAAAAGGCGGATATTGTCGTGTCTGTAGTAAAATTCCCCCAGGATATTGATCTTTACCAGGCCCAGAAAGGCATTGACAATGCAAAGCTGGCCCTGAAAAAAGACGGTATCCTGATTCTGGTTGCAAAATGCAGGGCCGGCATCGGCGGAAAAGCCTTTGCCGATCTCCTGGGCTCCAGCGATACACCCAAAGCCGCCCTTGAAACCATTGAAAAAGGATATGTTCTCGGGTATCACAAGGCTGCCAAAATGGCTGAAATAGGTCTCTGGGCAGAAATGTGGGGGGTCACCGATGTCGCTCCCGATATCATTTCAAAGCTTTTTATCAGACCGTTCAGCAGTCTTCAGGATGCTGTTGATGCAGCGCTTGAAAAAAAAGGGCCGAATGCTGCTGTCCTGTTTCTCATGGATGGCGGGTTGACGGTTCCCATGGTCCCATAAAGAGATCAAAAGAGCCTGGTTCGTCTTCTCACGGCCAGGCTCTTTTGATCATTTATTTTTAGGACTATATTCTTCAGCTGATATTGTATTTTTTCAGTTTTGAATACATCCTGGACTTTGATATCCCGGCCATATCACAGGCCTCTTTTACATTGTGCCCTGTATAGGATAAAAGTTCGGCAAGATACTCTCTTTCAGTGGTTTCCAACAATTGGTTCAACAAGGGGAATTTTCCATTCGCATAATCGTCTGATGATTTTTTTTTATTTTCAAAATTCGGCGTAAAGGACTTTTTGATGACCTTTGCCCTGATATAGGAAGGCAGATGAATGGAATAGAGGGTGGGCTCATTTTTTGCCGATGCAACGGCCTTATCCATGGCACTGGTCAGTTCCCTGATATTCCCCGGCCACTCGTAGCCAGTCAGAATATCCAGAAACTCAGGTGAAATTCCCTTGGTATCAATTTTATATTTCTTGCAGTACTTTTCTATATAATACAGGGCGATTTTGATCGTATCCGTCTGCATCCGCCTCAAAGGCGGCAAGTCGATACAGAGGCCTTTCAATCTGAACAAAAGGTCTTTACGAAATTTCCCCTGGTCGCTCAATTGATACAGGTCTTTGCTGGTAGATGCGATCACTCTGAAATTGCTTGTCTCCTCAGCTTTACCACCTGCCGAAATGAATGTCGGGCTCTCGATTACCCTGAGCAAAAAACTTTGGACCTGCACGGGAAGTTCCGACACTTCATCAAGAAAGAGCGATCCGTTATCAGCCAGTTTGATAAGCCCTGTTCTGTTCTCAAAGGCTCCGGGAAAGGCTCCTTTTTTATGGCCATATAACATGCTTTCAATAATAGCTTCGTTAATGGCCGAACAATCAACTATCACAAAATTTTTTTCACTCCGGCTGCTGTTCAGATGAATTGTTTTTGCAAAAACCCCCTTTCCTGTGCCGGATTCCCCGGAAATCAGAACATTGGTATCGGAATAAGCTGCAACACAGCTTTGTTCAAGACAGGATCGGATTTCCTCTGATTCGCCGATAATGCCGTTTCGCTTTAAAATACCGGGGCTGGAAACATTGCCTTTTTCTTTTCGAAACTGCAAGGCCCGGCTCACCTGAAGATTCAGATCCTGACGCAGGAAGGGTTTGCCAAGATAATTCCAGGCCCCGCTGTTAATTGCCATTTCAGCCCCACCCGGGTCACTGTCTCCGGTAATGATGATTATTTCAGGCGAAGAAGGCGCGGTCTTGATACTCTTTATAAGATCAAGGCCGTTGGCATCCGGAAGGTTGACATCGAGAAACACAATATCAAACCATCCGTTTTTCGCCAGCTCCAGACCGGCCTTTCCAGTCAATGCAAAACGGCTCTCATGACCGAGTTTCTCCATCATCTTTGCCAGAATGTCGCATATTACCTTGTCATCATCAACAATCAGTATGTCTGCCATTTAACCATCCCATACCCATCATACCTGATAAAACATTTCTTCATAAAAAATCAGACCCTTTTGAGGAATACCATTAAATTCGTCGGAATTAGAATAAAGCGCAAAGTCCTGTTAACGATACAGATCTAGTACATGATCCGAAAAATGTTGTCAAACTCAATATCAAAATTTAAAAAAGGGAAAAGAACTGGCAAGGGGCCCTTTACTCTGTATCGGGCCCCTTGATGATTATTTTTTCTGCTTCTTAGCTACAGATCGTTTATGGCACTGGTCAGCTCAGGCATGAATTCAATAATATTGGCCACGATTCCCACGTCCGCTACCTGGAAGATGGGGGCTTTGGGGTTCTTGTTCACGGCGACAATAAAGGGATTGCCTTTCAGCCCGCCCAGATGCTGGAAAGAACCGGAAATGCCCATGGCCAAATATACTTTGGGCTTGACGGTTTTACCGGAGGTTCCGACCTGCCTTCCCTTTTCCAGCCATTTTGCATCCACAATGGGTCTTGAGCAGGAAACCACTGTTTTCATAGCTTTGGCAAGCTCTTCTGCAATTTCAATATTTTCCTGTTCTTCAATACCGCGGCCAATGGAAACCAGAACGTCTGCTTTGGTGATATCTACATCACCGATTTCTGCCTGAACAACTTCAAGGAATTTTCTTTTTGCGGAAAGATCACCGGCATCTCCGGATTTATCTACCACAGCTCCGGAAGCTGTTTTTCCTTCAACAGCAGCAAAAGATCCGGGTCTGACGGTGATAACAGCCCCGGAAGAGACATCAAGCGCCACATGGGTGCTGACGGCACCGCCCAGTTCCTGTCGGGATGCCTTCAGGCTGGTTCCTTCCACACCGTTAAAATCGACAATATCTGCTGCATAGGCCGCATTCATTTTAACGGAGAGACCGGGAGCCAGATCCATGCCGAATGTATTGTGGGGGGCAAGAACAATCGAACCTGCCGGGATAACGTTTACCAGAGCCTTGCGGACAACCTCTGCATTGGGATAGGCAAGGGCTGCATTATCAATCTTGATGACTTCGGCATAGAGGCCAGTCATTTCATTTGCTACCTTATCCAGGTCTGCGCCTGAACCGGTCAGAACAGCCGTCAGAGATGCGCCTGAATCAATTTTTGCCGCAGCGGTCGGAAATTCCATGGCCACATCTTCGGCAACGCCGTTTGAAAATGGAATATATGCGAAAATCTGTGTCATGATTAGAGCCCTCCTTTTGCTTTAAGCTTCTCAATCAGTTTTGCAATGATCTCATCTGTGGAGCCTTCAAGCATTTCAGCACCTGCGCCCATATCGGGTGTGAAATAATCAATCCTTTTGGTCTTTGCGCCTGCATTTCCCACGCTGTCTGCTGCAATTCCAAGATCGGAAGCGCTTTTGACAGGGATTTCAACACTGGCAACTTTTCTGATACCGCGGATACCGACATATCTGGGTTCATTGATACCCGTCTGGATGGAAAGAACACAGGGAAGTGCGATTTCATTCATTTCCTGGTTACCGCCTTCGATTTCCCTGCCCACTTTTATTTTTCCGTCACTCACTTCGATTTTATTCACAAGCGATGCATAGGGCATGTCCAGCATGGCTGCCAGCATACCGCCCACCTGGCCGGCCCCTTCGTCTGCCTGGGCACCGGTGAGGATGAGATCATATTTCCCCTTTTCAATTTCAGCCTTGAGAATGGTGGCAATCCCTTTTCCGTCAGAACCTTCAAAGGCCTTGTCAGACAGAAGAATACCATTGTTGGCGCCCATGGCCATTTCACGTCTCAGTACTTCTTCGGATTCGTCATCGCCCACAGTGATGACCGTAACATTTCCACCCGCTTTATCAACAATCTGAATCGCCTCTTCAACAGCGTAATTGTCCCATTCATTCACCGAATACACCAGATCACCACGATCAAGATCATTTCCGGCACTATTGAGTTCAAATTCATTCTCAGCAGTATCCGGTACTCTCTTGACACATACTAAAATTTCCATTATTGCCTCCTTTAAATCAATTTTCAGTTACCGGCCCTTTGAAACTTAAGAAACCTGTAACCCTTATAATATTTTAAACAAGGTGCTGCTCGATCAGTTCCGTAAAATCCAGAGCTTCCATCTGTCCTTCTTTTCCTGCAACTTTTATGGCATCCTGAATATTGACCAGACAGAAAGGACAGGCTGTAACAATCACGTTTGCTCCGGCTTCAGCAGCCATATTCACCCTTAAAACACCCATTCTCGTTTCTTCTTCCGGTTCATAGAAAAGCATGAGCCCACCGCCGCCGCAACAGAAAGACCGGTCGCGGCTCTTTTCAAGCTCCACCCGGTTCAACCCTTCAATGGCATCCAGAGCCTGTCTTGGATCTTCATAAATGCTGTTGTGGCGGCCAAGATAACAGGGATCATGATATACAAATATTTTTTCAGGGGTCTGGCATGGTTTCAGATCCAGTTCGCCCGTCCTTATCTTCTCAGCCACCACCTGGCTGATATGCTTCACCGGCGGAAGGTTTTTATAATCATTTTTCAAGGCATTATAAGCGTGGGGGTCTGAGGTGACGATCTGTTTGACCCCTGTTTCCAGAATCGCTTCCGTATTCTGCGATTTCAGATCCTGGTACAGCATTTCCTCACCAAAGCGCAATACTTCATTCCCGCTGTCTTTTTCAAGCTTTCCCAGAATCCCAAAATCCACGCCTGCCTTTTTAAGGATAAGGGACGTCTTTCTTGCAATGGTCTGGATATTGTCGTCATAGGATGTGATGCTGTCCACAAAATACAGGGTATCGGCTGTTTCCCCGTCCAGATCCTTGACCTGGCAAAGGGCGCTGAATTCCTTGTCTTCAGCCCATTCCGCCCTTTTCTTTTCCATTTTCCCATAGGGGTTCCCGCGTTTTTCAAGGGCTTTCATGGGTTTCTGGAGGGACTGGGGAACAAGACCTTCATCCACCATGCCGCGTCTCAAATCCACCATTTTATCAATATATTCAATGCCAAGGGGGCACTCTTCTTCACAGGCGCCGCAGGTGGTACAGGACCAGATTTCATCTTCCGTATAGATATCCTCAACCAGAAGCTTGGTGCTGTTGTAGATTTCCCCTGACATGGGATAATTCTTGAACATCAGATCCCTTGCCTTGATGGTAATAAATCTTGGAGATAAGGGACGGCCCACGGCATTGGCCGGACACTGGTCCGAACACCGGCCGCAGTCTGCACAGGAATAAAAATCCAGCATATGCTTCCAGGTGAAATCTTCCAGCTTTTTTACACCAAATGACTCAATGTCATCGAGCTTGTCCTCATCAATCCCGTATTTGACGGGTTTGATATTTCCTTTTTTGACCCGCATGAAAAACACATTGAAAACAGATGTGATGACATGAAAATGCTTACCCATGGGCAAAAAGCAGAGAAAAAAGAAAAATGCCAGGTCATGGATATAATAAACAAAAATATGAAGCCCCTGAAGAACATTTTGAGGTACTGAGGAAAGCATGATCTTGAACATCCAGACCAGTGTCAGGGGAGCTAAAAAATGAACCTCTCCGGTTTTCTGGAATACATAGGCAGCTTCCGTGGCCTCAAAAAGGCTTTCGGAAATCATAAGGGTTGAAATGACACCAAGTACAAAAACTGCTTCTGCTGTATGGTCTTTTCCGTATTTTTCAGGAACGGCATAGCGTTCGGGTTTATAGATCCCTCTTCTTACTGCCGCAATAATACAGGCGATAAGGACAAAGGTGGCGGCATAATCCTTGATGAAATTGTAGACAAGACCCAGCCCGCCCCCTAACCCGGGGAAAACAAACCCATCGGAAAAACCGATAATCACAAGGGATATTGATCGAAGGGACAGGATTAAAAATCCTGCAAAAATAATGATATGGAGTACCCCGGCCAGCATATAGCGGGGCTGCCGGATCTGACCCAGCCAAATAACAATAAGGTTTTCAATCCGTTTACCGATATGATCAAATCGGTTGTCCGGATTTGCTCTCACAAGGGGAGCAATCCTTCTGGCCATGATATACACAAACAACCCTATCCCGATGATGGGCAGTATAAATGACAGCAGCGCTGCGGGAAAAATCCCGAAAAATTTATAACTTGCAGGACCAATTATTGAAGTCATCCTTCTTTCCCTCCAAACTATTTCTTATACTAATGAATATGAACTCAAAAGATTTAATAAACATGTAAGAACACGTCAAGCAAAAAGCAATATTCAATAAAATTATATGATTCAGTGAATATATGGTATTTATCATCCTCTTACACCTGTCAGGTAAAGATCGACCAGGGGATCTGCCATGGCAACCAGGTCATACCTGCCCTCTGCAGACACCCAGGTGCTGATGACCCCTTCCACGGCCCCGAGTATAAACCGCTTCACAAGACCGACAAAAAGATCCTGGCGCATGATCCCTTCAATCTGCCCCTGCTCAATGATCTCAGATAAAAGATCGAGATACATTTTTGAAATATCCTTTATCTGGGATTGAATGTCTCTTAAATATCTTGCCTCGGACAGAAAATTAACCGCCATATTTTTATCATTCTGAAATTCCTCAAGATGGCATCGAATCAAAAGCCTTAATTTTTCTTCAGAATTCCGGCCTTTTTCAACAGCAGCCCTCATTTTTTCAAATACAACCTCTGTTTTATAGCTGATATACTGGTAAAGAATATCATCCTTATTCTTAAAATACAGGTAAAGAGTGCCGTCCGCTACCCCTGCCTGTGCCGCAATCTGCGATATGGTTGCCTTATAGAACCCATGTTCGGCAAACACTGCGCCGGCACTGTTCAATATGACCTGATATTTTTCCGATTTGTTTTTCTGCACTCTTTGTGTTTCCTTTTTTTAATAATACTGAATAAAGGTTCATCATCTAACAAAAGATTAAACCAAATGTCAAGCCAATATTATTGAGAAAACAGTATCGAATAACTATATACTATTTCTTTAATTTACAAAGCGTTACAAATAAACGCTGTTTTTATAAACAAAGACGATTTAAAATTTTGTTCCATTTTTTCTGTCATGAATGAAAATTCATTATCCAATATCTCTCTTGATTTTAAGATCGTTTCATGTAAAAAAAAGAACAGAATTGATTTTATTTTATAAAACCAGGGAGGGTGATATGACAAAGCCATTTAGCTACTCTTCAGATTTTGAGCGGGCGCTTGATTTTGGTCGCCCCCCAAATATCAAAAAACTTTTCCCAAACTCCAAAGCACTTCTTGTAAGCGGAAAATATATTGATCTTGCCATGCTGACAAAAGGCAATTGCATGACCATTGCCGCCAACGGACGCAACTCTTTCATCATCAGGGGTGCCCTTGCTGCCGCGCAACGGGCCAATGCCGCCATCATCATTGAAATTGCAAGATCCGAGGGGGGTGTCGATGCCTATTGTGCCGTAAGCCTGTGGAGTATTGCAAGACAGACCGATGCTTTTATGAACGAGCTTGGCATCACCATTCCCGTAGCCATTCATGCCGATCATTTCGGTTTGAAAAAACATGAAGATATTGACCCTGCTAAAACGGAAATTCAGTCTTTGTTTGATGCCGGAATCACTTCCATTGCCATTGATGCCTCGCATATGCCGGATGATCAGAATCTTCTGGCCAACATTGAATTGTTTCCCTCCATTCCCGACTGGGCAGGGCTTGAAACGGAAGTAGGAGAAATAAAAGGCAAATCAGGCCTTTCCACATCCGAGGAAGCCCTTTTTCTCATCCAGGGACTCAATGCCCACAATATCTTTCCCAACTGGATCGCCCTGAACAACGGCACGACCCACGGCATAGAAACCAGTGATACCGGTATTCAGATAGAACTGACCGCCGCCATCCATAAGGCACTTGATAAATATAAAATCTCAGGCGCCCAGCACGGCACATCAGGCAACAACTCCGACCGACTGAGAGCCATTGCCTCAAAAACCCGGACAACCAAAGCCAACGTTGCAACAGCCTTGCAAATGATTTCCTGGGGTCTTCAGGTCAATGACTATGGGAATGCCATTCTTGACAACGGCAGTTTCATAAAACAAAAAGACTCCGGTGTTTTGGAAAGCATGTGGGAACAAATGACAGCTTATGCCAAAGCAAAGGGTCTTAAAGGCGGAGATTATAAAAAACTGAATCTTCCCTTTGAAAGCAGACTACTGTCCCAGCCAAAAGAAATCCGGGAAAGAATGGCAAAAGGGGTAGAAGATTTTGTATATGGACTTCTGACAACTGTATTCAATGCAGAAGATACTGCCTCCATAGTTATCAGTGATATCCTGAACAAGAGATCCCATGATCCCGGCCCCAAGGCGGAAAAAATCGAATCTGAAAAAAACTGGACCAAAGAAAAAATAATTGAAAATGCTTTAAGAATCTCTTCCGACAAAGGGTTGGAGGGAAATTTTGAAGATTAAAAAAAATTTAAGTTTTTAATTTCCTGGACCGATAACAGTGTCTAAGGAGAGAAATACATGCAGATACCCTCATACCAGATACAAAATGTCTTGAAGGTTTATTCAAGGCAATTGAGTCAGGGCAAAATCATGAGCCGAAATAAATTCGGCAATGCCGACATCAGCTCTGCCGACAGCGTGACCATCTCCTCTGAAGGAAAACGACAGGCCATTATCGATAAAGTTGCTGCCAATATTGTGGAGCGAATCATAACTGAAGGGCCTAAAGAAAAGAATGAAGAAAAAATCACCTCACAGATTGAAAAAGAACTTGGGAAAAAGATTAATTTCACAAAAGACAGAAACCAATTCACCTATACCGTGATTGATGAAAACAATCAAAAAAGCACTCATACTCTGTCTGTTGAGGATTCAAAATTTATAGTAAAACGGATGACTGAGCTGGCGCGGCAAGTCGCGAACAGCAACATGGAGTTATAAGGAGACTTAAAATCATGAAAATATCCAATACTACTCCCAATTATATGAATCAGGCCTATGCCGCCGGTCAAATCGGCAATACTGCCAATCAGAACCTGAAATCTCAAAAACCGGTAGATGAACTGACAGACAGTATTAATTTTTCAGATCAAACAAAAACTTTGCAGAAAATAAGCAAAGCAATGGAAAACGAGCCAGCAGACAGAAAAAAATATGTGGCCGATATCAAACAGAAAGTTGAAAGCAATCAATATAATATCAATGCAGAAACCATTGCCGAAAAATTAGTAGGCTCCATCATGGATCAATTCGGATAATAGAAATAATTACCCGGCATTTTTTTCTCAACTTAAATTGCCATATCTTTCTAATGAAATTCAACTATTTGATTTTATAATTATTTTGATAATCTTTTTTTAAGACTTATCAGTGGCATATCTTTTGCTTAAAAGTATTTTTAAGCTAAAAGGAGACCATTATGACGAAGATAAACCCAATAAATGAAACCACCCCCGTTTTTGGGATTTCAACTGCCAAGCCTTTAAAGACACGCGAAGGTGATTCCTTCGGAATTGCCCTCGGCAAAGCCCTGGATAAAACACAGGAATCGGAAATTGAGGATACAGCGGCTAAGGCGTTGATGGAAATCGGTTCCAAAGAGCTGAACATTATCAATAAGTCCGATATTGTTTCCGGAAAAACCGACAAACTCCTGGCAATGCTGGATTCTTATACTTCAAAATTAATTGACCCTGCAGTTTCCTTAAAAAGCATTGCGCCGGTTCTTGAAGAAATAAATAATAATGCCGGCAGCCTGCTGAAAGAGTCTCAGTTTCTGACCGATACAGATGCAGCTCTGAAAAAGATAGCAACCCAGACTGCAGTCACAGCGCAGACAGAATACCTGAAATTCCAGAGGGGGGATTATCTTTGATATGACCGTTTTGCCCGGCCCCAGAGAAGTTCTTTCTCATCTTTTGAAAGGGTTTGAAGGATAAGGTTTTTTTGTTTTAATTCTTTTTCCATCATTCGAAATCTGCCTTCAAATTTTGCAGTTGCCAGGGCAAGAGCTGTTTCAGGGTGAAACTGCGCCGCTCTTGCAACGTTGACCAGGGAAAAAAGAATGTCCCCGAATTCCATGGCAGCTTCATTTATATCCTGTGATTTTAATGCTGCCTCAAATTCCCCTATTTCACTTTTGGCTGTTTCCAAAATTTCATTGATATGATCCCAGTCAAATCCCTCTTTAACGGCAATCTGGGATATTTTTAAAGCCCGGATGAGTGACGGCATCCCTGAAGGCACAGAATCAAGAATGGATTCCGTTTCCCGGTCTTCCTTTCCCTTTTCTAAAGCCTTAATAGTCTCCCATTGAAGATTCAGCTCACCTTCGGTTGAAATAACAGCGTCCTCGTATACATGGGGGTGCCGGCGAATCATTTTACAGGCAACCGCTTCAACAACCTCAGCCAGGGAAAGGGCTTGTTTTTCCTGAAAGATCTCTAAAATGAACAAAAGTTGAAACAACACATCCCCCAGTTCCTCACAGATATGCCGGAAGTCTTTTTTTACAATGGCTTCCTCAAGTTCATAAACTTCCTCAACAAGACACTGCCACATGGTTTCAGGGGTTTGTTTTTTGTCCCAGGCACAGCCTTTATCACTTCTTAATGTTCTGATAATACCAAACAGCTTATCCAGGGTTTCCAAAATATTATAAAATCCCTTCCAGTTTCTTTACAAAATCTTTTCTGGTATTTTTAGAAACAAACAGGGTCATGGATTTGGATATTTTTGCGACATGGGGAGACAGTCTTGACCCTTTGATGATGTTTGAGTCTTTGGGAACAAAGCTGGTAATCGTTATAAAAATGACGGACACGATCAAGAGGCCCTTGGCTGCACCGAAAACAAGGCCAAAAGTTCTGTCTACCCATCCTAGGAAAACAAAGTTTAATAATTTCCGGATCAGGATGGAAATCAGCCCGACCATGATCAGGATAGCGCAGAATATAATAAAAAATGCGGCCAAGTTTCTGATTCCTGGATTTTGAATCCATTTTTCAGTATGGACGGCGATTAGGGGATAATAGGTATAGGCGCCATAGAAACCTGCCACGACCCCTATAATTCCGGATAGTTCACCAATCAGTCCCTTAAAAAGACCCCTTATCAGGCAAAATGCAATAATCACGATTGCTGCGATATCAAAAGCGTTCATGTTTCCTCTGTTTTTTAATGTGAAGACCTTTTTCAATACCAATGAACCTGATTTTTAGTCAAGATTTTTATTGACCTTTAAACAAATAAAATGCACCCTATAGGCCATGAAAAGTGTAGAATTTCAAAACCTGGCGCTTACCAGAGATCTTTTTGGGCATCAGAATATCAATCTTGACAAAATTTGTGAAGCATTTGACGTCAAGATCAACTCCCGGGGAAATGCACTCCTGATTAATGGCGATTCCCTGAATGTAACCCTTGCGGAAAAACTCCTCCATCAGGTCTACCAGCTCATGGAAAACAATTTTTGTTTCAGTGACGCGGATTTTGATGCAGCCATCAACACCATCAAAAAGAACAACCATACCCATCTTAAAAATATTTTTTTGACCACTGTCTATAAAACCGTAAAAAACAAACCCATCACACCAAGGAATCTGAGCCAGCAGAAATATACTGAGGCCATTCTCAAGAATGACATTATTTTTTCCATCGGCCCTGCCGGAACCGGAAAAACCTATATTGCCATGGCCCTTGCAATGTCCTCATTTTCCAGGGGTGAGGTTAAAAAAATTATTCTGACAAGACCTGCGGTGGAAGCGGGTGAAGCCCTGGGATTCCTCCCCGGAGATCTTGCCCAGAAGATCAATCCATACTTAAGACCTTTGTATGATGCCCTTTATGACATGATGGACGTTGAAAAAGCAAAATCCCTGATTGAACAGGATATCATTGAGATTGCGCCGCTTGCCTTCATGCGGGGACGAACCCTGAACGATGCATTTATCATCCTGGATGAAGCTCAGAATACGACCTCCGAACAGATGAAAATGTTTTTAACCCGGATCGGCTATGGCTCAAAGGCAATTATTACGGGTGATATTACACAGACAGACCTGCCCTCAAAAACAAAATCCGGTCTTGTTGAAGTCAAATCCATTCTGACGAAAATAAAGGGCATTGAATTTATTTATTTTTCTAAAGATGACGTGGTCCGGCACAGGCTCGTATCCGACATCATTGGCGCCTATGAAAAAAAACAAGACCGAAAATAGCATCGAACAATTAAAGATTTTTTTTCTGACATCGCCCTCGGTTCTTTGGCTTTTGCTTTTTACCATAACCCTTGCCTTTACGATTACGCATTATCCGGGCCAGAGCAATCTATCCTATTCGTACAATATCGGGGATGTGGCAAAAAGGGATATCAAAGCCCCAAAAAATTTCTTTGTTGAGGACAAAGCCGCCACAAATCAAAAAAAGAACGAGGTCAGGGAAGCCGTAAAATCAGTATATGATTATGATGCAGGGCTCCTGGACAGAATATCCGCCAATATCGACAATGCCATGAAAATTCCACGGGAATTGTTTAAAAAAGCGACTGAAGAGGACCCTGAGCCTACTCTTGCCATCGTACTGGAAACAAAACAGACATTTGAAGAAAAGCTGGGAATTGAAATCAGCAAAAATGCTTATGCTGTGTTACACCGTTATCAGTTCTCCGCTGACATTTCGAACAAGATAAAAGCCATTCTTGAAAAAATCCTGACCATAGGGGTTGTGGCCAATAAAGAGCTGTTGTTAAAAGAAGAAAATAAAGGGATAATTCTTCGGACCATCGGCACCCATGATGAAAGAACCGTCAATGTCCTGAAACCCTTTTACAGTCCGGAACAGGCAAAAGTCATGGTAAGGATTGAAGGACAGCCGCTTTTGAAGGATATAAATAACAACCTGTCGAGCCTCATTGTTGATATCTGTCAGAGACTGCTGC
>CAZUDE010000006.1:0-32995 GCA_964619205.1 uncultured Desulfobacula sp. | reverse complement strand
TGCTCTCTCATAGAGAGCAGAAAATTTTTGCGGGGTCGTTTGTTCTTTTTTCCTCCACTAATAAACTCATTTCTCTCCTAATACCCAATATTTCCCTTAACATAAATGAAACAGAAAAAAGAAGTCAGGAGGCAGAATCTCAGATCAAGCCCATACTCTACCAGATTGTAGCCGGTGAGATGATTCTAAGGGAAGGCGAACGTGTTGACAAGGTGCAACTAGTGAAACTGAACGCCCTCCAGGACCAGGTGGAAGAAAAAGATATTTTCATTTCCAGTACAGGGCTTGCCCTGATCACCTTTTTCACCATTCTGACCGTTTACCTCTTTTTCTTAAAAGATCATAAAAAGCTGCGGGCCTCCCATAATAAGCATATTCTCTTTCTCGCACTAGGGCTTGTCCTTTATCTGACCTTTGCCAAATTTGCAACCTATATCGCCCAGTCTGCCAACACTGACCTTTCTTGGGATATTTCTTCCATGTCTTTTTTCATGATTATTCCCATCCCGGCAGCCGCCATGGTAACCTGTCTCTTCCTCGGATTTGATATTGCGGTTTTCTTTACATTTGTCCTGGCGTTGCTGACAAGTCTTGCCTTTTCAGGGAACCTGGAGGTTTTTATATTCTTCTTTTTATCCAGCATTGCAGCCGCATATTGGATAAAAGAGCGGCAGGAAAGAAAAAATTTCATAATTGCAGGTTTCAAACTGGCTGTGTTTAATGTGGCACTGGCGCTTTCACTTTCATTTTATTCTCTTTCCCAGCATCCGGATGTCATTATCCTGGCCAAAGAGATGGCCTTTGCATTTTGCGGCGGTCTTTTTTCAGTAACGTTTACCATTGGTTTTGCTCCGTTGATTGAAGTCATTTTTGATTATTCAACAGACTCCAAACTCCTTGAATTCTCCAATCTTGACCAGCCCTTAATGAAACAATTGATGATAGAAGCGCCCGGCACCTATAATCACAGTGTCATTGTCGCAACCCTGGCAGAAGCGGCCGCATCCGCCATTGATGCCAGTAACCTGAGAGCCAAGGTCATGGGATATTACCATGATATCGGCAAACTAGACAAAACATTGTATTTCATAGAAAATCAGGCAGATGGCAAAAACAAACATGATAAGCTCTCGCCCTCCATGTCCGCCCTGATATTAATTCAGCACGTCAAAAAAGGGATAGAACTCGCCAGGCAATATAAACTCGGGGATGAAATCATTGAGGGCATTACCCAGCATCATGGGACATCCCTTATTAAATATTTTTATCAGAAAAGCCTGAACAGCGGAAATGATACCGTCAAAGAAGAAGATTTCAGGTATCCCGGCCCCAAACCCCAGACAAGGGAAGCTGCCATTGTCATGCTGGCAGACGTTGTGGAAGCTGCCATCCGGGCTCTTGAGCGCCCGACACCGTCAAGAATTCAGGGACGCGTAAAAGAGCTGATCAATGATATTTTTGCCGATGGCCAGCTTGAAGAATGCGAATTGACCTTAAAAGATCTTCACCAGATTGCAAAAAGTTTTAATAATATTCTGACCAGCATTTATCACAGCCGTATAGAATATCCGGAAAAATCCCAGGAAAAGAAAAAAGAAAAAAATGGCACTGCAAAAGATACTGATCGACAATCAGCAAAAAAAGAAGTTCCCAACGGACAAAATCCGCCAAAAGACAAAACAGATCTTAAACGCCTTGGGCTGTAGAGCCCATGAGATATCCCTTCTGATTACCGATGATGCGCAGGTTCGGGAACTCAACCGGACCTACAGGGGAATTGATGCACCCACCAATGTTCTTTCTTTTCCCATGCAGGAAGGAGACTTTTCAGATATTACATCCGGTCTTCTCGGGGATGTCGTCATCTCCCTGGATACTGCTCAGAGAGAAGCCGAAGAGGCAGATATCAGCCTTTCTGAAAGAATGTCCCAGCTTTTGATTCACGGCATTCTCCATCTGGTGGGATATGACCATGAAAGAAGTGAGGAAGATGAAACCTATATGGAAGATAAAAGCATTGAATTGCTGAAATTAATTGAACCGAATAAAGATTTGCCCATATTTTAAATATCCCAGATTTCATATTATGGAGGAACACCATGGCACAACTGGCTGTAAATGTAGATCATGTTGCAACGTTACGGGAAGCCCGGGGTATCAATTATCCAGACCCGGTCGGGGCTGCTGTTGCAGCTGAAACAGCAGGAGCGGACGGCATTGTTGTTCACTTAAGAGAAG
Organism: uncultured Desulfobacula sp.; assembly: GCA_964619205.1. Classification (GTDB taxonomy): domain Bacteria; phylum Desulfobacterota; class Desulfobacteria; order Desulfobacterales; family Desulfobacteraceae; genus Desulfobacula. The sequence continues at coordinate 30,757 of CAZUDE010000006.1, read as the reverse complement.
ATCGCCGCCATATCAAGGAAAGGGATGTGAGGCTGCTGAGAAAAATCGTGCAGACCAAACTCATACTGGAAATGGCATCCACCAACGAAATGCTGGGGATTGCCCTGGATATAAAGCCTGACTGCGTCACCCTTGTTCCGGAAAAAAGAGAAGAACTGACCACTGAGGGGGGACTTGACCTCATCACCCACCAGGATCATATCAGAGAGGCTGTCACAACATTAAAGAATGCCGGCATTACCGTGTGTATCTTTATCGATCCGGATCTGGACCAGATTAAAATCGCCCATAAAATTGATGCGGACATGATCGAAATTCATACCGGAGCTTTCTGCGATGCTGTAACAAAATTACAGAAACAACGAGAATTTTTACGAATTGTGGATGCCGCCAAAATCGGAACCAAATTAAAGCTGGAGGTAAATGCCGGCCACGGCATCTCCTATAACACCATCAAAGCCTTTAAGGGGCTTGCGGAAATAAGCGAGTTCAGTATCGGACACAGCATCGTCTCAAGGGCTATTCTAACCGGTATGGAACAGGCGGTCAGGGATATGAAGCAATTAATATTAGCCCTTTGACATTGTAAAAAAGCATGGTATAGTAAAGTCAAAGTTCATTCTTGACCAGACTTAATTTTATAATCCGCCATGACTAAAAAGAAGACACTCTTGATTATTGATGATGAGGTTTCCATACGGGAATGCCTGATGTCTTTTTTTGAAGATGAAGGCTTTATCGTTTTCATTGCATCAGATGGTGACGAAGGGCTTCAGATTTATTTTAATGAAAAAATAGATCTTGTCCTTACGGACCTGAGAATGCCGAAAAAAGACGGCATTGAGGTCATGAGGATCATCCATTCACATGACCCTTCTGTTCCCATGATTGTGGTCTCCGGAGCCGGCCAAAAAGAAGACATTATCACTGCACTCCGCATGGGAGCCAAGGATTATATCACAAAACCCATTGATGACCTTGATATGATAAGCCATACCGTTAGGCAGGTCCTTGAGAATAAACGGTTAAGCGACGAAAACAAGAGATACCGGATACGGCTTGAAAAAAGCGAGACCAAATACAGGACCATTACCGAAAATATCGCCGAAGGTGTCTTTACAGTGGATGAGGATGAGAATTTCAACTATTCCAATCAGGCCTTCTCAAATATGATCGGATACTCAAATAAAGAGATCCTGAAAAAAAATCTTAAAGACGTATCAACAGAAAAAAGCTTTTATCTCATCCGGCAGCAGACTCTCAACAGAAAAGCAGGCGTCATCAGCACGTATGAAATAGAAATGATTGATGGAAAAAATAACACCCTGAATGTGGAACTTTCGTGCAGCCCTGTTTTCAGTGAGAAGAATATTTATCAGGGAGCCATTGCCGTTGCAAGGGATATCACAAAGCTCGTTGAACTCAAGAAGAAATTCCAGAAATTTCTCATCCGGGGGGATGCCGCTTCAAAGGGAGTTATCCCCATATGTGCAAGCTGCAAAAGCATCAGAATAGAAAATGACGCCTGGATACAGGTGGAAGAGTATTTCACCCATATCATTTTTTCCCACGGTATCTGCCCAACCTGCTGCAACAATCTGTATCCTGAATTCAACCTGTCTGACCAGGAAACAGAAATCTAATCTCAGCCTTCCATCCACCCTGACTTTTTTATGGACATGGTGACGCCGCACTCATTGTTTGATCCTACTGTTTCATATTCCTGCCTTAACCGCTCAGGTGCATTTTCAACCACATATGCTTTGCCGGACCAGGCCAGAAGATCCTCATCATTATAATCATTTCCAATTGAAATAATATTCCGGCGGTGTATCGACAGTTTTTCGGCAAGAAATGACGCGGCCTTTGATTTGGATACCTCTTTATGAAAAACTTCAATCCAGACGGATTGGTGATCAAGGGGGGAAGTGGTCTGGATTACACTGAAATCCGGCAGGTCTGTTTTTATGGTTTCAAAGTCAAAGGGTTCTTCTCCAACCGGAATAACGGCAAGGACCTGTGTTGCCGGGTAAGGGCCATTGTCTTTCAGGGGCAACCCGTCTTTAATAGTAAAGGCCAGCCGGGCCTCAAAATCAGGATTGGAAAAGCCGTGGGATCTGTATAAAAACTCCCGGGTATGGGGAATGGCCCTGTGTATCATGTAATCAAATCTTTTATGATCAAAATAGGTCAGAATTTTTTTCACACCGGACAGGGTTAAAGATTTTTGAAAAATGATATTGCGGCTTTCAAATTCCATGATACCGGCCCCGGTGGAAAAAAGGACATAATCAATGGGAAGACCTTTTCCAAGACCGATGACATTCAATGCCTTTTCCAGGGAGTGCAAAGACCGGCCCGTGGCAACGGCCGTAGTGATTCCATTTTGTTGCAGTCTCTCGAGGCTGGCCAGATCATGGGAGGAAATGGTTTTAACGTCCGTCATCAACGTTCCGTCAAGATCTGTTATAAAAAGTCTTTTTCCCATCTGATAATGATTTCCTTAAAAAACATTTGGTTTTTTGTCAAACTGTGATACCTTTTTTTCAACGGATTCACAATATTGTTTTAACCATGAGCAAAACAACATCGCATATACTGGCGACTCTCTTCCGGTATTTAAAATCACATCCGACCATTGAACAGGTCGGCGTTCAACCCTATAGGACCCTTCTTGAAAAAAGTGCTTTGGCCTTTAAGCCGGATACATCCATAAAGATGCAGCCCATAATGATAAACGCCATAGAAGCGCAATGGCTTATACCTGAAAACCATTCTGCCCCAAGGGCCATCCTCTATGTTCACGGGGGCGGGTTCATTGCAGGATCAATACATTCTCACAGGGATCTTGCCTCCAGGATCGCCAAAGCCTGTGATGCAAGACTATTGATTTTCAACTACCGGCTCGCCCCTGAACACCCATTCCCTGAAGGGCTCACCGATGTCAGGAATGTTTATGAATGGCTGATCCATCAATACGGGGGCAGCCATGACATCATCCTTGTGGGAGACTCTGCCGGGGCAGGCCTTGCCCTTTCACTCTTATCAGGTCTGTTACAGGACCGCTCCCCGCTTCCGTTCTGCTCGGTTCTGATTTCACCCTGGCTTGATCTTGAATGTAAAAATTCATCCCATTTTGAAAATAAAGATAAAGACCCCATGCTCCAGACTGATATCCTGAAAAAAACCGCTGCTCTTTATACGGATAAAAATCTGTCTCACCCTTTAATCTCTCCCATCAACAATGATTTTTCCGGGATGACGCCCATCCTGATCCAGACCGGTGAAAATGAAATCCTGCTGGATGATTCAAACCGTCTTGCACAAAAGCTTAAGGCTGCAGGGGCAATAGTTGAGCTCGACATCTGGGAGGGGATGTTTCATGTCTGGCATTATTTTGCAAAATATCTGTCAGAGGGAAGAGAAGCTATTCAGAAAATCGGTGTATTTGTTCGGCAGCACACCTCTTGACCATCAGGATATATGATGATCCAGAATTTTTCTGACCACCTGCAGGAGGTAATCCATGTCCAGTGGTTTCATAAGAATTCTTTCAAACCCGAAGTTCTTTATGATTTTTGGATCAAGGGATATGCCTGTACACATGATAATGGGGATTTCAGGCCTGATCTCCCGGATTTTTTCTGCCAGCAGGTCCCCGGTCATTCCAGGCATGGTATAATCCGTGATCACCAGATCATATTTATTTGGTTCCTTCATAAAGGCTTCCCAGGCTTTTACGGAACTTGTCATGGAGTCGACCCCATAACCATAATCTTCCAACATTTCCTTACCGACTTCGGCAAGGTAGATCTCATCATCCACAAAAAGAATGGTTTCGTTTCCTTTTGCAATCTCAACGATTTTCTTATTTTCTTCAACTGCCTTCCGTATGGTGGGGAAATACAAGCGGAAGACCGTCCCCACACCTTCCTCGCTTTCCACCCGGATAATACCGCCATGATCCTTGACAATGCCGTGAACCGTAGCAAGACCCAGCCCGCTCCCATCACCGATCTGTTTTGTCGTAAAATACGGCTCAAATATTTTTTTAAGGGTTTCATTATTCATCCCTTGGCCGGTATCTGAAATAGAGAGCCTGATGTATTCTCCTTTTGCAAGGTCCTCCAGTCCGTTTTCCCCTTCCTTTGTCACAATAACTGCATCAAGGGTGATTTCAAGACACCCCCCGCCTGCTTTCATCGCATAGGCTGCATTTGAGCAAAGATTCATAAAGACCTGGTGAATCTGCGTCTGATCAGCTGATATGGGCTTCAAATCTTTGCTAAAATGATACCGGATTTCTATGGTTGACGGGATGGAGGCCCTTAATAATTCAATTGCTTCTTTTGCGATCAAGCCAATATCCATGGGAATTTTTTCACTTTTAGTCTTTCTGCTGAATAAAAGGATCTGCCTGACGAGCCCTGTGGCACGTTCACTGGCTTTCAAGACCTGTTCTACATAGGGGTACACCTTTGATTCCCTTGGGCTGTTTTTTTTTATCAACTGGGTATATCCAATGATTCCGCTCAGAATATTATTAAAATCATGGGCAACCCCTCCGGCGAGATTACCAATGGCTTCCATTTTCTGGGTATGCTGAAGCCTGCTTTCCATCAGCATTTGCTTTGTGACATCTCTTGCAAGCCCCTGAAATCCGATGGGTTTCCCATCTTTTTGCTTCATCAGGGAAGAAAGAATCCCAACGGTTTTCCGGGTATTATCTTTTGTAACAAAGGTACAATGAATCAGCTGGCTGATCCGGCCTGTTTTATAGACCTCACTGAACACCCTGAACAATTTTTTAATATCTTCTTGGGCAGTATATTTTTTATAGTTCTGACCCCTAAGTTCCTCTTCAGAGTATCCCAGAAGCTGTGTAAGGGATTTGTTGAAAAATGTCAGATTACCTTTAATATCCAGTTCAAAATATGAGTCCTCAATATTTTCGAGGATGGAGCGGTATTTTTCTTCGCTCTTTTTTAACGCTTCATGGGCTGATTTACGCTCTTCGATTTCCCGGATCAGCTCGGATGTTTTTTCCATGACCAGGGCTTCAAGCTCATCATGGGATCTTTTCAGGTGTTCTTCCGCGACGACCCGCTGGGAGATATCTTCCACCGTGGCAATAACCTCCGTGGGGGGCCTCTCCGGGTTTACAGGATTAAAAGCAACTCTTAGATAAGTTGTTTTCCCACCTGTTACCGAAGTATAGACATCCTCAAAAAACGAAATTTCCCCTTTTATTGCCTTTTGAAGAGCCTTGCGCATGTCCGGACTGCTGTAAAGGGAAGAATTGAAACCAATGAGCTTTTGTCTTGAGGAACCCATCAGTTCGATAAATTTTTCATTGCAATCTTTTATTTCTCCCTCGGAGTTAATTCTGATAATGCCCAGAGGCGAGCTTTCAACAATGATCCGCTGATCCTTTTCTTTCTCCTGTAAGGATTCCAATGCCTTATTTAGCTCTCTTTTTGAAATTTCAAGATCATAATTCTGATCCTCAAACCGGCGCATTACATCCGAAAGTTCAATGGATTTTCTGATGATTTTCAGATTCTGTTCCTTCAGGGTTTCCCTTACCTGTTCCCGGCCGGAAATCAAAACAAACATCTGCCTGGCAATCAAAAAAAATAAAGCAAGCCCCAAGATCCCCAGGCCAGACTTGATAAAAATGCCCAGCGCATGTTTCTGGTTTAAAAACTGTACTGTCCGAGACTCGATGAACTGAGATCCTATGCTTTGATCCATAATAAATTTACAGATCAGATAATCGGTGAATATGATACTGCTAAGACATAGGATAAATATCAAAATCAGAAAAATCAGTTTCCGGTTGAAAGGCTCGCTGAGAAATTTTTTCATGATCTATCTTTATCTTCCGTTCTTTTTCCCAAGAACCCAGAGCACAACTGTCTCATTGTGGAACCGGGCAGCCTGTAATTTATTCTGATGCTTATCCAGCGGACCTATTTCTCCATAAGTATAAAACCCGACAATCGGGATGTTTTCTCCAAACACCTGTTTTACAGTATCGATTTCCTCTGAAGTCCGCCTGCCCAGAACGAGTTTGCGGCCGATACAGCTGAACATGAGAATCAGTTTCGGGGAGGCGCCGAAAAGACCGTCTTTTGCCTGGATGGCAGCTTGCCTGGCCCCATTGATAATATCGGCCCTGGATGCAGTTGTCAGAGTAATGGCGCTGCCTTCGGGAATTGAACCGGCCAGGGTGATGGACCCATCCTCTTCATTGACGGCAAACCCGCATCTGAGCTGAAAATACTCCTGTTCTCCAATGGCTGCCTTGGAATCGATGAGGCCGAAAGGGTATTCAAGACAGATTTCAGGCAGCCGCTTGCTGAGTTCTTTTCCCAGGAGGTCCTTATACAGGTCCAGAGCCTTCACACCTTCAAATTCTTCAACCACATTTTTTCTGGCCCGGGTACAGTAAATTTTTCCGCCAATGGACTCAAACCCGGACCGGACGCCAGTTGATGTAACATAGTCATCACTGCCTGAAATCATGAGGCCGGTGACCCGGTCTCCCCTGAAGCATTTTCCGTTATAAAACTGAAATGTTTCTTTGAAGCGGTCGTCATCGCCTAAAAATCCGCCAACAATTTCAAAATTTGCTCCCAGAACAGACTGGATTCCATTTAAAAGGCTTACCCCGTCTCCTCCCAGGCCATCCGGGAAAAGAATCAGGGATTTACCCTTTGCAAACCCCGCAACCCGGTTCATTTTTTGTGCCAGTCTTTTGCCGCATCCTTCCTCATCCTTTCTCATCCCGCTGACACAAGCGGTTTGGAAAGACAAGTCCCGAGATTTCATAAGGCATAAAACAATGGTTTCCGATCCCAATCCACGGGTTGATATTTCACCGGCTGTTGTTCCCCCGACCATGGGGACATCTCCAATAACTGAGTGGATACCGTTCAACAGCGCCTGATATTCCAGACGTGTGGATGCAAACACCATGGCCACATCCGGAGAACCATCCCCCATAAACGCCATGGCCGAATGTGCCGCCTCTATGCCGGCGCTTTTTGAATCTTTTTCCCTGCTGCTGCCGATTCCAACGATCAAATCATCCATTGTTCCTTCCTTTTCAGGAACAGATTCTCTATTTTAAGAGAACCTATTTCTTTTTTCCCATGGCCTCCAGAAAAAGGCTTTCCATGGTTCCGCCGGGTTTTGAGGAGGAGCTGCCGACAAACTGTTTCCAGTTGTCCGGGTCTTTCTGATCCGGCGATGTCAGAGTAATTCTTCTTTTTTCCTCATCAATTTCCTGAATCATCACCAGGATTGAGTCACCGGGCTTGAACTTTTCATAATCCGAAGGATTTGCGGCACGGCTGATATTGGATGAAGGCATGAGGCCCGTCACCCCGGGTTCAAGTGTAATAAACAGGCCGAATTTTTCCTTTTTCTCAAGCCTGCCCTCATGGGCTGACCCTGGTTCATATCTGGATGAAATTCCCGTCCATGGATCTCCCAAGGCATCCTTGATGCTCAGTGAAATTCTTTTGCTGTTCATATCAATGGATTTGATGACCACGTGGACATGATCTCCCTGTTTTACAACCTCCTCGGGTCTGAGGATTCTCTTGGTATGACTCATCTCGCTGATATGCACCAGGCCGTCCACACCCGGGATAATTTCCACAAAGGCACCGAAGGTGCTCAGTCTTACCACCTTGCCGGATACCTGGTCTCCGACGTGAAACTCGGTTTCCATCCCCTCCCAGGGATTGGAATCAGTCTGCTTCATGGAAAGGGAAATCTTTGGGGAGCCGGACTCCTTTAAAAATTCAATCTTCAAAAGTTTGACCCTCACGGTGTCGCCGACTTGAACAATTTCTTCGGGTTTTTCTATCCTGGACCAGGACAATTCAGAGACATGGACCATCCCCTCCACACCCGGGATCAGCTCCACAAAGGCACCGTAAGACATAAGCCGGGTCACAGTGCCTTGAACGGTATCCCCCTCTTTTACCGTATTCAGGAAAACGGCCAGTTTTTCTTTTATTTCTTCATTTTGCAGATCCCTTCTGGATACAACAATATTTTTCCCGCCTTCCTCATACCGGGAAATCAGAAAGCGATAAGTCTTTCCCACGTGTTCGTCCTGGTTTTCCACATATTTCACATCCATCTGGCTGACAGGGCAAAAGGCTCTTTTCCCCATAATATCCACGCTGAAGCCGCCTTTGATCACTCCTGTCACTTTCCCTTCGACAGGGGTCCTGCTCCGGGATGCCTCATGGAGCATGCTTGCTTTTCCTGCTCCGGAAAGTGCCTTTGACAGGATAATTTCACTCTCACTCAGGGACACGACGTAAAGTTTCAGCCTGTCACCGACCTTATAGGGCAATTCACCCTCAGCGTTCAGAAGCTCTGCTTTATCCACTACCCCGTCACTTTTGGTCCCGGTATCTATATAGATACTGGCCGACCCGATGGAAATTATCCTGCCATCCACCAGATCCCCCTGGTTGAGCTCTTTCCCCATCCCGGCATCATATGATTCAAAAAGCTTTGCAAAACTCATTTCATCCTGATCTTCAACTTCATTGTCATCCTTCGGGTCTGTCATTTTCATTCTCCTGAACACTTGTTCCTATCCTTTATCTGCCCGATCCGCCGCAATAAAGAATAATGATAAAATAAGCATTATGGGCCTTTCAAGTTTAAAAAATCAAGGGAAAAGGTTTTTTTTAAAGGAAAAAAGCAGTATGATGAATTAAACAGTTTTTAACAGGGCCATTTGTCATGGAAATCATAGACCCCCAAAAAAAAATGGACCCCCTTTCGCCTGCAAGGATCCAGGAGAAAGCCGATATCCTGGAAACCAACCTGTTCAAATCCATTTCCCGGCAGACGGATCTTTCAAGGATGCAAATCCGGATCGACCGGACAAAATTCCCGGATGCCGTTATTCAAAAAGCGCTTCTTCATCTTATGCCGCGATTCAATGTCAAGCCCCAGGACTTTCTTCTCGGGTTAAGGGACATTTTGCAGAAAGCTGTTTCAAATAATAAAAAAGAAATATTTGAAAAAGAACTCAGCCCTGCTGAAGAAAATCAATATGATGATTTAAGTGTGGCGACCCGAAAATTTGAGGCTGTTGCTTCCTTAAATGAAATAGAAATCATTATCAGCGGCATCCCTGAAATAAAAACCATTCACGGTGAAATTGCCAAATCTTTTTTCAATCATGAGGAAAGCCCGGGCCGGCTCCTGAAAGACGGGGTGATCAATTTCAGAGAAATCAATAAATATCCCATTGTCAATGCCGGAGACAATCTCTTCTATATCACCCATGAAAAACAGGGGAGGCCGGGTCTTTCCTTTGACGGCAAAATCATTCCGGTTGAGGCGGCTAAACCCTATATCCTCCAAATCGGTCCGGCCATTAAAGAAATCAGTGACCCGGATGAGTCAGGTAAAATGAGAGGCTATTTTCTGCAGGCCCAGGATTCAGGAGTTGTTGTTATCGGAAGAGATGAACACCGCATGATCCGGTCCATTGATATCAGTGAAACCATAAACATTAAAAAACTCGATTATTCTGTTGGAAACATCGGCACCCAGTATACCTGCCCGATTCAGATGAAAGTGGAAGAGATCTGCAGCGGATTTAAAATCAGGGTCAACGGGAAAGTTGAAGCAACCTTTCTGAACGGCGGCGAAATTATTACCAACAACGAGGCATGGATAAAAATCGCCCAGTCCGGCAGCCGGATCATGGCGTTAAAAGATATCCATATCGATTCGGCAAGCCAGTCAAGCATCATATCTGAACAGGGGACAGTCACCATTGCCAGAGAACTGATGGATTCCAGTGTTTCAGCCCTGAAAATAGTATTTGAAAAAAGCAAGGGCCTTATCACCCACAATCAAATGGAAGCTGAACATCTCAGCCTCAATGGACTATATTTTTCAGGAGAAAACATCATCTATTTCGGGAACACCCTCTTTGCTGAAAAAAAAGAGACAGTCAAATCCCGTGAACATAAAAGAGCCGACAAACTGAAATATATCAACACTGAAAAACTGCTCATGGGAAAACTGCAACTGGAACTGAAACGCATGACCCAGCTGGCCGTTACCGATCAAGACCTTGTAAAACATATCAAACCCCTCATCATGGCCACAAAGACCATGAACTATGAAATCATACACAGGGAAATGGATTTGATTGAAAAAAGAATCCGCACCCAGGTGGTCTCCAATGTCCGAAAAATATTTGAAACGCTTGAAAAAACACCCCAGAGTCTTCAGGCCTGCGAGATGATGATATCTGACGCGGATGAAAGCCTTTATCAGCTTGACAGGCGGATGGCGGCCATGAAGCTTGCCATTGAAGGTTATTTGCGGCGGGCCGCTACCCTGAAAATCTTCTGCGGTCTCAGGGATGAAAACAAAACTGTTGAACCTGATATCATAATTGAATCCGATGATAATGAAAATAAACCTTTCAAGATCATTGGGACATATTCCAGTCAGAAGGGGTTTGAGTTTATCCGGTAACCCTCTGCACCGCTTTGCTTTTTTCCCCATGCCGCATGGGAAAATTAAAAAACGTTTATCACAGATGCTCCACCATAAAATGCAGCCGGTTCCTGATATTGGCTTCACTCATGCCTGCATCAAAATCCAGAAAATAAAGATTCATTTCAGGGTAAACAGCCTTGATCCTTTTTTCGACTCCTTTTGAAACAATATGATTGGCAATGCAGCCAAAAGGCTGAACGCTTATGACATGATGAATGCCCTGCTCTGCAAAGGCTGCGATTTCGCCGGGAATCAGCCAGCCTTCGCCGAACTGATGAATCATGGCCAGAATTTTTGAGGCCTTTTCTGCTATTTCTCTAATATCATCAAATGGCAGCCCGTATCTGAACTTTGAAAACACGGCATTTATACTTTTCTGACAGGAATTGACCCCCCATTCAAGGGCAACCCCGACGATATCAGTAATTTTTCTTTTCCGGATACCGGCCTTGATATTCTCTTTATAATTGACCAGATCCTGGATAAAATAATCGATAATGGGGGGAATTACAGGCTCAATCCCCTGATCCATCAACCAGTGAACCAGATCCTGGTTTGCAAACATATTATATTTGGCATAGATTTCACCCACAATGCCCATTCTTGGATACTCTTTATGATGAACCGCTATTTCATTGAAATCGTCCACTGCTTTTTCCAGCAGCTTATAGATCTTTTCATAGTCGCTGCCGACAATGCTGCCTGAAACCTCCTGCATATAATACTGCCTGATTTTCTGGCTTTGACCCTTAATTTTTTCCCGGGTTGCCACGGCATAATACATTTTTGCAATACAGTCAGCGAAAAGCGTGGCGACAAGAAGAATCCGCATCTTCAAAAGCCAGTTGATATGAAATCCGGGCTGATCCACCAAACCCCCTGAAGCGGTTACGGAAATAATGGGAATATCATCAAACCCGGCTCCGATCATTGCTTTGCGGATCAGGGAAAGATAATTGGAAGCCCTGCACTGGCCCCCGGTCTGGGTAATGCCCACGGCAATCTTCTTTTTGTCATAGGCGTTATTTTTCAGCGCCTTAATAATATCCCCGATGACGATGGTGCCGGGATAGCAGATGTCATTACTGGCATATTGCAGCCCAAGATCCACAGATTTTCGATCAGGCTTCGGCAGAATGTGGAAGTCATAACCGGCAGTTTTAAAGATGGCCGGCAGATAGGCGGAATAATCTTCTGAAAAAAAAGGAGCCAGGATAATTCGTCTCCGGTCTTCCCCGGCAAATCTTAAAAACGGTTTTCTTTTTCTGGGGGCTTTAGCACTTTCAGGCTTTAGATATTTCAAGGATTCCACCATGGATCTCAGTCTCAGCCGGACTGATCCGGGGCTTGAAATTTCATCCACTTTGATCAGGGTATGATTTTTTTCCCCGGTTTTCAGAATTTCCCGAACTTCATCAATGACCACGGCATCCGGACCGCACCCAAATGAATTGAGCTGAACCAGCTGGACATGTCCGGGATTTTTCGCCACCCATGCGGCCGCGTTGTAAATCCTGTTGGGATAGGCCCACTGGGTCACCACCTGGACATCTCGAAGAGAGTCGGTATCTGCAGGCAGAGCATCCTCTGTAATGATATCCGCCCCTATCCCTGTAAGGATTTCCGGAATCTTGTGATTGATCAGCCCGTCCGCATGATAGGGCCTGCCTGCCAGAACAATGAGAAGAGAATGATCCCTCTTTGCCTTCTCAATGATTTTTGCTGCCTTGTCCCGGATCATTCCCCTGAGTTTTTCCTGTTCAGCAAGGGCTGATGCAAAAGCCCTTTCCATAACCGGCCTTTCAATTCCATGCTGCCGGAGGTAGGCAAAGCAGGCCTTTTGTAAGAGACTCCGGTCATTAAAGGTAATGACGGGTCTGTCCAGGGGGATGCGAAACCGTGTGTCAGAAGGAATGGCACTGTCAATGACGTCGGCATAACCGGATACAATGGGGCAGTTATAGGCGTTCCAGGCTTTTTCAAAATCATTTTTCTCAAACACCACCATGGGGTAGAATATCCGGTCCACCCCTTTTTCCACCAGATCAAAAATATGACCGTGAACCAGCTTGGCCGGAAAACAGATATTGTCGGACATGACCGTGCCCATTCCTTTTTCGCACATCCTGACCGTTGAAGGAGAAGACAGGATGATATTGATCCCGCAGCCCGTGAACAGCGTATGCCAGAATGCAAAATCATCAAAAAAATTAAGACATCTCGGTATCCCGAGGGTGACCCGGGGGGTTTTATGGGGGGCCGTGTCCCTGTTGAATATCAGGCCGGTTTTGAAGCTTACAAAATCAAACCCCTGTTTTTGTTCATTTCCTTTTGCTGAATAGTATTTTTCACATTTGTTCCCTGAAAAAAATGACCGGCCGTTGGGAAAAATAAACCGGGTCACCCGGCAGGTGTTTTCGCACCCTTTACAGGGCAGGTGACTGGTCTGGCAGGCCTCGACCGATTCAAGCCCCGAAAGCACCGGAAAACCGGACCGGGCTGAAGGGTTTTCTGAATGTGCCTCCAGGGCAAAAAGAGCAGCCCCAAACGCACCCATCAGTTCGGGAATATTGGAAACCCTTACCCTCTTTCCCGTCATCTGCTCCAGGGCCCGGACAATGGAAGGGTTTTTAAATGTTCCTCCCTGCAATACAATATGGTCACCCATTTCCGACATGGTGTGGAGTTTTAAAACCTTGAACAGGCAGTTCTTAACCACGGCATAGGACAACCCCGCGCTGATATCTTCGATGGCGGCATTTTCCCTTAAGGCCTGTTTGATCTTGGAATTCATGAAAACCGTACACCGGGTCCCAAGATCGCAAGGTGATGAAGCCTTGCAGGCAAGGTCGCCAAATTCCCTTACAGGATAGTTCAAAGACCCGGCAAGGGCTTCCAGAAAGGACCCGCACCCGGAAGAACAGGCCTCGTTCAATTCAACCCGGCTGACAATGCCCTGATCAATAAAAACCGCCTTCATATCCTGACCGCCGATATCCAGGATAAAAGATACCTCGGGATCAATGAATTTTGCCGCCAGGGTGTGGGCCATGGTTTCAACAATCCCGTGATCCATGTTAAAGGCGGCCCGGATCAGGTCTTCCCCATACCCTGTAACCGTGCTTTGTGTGATTTTCAAACCAGGATCATGCCGGGACAGAAGGGCCCTGAATTCGATCAATCCCTGAAGCGCAGCCTTTACCGGGTTCCCGTTATTGTTTCTGTAAAAGGAAAACAGGATCTCCCTGTTTTTCCCGATTATCACTATTTTTGTAGTTGTAGACCCTGAATCGACCCCTAAAAAACAATCCTTGTCCTGATATTCAGAAATATGGCAGGTCCGGACAGAAACGGGTTGGCTTTCTTTTTTCCATCCATCAAAATGCCCTGGGGTTAAAAAAAGAGGCTCCAGCCTGTCCTTGTTCTCTGAAATTTTCAAACCTTCTTCACCCAGTTTTTGAATCACTTCACTGACCCGGATTCCCAATGCCGGATACCTGTCAAACAAAGCCGCGCCCATGGCCGGGATGAGCTCGGACCTTTTTGGCTGAACCACATCAGGTGAATTGAAATGAAGGACTTTTAAAAATGCCTTCACAAGTTCGGGAAGAAAAGCAAAGACCCCGCCGCACAAAAGCATCCTGGGCTTTATGGCAACTCCCCTGGCAAGGGAATTGATGCATTGGATTGCAACTGCATGAAAAACAGAGGCGGCAATATCTTTCTGGGGAATATTCCGGCTGAGCATGTTCTGAACATCTGTTTTTGCAAACACCCCGCACCGGGAAGCCACCGGATAGATATGGTCGTGGGATCGGGCCAGGTCATTGAGCTCAAAGGCTGTGATGTTCAGAAGAGCGGTCATCTGGTCAATGAAACTGCCGGTGCCGCCGGCGCAACTGCCGTTCATACGGATATCCGGCGGCCTGCCCGGCTCAAAAAAAATCACCTTGGCATCTTCACCCCCGATATCCATGGCGCATCTCACATCAGGATACTGCTTTTTTATAACCACATGGGCTGCGATCACTTCCTGGACAAAGGGAAGGTTCAGCCGCTTTGAAACACCCAGGGCGGCTGATCCCGTGAGTTTCAGATCAAGACGGCAGTCGCCTTCCTGCTCCAGGATCTGCTCGAAAAAGGATGCTGCCGTCTCATGAATTCTGGCATGGTGGCGCTGATAATCAGAAAAAACAAGGGTGTCGTGAGAATCCAGAAGTGCAATCTTTGCAGTTGTGGACCCGATATCCAGCCCTGCTTTATAAACCTTTGGCTGCATCATCCTGTTTAATACTCCAAAACACCTTCCATATAATCCTAATTTAGGAAAAATCAAAGACATTCTGATCGTGTCAGACTGTATCAGGTCTGTTGCAAAATTCAACTGTTTTTAAAGAAAAAGCATTTACCGGCCAACACCATCAAATGGTGTCTTAAGGGGTCCGGACCGTTTTGCCAATAGTATTCTTCAGGCAGAGGCGCCGTCACAGAGACCGGAAATGACGGGACATTCCCGGGTGAGTGTGGTATAAGCGTGACAGAATTTAAACCATATACTTATGAGAAACAATACATGTCATTTGATGACCTTGGCCTTCGGGCCGAACTGCTCAACGCCGTCAAGTCCAAGGGGTACACCGCACCGACCCCCATCCAGGCCCGGGTTATTCCGGCAGTTCTTGCAGGAAGGGATATCCTTGCCCGTGCCCAGACAGGAACGGGAAAAACAGATGCCTTTGCGCTTCCCCTGGTTGACCTGCTGAGCCGGGGAAACCGCAACCGGCGTCACCCCAGGGCCCTTGTCCTGGCCCCCACCCGGGAACTTGCCCTCCAGGTGGGGGATAGCATCAAGGCCTATGGACGGCGGGTGTCCATTCGCTGTTCCGTGGTATACGGCGGGGTAAATATTGATCCCCAGATAGACAGGCTCAAGCGGGGAATCGATATCCTTGTGGCCACTCCGGGGCGTCTTCTGGATCTTGCCGGCCACCGGGATGTGGATCTTTCCCGGATCGAGTTTCTGGTGTTTGATGAGGCCGACAGAATGCTGGACCTGGGGTTCAGCAGGGAAATTTCCGAAGTTCTGGAACTGGTGCCGGAAGACCGCAGAACCATGCTGTTCTCCGCCACCTATACCCAGCAGATCCGGGATCTTGCCAAAAAAATGTTGACAGAACCGGAAAATATCGAGGTGACGCCCCGTATTACAGCAGCGGAATCCATTGTCCAGAAGATTCACCTGGTGGACAAGTCCCATAAACGTGATCTGCTCATCCATTTGATACTCCAGGGGCGCTGGCGCCAGGTTCTGGTTTTTGTCCGCACAAAATACGGGGCAAACAAGCTGACAGAGAAACTGGTTGAAAAACAAATACTCGCCGAAGCGCTCCACAGCAACAAGAGCCAGTCCTTTCGAACCCGCACCCTGAAGGAGTTTAAAAACGGCGGTATCCATATCCTCGTGGCAACGGATGTGGCTGCAAGGGGGCTTGACATCAGCAACCTTCCCCATGTGGTGAATTATGATATCCCGGAAGTTCCTGAAGATTATATCCACCGCATCGGACGGACCGGCCGGGCCGGTGTCAGCGGGATTGCCGTTTCCCTGGTCAGCCCGGAAGAAAGAGGGCATTTAAAGGCCATTGAAGGATTGCTCAAAAAAAAGATTCCCCGGGAAGAAGTCAAAGGGTTTACCATTGGGGGGAAGGTGCCGGATTTTGTCCTGCTGCGCCCCAGCAACCCGTCCAGTGAAAAAAAGGCAGACAAGGCCATTCTTAAGATTGTCAACCAGCGGAAAATTATAAAACAGCGGGGAAAAATAAAATGACCAATAATGATATCCTGCGGCGTATCCGCTATATCTTTGATCTCAGCGATTCGAAAATGATGGCAATATTTGCCCTGGCAGACCTTTTTGTAACACGCAGTGACATAAGCGACTGGCTCAAAAAAGAGGATGATCCGGCATCTAAGGAATGCCGGGATCACCAGCTGGCTATTTTTTTAAACGGGCTGATCCTTGATAAACGGGGTAAAAAAGAAGGGCCCCGGCCGGAGCCGGAACACCGCCTGACCAATAATATCATTTTCAGAAAATTAAAAATCGCATTGGATTTGAAGGCCGAAGATATCATTGAGATCATGGGACTGACAGATATGAGTATCAGCAAACATGAGCTGAGCGCCTTTTTCAGAAAACCTGAAAACAGACATTATCGGGTCTGCAAAGACCAGATCCTGCGCAATTTTTTAAAAGGGCTGCAGCTTAAATACCGGCCGGGAATTCATGAAAACCCATGGGCATTGGAATAGGTTATAAAAGTTTACTGGAAAAGCGCTGCATTCTGAATAAGAAGCCGCTTATTGTCAGGAAAAGCATGAAGAATTATTAAATTTTGACTGGTGCAGCCCGCATCTTGAACTCTTTAATATACCGATACAAATCAAAACTATTTTCACTTACAATTTTTATCATGGTTTGTTGCAAGAATCCTTGACTTTTGAGATTCAAAAAAAGCCTCCATGTTGTGTTTTGAAAGATTTTAAATAAAGCGTGGACTGACAGGGATAGTCTGCTGGAAATTTTGGCCGGATAATCGAGCCAAAACCGATAGTAGTCCACGCTTTTTTAAAAAGGCGACCATTAATAACAAAAGTATTCAACACCCCTTCAATAAAGGTTTGGGAGTTCTTAGATACCATTCTTGCGCACCTATCATAGTTCTGGCTAATGTAAGTATCTTTGACGCTCAAGCAGTAGCTTTAGTTTTTAATTTTTAAGGTTGCAATCTCAGCTAAGATAAGGATATTCTTTGATTTAAAGTGCTTTCTGAATACCCAGCGAACAATTAAGGAATTCGATGCGGCCTTTATCACAATTTGTTTTTGAAACATATGCATTGTCGCTACCAAGAGGTTTTGCTTTTGGGAGGAAACCTCCCATTGGTGCTTGGGAGAGTGACGATAGCATTTCCTGTGGAATAATACGATGTGATGATGAAACAAAGATGTTCGAAGTTATAATTCTTAGGCGTCGAGTAGATAATGTCTGGACAGCAATTCCATTAAAGAAGCACAGTCTAAAATCAAAAAAATCAGCCATAGATTTTATGTTTCCATTTCTAAAAGCAGGAATACCAAAAGAACCAATTCCTCCTGGAGAAGCACATAGACCAGCGCTTTGGGCAATATCCCCAAAAAACCAACCGAGTAATATCTTTAACCTCTTTTTGAGGCCCTCACATCAAATGGCTGGCTGGTTGTTAAATCAGGTTTATTTGGCAATGCCAAATCCAGATAAAAACTGGGCTAGTGATTGTCAAACAAAGAATTTTCACACTCGCCTTTGGGAGGCTTATTTGTTGGCGTGTTTTCGTGAGCAGGGTTTGCTTGTAACACAAGAATTTGATTCTCCAGACTTTCATATCAGCAATCAAGGGGGTGATGAAGCCTGGGTTGAAGCTGTTACAGCAAATTCTCCGAATACTTATGATCATGTGAATGCTAATCCCGTTGCTCCTCCAGAAGAAAAGAGGGAACTTTTTATAGGCCAATATGCTGTGCGATTTTCCAAAACGATTCGTTCTAAATTGCAGAAGGGATATCATCATTTAAAACATGTTAGGGGAAAATCTTTTGTTATAGCCTTGGCCGATTTCCATGCTCCGGGTTCAATGACTTGGAGTAGAGAAGCATTACCATGCTATCTCTACGGTTTCTTTCCTGAAGTGATTGAATGGGGTGCAAAAAAAATTGCAGTTCCAAATAAAGTTGAAACTTTAATTGGGAAAGACTCAATACCTGCGGGCATTTTTATGTCTGAAGAATACTCCGAAATATCTGCTGTCATTTTTTCAAATGCTGCTACTATAGCAAAATTCAATAGGGTAGGTATCTCCGCTGGAACAAAAATAGAAGGATTGAAATTTGTAAGGTATGGCATATTTTGGGATAAGACACCTGGTGCTCTAAAACCACACAATTTCAGTATGGACATTTCAAGTTCTGAGTATAGGTCATTATGGCCTCAATACTATGAACCGTGGTCTGCTGAATTGGAGGTTTTTCATAACCCTTTGGCAAAATATCCTTTGAAAAATAGCTTTTTACCAGAGGCGAATCATTGGCGTTGGTCAGATGGAGAAGGTTATTGCGATTCATACTATGATACGTTTATCCTCTCATCGAAGACTTTAATATTAAAATCAACTGATCCAACTCCAGCTGTTGAAGATTTTATAAATCCAAAAAGCCTCTAATAATGGTACTTTCTAAATACTATTTCGGGGTTGGCAAAAAAAGATAGAAAATCAACTCTATAAAAAATGAATAAAGTCACCTGATCGGCTCAAGTACAACTGTCCTAACCACCACCCAGCCATATGTCTATGTAGGCTCACCCAAGCCTATCTGAAAACAGTATTCAATAACAGAAGCATTGCTGGGCGGAATCCGTTTCAAATTTCAGAATTCTTATAATTCTTCTATTATGAGGGTAAACATAGAAAGCTGGGCTTGTCATTCTCTTAAAAACCGGTCCTTTCCTTGGACATAATCCTCTCTCCAATTTACCTCGGTATGGTCTGCCAGAACTTCAGAAATTTAACCAAGATTTATATTTTGAGAGTCTTTTGGCGGTCATTGGATAATTTTTTTTAAACGCAAGCTTGCCCCTTCATTAAAGATAAGTAGATAGCCGTATCAGGGAACATTGAATTGTTTAAATTAAATCTGGTTAAATTTCCCATGATTTACAAATCTATCATGAGGTGATATGCAATTATGAATTTTACAAGTGATATAAAAAAGAACAGGCAAAATGAAGCAACCCGTGAAGATACTTGACAACAGATCCCTTGGTAATGTTGTTTCCGTGCTCAAAGAGAATATATCCGGCGGATGTTCGCTTTCCGTTGTTTCCGCGTTGTTCTCTCTTTATGCCTACGACGAACTGAAAAAAGAACTTTCAAAAATTGACAGATTCCGCCTTCTTGTTCCAGGGTTAAAGGATGGGACGACCTTCCTTGAGAATCTGATCGGCAGTCATCTGGACCGACGGCTTCGAAACAGACTTGATATCAGTCGGATCGCCCGTGAATGCGCAGATTGGCTGAATAGAAAATGTGAGGTGCGCCAATTTTCTTCTTCAGTGCATCAAAACCTCATCCATGCAGCTCATGCTAAACTTGACAAACACATAGCCATTGTCGGCAGCGCTTCATTTACCACTGATGGGCTTGGCATAACCCCATCCGAATCGCATCACATGAACACCTGCTTCCATAATACTGAAGAAACCCGCTCTCTTTTAAACTGGTTTGACAGCCTATGGTCATCCGGTCAAAACACAGAAGATTTCAGCGATACCCTGAAACGTGCATTGATACTCATTTTTTCAGACAAAACCCCGCAACAGATTTATTTTCTGACACTGTTCAACATTTTCAGAGATTTTATCGGTGAGCTTGATGAAGACAAAATCATTAAGACACAAACCGGCATCAAAAGCACTCAAGTCTGGCAAAAGCTCTATAAATTCCAGAGAGACGGAGTTCTTGGCGCGATTGACAAGATTGAACGTTACAACGGATGCATTATTGCCGACAGTGTGGGGCTTGGCAAAACCTTTGAAGCTCTTGCGGTCATCAAATATTATGAGCTTCGTAATGACAGGGTTCTGGTTCTATGCCCCAAAAAATTGAGAGAAAACTGGACCCTGTACACGGTCAATGACAGGCGGAACATCATGGCTTCCGACCGGTTCAATTATGATGTTTTAAACCATACGGACCTTACCCGTCTGAGGGGTATGTCTGGTGAGATCAATTTAGAAACCCTCAACTGGGGAAACTATGATCTGGTGGTCATTGATGAATCCCACAATTTCAGAAACAATCCGGCCCGCAAAGACGATTCCCTGACCCGTTATTCAAAGCTGATGAATGACATCATCCGGTCAGGGGTAAAAACCAAGGTTCTGATGCTTTCTGCAACTCCTGTGAATAACCGAATGAATGATTTAAAAAATCAGGTCTCTTTTATTGTTGAAGGCAGGGATGACGCTTTAAAGGACAATGGGATTGTCAGCATAGAACAAACGCTTAAAATGGCCCAGACTCGGTTTAATTCATGGTTGAATCTGAATGAGGCGGAAAGGACAACCGAATCCCTGCTGGACAGACTGAATTTCGGATATTTCAAGCTGCTGGATCTTCTGACCATTGCCCGTTCGCGAAAGCATATCGAAAAATACTATGACATCACCGAAATCGGAAAATTCCCTGAAAGGCTTCGTCCGATCAATATTAAAACCGATATCGATACCGAAGGAGAATTCCCTTCCCTGGACAGCATCAACAGGGATATCCGTCTTCTAAATCTCAGTGCTTATGCCCCTCTCAAATATGTGATGTCTCATAAGGTCCAGGAATATAGCCGCAAATATGACCGGAAGGTTTCCGGAGGCTCCGTATTCAGGCAGGTTGACCGTGAACAGAGCCTGATTCATCTGATGCGGGTGAATCTATTCAAGCGCATGGAAAGCTCAATTCACTCATTTGCCATGACCTTGGAAAAACTCCTTGCTGAAGTGAATGGCCTGATCCGGAAAATTGCCGACCATAACAGCAGCGATGCCATAGAAGAATTTGATATCGAAGAGATTGAAATTGAAGATGAGGCGTTCTCACCCTTTGCTGTCGGTAAAAAGGTCAAGGTTCTTATTCAGGATATGGACACCATCCGCTGGAAACAGGAGCTTGAAGAAGACAGTGTGATTCTGGAAAAACTCATTTCGTCTGCCCAATCCGTTAAAGCCCCGCAAGATGAAAAACTCAGAAGGCTGAAGGAATTGATTCACGACAAAGTGAAGACCCCGATCAATCCCAAAAACAGAAAAATCATCATTTTTACGGCCTTTGCCGATACTGCCAAATACCTTTATGAGCATACGGCAAAATGGGCTGATAAAGAGCTTGGAATTTATGCTGCTCTGGTGACTGGCACCGGTGAGAACAAAACGGAAGTACCCGGTCTTCGGAAAGACCTGGCATCCATCATCACTTCTTTCTCTCCAATCTCCAAGGAACGGAATAAAATCGATTCAACCCTGACGGATGAAATTGATCTTCTCATTGCTACGGACTGCATATCAGAAGGCCAGAATCTTCAGGACTGCGACTATCTCATCAATTATGACATCCACTGGAACCCGGTCCGGATTATTCAGCGGTTTGGCCGTATAGACCGCCTGGGATCAAAAAATGACAGAATTCAGCTCGTGAATTTCTGGCCGAATATGGAACTGGATGAATATATCAATCTTGAAGCCAGGGTTTCAGGCCGGATGGTATTGCTCGATATATCAGCCACCGGTGAAGAGAACGTGATCGAGTTTACGGATTCCGGCAAGATGAATGACCTGGAATACCGTCGCAAACAACTGGAAAGGCTTCAAAATGAAGTCATGGATATTGATGATGTTGAAGGCGGCATTTCCATCACAGATCTTACCCTGAATGATTTTAGGATGGATCTGGGTGATTACATCAAAGAACACGAGCCCCTGCTCTCATCCATACCTCCGGGGGCCTTTGCTGTTGCAGGGATTCATGAGACCTTGGAAGGCGAATTGGCTCCAGGCATTATTTTTTGCCTCAAGAAGGAGGGAACACAAACCGTCTCCGATACCACCTATGCCTTATCACCCTATTATCTGGTGTATGTTTCAGATGACGGCTCCATTGCCCTCCAGTTTACCCAGACCAAAAAAATACTCGATACCTTGAAAAAGATGAGCATTCATGGAAAACAAGTCGATGCGGATGCGGTAGCCCGGTTCAACAGAATTTCCAGTAACGGGGCGGATATGAGCCGCTATCGGGCCTTGCTTTCCAAAGCGGTACAGGCCCTTACCGGAGCGGCTGAAGAACGGGGAGTCCAAAGCCTGTTTTCACCCGGTGGTACAGTGGTCAGCAAAGGCAGTTTTAAAGGCATGGATGATTTTGAAGTCATCAGCTATCTAATTCTTTTAGACCGGAAGGAAAGGGATGAATAAAGCCATTGAATTTCTCTGGCATAAACTCTCATTCCCGGAGAATGCGCTCCTGGCCACGCGTGTTCCAAAAAAACAATTTCTTGAAAGCGGCCTTTTGGCAACCGGTGACAAAAAATTATTCAAAGAGGCTGTCAAAACCATTTACTGGCAATACACTCTGAAACCTTCAACCTGCCCGGTTTTACCATTCCGGGATCAGGAAAGGGAATATCCGGAAATAGAAGCGCTTCAGATCGAAGTCATTTCACAGAAAGGATATAAACGTATTGCTGAAATCATCCATCGAGCAATCCCATATCCATTGATGCTTGGATTTTTTACAGAATCAAATGAAATAGCCATCAGCATCGCTCCGAAACGGTTCAGCCAGGCCGAACAAGGAGCTTTTGTGGCAGAACGGTTTTTTACCACGGCCTGGATAGATATTGACCATTTGAAAGATCATGAATCCGCGTTCTTTGAGTCCCTTATCTGGAAAAACCTTCCTCTTTCCCATTACGGGGTGTTATACAGTGTGTGGATTGACCGGTTTACAGCCTATGAGTGCGCTGTCTTGTCCGGTTCATTCACCATTGGAAAGGATGATGACCGGATATCCCGTCTTAATCAATGCCGGGAAATGGAGTCGAGCATAGCCGGGCTCCGGTCGGAACTAAAGAAAGCGGCCTTTAACCGGCAGGTGGAGCTGAACTTTCAGATTAAACAGTTGGAACATCAGTTAAGGGAAGTGGCCAATGGGTTATAATCCCCAATTGACGCAGATGATAGCAGATTTTAAACTGGTCGAATTCGACCGGTTTAAACATGAAGCAGGCTTAAATGACTTTGAACTTGGCTATCAAAAATGGGTTACGGCTACAAATGGCAGCAGATGAAGGCAGATCGACTTAAAAACAGAATCTGAGTAGGTTAGCGGAATCCGTTGATACAACAGGAGTTTAGATATGGACAAAATGGACGGAAGAACAATGGATATCATAGCCGACAATATTGGCAAACTCAAAGAACTGTTTCCTGAAGCCTTTACCGAAGGCAAGATCGATTTTGATGTAATCAAGGAAGTCCTTGGAAGCTACGTGGATGACCGCGATGAACGCTACAGCTTTACCTGGAACGGCAAGAGCAAGGCACGGATGATCGCCCAGACCCCCAGCACCGGAACTCTTCGGCCCTGCCCGGAAGAATCCGTGGATTGGGGAAACACCCGGAACCTTTTTATCGAGGGCGACAACCTTGAGGTGCTCAAGCTCTTGCAGAAAAGCTATCACAAAAAAGTGAAGATGATCTATATTGATCCGCCTTACAATACCGGCCATGATTTTGTATATAAAGATGATTTCCGGGACAATATCAGAAATTACAAAGAAATCACTGGCCAATTGGATGGTGAAGGCCGGAACCTTTCCAGCAATCCTGAAACCAGCGGACGGTATCATACTGATTGGCTGAATATGATGTATCCGCGGCTAAAACTGGCGAGGAATCTGATGCAGGATGATGGAGTGATTTTTATCAGTATTGATGATAATGAGGTCTCTAATCTCCGAAAGATGTGTGATGAGATTTTTGGAGAGGAGAATTGTCGAGGAATTGTTTCAAGGCCAACTGGAACGCCAAGTGGCCAAGGATATGACATCTTAGTAAACGAAATCGATTATGTTTTAGTTTATGCAAAGTCGCCTGATGCTGCCTTAATCGGCCTTCCATTTTCAAAAAATGATGAAAAAATATATGATCAAGAAGATCAGTGGGGAAAGTACCTAACACGATCGCTCAGAAAGACTGGTGGTGAAGACCGGAAAGAAGACAGACCCACAATGTACTACGCAATAAAAGATCCAGATGGAAATAGTGTTTATCCGGTAGGCCCAACAGGATACGATAGTAGGTGGAGATGTGGTGAAGACTCATACAGGAAACTTATTGCTGAAAATAAAATTGAATGGAAGAAGATTGATGAGGGGTGGAAGCCTTATCAAAAATTCTACTTGGAAGGACGGCTAAAACAGCCATCGAATCTCTGGCAAGGAATAGAAGGAAACAAGAAAGGCAGTTTAACTGTCAAGAATCTGTTTAATAATAAGGTTTTTGATGCACCAAAACCAATTGGATTAATTGACAGATGCCTCAGAATATCAACAAAGTCTGATGATTTGATATTAGATTTTTTCGCCGGTTCTGCAACTACTGCTCATTCAATTCTTCAACTCAACATGGAAGAAGGTGGCAACCGCAAATTCATCATGGTTCAACTCCCCGAACCCTGCGATGAAAACTCCGAAGCTTTCAAAGCTGGTTATAAAACTATTGCTGAAATCAGTAAAGAACGCATCCGCCGGGTTGCAAAAACAATCAAAGAAGAGAACCCCCTCCATAATAGTGACCTCGGCTTCAAAGTCTTCAAACTCGATTCCACCAATATCAAGCCCTGGGATGCAGACTTTGAAACCCTGAATGAAACCCTGCTTGAAGACTTTATCACCAATATCAAACCCGGCCGGACCGAAGTCGATATTTTGTATGAAATCCTTCTCAAATACGGTCTTGACCTAACCCTGCCCATCAAAGAGCACGTCATAGCTGGACAGAAGGTTTTTGACATCGGCATGGGAGCGTTGATCGTCTGTCTGTCCAATACCATTACTTTGGAAGTCGTGGAAGGCATTGCCGGGTTAAAGGCTGAATTGAAGCCGGAAATCATGCGTGTGGTGTTCAAGGATTCCGGATTCAAAGATGATGTGGTCAAAACCAATGCCGTTCAGATTCTCAAACAGGCGGGCATTGAAGATATCAGGAGCCTGTAAAATGAAAATACAATTTGATCCGGATCTGGATCATCAGAAAAGAGCCATAGAATCCATTACCGGCCTTTTCGAGGGGCAAGAAATCTGTCAAACTCATTTTACTGTTGCGCCGTTGCAATTTACCAATGAACCGGCTTTGCCTGGGTTCGGTGAAGAAAACAACCTGGGTATCGGCAACCGTTTGAAATTGATAGAAGAAGACCTTCTTAAAAATATCCGGAAAATTCAGCTTAAAAATGGCCTGGCTCCATCGGAGAAAATAAATTCCATGAATTTCACCGTGGAGATGGAGACCGGCACCGGCAAGACCTATGTCTATCTGCGATCCATTTTTGAACTGAACCGTCTTTACGGCTTCACCAAGTTCATTATCGTGGTCCCGTCTATTGCTATTAAAGAAGGGGTTAATAAATCCTTGCAGATCACGACGGATCACTTCCGGGGGATTTACGGGAATGTCACTTTTGATTATTTTGTCTATGAGTCAGGCAAACTGTCCGATGTCAGGAATTTTGCAACAAGCCCTGATATCCAGATCATGGTGATCAATATTGATGCCTTCAGAAGAAGCTTCACAGACCCGGAAAAGGAAAACAAGGCCAATATCATCCACCGCGCCCATGACCGAATGACCGGGGCCAGACCCATTGAGTATATCCAGGAGACCCATCCCATCGTCATTATTGATGAGCCCCAGAGTGTTGATACCACACCCAAGAGCAAAGAAGCCGTTGCCTCGCTCAATCCGCTCTGCACCCTGCGCTATTCAGCCACCCATGTGGATAAATACCACCTGCTTTACAAGCTCGACTCGGTCGATGCCTATGAACAAAAGCTGGTAAAACAGATCGAAGTGGCGGGTATCGACGTTCAGGACGGATATAACAAGGCTTATATAAAACTGCTGGGCGTTGACAATCAAAAGAGCCCTATCACAGCCAGGATGGAAATCGATTGCCGCTTAAAAAACGGAAGTATCAGCAGAAAGGCAATAACTGTAAAAAGCGGAGATGATCTGCTGGATAAAAGCGGTGGCCGTGATATTTATGACGGTTATATCGTCGAGGACATCTATTGTAAAAAAGATAATGAATATGTCAGTTTCACCAGCAAACCAGATATTCTGAAACCGGGGCAAACAGTTGGCGAAGTTGATCCGGATGAGTATAAACGGCTTCAGATTCGCAAAACCATTGAAGAACATCTGAATAAAGAGATACGGCTGCATCCAAGGGGCATAAAAGTGCTCAGCCTGTTTTTCATCGATAAGGTAGCCAATTACAAATCTTATGATGCTGACGGCAATCCGCAAAAGGGGAAATTCGCTCTGATGTTTGAGGAGGAATATGCCCGTGCCATCAGAAAACCCAAGTATCAAAGCCTTTTTGAAGGGGCGGATCTGGCCACTGCTGCGGCTGGCGTGCATAACGGCTATTTTGCCATCGATAAAAGGAAAGACTCTTCAGGCAATGAGATGCTGAAGGACACAGCAGGCAATACAGCCACCGATGAAAGCGCCTACAATACAATAATGAAAGCAAAAGAATGGTTGTTAAGCTTTCAATGTAAGCTTAAATTCATTTTTTCCCATTCAGCCCTGAAAGAAGGATGGGACAATCCCAATGTGTTTCAGATCTGTACCCTTCGGGAAATGGGAACGGACCGTGAACGACGTCAAACTATCGGCCGGGGGCTTAGAATAGCGGTAAATCAGGAAGGTGAAAGGGTCCATGGATTTGAAGTGAATACCCTTACCGTCATGGCAAATGAATCCTATGAAAAATTTGCCGAACAACTGCAAAAGGAAATCGAACAGGAAGAAGGCATCAAGTTCGGCATTGTTGAAGAACATCTTTTCGCGAGCATTGTCGTGCCTCTTGATGAATATACCAGCGAATATCTTGGCGCGGATGCCTCAAAAACCCTTTGGAACCATTTAAAGACAGTTGGATATATCGATGGCAAAGGCAAGGTTCAGGATGCGTTAAAAACAGCATTGTCATCCGGGCAACTTGATTTGCCGGAAGCATTCAAACCCCATCTTCCGCACATAACAGCAGCGTTGAAAAAAGTGTCCGGAAATCTGAATATCAAAAACAAGGATGATAAAAAAAAGGTGATGCTCAATAAAGCGGTCTATCTGAGCGATGAATTCAAGCAGTTATGGGATCGCATCAAATATCAGACCACCTTCAGGGTTGATTTTGATGCTGAAGCTCTTGCGGCAAAATGTGCCAGAGAAATCAAAGCCAATCTACAGGTTGGAAAAGCCAGGTTTATTTACAGAAAAGCCAGGACTGAAATTGACCGGGGTGGAGTTCATACCGAACAGGTTCAGGAAACTGTCAGCGTCTATGAAGCCAGGTCATTTGAGCTCCCGGATCTGATTACCTATCTTCAAAATGAAACAAACCTGACCCGTAGGACGATTGTAAAAATAATCAATGACAGTGGCCGACTGGAGTCTTTTAAAAATAATCCGCAGAAATTTATCGAACAGGTTTCAACCATTATTCAAAACCAGATGCGGCTGTTTGTCGTGGATGGGATCAAATACCACAAAATCGGTGACGACCACTATTATGCCCAGGAATTATTCAGCGATAATGAGCTTTCCGGTTATCTGCATAAAAACATGGTGGAAAGCCAAAAGTCTGTCTTTGACCATGTGGTGTATGACTCTGACATTGAGCTTGAGTTTGCCACAGCTTTTGAAAGAAGCGATGACATCAAACTTTACGCAAAGCTGCCGGATTGGTTCAGGATCGATACCCCGCTCGGCACCTATAACCCGGACTGGGCTGTGCTGGTTGATGTGGAAGGCAAAGAGAAACTCTATTTTGTGATTGAGACCAAAAGCACCCTCTTTACAGATGCACTTCGGCCAAATGAAAAAGCCAAGATTGCCTGCGGAAAAGAGCACTTCAAAGCCCTGGGAACTGATGTAAATTTTGCTGTTTCGAATGGGTTTGAAGAATTTTCAGGGAAGTATGCTTCTGCGTGAGCCATGTTGCCGGCAAACCGACGATAGGAAAAAATAAAAAACTTCCGGGAATTGAGACCACTGTCAAGTCAAGTTTCGCTCAGGGCATCAAAAGACAAATATATTTCTCCTGTTCAATATTCTTCAAGCATTTCAGCATCAATAACCTCAAGCAGGGTAAGTGATCTTCCCGCACCGTAGGAGACAGAATGTTCTAAGAGCTCATATTGCTCAGCTCCTCGTCGATCAAACCAAGCATTGGCACAAACTTTCATTTGTTTTTTATCGCTTTCAGCCTTTCCATAAACTATATCAAATGCGTAGCTGTCTTGAGATAAATTATCTTGAGGAAACCAATGTTGAGGTATATCGGTTGATCTTCTAAACCACCGCCGCTTATTCTGGTCATGATCAATCAAAATTGCTGGAAAAATATTGCTCTCAATCAATCTAGTTGCAGTCGCTTTTATACTTGTTTTAAAACGTTCAGATAGTTGGAAGACGGTGTTGAAATCTGCGTGCGAAAACGTCTTCGCTATAGGCTTAAATAAGAACCATGGCATTAGAAGATTGGCAGAGAATTCATCGGCTGTTCGTTCTTTTTGTTTAGAGGAGTTGTTAAAATTCTCAATATCATCCTTTGAGCATTGAAAATTTTGACCTCTGTGGCATTGCCAATGCCCAAGCTCATGTCCAAGCGAAAAACGTTGTCTTTCCTCGCTGCTGTTAAGGTTCACTGTAATTATAGCCCGGCTACCATTTCCAACTATACGCGCCTCGCAACCTGTTAGAGGACGTTTTTTAACAACTGCTCCAAGTGTTATTGCAATGGCTTCAAGGTTGATTTCCTCGGGGATTACAATACCTCTTTGGAAAATGATTTCTTCGGCACAGGTTTCAAGCATTATTAGTCTTCCGCTGGTTTTTTTTCATTGAAGACACCTAACGTGAAAAGATCCTCATAAAGCCCTATGACATCTTCATCCGGAACATTCTCACCTGATCGTGCTGCTATTGTGAAGTTTTTGAGTATTTCTGGATTGTTCTTAAGAAGGTCGTTAATTTTTTCGCGCGCTTTTTGAATACTTATAGGGTCTGGCGTTCTTCTCTCAGAATCACTTTTTTCTTCAACATTTTTTTTTGCGATGTCATATCTACACTTGTTAAAAATGAATTTTGCTCTTCTGACTTCTTTTTCAATATCGATACCGTCCTCAATAGCTTCGTTGATTATTTCTTCGTCTGTAGCCTCAAGGATATCATCGAGTATAATTTTAAAAATGTCATTTGGATCTTTGCTGCAATTAGTCATTACTCAATCCTCCTGGAAATGCTTTTTCGATACGCCTTCGGAATAATTTTCGTGCTGAACTATATTCCGTACCTTGCAGGCCTGAAAATTCTTGGAGTTCTTCCGTATCCATTTCATCCAAGACCCCCATCACGAGAAGCTGCACTTTTTCGGGGTCAGATTCGAACAGCTTAGGGACAATTTCTTTGGCCTTGGCGAGGTCTATCTTCGCAATCACAGAATCTTCGATCGTTGGCTGTTTGCTATCTTTCAGATCAATCAGATAGTCACTGCCATTTTCTTGTTTAGGGGTTTGCAGGCTGATCTCAGGGTGACGTTTATGCGCCTTAGCATCGCTTGAAGCAATACTTCTCATCGTCTCCCCTAAAAAACGAACCACGTTCACATCACAGGGGCAGAGTCTTTTTCCGTCTAATGCCCTTATGATTGCTTCTTGGAGAAGATCTTCTTTCGACACCCCACATATATGGGCGAAAGATGTCGCAATCCTGTTTAGCCTAATCCAATCCGCTTTGGATAGTCTCTCTAAAGTTTCACTAAGCTCTGCGGATGATAAATGCCTTTTGGGGTCATAAAGCATTAAATGGTGCCCTCCTATAGCAGTTATGCTCCACCAATGTATGATCCAGACAAATTTTTATCTTAATGTCCGAGTCCTCAGTTCTTGGAGCATAAATCTATATGAATCGAACAATCCTTGCAACCCTGCAGGGCAAAATTAAGGAGAAAAAAATTGAATAAAATTAAAGAAGGCTACCAAATCAAAATTGATGGTAAAGATTACAATTTTAATGATCCGATTGTTACAGGGATACAACTCCTAACCGCTGCTGGCAAATTTCCGGTGGATGAGTACCTCATTTTTCAGCTCTTGAAAGATGGTCAGTTCGAGGAAATTCGCCTTGATGAAAATGCAGATTTAACCGAACCCGGACTGGAGCACTTCAAGACTTTCCGCAGTGGAGAGTCCTATCGTCTAACTGTTGATGGTGTTAATTCGAACATAATTTGAAATATCTCAGGGAGGTAATTCTCAAAATAGT
>CAZUDE010000005.1:212980-243734 GCA_964619205.1 uncultured Desulfobacula sp. | reverse complement strand
TCGCTTGAATGGCTCCCACACACTCACGATATCTATTTCTTTCAAGGTACCAATACATAAACCCAAAAAAGGAGGATGTATCAATGAGACAAAATGTTTTATTATCCCTGGTCGGGATTTTCTGTTTGACTTTCCTGTTATCTGTTGCACCGGTTTTCAATGTTGAGGCCGAAACCATCAACCTGAAAATCGCAAATTATTTCCCCCCGCCATCCGGGCAGTCAAAAATCATGGAACAATTCATTGCAGACCTTGAAGCAAGGACCAATGGAAAAGTAAAAATCAGTTATTTCCCCGGCGGGTCCCTGCTTAAAGCCCCGGCCACTATTAAAGGGGTGGAAACCGGTATTGCAGATATCGGGCTTGCCCATATCGAGTACACGGCCGGCCGCTTCCCGGTGATGGAAGCCTGTGAGCTGCCGCTGGGTTTTGCCTCCGGCTGGGTGGCCAACCAGATCATGAATGATTTTTTTAACAAATTCAAACCCAAGGAATTTGACGGGCTGAAAATCCTGTGGTGGCATGCCAATGCCCCCAGCGTCCTGATCACCAAAAAACCCGTCCGCACCCTGGAAGACTTGAAAGGCATGACCATCCGCGCCCCCGGACTCATGGGAGATATTATCAAAGCCATGGGCGCCACGCCTGCCCCGACTCCGGTAATGGAAACCTATGATGCCATTTCCAAAGGAGTTGTTGACGGTGTGTTTACTCCGTTTGAAACCCTGAAAACCTTCAAATTTGCCGAAGTGGCCAAGTTCGTCACTGTTGCCGCCCCGATCGGCACATCCTATCCTTTCTTTATCGCCATGACCCAGAAGAGATATGAATCCCTTCCCGCAGACGTAAGAGTTGTCCTTGATACCTTGTCCGGTGAATACCGCGAAAGGATGGCATTGATGTGGAACGGCGTTGAATTCCCGGGCAAAGCCTTTGGCAAAGAAATGGGCGTCGAATACATAGAGATCACCGGACCGGAGGAAGCCAAATTTCAGGCAGCCGCCGATATGGTTGTTGAAGACTATGTCAAAAAAATGGTGGCCGGCGGGTTTGCAGAAGTTGAAGTCCGCGGCTGGATCAAATATTTAAAAGAACGGTCAGCCGAGCTTCTCGAACTCCAGAAATTCTACCAGATCAGATCCACGGTAGGTCCTGCTGAAGTGAGATAGATATTCCCTGTCACCCTTTCAATAATCCCCTCATAAAATAGCGGGTTAACGGGGGTGACAGATTACCCTGTAAGGGCTTATTTTTTTACAGGTTTAAAACTTTCACACCAATATGGATTGGATACAATGGGATGGGGTGCATGAGATTTCTTCAAAAATTCGGCAGATTCAATGAAAAAATAAGTCTGGCCATGGAATGGATAGCCATAGCCGCCATATTGATGATGATGGCCATTACGACAATCGATGTCATCGGGTCCAAGATGTTTTTAAAACCGGTCTTCGGTGCTCTGGATGTCATGGCCATTGCTCAGTTGATTGCCATGAGCTTTGCCGTATCCATGGCGCTTATCCTGGGCAGGCATGTACAGGTCGAATTCTTTGTCATGCTGTTGCCGGATCGTGCAGCAGCATTTATCGACTGCATCGTCAATCTCTTGGGATTCATTCTTTTTATTCTGATTGTCTGGAGGCTTTCGATTTTTGCCTATGACCTTAAAATAGACGGAGAGGTCAGTTCAACCGCGCGGATTCAGCTTTACCCCTATATGTTTGCTGCGGCATTTGCCTGTATACCCGTATGTCTTATCTATATTCATATGTTTATCGATTCCATTATGAAGGTGATTAAAAAATGAGCCCTGAAACCGTCGGCATTGTTGGTATCGGAATACTGTTATTTCTTTTTCTTCTCAGGATGCCCGTGGCCTTTGTCATGGCGTTTGTGGGGTTTATCGGGTTTGCATATCTTGGGGGAATGGAATCAGCCCTGGCCATTCTTGCCCAGGATGTTTCCGAAACATTGTCTTCATATCCCCTGTCGGTGATTCCCATGTTTATCCTGATGGGCTCCTTTGCCTATGCCTCGGGCATCAGCGAAAGACTTTACAAAACCTGCTATGCCTGGGTCGGGGAGCTTCGCGGAGGGCTAACCGTGGCAACCGTTATGGCCTGCTCGGGGTTTGCCGCCATTTCCGGTTCTACGGCGGCAACTGCAGCAACAATGGGCAAAATCGCCCTGCCGGAAATGAAAAAATACGGCTATGATGATGAACTGGCAACAGGTACGGTTGCTTCGGCCGGGACCCTCGGCATCCTGATCCCCCCCAGCACCGTGCTGATTGTATACGGCATCCTCACCGAAGAATCCATAGGCAAGCTGTTTGTGGCAGGAATTCTGCCCGGATTGCTCCTTACACTGTTTTTTATACTGACGGTCATGATATTGTGCCTGAGGAATCCTGAACTCGGACCTCCGGGGCCCAAAACCAGTTTCAAGGAAAAAATACTGTCCCTGTCCGGCATCATTGAGGCGGTCATTTTATTTGCCCTGACCATCGGCGGTCTTTTCCTGGGCTGGTTCAGCCCCACCCAGGCCGGCGCCATCGGTGCCTCCGGCGCCCTGGTCATCGGTCTGGTCCGGCGCAAACTGACATTTGAAAAATTTGTGGATTCAGCCAGGGATGCGCTTCGAACCTCCTGCATGGTATTGTTCATTATTACCGGCGCCACCGTATTCGGGCATTTTCTGGCCATTTCCAATATCCCCTATGCGTTGGCAGACTGGGTCGGGAATCTTCCCATCCCGCCCCTGGCAGTTATGGGGGTCATGATCTGCATTTATTTTATCGGCGGATTTTTTATGGATTCCATGGCCCTGATTGTGGTCACCGTGCCCATTTTTTTCCCCATTGTGACAAGGCTTGGCTTTGATCCGATCTGGTTCGGTGTCATCATTGTACTGGTGGGTGAAATGGGTGTCATCACCCCTCCGGTAGGCGTCAATGTCTTTGTGATCAAAGGGATAGCACCGGATGTGCCGCTGCATAAAATTTTCAGGGGCATCCTCCCGTTTCTCGTTGCCTTGATCGTTCTCACGATCCTGATCACCTTCTTCCCCATCATTGCGACCCTTTTGCCCAGCTATGTGACCTATTGATCCCCATTATCTGAAGCATTGGACCCACATCAATCCAATGACATCAGGGAGCCATGCAAAAGCATGGCTCCCTGATGTGTTTGCTGCATCCTGAAAGATTGATTTATGCTTTTTTCATGGCTGCCAGCACCCGCACAGGTGTAAACGGCATCCGCCGCAACCGGGTTCCGGTTGCATTGAAAACCGCATTGGCCACGGCAGGGGCCAGCGGCATAATCCCAGGCTCCCCGATACCGCCGATGGGTTCGCTGCTTTTTACAATATGCACATGGACATCCGGCGTATCACTCATAGTTGCAATGGTGTAATCATCAAAATTACCGGATGCCGGACCGCCATCGGCAAATTCAACCTCTTCATAAAGGGTTGTGCTGACGCCCAGGACAACGGCACCCTGGATCTGAGCCTCCAGCGGGTCCGGGTTGACCACCGGTCCGCAGTCCACGGCCGCATCAACTCGAAGCACCTTGATGACACCGGTTTTCTCATCCACCGAGACTTCCGCCACCTGGGCAATATAGGTTCCAAAGCTGCTGTGCTGGGCAATGCCCCGGGCCCGGCCTTTGGGCAGAGGGCTCCCCCAGTTTGACTTCTGGGCAGCCATTTCCAGAACCCGTCTGGCCCTCATGTTACCTGCCAGATTCTCAAGACGGAATTTGAAAGGGTCTTTTCCGGCCATATGGGCCATTTCATCCATAAAAGATTCTGTTGCAAAGGCATTGACAGCGTTCTGAACTGACCGGAAAGGGGCCACCGGAATGGGCAGATCCGATAAAACCAGGTTGATGGAAAAATTGGGAAATACATAGGTCATATTGGCCTTGGCCGGTGACTGGGGAACATCAAACAGACCCCACAGGCAGTAACCGTCTATTCCGTCCTTGGGCTCCTCTCCCATATGTCGTTTGATGGAGGCGCTGGAGACCTTGTGGTCCCAGACCGACACCATGCCTTTGTCATCCAGTCCTGCCTTTATCTGATGCGCCATGGCAGATCTGAAAAAATCCGTTTTGATGTCTTCTTCCCGGGAGTACACGACCTTGACAGGTTTTCCCGAAGCCTTGGAGGCAATGACCGCTTCCACGACCTGGTCCGGTCGGGCCCTTCGACCCAGACCGCACCCCAAAAGGGTTGTGTGGATGTGTACTTTTTCAGGGGGCAGCCCTGAAATATTCGTTGCCACCATATGGGCCACGGTCTGCCCCTGGGTCGGAACATAGACATCGCACCGGTCGGCCCGAACATCCGCCGTACAGGTCTGCGGCTCCATGGTGGCATGGGATACACAAGGGATGTAATAGGCTGCTTCATGGGTTTTTGCAGCCTGGGTCAATGCCTTTTTCACATCTCCCCGGGTAATGACGTTGGTTCCCGGCTTTTCCAAATCCTTGACAAAGCTCTCCTCAATGGAAGCTGTATTCATGGCCGGGTGAGACCCCTGGCTCCAGGTTGCGTCAAGGGAATCCCTTCCTTTTTTCGCGGCATACAGGGTTTTGGCAACCACTGCAATTCCCCTGGGGGTGGGAACCACCATTTTAACACCATCCACCTTCATGGCTTCGTCCGCGTTAAAAGACTTGTTCTCTGCACCGTAAGCCGGTGGACGGGACAATACCGCATAGTGAAGATCCGGCAGATCCACATCCAGCCCGAACACGGCTTTTCCGCTGACCTTTTCCGGGATATCCACCCGGGGCATGGGCTTTCCCATATAGCGGAATTCGCTCTCCTGTTTCAGGGGTGGGTCCTGGGGAAGCGTCAGTTTGGCGGCCTTGAGGCAGAGTTTTCCATAGGAGAGCTTTTTACCGGAATTTAAATTGATAACCATTCCCTTTTCAGCCCGGCATCGGGATACGGGTATTTTCCATTCCCTGGCAGCAGCTTCCAGCAGGACAGCCCGTCCGGCTGCGCCGGCCTTTCGCATGGGCGCATAAAAGCCCCGGACACTGGCACTGGCGACGGTGAGCTGATTGTGCAGGATGGGGTTATAAAACGCTTCTCCGGCAGGAGCCTGCAGGATTTTAAGCTGACCCCAGTCTGCTTCCAGTTCGTCAGCTATGATCATGGGAAGGGCCGTCTTCACGCCCTGACCCATTTCAGAATTGGGTACAAAGATTTTGACGACATTGTCCGGGGTGATCTGATAAAAGGCGCTGGGTGTGAATTCTGAAGGCTCTCCAGACATATCGGCGGCATTGATCAATTTTATCCCGAAAGGCGTGACGCATGCGGCAATGGTCAGACCGGAGACGGCCAGAGAGCCTTTGAGAAATGAACGGCGTGTCATGGAATCTTTCATGATGATGCGCCCTCCTTGTTCATAATGGTGATGGCTTTTTCTATCCCTTTTTTCATTCGTTGATAGGTCCCGCAGCGACAAATGATGTTGTCCATGGAATCAAAAATTTCAGCGGCGCTGGGATTTTTATTTTTTCCAAGAAGGGCGGCGGTCTGCAGAATGACTCCGGGTTGGCAGTATCCGCACTGGACAACCTGCTCCTCGATCCAGGCCCGTTTTACCGGATGATCTTCGGGCAGACCCTCAATGGTCGTGATATCCGCCCCATCCGCATCTTTCAAAGAAAGCATGCAGGATCTTTCTGCCAGGCCGTTCATCAGAATGGTGCATGACCCGCACACCCCGATGCCACAACCAAATTTAGTCCCGGTTAATTTAAGATGGTCTCTTAAAACCCACAGCAGCGTCATATCATCAGGGATATCGAGTTTATAAGGTTTGCCGTTTACCCTTAAAGAAATCATACCTCACCTCCTAATTGTTATTTGTTTTCGGGCATTTTTTTCAACAAATATTATTGCAGCAAGAGGTTCAAATGTATCGTTAAACAGAACAGTTCTCCATAGAAAACAAGCGTTTAATCTTAAAACGCCACCCTCATCTGTGTCAATAAAAAATTTTGGGTTATTCTTAAAGCAGGGGAGAATTGCGGGGGATATGGGCCCTCATGAAGGGATATGAGATTTTACGAACTTGCCGGATTAAAAATCCGGCAAGTTATAACCCTGATTGTAAAACAAATCAGATCATGGCTAACTTCCGCCGTATTCCTTTAATTTCTTTTTCCAGAATTCATCAGATTCCTCTCGCCACCGGGTGCCCCTGAACCGATTGTCGTAAAAGCCACCCAGCCGTTCAAACCATTTGACCCAGGGGTTTTTCTTTTTCTCCATGGCCACAATAATGTCTGCCACAAAGGTTTCGATATTCACCATCTCATCCTTGGGCGCATAATAGGCGGCACCCTCTTCTGCCGATTTTTTAAGGTTTTCCTCGGACAAGGCATGGGCCGTGAGCATGAGTGCCGGCACATTAAATTTCTGTGTCAGTGCCAGGAGGTCAAATCCCTGGACACCCATGATATCCAGTATGGCCACATCATATTCATTTTTTTCCAGAAGGGCTTTACCTTCGTCAAAGGAAAGGGCGCAATCCAGTTTGCAGATATCCAAAAGTTCGGTCAATGATTCAAGAACATCTTTTTCATCATCCACAATCAGAATTCTTTTCCCTTTAATTATTTTTTTAATATCCATCATCCTGTCTCCTGTTTAAATCCAATCGGCATTCATCCGGTTTCCGAAAGATTGCCGTATGCTGTTGATAATCAAAACATACTGTCTTTATTCCCCGAATTCAAATAATGCAGCTGTATCCACTCCATGCTGATCTTCCGTCTGGAGGCTTGAAAGAACATTATCCCTTGCCTCCCGGATATGCTTGATCAAAATTGCCGCTCCTGGCGGGAAGTCTCTTGCCTTGATCTTTTCCATAAGATCTTTAAGATCATTGATCGAATCCTCCCATTTTCCCCAGGCATAATTGTCCATCCGGGTTCGAAGCATGATATGCTCGAAATTTCTTCTCAAAAGATATCTCAGCACTTCATTGCCGGACATGACCGCAACCTGGAGGTGAAAATCGCAATCCAGCATCATTTTTTTCCGATCACACCGGGGCGGCCTGTACTGATCATAGGCATGGTATTTTCCCTCCAGATCCGCCAGCTGCTGTTCTGTCCCGGATTCAATGGCTTTTTGAAGCGCCTTGACTTCCAGAGCCTCCCTCACCTCATAGGAATCCATAATCTCTTTTTCACTGATGGGCTTGACCGCATACCCGACATTGGGTTCAGATAGGATAAACCCCTCCTGCTCAAGCCGGTTCAAGGCATTGACAATAGGGGTCTTGGACATGCCGAGCCGTTCGGTTAACTCCCGATAGGGCAGCTTCTGACCGGGAACCAGTTTCTGGGTCAGCATCAACCGCTTGATTCCCCTGTAAGCTTCTTCAATATTTGATCGATATTCCGGTGATTTCGGCATTATTCCTTACTTTCTCACAGATTAACACTATTCATGCAGATAAAAATAACAGAAGTTTTACCAATTTTCATCAGGAAAAACCACAGTTTTAAACGTGCATCTTGCCATATATATGTTTAAACTTTCTCCTTGACATGCAGCCGGTTCTTTTTTAATATAAGATCTTAAATTGAATCTAATATTGGATCTTAAATCTATATATTGATTTTGTCAAATTAAAAAACTGTCTTTCATTTTTTTAGAACAGGAGTTTGACTTGAAAAAACCAAAGAAAAAAGAAAAAAAGACCATTGTCCTGGAGCTGAACGGCGAGATACATGAACTGGAAATCGGTGAAGGGGCCGGCCGGATTTCCCCTTCTCATACACTTGCGCATACCCTGAGGGAAAACTTGGGACACACCGGCACCAAGGTGGGCTGTGACCAGGGCGCCTGCGGCGCCTGCACCGTGATTATCAATGGAAAACCGGTATTGTCCTGTATGATCCTTACCATTGAATGCCATGACAGCAGAATCAATACCATTGAAGGGCTATCAGACCCGAAAACAGGAAAGCTTCACCCCATTCAGCAGTCTTTTGTCGATCATTCTGCCTTTCAGTGCGGATTCTGTACGCCCGGTATCATCATGGCGTCCAAATCCCTTCTGGACAACCAGCCGGATGCGGACAGACAGGGAGTCAAAGAAGCGCTTTCAGGACATTATTGCAGATGTATCAGCCACTACCAGGTGATTGATGCGGTCATGGATGCAGCCGGGAGAGGGGGGCCAGAAGATGAAGGAAAAATATAGATATATAGGAAAAGCCACCCCCAGAAAAGACGGGGTTTCCATCGTCACCGGGAAAGCCCAGTATATAGATGATATCCGGCCTGTGACATCCATGCTTCATGGGAAAGTGCTTAGAAGTCCTTATCCCCATGCCCGAATCATAAAAATCGATACGACAAAGGCCAGGGAGGCCCCAGGTGTCCGATCCGTCCTGACCCATGCGGAGGTGCCGCCCTGGATGACCGGGATGCCACGCCATGTACCGGTTCTGGACAATGTCGTCAGATTTGTGGGAGATGCGGTTGCCCTGGTGGCTGCGGACACACAGGAACAGGCAACCGCCGCTCTGGATCTGATCAAGGTGACCTATGAAAAACTGCCTGCGGTCTTTGATATGGATGCAGCACTTGCACCCGGCGCACCGCAACTTCATGATATCTTTCCGGGAAATATCATCACTGACTTTCCCGCATTCGGGCCCAACACTATCTCAAGTGTCGTCCGGGGGGATGTGGGAAAAGGATTTGCAGAGGCGGATTTTATCAGCGAAGGGACATTCGGATATGAAAATATTGCCAACCCCCTGCCCATCGAGCCCCCCGGCGTCATTGCCCAATGGGAGGATGAACAGCGACTCACGGTCTGGTCCGGAACCCAGAGTGCTTCCTGGCATCGGTGGATCATGCAGTCAAAAATGGGGTTTCCCGATATCCGGGCCATCACCACCCAGTGCGGCGGGAGTTTTGGGTCAAAAAACTATGCTCCCCAATGCATGTTTTATGCGGCTGCCCTGGCCAAAGCCACTGGCAAAGCGGTAAAAGTCTGTTATACAAAGGATGAGCACTTCGGGGCCTTTGTCCTGCGCCTGAGTTCCCGGTTTTCAGGCAGGATCGGTATGAAAAAAAACGGAACCGTGACTGCCATGGAAGGAGAGTGGATTGTGGAGAACGGTGCGTTTTCCGACATGCCCCAGTCCCAGATTGCCGTGGGATGCGGCGAAGCCCAGCTAGTCATCAATTGCGAAAACTGGAACCTCACCACCAAGCTGGTCGTGACCAATCGTTGTCCATCCGGTGTCATCCGCGGGTTTGGCGGACAGGAGCTTGAATCTGCATTTGCCCCGCTTCTGGCGGATGTCATGACAAAAGCTGCATTAGACCCGGTTGAATTTTTCAAAAAAAATTATGTCAAACCCGGGGGGCAATACCTCTGGCGGGAAGGAAATCTCTGGACCTGCAGGGGAAAAGACTATACAAAAGCCATGGAAAAAGGAGCCGAGGCCTTTGGATGGAAAGACAAATGGAAAGGCTGGCTCAAGCCCACTTCCATAAGCGGTGACAAATGCACAGGCGTCGGCGTGGGTATTCACGGCAATGCCGATGTGGGTGAAGATGATTCTGAAGCCTATATCCGTCTGAACGCAGACGGTACGGCCACCATTCATGCATCCGTATCCGAATCCGGCATGGGCCAGCGCAGCAGCCTTTGCAAAATGGCCGCTGAAATTCTTCAGCTGCCTTTGGAAAAAGTCCATATGACCCCGCCCGACACCCTGGTCAACCCGTTTGATTTTGGATTGACCGGATCAAGAGGAACCTATGCCGTCG
Source organism: uncultured Desulfobacula sp. (assembly GCA_964619205.1). Lineage (GTDB taxonomy): Bacteria > Desulfobacterota > Desulfobacteria > Desulfobacterales > Desulfobacteraceae > Desulfobacula. The sequence goes on along the minus strand of CAZUDE010000005.1, from coordinate 233,903 downwards.
GGTCAGCTGTTATCAATGCAGCCGAAGATGCCTTAAATCAGCTCTTTGAGCGGACTGCACCGTTTTTTGATGCCGCGCCTGCAGATCTCGCCACCTTTGATGCCAAAATATTTGTCAAAACCCGGCCGGGAAAAACCGTAACCTGGAGCCGGGCCATTGGGATCATGAATTCCATAACCGGATATGGCGAGTTCAAGGCTGATTATTCAACCCCCAATTTTCTGATCCTGTTTGCCGAGGTAGAGGTGGACACAGCCACCGGTGCCCTTGAACTCAAAAGAATCGTCACCTCAACGGACGCGGGCCGGATCATTGATCCGCCAAGTCTGAACGGGCAGCTCTACGGTGCCCTGGGGTCGGCGGGACTTGATACCGCTGTTTTCGAAGAAACCATAATCGATAAAAAAAGCGGCCATATGCTCAATATGAATATGGCCGACTATAAATGGCGTACCTTCAATGGGATGCCTGAATTCGACAACATCATTCTTGAAACGGCGCTGCCAACCCACCGGTTCAAAGCGGTCGGCGTAGGGGAAATTTCAACTTCTCCCGGTCCCGGTGCAGTGCTCATGGCCGTATCCAATGCTCTTGGAATACCTCTTAAAGATTACCCATTGACACCGGACCGGATACTGAAAGCCTGGCTTAAAAAGAAAGGAAAACAGAAATGAAACCATTTAACCATATTAATGCCGAATCCATTGATGAGGTCCTGGATCTGCTTGCCCGGCTTAAGGGAAAAGCCGTATTGAATGCCGGAGGCACAGATCTGATGGGTATTTTAAAATCTGAAATCCTTTCGGAATATCCAGAGACGGTCATCAATCTGAAAACCATTCCCGGCATTGATGTCATCCAGGTGACGGACAAGGAATGCCGGATCGGAGCCACCGCACTGCTCTCCGACATTGCCGACTCTGCCCTGATACTTGAAAAATTCCCGGCCCTTGCTGCCGCAGCAAAATCTGTAGGCTCTCCGGAACTGCGGAATATGGGAACCATCGGCGGCAATTTGTGCCAGGATACACGATGCTGGTACTACCGTTATCCTGATAAAATGGGAGGACGGATTCCCTGCTTTAGAAAAGGAAAGGGACCTTGTCATGCCATTAAAGGTGAAAACCGGTATCATGCCGTTCTGGGTGCAAAAAAATGTTATGCTGTTTGCCCGTCCGACACGGCCATTGCCCTGGGTGCCCTTGATGCCCGAATAAAAATCGCTCAGCCGGGGATAGAACGCCTGATCCCGATTCTTGATTTCTTCACGCCCTTGGGCACCGTACTCAAGCCCGGTGAAATGGTTACTGAAATCAGAATTCCGGTTCCGAAATCGAATACAACCCAGGTGTTTTTAAAAAACCGGCTTCGTGACGCTGTTGATTTTGCGGTGGTCAGCGTTGCTGTAATGCTGAAAAGGAAAAAGGAATTATGTGATGAGGCCCGCATTGTTTTAGGTGCAGTAGCACCGGTTCCATACAGGGCATATTTTGCCGAAACCGCCATTAAAAATCAGAAACTGGATGAATCCATGGCCATAAAGGCTGCAAACGCTTCATTGGAAGGTGCAAAACCTTTAAGCCAAAACCGCTATAAAATTGAAATAGCAAAAACCCTGGTCAAACGGGCACTGCTCACATTGTAATGGGTTTTTAAAAAAATATCAGGCTTTCAACAGTGCTTCAGCCTTTTCGTCCGCCCTGTTGATGGCATGGTTGATCTTTATGATATATTCTTCAGGGTCTGCATCCCGGGGCACAGTCACCGGGTCTCCCACTACAACCGCCGCCCGTGTGAAGGGATAAGGGAAATGGAATCGGTCCCATGCCTTTTTAAACACATATTTGTGCTGAAAGGCGCCTCCAATGGGAACTATCTTTTTTCCGGTCTTTGCCGCCATATAGACAATTCCGGGTTTGATTTGATACGCCGGGCCTTGGGGGCCGTCTGCCGCAAGCCCGATATTATACCCCTTTTTCAGCCTTCGGACCATCTGCATCAGGCTAGTGATGTTCCGGTCATTGCTGGACCCCCGGATCACTTCATATCCGTAGTTTTCAAGCACAGCGGCCATAATTTCCCCGTCTCTGGACGGACTGACAAGCGCCATCTTTTTTTTTACATCCTCAAACCCGACAGTAGGGAAAAAAAGTTTCTGGTGCCAGAAAACATAGATGCAATTCTCATCTTCCAATATTCCTTTCCTGTTCTCGATTGTGAACCGGAGAGTCCCCATCAGAATCCTGATAAATCTGTAAAGTGCGTTTCCATATTTTCTATATTTTAGATATATTCTGTCTTCCATGATAGCAGGCCTTTTTTTAATTGCCGATAATATCAGCCGCATTGTTTTTTTACAACAATCTTTATCTTGACAAAGATAGAGAGCCAGTATACTATTCAGAGTTTTTAAAATTGTGAAAGGTCTTGAAATAATAAGGAGAGTTTAAAAATGTACGCAGTTATCAGAACTGGCGGAAAGCAATACAAAGTCCAGGAAAACCAGATCCTGAAAGTTGAAAAACTGGATGGCACCGAAGGTTCTCAGGTCGAATTTGATGACATTCTCTTGTATTCAGACGGTGAAACCATAACAATGGGAAGCCCGAAAATTGAAAATGCTTCGGTCAAAGCACATATTCTGGAACAGGCAAAAGACAGGAAAAAAATAGTTTTCAAGTATAAACGTCGCAAAGGCTTTAGAAAAATGAAAGGCCACAGACAGTGTTATACTGAGATCAAAATAGATTCCATTGCGGTTTAGTTAATAAGGAGAGATTCCATGGCACATAAAAAAGCAGCCGGCAGTTCAAAAAACGGTCGCGATTCAAACGGCCAGCGGCGCGGAGTCAAGAAGTTTGGCGGAGAACGCGTTACTGCAGGCAATATTCTTGTAAGACAGGTCGGAACAAAATTACATCCCGGCAATAATGTCGGAATGGGTAGGGACTATACTCTTTTTGCCCTGATAGACGGCGTTGTGACCTTTGAAAGAAAAGGCAGGGACAGAAAAAAAGTTAGTGTTTATGAAGCGTGAAATTTGTAGATGAAGCAATTATCACTGTCAGGTCCGGTGATGGCGGCCGCGGATGTTCAAGCTTCCGGCGGGAACGGTTCATCGAAAGAGGCGGACCTGATGGTGGAGACGGCGGCGACGGTGGCAATGTCATTCTGAGAATCGATAAGGGCAAACGAACGCTCTACGACTATCGCCGCCTCAGATTGCTCAATGCCGGGAACGGACAACCCGGCATGGGCAAACAGAGACACGGTAAAAACGGTGAAGACTGCATCCTTCTCCTTCCTCCCGGCACAATCGTTTCCAATGCTGATACCAATGAAATCCTTGTTGACCTGACCGATACTGAAGACGATTTTGTCCTGGCCCAGGGCGGGATGGGCGGTCGCGGCAACAAGCGCTTTGCAACCTCCACCAACCGGGCGCCCAGACACTGTCAACCCGGTATCCCCGGGATTGAATTCAAACTCAAACTTGAACTCAAACTTCTGGCCGATGTGGGTCTTGTCGGGCTTCCCAATGCTGGAAAATCAACACTGATAAGCCACATGAGTTCTGCCCGGCCTAAAATTGCCGATTATCCCTTTACCACCCTGACCCCTGTCATTGGAATGGTAGAAGCGCCCTTTGGGGAACCCTTTGCTGTGGCAGACATCCCGGGCCTCATCGAAGGTGCCCATGAAGGCATCGGTCTTGGCATCAGTTTTTTAAAACATATTGAAAGAACCGGGATACTTGTTCATCTTATTGATGTTTCAGCTATTGACACAGATGATCCTTTAAAGCCCTTTCTTCTGATCAACAACGAACTCTCCAAATACAGCGAAACCCTTGCCCAAAAAAAACAGATCGTGGTTCTGAACAAAATCGACCTGCAGGATACCCAAAAAAAAATTGACGCATTTACCCATGCCTTGAAAAATTTTCCTGTAATGACCCTGTCTGCCGCAACCGGGAAAGGGGTAAAGGAACTCGTTTCTTTTTTAGCATCTGAACTTCATAAAGAGTAAGTCATGAAAATCGGACTTTTCGGAGGAACTTTCAATCCTTTTCATAATGGACACATCAGGATTATCGAGCATGTAAAAGACACCTTCAGGCTTGAAAAACTTTTTTTGATCCCTTCTTCCACCCCACCCCACAAACCGGATACGAATCTTGCCCCTGCAAACGAAAGATTTGAGATGGTCAGGCAAAGCATTGAAGGCCGGGAAGGATTTTTTGTATCTGATAAGGAATTGACCCGGAAAGGGCCTTCCTTTACCATTGACACCCTTGAAGAGTTTAAGGCAGATCTTGGAGAAAAAACAGATCTGTTCCTGTTAATGGGCTCGGATGCATTTTTTGATATCATTACCTGGCGGCGGAAAGATCAAATCTTTGATACAGCTAAAATCATCGTCATGCTGCGGGGCCATTTTAAAAATCATGACGATGCTTTTGTCTCTTTTATTGACGAATATATATCAAAAGGTTACATTTTCAATAAAAAAGACAACACATTTATTCACGAAACCAAACAGAATATAATTTTATGCCGGGTGCCCAGAATAGACATTTCATCCACCATGATACGGGAGCGGGTAAAATATGGAAAACCCATAGAAGGTCTTGTGCCTGCCAGTGTTTTAAAAATCATTCATGAAAAGGAACTATACCAATGACAACTCCCAACCCTTTGGCTGATCATCTTAAAAATTACCTTATCCCCATCTTTGAAAGAAAAGCAAAATCCATTATTGCCATTGATGTGAGAAGGCTGACATCTTATACGGATTGCCTTATCATCATTGAAGCAACTTCCCAGCGCCAGGTGACTTCCATTGCCGAACATATCCTCAAACGTTTAAAAGAAGAAAAAACCAGCGCCATCGGTACAGAAGGCGTCAAAGAAGGAGAATGGGCATTGCTGGATTATGGTGATGTGATCATTCATGTATTTGAATCCGAGATCAAGGCCTATTACAATCTTGAAGGATTGTGGGCTGATGCGCCGCAGATAGATATTTCCGGATTTGAAACAAAGCCAGAGGAGGATAATTATGAAGACTGATACACCGGTCAATATCCTGATGCTCCTGGATGGATGGGGCTTCCGGGAAGAGACAAAAGGAAATGCCGTTGCCCTTGCCAACACCCCTTTTCTGGATTCCTTGATAAATGATTTTCCAAACTGCACGCTTGCCTGTTCTGGGAATGAAGTAGGCCTTCCCGAGGGCACCATGGGCAATTCAGAAGTCGGCCATATGAATATCGGTGCCGGCAGAAAAGTATTCCAGGATTTTGTAAGGATCAATGAAGCCATAAAGGACCAGACCTTTTTTCAGGCCCCGGCCTTGAAACAAATCATGACAATGGTATCCGGTTCCGACAAAAGCCTTCATCTTATGGGGCTTTTATCCGATGGAGGCGTTCACAGCCATATCACTCATCTTTTTGCCCTCATTGATATGGCAAAACAAAACAAAATAAAACAGCTTTTTATCCACCCCATCCTGGATGGCCGGGACACCTCTCCCACCAGCGGCATCACCTATGTAAAACAACTTCAGGACTATCTTGATAAAGCCGGTATCGGGATAATTGCGAGTGTTGTCGGCCGATACTGGGCCATGGACAGAGATACAAGGTGGGACAGGGTAAAAAGGGCTTACGATCTTTTTACAGACGCCAAAGGTATCCAATCTGAATCTGCTTTGACCGCAGTGCAGAACGCCTATGATTCCGGGAAAACCGATGAATTCATGGAGCCGACCGTTATAGGTTCGAAGAAAAGTATTTCCAAAGGTTCATCCACTGGTACGATAAAGGACGGTGACGGGCTTATCTTTTTTAATTTCAGGGCTGACCGGGCCAAAGAAATTACACGGGCCTTTACGGAAAATAATTTTTCAGCATTTAAAAGAGAAAAAAAAATTGACCTTTCCGGCTTTGTCTGCCTGACCCAGTATGATGAAACCTTTGGTCTTCCCGTTGCTTTTGGCCCCCAGCATCTGAATCATATTCTGGGAGAAATGTTGAGCAGAAGCAATGTTCAGCAGCTTCGCATTGCAGAAACGGAAAAATATGCCCATGTCACCTATTTTTTCAACGGTGGGGATGAGAAAATTTTTGATGGGGAAAAAAGGATTCTGATTCCTTCGCCAAGGGATGTGGCCACCTATGATAAAAAGCCGGAGATGAGTGCCTGCAAAGTGGCAGATACTGCATGTGAAAAAATCAGGTCAAGGGAATTTGCCTTTATTGTCCTTAATTTTGCCAATATGGACATGGTGGGACACACCGGGATTCTTGAGGCAGCCATAACGGCCTGTGAAACCGTTGACCAATGCGTTGAAAAAGTAGTCAACGCCATCTGGGAGACCGGCGGAACCGCCATGGTCACAGCCGATCACGGCAATGCAGAGCAGATGATAGCAGATGACGGCTCTCCCCACACCGCCCACACCTTGAATCCTGTCCGCTTCATACTCGCCGGAAACCGGTATAAGGGACTTCCCATGAAAAACGGTATCCTCGGTGATATTGCGCCAACGGTTCTCAAAATATTAAATATTCAACAACCCAAAGACATGACAGGGACTTCTTTAATATGACCATGGACTATATTATCAGCGATTTTATCACAGGAAAACCCGTAAGAAACGTCGGCCCTGAATCTGTCAGGCAGGCGTTTGAAAAATTTCTGGTGGATGAAAAAGGATATGATAAAAAAGATATCCGGGTGAATGAACCGCTGGTTGTCCGGTTCAAAGGAGAGGATTATTCTTCAGCCATTGATCTGATTGTCTTTTGTCACGAAAAGGCATTTATGGCAATAACCTGCGTGGCAGGGTCCATCGGCTCCTATGAGAGGGAAATCCTTGCCGGAGCAAGGCTTATCTACGACTATCAGATTCCCCTGGCTGTTTCAACAGATGCAAGGGATGCCATGATTCTTGATACGGTTTCCGGCAAATATATTGGAAAAGGCCTTGAGGCAATTCCTTCAAAAAAAGAAGCCACTGAACACAACGGAAAAATAAAATTCAAACGTCTGGATGAAAACAGAAAGGAGCGGGAAATGATCATTTACCGCTCCTTTAATCTTGAAAAAATTAATAAATAAGACTAAGCCGTGGGCACTTCCTTATTGCAATGTTTGCAAACCGCAGCCCGCTTCTTGATTATCTCAGCGCAATAGGGACATTCCCGGGTATAATGCCGTTCATGAAGCTGCTCAATGGCCTTTTTTGCGGCAGCCTCCAGCACAGGGGCAGGAAATTTATGATTGATCAAATGCTCAATGGCTTCCACTCCCCCCAGTTCACCCACCATTTCTGCCGCCTTTAATCTTGCTTTGGGTGGAATCTGGGGATCAAGACAGATCTTTAAAATTTCATCCCAGTCCTTTGAGATATAATAATCCGTCAAAATGGAAAATGTCTTTTTCATGAGTTCTTTTCTTGCTTCTTCACGAATCAGAACCTCGTCATCCAGTATTCCCCCCTGGGCACCGACTGGACTGAAAACAGGCATGTATTCAAAATTTTTCTGTCCCGGTTCATTGATGCACCGGTATGATGCCGGCGCTTCCATGGTTTCTCCCAAATGTTCCCATCCTTTTTTATAACTGGGGCAATCATCATTAAAACAGATAAACAAATACGGGGTTCCCCAGCCCAGCCCATCGCTGAAATTGATGGGAGGCACTTCCCACAGGGTCATATCCTTTTCACAGTGGGGGCAGTGGGGCTTGTCCATTTTTATATATTTTTCAAGCAGTTCTTCTTTTGTTTCAAATGCCATTATACGTATCTCCTTTGGTAGTCGTCAATCTTCAGACTACCAAAGTAAGCAGTCGGATTATTTTGTCAAACCTGTTATTACCCGATGATTGCCAGCACATCCCCCCTTGCAACCGAATCTCCGCTTTTGCTGTTGATAGCTTTGATGGTGCCGCTGACCGGTGCGGGAAGAGCATTTTCCATCTTCATGGCTTCAATAACAACAACGGTTTCTCCCTCGTTCACCTTATCTCCTACCTTTTTTTCATATTTGATGATCATGCCCGGCATGGGAGCCTTAACGGGAGTACCGTCAACTGCAACCGGTTCAACCGCTTTTGCCGGTGCCGGTTTGGCAGCCGAGGCAGCCTGGGCAGCCTTTGGTTTAGGCGGGGGCGGCGGCAGGGGTGAGGCTGGTTTTGCAGCAGGGTTCACCGAAGCAGCAGGGGCCGCCGGGGCAGGCATAGCATAAGTGATGACCGGTGAGCCGCCCACTTCATCGACCCCCACTTCAAAATACTCACCATCCACAAACACATTAAAGGTCCTGATATTCCCGCTTTTTTCCGGAACCTCTTTTGTCTTTGATTTTTCGACCAGTTCTCCCTTTTTGGCCTTTTCAATCATTTCCTTTTGCCTTGCCACATCTTCAAGAGTAATGGGCTTTACAGAGTCCGGCACTTTTTCTTTTCCATATTTCTGCAAAAGATATTTCTTGCCTGTCACCGGGAAAAGCGCATAAATGATCAGGTCTTCATCATCCAGGGCCAGATCTCCGATCTCTTTTTTTGCCTTTTCAAGCTCAGGCGCCAGCACTTCGGCCGGTCTGCAGGTGATGGGTGTCTCCCCGCGGTCATAACCTTTCAAGGCTTTTTTCTGAACTTCAGGATCAATGGCAACGCTTGTTTTTCCATAGAGACCATAGCACAAATCCTTGACCTGGGCCGTGATCATCTTATAGCGCTCATCCGGGGTATCAAACAATACATTGTTGACCGTCTGGGTTCCCACAATCTGGCTGGTGGGCGTCACAAGGGGAATCTGTCCCAGTTCTTTTCTGACCCGCGGCAGTTCTTTGTATACTGCATCAATCTTGTCCAGGGCATCCATTTCCTTTAACTGATTGACAAGGTTGGACAGCATCCCGCCCGGGGTCTGGTGAAGAAGAACATTGATATCTATGACTGAAACCTTTGAATCATCAAGCAGATGTTTATATTTCGGCAATACGTCCCGCTCCAGGATTTCATTGATATCAGCCAGGGCATTGATGTCAAACCCCGTATCCCGGTCTGTTCCCAGAAGCGACATGACAAAGGGTTCCAGAGCTGCATGGCTGGTTCTGTAGGCATAGGGCGTAACACAGGTATCGATAATATCAACCCCGGCCTCAATGGCTTTCAAATGACTCAGGGGGGACATGCCGGATGTGAAATGGCTGTGAAGATGAATCATGGGTTTGACGTTGGCTTTCAGTGCTTTTACCAGCTCATAGGCATCATAGGGAGCAATAAGCCCTGCCATGTCTTTAATGCAGATGCTGTCCGCCCCCATATCTTCGAGGGCTTTTGCCTTTTTGATATAATAATCAAGGTTATACACGTCTCCGCCCAGCCTGGGCTCTGTCAGCGAATAGCAAATACAGCCCTGGAAATGGGCTCCGCATTCTTTAATCACCGGGACCACGGCTTCAAAATTACGGTAATCATTCAGGGCATCAAAGGTCCTGAAAATTTCCATGCCGTTATCCACGGTCTTTTTTACAAACAATTTTGCAACATCATCGGCATAATTTCTGTACCCCACAAGATTCTGGCCTCTTAAAAGCATTGAAAACGGGGTCTTTTTAAAATACCGTTTCAGGGTTCGAAGCCGTTCCCAGGGGTCTTCCCCTAAAAACCGGTGCATGGTATCAAAGGTTGCCCCTCCCCATACTTCTACGGCCCAGAAACCGATCTGATCCATTTTTTCCGCCACAGGGATCATGTCCTCTGTTCTTCCCCGGGTTGCAAAAAGGGACTGGTGCCCATCCCTAAGGGATATGTCCTCAATTTTCAAAGGATTCTTTGCCTTTGGCCTGTCTTTTTTGTAATTCATCTCAACCTGTTTCACCTGATTGTGCTCACTCATCTCATTTCTCCCGGCTATTATATAAATTAATTATTTTCAATTATTTAAACATTCGAAGCTGCATCATGGAATTGGCCTGCATGTGGGCCTGTCTTCCCGATATCCCCCATATATTGAGCGGCTTAATCGCCGGCTGTGTTATGACGGCCGCATCCGCTTCCGGCTCCTCAATGTCAGGCGCTGAATATACTGATGCCTCTTCCTGTGTTTTCATGTGCATCATGACAGCTGCAATCGCTGCCAAAGCTTTCTTTTTGTTCATTCTCATTCCTTTTTTTATACTGGTATATTCCCGTGTTTTTTGGCCGGCCGAAGCTCTCTTTTGGTCAGCATGGCCTCAAGGGCGTCAATGAGGCGGGGCCTTGTTTCCGAGGGCCGGATCACGGCATCTACATAACCTCTGGCCGCAGCGCAATAGGGATTGGAGAATTTCTCATTATATTCTGTAATTTTCTCTTTTCGTTTTGCAACAGGATCATCTGCTCCGCTGATTTCCTTTGCATGAATAATATTGGCTGCACCTTCGGCACCCATGACGGCAATTTCTGCGGTGGGCCATGCAAATGCCATGTCAGCCCCAAGATGCCGTGAACACATGGCGATATAAGATCCGCCGTAATCTTTCCGGGTGATCAGCAACAGCTTGGGCACCGTTGCTTCGGAATAGCACCACAAGAGTTTTGCCCCGTGGCGGATAATCCCGCCCCATTCCTGATTGCTTCCGGGCAGATATCCCGGGACATCGGCAATGGTGAGCATGGGGATATTAAAAGCATCGCAGAACCGGATAAACCGTGTCGCCTTATCAGAGGCATCAATATCCAGGCATCCGGCCAGATAATTTGGTTGATTGGCGATAATCCCAATGGAATGTCCGTTGAGTCTTGCAAAACAGACCACCATATTTTTTGCATAATACTGATGGGGTTCAAAATATACCCCGTCATCCACAATGGAAGAAATTACATCCTTGATATTATAAGCCCGGTTGGGATTGTCCGGGATAATCATATCAAGGGATTCATCCATACGGTCCTTATCATCCCCGGGCTGAATATAGGGCGGGTCTTCCATATTATTGGAGGGCAGATAGGATAAAAGCGTTCTGATCTGCAAAATGGCATCTTCATCCGAGTCGCAGGCAAACTGGGCCACACCGGATTTCTCATTATGGGTCATGGCCCCTCCAAGGGCTTCAAAGGTAATTTCTTCTCCTGTCACGGCCTTGATCACATTGGGGCCGGTAATGAACATATAGCTGGATTCCTTGACCATGAAAATAAAATCCGTCATTGCCGGGGAATAGACAGCACCGCCTGCCGTAGGCCCCATAATGGCGGAAATCTGAGGAATCACACCGGAAGCCGCCGAATTTCTAAAGAAAATCTCACCATATCCGGACAGGGCATCAATCCCTTCCTGGATTCTGGCACCGCCTGAATCGTTCATCCCGATAACGGGAGCCCCTGCCTTTATGGCCATATCCATGACCTTACAGATCTTTTTGGCCTGCATTTCCCCAAGGGAGCCGGCCCTGGATGTAAAATCCTGAGCATAGGCAAATACAATTCTGCCGTTCACCCTGCCATGCCCCGTGACAACACCATCAGCCGGGATTTCCACATTTTCCATGCCAAAATTGGTGCAGCGGTGGGTGACAAACATATCCAGTTCCCTGAAGCTTCCCTGATCAAAAAGGAGATTCAGCCTTTCTCTGGCATTTAATTTCCCGCTTTGGCGTCGTTTTTCAAGCGCTTTTTCTCCTCCCATGACCATGACGGCCTGTTCCTTATCCTTAAGCCCTTGGATCTTATCGGATGTGACTCCCATAATTCTAACCCTTCCTTGTAATTGATTCATTTTTGTAATGTTTGATACTGAACCGCCATGCACAAAACCAGTCCTCTGGATGAGCATCCGGCGGGCACCCGATACATTGGGTTTCAATCCTGTCATCCATGGCCCTTGCAAAATAGGCATATTCCACAAGACCGGCTGATTTACAGGGATAATCATCGAGTTTTTTTCTTTTTCTCGCAGACTGAACCCTGCAATCATTCATCTGGAATATGAAACTATCCGGTCCTTCGTCAATAATCGATTGTTTGTTGATAAACCAATACATTCTGAAATTCAGGGCTTTTTTCAACCCGTCAAGCCCGCACGGGTCAGCAAGTTTTAAAAACCGTTTGACCGCAAAGGCTTCGTAGGGGGAAAACTGCGCCCAGCATGAATCATTGCACCGTTTGGCATCATTCATACCGTGTTGGAATTCAATGGCCTGAAACCACATTCCATCATTGGCCAGCCATGTTTTTGCTACAGCATCCATTAATTGGTCAATTTTTGAATTTTCCATTTTGAGCAATGACTTGGGCAGACCGTTTTCAAGCTCAAAATCAAAAATATCAGCACATCGTTTCAGCCCGAGTGAAATACTTTTTTCTGTTGCTTTTTCAAGGACTTCCATGGCTTTTTCAAGGCCCATCTGATGTCTGACCTCGGTAAACCAAAAACCATAGTGAACTACAAGTCGGGTCAGCATGTCAACAATTAATCCTGCTTTCACCTCTTTGTCCAGACTTGCGGGATCACCTCTGTTTTCTTCCATCAACTGATTCCTTTTCAAATAAATTAAGCCCCTTAGTCAAAATTCATAGACTTTTGACACTAATTCAAGGAAAAATCAAAGTCAAGCCTTGATCACACCAAGGCTCCATTGGGCGGGAAAAATATTGTTTTCATGAAAAAAATGCTTTATTTTGATTGATAAACAAGTATGAATAAAACTCTGAATTACTTTAAGGATGAATAAATGAGTATTAAAATACATATACATGTCACGCACCGCTGTCACACCAATGGCCAGAAAACACTGGAGGTTGAAGGTAATACAGTGGCAAAGGCACTCAACAATTTTGTGGCCCAATATCCGGGAATGAAAAAGGAGCTGTTTGATAAAAAGGGAAAATTGCTCCATTATATTGAAATCTATCTGAACAAAGTGAGCGCCTACCCCGGGGAACTTGAAAAGCCTTTAAAAGACGGGGATGAGCTTCAAATCATTACCTTTCTTGCCGGCGGCTGATAGTTGAAATTCAGGTCATTTCATTCTATCCGGATGAGGCCGGCAGGGCTTTTGGTGTTGATTTTGGTAAAAATAGACGCTAAGATAAAAAATTATAATCATTTTGAACCCTTATGCCCGAAAGAGGTCAAAGGTCATTAGATGGAACCGCACTATCAACATAAAGTTCTTGTTGCAGATGATGATGAAACAGTCAGTAAAGCAATCGCCCGTGTGCTTCAGAATGAAGACATCATCTTTGTTTTCTCGGATAATGGAGAAACCGCACTGGAATCAATCAAAAACCAAAAAAAGCCTTTCTCCATCGTCATCGCAAACCAAGACTTGCACGGGATTAAAGGCGTTGATCTTCTGGACTATGTTAAAACTCACTCGCCCGAAAGCAGCCGGTTCCTTATGGGAACCTATTCTGAATTTGGCGCCATTATAGACGCCGTCAACAAAGACCTGATTCAACGCTACATAGTCAAACCTCTGGTTGATGAAGACTTTTTAAATACCATCAGATACGGCATTAAATTTTTTGAATCTTTTTTTGAAAATGAAAGGTTGCTGAATCTTGCCAAAAAGCAGAACACACAGTTATATGAGTTGAGCTGCAATCTAATGGAAGCAGCCACAAGCCGGACAAAAGAAATTCAGGAACTGGAGCAGGAAATCGATGCCCTTGAAAAAAAAATCCTCTCTCATTCCAGCCCTAAACCGGTTGGTGAAAAATCCATCCTGGATATAATCGAAGCCGGGGTTAAAAATGATTCAGGGGTAGACCCAAAAGAAATGCATTCACTTTTCTTTGAACTTATTAAAACCCTGTATCATGAATTCGATGATCTTGCGCATCAAAAAGGATTTGCAATGCCTGCCATGAAAGACGAGGTCCCCTGATGGGAAAATACAAGCCCAAATTGATCCTTCTTGAAAGCGATGATGACGCACGGAAGCATGCAGAATCCATTTTAGCAAAGGCTGGGTGGGATGTGTTTTGTCATCAGATTTCACAAGAAGCCCTTGATATGCTGGAACAGTCCAAAGAATATTTATTTGCGCTGTTCATCAGCAATTTCAAACTGCCTAAAATGGAGGGCGACGATATACTGGAAAAAGTCAAATCCATTTCCCCAGTGACGAGAAGAATGCTTATTGTTCCTTTTGACCGGGCAGATATACTGATCAGCGCGGTGAATAAAGCAGAAATCAATGCCTGTCTCACATTTCCTTTCAAGGATGAGGATCTCATCACCCAGGCGGGGAACTGCTTCAAACAATTTAAAATGGCTCTGAAAAGGCAGCGGTTAAAACGCGTTACCGCTCATCAGAACAAGCAGATGCTTCAAATTGCACAAAAGCTGAAAAAAAAGGATGATGCCAATAAAGAGCTGATTGACGGGAAAAAAGCAAAAAAACTGATGCTGACATCAAGGCTTGGCAAAAAAGAGAGCCTTCAGGTTCCGGATGTGGCTGTTTCCCTTGCAGACATGCTTGAAAAAAAAGGAGTCCCCCCCTCGCCCGATGATTTTAATAATGAATTCCTTTCACTCTGCAATACCATTCAAGATCAATTTGACAAGATTGTTCTTCTCAGGCAGTCAGACCCGGTTCCCCTGAATCTGAAGGATATTCTGATTCAGGTAAAAAAAGAAGACCGGAAATCGTTTTCAGAAAACAAATCGGGTTCTTCCGATTTCATCAGAAAAATTCTGAGCGCTGTCTTCATGAAATCCATGGTTTTAAATACCCGGTCTCCTAAGAATCTGCCTGAACCCGATAATGCCGGCACTGAAAAGGTTGACCATATTCTTGATCCCTATTTTGAAATAACTGTTTCCGATGATCTGACAAAGGCCTATATCAAAAAAATCAAAATATTTGACGACAATTGCCGGGAACCCAAGGCAGAGGACCTCTTAGATCTTGTCAGGCAAAAGCAGATTTCATACGGCATTCTTGATGCGGCTGCCATTGAATCCTGGATATCAACATCCTTTGCCGAAAAAATTATGATTGCCCGGGGCGAAGAACCCGTATACGGACAGGACGGAAAGATCGAATACCATTTCAAGACCGATTTTACAAATCCCGGAAAAATAAATGAAGACGGCAGCATTGATTTCAGAGAAAGAGGAAACATCCCCTATGTAAATAAAGGTGATCTTCTTGCACAAAAGACACCTCCAAAAGAAGGCCGAGCCGGGATCAGCGTCACCGGCGTTCCCATTGCTGTCGATGAGGTGACCGACCCTGTCTTTCTTGCCGGATCAGGTACCGAACTCTCGGAAGACGGACTCAGCATTCGCGCTGCCCTGGACGGCCAGCCCCACCGAGATGCCCTGGGTACAATTTCCATAAACCCGGATCTCATCATTCCTGGAGATGTTGACTTTGAAACCGGCAATATTGATTTCAAAGGCAATATTTTTGTCAAAGGAATGGTCAAGGAAGGTTTCTCTGTAAAAGGAATCAATCTTACGGCAAAAGAAATTGAAGGCGCTTCCATTGATATCTCCGGCGACCTGAATGTCTCGGCCGGAATCACGGATTCCAAGATTTCAGCCCATGGCCGTATTTATGCAAAATATATCAACCATACCACGATCATGGGCTTTCAGGACATTGTCATTCAAAAAGAAATCATTGACTCGGATATTGTTCTGAGCGGAAGCTGCAAGAACCCGGGAGGCAATATCATTTCTTCACGGATTTGTGCAAAACTCGGCATTGAAGCAGGCAAAATAGGCACTTCGTCTTCAACCCCCTGCAAACTGAAAGTAGGGGTTGATAAACATATTGAAACATTAAAAAAAGAAATTGATGAATCCCTGGAGATCTCCGTTAAAAAATCAAGCCATCTGAAGAGCGAAATCAGAAAACTTGAGGACCAGGACCAGGCGCTGTACCGGGAGATATCTGAAAAGGCCCATATCCAGGACAGGGCTCAGCTGGAAATAAAAGAACTGAAAAAAGCTTTGCCGGATCTTCAAAAATCCAATGATATCAGAAAGCTCCAGGAGGCAGCCAATGAGATCCAAAAACTGCTTGATCGGGCAAAAGCTGCAGAAAAAGCATTGAATGCTGTTTTTGATACTCAGGATAAGCTTGCAAATCAAATTGAACAGCTTAAAACAGAAATAAACCGGGTTGAAGAAAAAAACAAAGCCCGTGTTCTTGAAAAACAGGCCTTGGCGGATTTTTCAAAAAAAGACGAACCTGTTCCGGTTCTGACAGTAGCTAAAACCATCACCATGGATACCTTTGTCAAAGGGCCCCACACCTCCCTTCTACTTAAAGAAGACCGGTCCAAGTGTAAAATCCATGAAATTACAATCAATGAAAACGGGATGAACTACCATGAAATGATCATTTCAGACCTTTAAAGGGTCTGGGCAAGATTCAGATAATAGACACCCTCATCCATCCTTCCCCTTTTCATGCATCCATTACCGTAAACCCTGCATTTATCTTTCAGAACTTTTTTTGCCTCTATGGCCTGATCCCTTGTCAACCCCCCGGATAAAATAAGCGCAGACAAGGACCGGATTCTGAACCTGTCCTGGGAATGAAACCCGGAAAGCTGATCCGGATGCCCTCCCTTTTTGATGGTATAGGGCTTGTCAATCAGAAAAACAGGCAGGGTTGAGCTGACCCTGAGCCACAGGTCATAATCCTCGCATACCATGAAATCCTCATTAAAATAACCTTTCAGATCAAAGAGTTCTTTTCTCATCATCACGGCAGACGGGCTTACGAGGCAAAGATGAAGAGAAGCTTCAAATATCATGCCCGAAGGTTTCTGGTGTTTTTTTTTGGGATTGACCCGTCTGCCTTTTCTGATCCAGATTTCCTCTGTCTGACAGATCATGGCCTCAGGGTGTGCGTGAAAAAATTCCACCTGGCAGGAAATCTTTCTTTTATCCCAGGCATCATCGGAATCCAGAAGTGCAATCAATGTGCCCCTGCTTTTTTTGATACCGGCATTTCTGGCCGCGCTGACCCCTTTGTTCGCCTGGGTCAATATTGTTATCCGATTTCTATATGGCTCCAGCAATTCCTGTGTATTGTCTGTAGAACCATCATCAATCACAATCAGTTCAATATGGGGGTAATCTTGTAAAAGAACCGAATCTATTGCTTCCTTCAAGACCCAGCCCCGGTTATAGGTCGGCAGGATCACACTGACGAGCGGCATCATCCGTCCTGCCTGACCCGATACCAATACTGATATTCCTCACAAAACCCCAGCCTGGAATATAATTGCTGTGCAGGCATATTCTCAACCAACACTTGCAGGTATGCCGTTTTTGCACCATCCTGTTTTCCCCAGGCCAGAAGTCCCTCGGCAACAGCTTTCCCAAAGCCCAGACTGCGCATTTTTGGATTCACCACAATATCAAACAGCCCCATAAATTGGTCCTGTTTTACGCCAAGACCACAGGCAACCACCTTACCCTCACGTCTGAGCACAGCCAGGCGTTTCCCATGAACCCCCAATCCCAGCAATTGGCGGACGGTATCCTGGTGTTCCAATGCAATGCCGTTCATCATGCAATAGGCCACATGCCAGTCTGCGGCAAAATCACAGTATAATTCCACCCCCATGTCCCTGGACCGGCACCACTGTTCCAGGTTCAACACCTGAACACTGGTGCGGCCTTCCCGCCCATAACCGGCCCCGGCCAGAACTGCATCCAGCTCAGTCGGTAAACTCGCAGGCGTAATCTTGAAAATGCTTTTCAACCCCTTGCTGTGATAAAGACGCTCACAGGTATCGATTTTTCGTCTCAAAGGCTGGGTAGAAGGATATAAAGAATTGACACAATTGGCCCGTTTGGTATAGCCGTTTGCCAACCTGAGTATCCATCCGTCCATAAAAACCGTCTGAAGCGAAGGCCAGGCATTCATTGTAATCTCTTCCAAAAAACGGATATCGTCAACTCCGGATCTTGGGCCGGGGGTTACAGAAAGCTTAACGCTTTTTTCCCGATTGCCGTTCAAAAAAACCATGATTTTCCTTTTCCCCTTTTTAAGACCCCATGATTTCTGGTTCGAATTTATAAAACTTGGTGTCGACTTTCATTATTGGAAAACTGTCCGGCAAAGCGGTTTTTGGTATTTCCTTGAACCCATTTTTTTCATAAAACCTGTGTGCAGCTAAAAATCTTGAAGTCGTTCCCAGGTAAATTTCTTTAATTCTTTTTGACCCTGCCCATTTTAAAAGTGTGTCCAACAGCCTGAAGGCCACCTGATATGTTTCGCCTCTATAGTTTTTATCAACAAACATCTTTCTTAATGCTGCCTGCTCATTGCCTATATCGAGAAGGCTGATGGTGCCGATCACCTTTCCGTCAAGAATCCCAACCCAGAAATTGCCTTTACCCTTCCGGTAAAACTCTTCAATTCGGCATAGATCCGGCTGGTCCTCTGCCGTGATGGGTATCCCGAATTCTTTTTGCTGGATATTTACAATAAGATTAAGGATATCTGTCTGATAGCCAGAAGAAAATGCATGGATCTGAATCCGGTTCAGTTGAGTCATGGTTCCAACTCCTTTTTTTTAAAATGCCGTGCCAAGGCTTTGAGGGGTTTGAATAAACCCGGAGGCACCAGAGGTTTCCAATTCATCCTTTGTTCCATACCCCCAGAGGACACCAAACCCACGCACACCATTTTCTTTTGCGCCAATCATATCATATTTGCGATCCCCGATCATGACCGCCTCGGCAGCGGCAATGGATTCTGTTTTAAGAATATGGGAAATCAGGCTCGTTTTATCATTTCGGGTTCCATCCAGTTCAGCCCCATAGAGAGCATTGAAATAGCGGGTTAAACCAAAATGATCCATAATCCGCTCTGCATACACCCTTGGTTTCGCTGTAGATAGATAGAGGACATGGCCCTTTGACTGCAGAGCTTCCAGGGCTTCAGGGATACCCTCATATAACTCGTTTTCAAACAGACCCACCATACTGAATCGTTCCCGGTAAAACCCCAGAGCTTTTTCAGCCAGGACATTATCATCGGTGTCCAGGAGCTTTGCAAAGCTTTTTATCAAGGGGGGGCCAATGCACCAAATCAATTCCCCGCTGGGTGGTGAGGGCCTGCCCAGTCTTTCCAAGGCATAGGAAATGCATTTTGTAATTCCCTGGAAAGGGTTAGTGAGTGTGCCATCCAGATCGAATAACAGGTTCATGGTCTTTCTCTTTTAAATCCATTCAGCCGTTCCAGTAAAAATCAAAAATACGGTATGATACATCTATAGAAAATAAATTTCAGAAAAGCAATCCGGGGATTCTTTGAAATTTTTACAATTTATTTTTACTTCCCTAAGACAGGCTGTTTTTTAATGTAAAACATGAAAAGGCCCAACCATTCTACTTTTCCGTAACATGCTTTTTTTGCTTGCATTTTTTTATGAAATAAAAAACAATGAATCTGCTTCATTGGAATAACGGTTATCCTTGACAACCGATTTTAAATCACTTAATGAAAGGCCTTAAAATTTGTAGATATTGATTATCTAACCAAGAGGATATTATGGAAAAAGGCAAAACTGTCATACATTTAATAGACAAAGACTGGTGCAAAGGTTGCGGCATCTGCATCCACTTCTGTCCAAAGAAGGTCCTTGAATTTGACAAACAGGGCAAGGCAGATGCGGCACGGCCTGAAGACTGCATCGCGTGCAGACTGTGCGAACTTCGGTGTCCTGACCTGGCCATACAAATCATAGAACAGGATGGGGAAAATGAATCATAAAAACAATATCAAATTTATCCAGGGAAATGAAGCCTGCGTGGAAGGCGCTATTTATGCCGGTTTGGATTTTTTTGCAGGATACCCGATTACCCCGTCCACGGAAATAGCCGAGCATCTTGCATCCCGGCTTCCGCAGAAAGGCGGGAAATTCATCCAGATGGAAGATGAGATAGCGTCCATGGGAGCCATTATCGGCGCATCCCTGACCGGCAACAAGGTCATGACCGCCACTTCAGGCCCTGGTTTTTCACTCAAGCAGGAAGCGCTTGGATATGCCTGCATGGCGGAAATCCCCTGTGTCATTGCCAATGTCCAGCGCGGCGGCCCCTCCACGGGCAATCCCACCCATGTCAGCCAGGGAGATGTAAACCAGGCCCGGTGGGGAACCCATGGCGACCATGCCATTATCGCCATGACAGCATCCAATCACCAGGATGTGTTCAATATTACGGTACAGGCCTTTAACCTGGCGGAAACCTATCGGACCCCGGTCATCATCCTTCTGGATGAAGTCATTGGCCATATGCGGGAAAAACTCGTGATCCCGGAACCGGGAGAACTCCCTGTAGTGGAAAGACTTCGGACCTCGGTCAAAAAAGGGGTTGATTATCACCCCTATCTCCCAAGGGAAGACGGCCGACTTCCCATGTCTGATTTCGGCGGGGAACACCGGTATAATGTCACCGGTCTCTTCCATGACATGTGGGGATTCCCCAGCAATGACCCCAAGGTTGTTTCCGAGCTTTTGAGGCACCTTGTGGATAAAATTGAAGTCAATGTCAACGAGATCGCCATGTATAAAGAATACTGGCTGGATGATGCAGATTATATCCTGATATCCTACGGGTCATCTGCACGCTCTGCCATTCACATGGCCAGAAACAGACGGGCCCGGGGAATAAAAATCGGCGTCCTGGAACTTCAGACCCTGTGGCCCTTCCCGGCGGATATTGTCAGGGAAAAATGCAGCGGTGCCAAAGCCGTTATCGTGGTTGAAATGAACATGGGCCAGGTGGTCACCCAGGTGAAAGCTGCCGTGGACAACCCGCACACTGTATTTCTTGCCAACCGTGTGGACGGAGAGCTTATCTCACCCACCGATATCAAAACCCTTTTACGGATGATCCAGGGGAAAGGTGTATAAAATGACAAAAGAACGATTTGATTTTA
>CAZUDE010000005.1:128246-212970 GCA_964619205.1 uncultured Desulfobacula sp. | reverse complement strand
GGCACAAAGACCGTGAGATTCTCGAATATTCGGAAAAGAACGATTTGATTTTAAAGATTATATTCGGCCAAGGTTTTTTCCCCATATGTGGTGCCCGGGCTGCGGTCACGGCATTGTGCTCTCATCCCTGCTCCGGGCCGTCCATGAACTGGGTCTGGACAAGAACGAAATCGTCATCACCTCAGGCATCGGCTGCTCATCCAGAATTTCAGGCTATGTGGATTTCCATTCCCTGCATACCATTCACGGCCGTGCCCTGTCCTTTGCCACCGGCGTCAAGCTTTCAAAGCCTTCCTTGAAAGCCATCGTGCCCATGGGGGACGGAGATGCCCTGGCCATCGGCGGAAATCATTTTATCCATGCGGCCAGACGAAATATCGACATTACCGCCATTGTCATGAACAACCGGATTTACGGCATGACCGGCGGGCAGTTTTCCCCCTTGTCCGGCAGCGGTAAAAAAGCCACCACAGCGCCATACTTAACCATTGACCGGGAATTCGACATTGTGGACCTGGCCAAGAGCGCAGGCGCCACCTTTGTCGCCAGATCCACGGTGTTTCACGCCCTGGAATGCAAGGATCTCCTAAAAAAAGCCATTACCCATAAAGGGTTCTCGGTTGTGGAAATTCTCACCCAGTGCCCGACCTATTATGGCCGAAAAAACAAAGAAGGCGATGCCATCCAGATGATGGAAGGCTATAAGAACAATACAGTCAAGATCGGTTCAAAAAAACTGGAAAATAATCCAAACCTGATCCAGAGGGGTATTTTTGTTGAAAAGACAGATGTCCCTGAATACTGTGAAGCCTATGACAAAATCATCAAAACCGCAATGAAAGGAAAAGCATGATGGAACGTTCACGATTGGTTTTTTCAGGCTCGGGAGGACAGGGCATTATCACGGCTGCCATCATCCTTGCAGAAGCCGCGGTGATATATGAAAACAAGAACGCCATCCAGTCCCAGAGTTACGGGGCGGCCGCAAGAGGCGGCTCCACCAGGAGCGATGTCATTATTGACGACACGGAAATATTTTTCCCAAAAGTGACTCAGCCCAATATTCTCATCAGCCTGACCCAGGAAAGTTATCACAAATTTGCATCCATTATCCGTCCCGGCGGCCTTCTGCTTGTTGATTCAAAATATGTTGCCGTTGAAAAAAAAGTAGATGCCAAGCACATTTCACTTCCCATGTATGACACGGTCATGAAGGAAATCGGCAAACCCATTGTATTTAATATCTGTGTTCTCGGCGCCTTGATCGGAATTTCGAATCTCATCAGGCCTGAATCCATCCTCAAGGTGCTTGAAACAACCATCCCTGAAGATTTCATGGATATGAATAAAAAGGCCCTTGATCTGGGGTTTGAGATGGGTGAAAAACAAAGTCTCTAAAGGACTCATTCATAAAACAGTGCAAGGCCTGCTGCAGCTTGTCTGCATCAGGCCTTTTTCTAAATAGCACTTAATTGTCTTTTATTGTATTTCTTTGAGGTGCTGCTGAAGGAAACAGTTCTTCCAGATTAAGGCCTTTAATTTTTTTCAGGCAGTCTTCCAGGGCCTTTTTCTCATCCTCACCTGCGCCCTGATGTTCGGGTTTTGCTACAATATTGACCAGGTTGGGCACGGCCACAAATTTGTCGGCCAGATTGCCCTGGATTTTCTGATGCACATCGATATAAATCATTCTTCCGTTCCGGATCAGGTTGTACCGGGATATTTTTGTCAGAATATCAGTCTGATGAAGATCCATGGGGTTATATTCTCCTTTTCATTATTTATCTAAATATTTACAGTCTTTCACTCCCTTTTAAAAGATTTATTTCCGAAATAAATCAAAAAAGGGTATATCCTGCTTTATTCTTGTGATACATGTCATCAAAATCCATGCTGATAAAAAAGGATCAAGGAGGCCATTCAGACAGATCATGACCGGAACAAAAGAAAGACCCTCAGCCCTTGTTGCCGACTGGAAAACCCTTCACCGGGTGTTTATCCGTCCTGAAGATGAAAAAAGCAGAAATACCCTTGTTAAATACATGGAACAGATTCTGTTCGGGCTCCATGATTTTTTAAACACACATGTGGGGGTTACCGAGGAAATAAGCCTCATCAAACTTGCCGAAGACTACACCGATACAAAGATTAATACACAACCCCTTAAAAAACTGGCCGATGTGATCAAAGATATCATTGATGAAATAGCCCCGAGAGCCGTCAATGTGGCGTCCCCTTATTTTATCGGCCACATGACCTCAGCCATTCCTTTTTTCATGGTTCATCTCAAAGCCATTACCGCAGCCTTAAACCAGAACGTCATCAAGCTTGAAACCTCAAAGGTCCTCTCGGTTCTTGAAAAACAAATCCTTGCCAAAATCCACCGCATGATTTTCAATTTTGAGGAATCCTTTTATCTTGAACATGTCCAGAATGCCGACACCACTCTGGGTGTTTTTACCTCCGGGGGCACCACGGCCAACCTCACCGCCCTCTGGGTGGCAAGAAACAATTGTTTCCCGCCCAAAGGCGTTTTTGAAAGTATTGAAAAAAACGGGCTCCATGCCGCCATGAAAACCCATAACATTGAAAGAATCGTGATTCTTGTCTCCAAGCGGGGCCATTATTCACTGAGAAAGGCAGCCGGTATCCTGGGTCTTGGCAATCAAAACATCATCCCCATTGATGTGGATGCAAAAAGGAGCATTGATCTTAAAAAACTGAAAGCCAAAATAAAAGACCTGACAGCCGACAAAAAGACAAAAATCATGGCTGTCATCGGCATTGCAGGGGCCACAGAAACCGGCATCATCGACCCCCTGCCCGCGCTTGCTGATATCTGTGTAAAGCATCATATCCATTTTCATGTGGATGCCGCCTGGGGAGGTCCCGTGCTGTTATCGGAAAAATACAAGAAGCTCTTAAAAGGGATTGAACGTGCCGATTCCGTGACCATTGACTGTCACAAGCAGTTTTATATGCCCATGAGTTCGGGCATGGTCTATTTCAAAGACCCCAAAGCCCTGGACGCCATCGTCTACCACGCCAGATATGTCATCCGGCCCGGAAGTGTGGATCTTGGCATCAAAACCCTGGAAGGTTCCAGGGAAGCCAATTCCCTGATCCTTGACAGTGCCCTGAAAATCATGGGATCAAAAGGCTATGCCCTGATGATCGAGCACGGCATCAGAACTGCAAAACTTTTTGCAAAAAAAATAGAGAAACGGCCTCTTTTCCAGCTCATCACAAAACCAAAGCTCAATATCCTGACCTACCGGCTGGTTCCGCCGGATATCCGCGAAAAACTTGAGCTCTCGGATTTAAAAGAACGGCAGGAGCTGGACGCCGTCCTGGATGACATCAATATCAAAATCCAGAGAATCCAGCGAGAAGCCGGAAAAAGCTTTGTCTCCCGGACCCGGCTCAGAAATACTCCGTCCGATCCCCACAATATCGTGGTCTTAAGATCCGTGATGATGAACCCCATGACCAACGGCCGAATCCTGGATGAAATCCTGGATGAACAGGAAGCCATTCTCCACAGCCTGACGGAACCCTAGGACCTTCCTGTCTTTCATGGTGATAAAAAAACTGGTCTGATAAAATATGATCATTAACAAAAAAACTTGATCCCATATGTCGAAACTTTACCTTGAAGAATACAGAAAGCTGCTGGCCGGAAAAAGGATCTTTGTTGCCTGCCGGGAAGGTCTACTGCGGGATCATTTTAACGAAATTGTTGCAGATCTCAAATTTCTTGAAAAACAAGGCATTTGCCCGGTTCTGTTTCATAATATGTCAAACCGGTTTGCCAATCAGAAGCATTTTAAAGAGCTGGCCTTAAAATTGCCCGGTTCTGAAATTATCCGGATTCCCAGTGATCACGATTTTTACGATGATGTGCTGAATCATGAAACAGGGATTGAAAAGATCCTTTTCCTGGAAAGAAAATTCCTGGTGGACCAGCAGGGAAACAGGATCAACGCCATCTCAACGGTAAAGGCAAGGGAAAAGGCCGTCACATTTGAAACCCTGACCGCCAATATCAATTTTAAAAGGAACCTGGACCAGATCTGCAGAAAAATTGAACAGGGAAAAATAGGGCGTGTTCATATCCTGTCAGCCGCAAAACAGGCTATCAAGAATGAACTCTTCACCATTGAAGGGTCCGGCACCCTCATTGCCAATAACTTTTTTGAGACCTTCAGTTGTGTCTCGTCCGATGATGATGTCCAGATCATCGATGGCATCCTCAACATCTATAAAAAACAGGGATATTTAAAAACAAGATCCCGGGATTACATCCAGAGCCGCCGGGATAATTTTTTCATCGTCAGGATTGACGGCATTGTTGTAGGGTGTGCGGAAAAAATCAGGATAGATTCGAAAACGGCGGAACTTGGCGCCCTTGCCATTTCAAGCCGGTTCCGCAATCAGCAGATCGGTCTTCTGCTGATCCGGTCATTTCTGAATCAAATGAAAACCGACGGGTTTTCCAGGGTGGTGTCTCTCACCAGCAACCAGAAGCTGGGCCGGATGTACCTTGACCTGGGGTTCAGAAATGAAAGCCCGTTAAGCATGAAATCCCGCCAAGACCAGTCGCCGGGTGTGGGAATGTACCTGATTGATCTTGAACCTTGACATGGTCTGTTTTAAGGGCAGGCAGGTGACAAATTGTTTCAAGACAGAACTGTCTCATAGATCCTGTCGTTAAAGCCGATATAAATTTCATCCTTAACAACAATTGCAGGGCTCTCAGAATTTCTTTTTAATTTATTTCATTCGGCTCCAATGAGACAACGGTTTTGCCCTTTTCAATATGAATCTTTTTTTGTCATGAAATTTATCCGGCACAAGACTTGCAATTTTGTTTTTCAGTGCCGATAATAATGTTTAATGATTCATTCTAATACAAATGAAAGACTGGATCCGGCAAGGAGAAAACATCATGGAAAATCAGGAAAAACCTTTTGAGATTGCAAAGACTTTCGGGCTGGGCGTCCTTTTAAAGCTGACCAAAAATAATTGCCAGGGGATAGAAATAATCAGCAATGGAAAAACATTTACATCCAATGTGACGTTGAACAAAATGACCGAGGCGGTAAATGCCACGATTAAATCCCATAATATTATCTTAAAGGTTGGGGATTAGAACCGGGAGATTAAAAGTCCGACAAAAAGCTTCACTCTTTTAACTGCATGGCCTGTATATCCAGGTAATCCTTTTCAAGGTCACAGAACCGCTGTTTCATGGTGACCACATGGGAAAACATGCATTCGTATGCTTTCTGATGGTCCCGCGATGAAATGGCGGCAGAAAGAATGCTGTGGATATCATTGTCATGCAGGTAGGTGGTATGCTCATCCAGAACCTCCAGAAACTGCTGCAAAAACCCCATCATACTCCGCATCAGAAGTGAAAAGAATGGATTCCCGCTCAGCTCGCAGATCTGATTGTGAAATTCAACATCCAGGTTAATCCGTTCCCGGACATTTTTGACGGCCTTGCCTTTATACACAAGGTCCCCAAGACGATTCAGCTGGGCCGGTGAGGCCTCCAGGGCTGCCATCCGGGCAGCTTCCGGCTCAATCAGAATCCTGACATCACATACATGTTTGATACTCATGGATCTCATGGCAATGAGATCTGCCAGAAGGGTGGTCATGCCCTGGGACTGGAGAAGGTCGCAGACAAAAGTCCCGCCGCTGCTGCCCCGTCGGGCTTCCAGATAACCCTGGGCTTTCAAGAGACCCAGGGCCTCCCGGACCAGCGCCCTTCCCACGCCAAAATCTTTTGCAAGGGTTTCTTCCTTTGGGAGAGCATCTCCCGGACGGTAATGCTGCAAAAGGATATCTCTCTTGATCCGGGCAATGATCTCCTGGAATCTGGGGGGTGGCAGTTTTCCAGTTTTTTCTTTATTGTCAGGCCGATTCATGGGCTCCATTCATCATGCAATAATTCATTTGTATAATTAAATAGTCTTGTCAGGCTTTAATTGCCATCCATATCATAAACCAGGCTGAAGCGCAATGATGGTTTGTTTAAAAAGTATTATATTTTCAAGAGGTTCAATAAGTATGACATTTTATATTTATTGAATCTGTGATAAATTTGAATATTATATAACTAACTGTTTTAAAAAATAATTTTTGTGAGACCAAGATTTTTAATACTTTCAGTATTGACAGGATAATTTGATATTTGGTATTAAAGTATGACTTTTAAAAACTTAACCCTGATCACACTCTTTCTTTGGTCGGGCTGAAAAAAGGAACACTATCTATGAATGCTTTCAGGAAAATGTGTCTGGATGATACGGGAAAAACCAATGTTTTGCAGGGAAATATCGCCTTTGCCGTGGGCTGCGTCCGCGCAGGCATTCACAGTGTGGACGGATATCCCGGTACTCCGAGTACGGAAGTCATCGACAAAGGGCTTTCCAATGCAAAGGACCTTATCGATGCCAACTGGTCCGTCAATGAAGCTGTCAGTGCAGGCGTGGGCCACGGTCATACCCTGGCCGGCCGGGACTGTGTGGTCACCCTGAAAATCCCCGGGCTTTTCCAGGCAGCCGATGTGGTAACCTCAGCCTCCCAGTTCACCCAGAAGCGGGGTGCGCTGATCTATTATCTGGCCAGTGATTTTGTTCCCAATTCCACCCAGCATGTGATCGACCCGAGATATATGCTCAAAAGCTGTTTTGTTCCCATATTCGAACCCCGGAACCACCAGGAAATGCATGAGGCTGCTGCCATTGCCGTAAAAATTTCAAGAGATTTCAACACCTCCTTTGTCATCCTTGCCAATGGAAATCTTTGCCACAGCGAAGGCCTGATTTCCCTCATGGAAAAACAAAACCGGGGACCGGTTGAAATGGATGACCTGAGAGCCTATAACTGCCTGCCCAGCATTGCCCGGCCAAGCTACAACAGCATCCAGGCCGAGCGCATGCCCAAACTCACTGATATGGTTGAGCGATCACCTTTGAATAAATGGATCAGGGGCAAAGGGAAAAAAGGCGTTATCACCCATGGGATCAACACCCTTTACATGGAAGAAGTCAAGGCGCTTTTTGAAAAAGACCTGGATATTCTTTCCCTGGCTTTTACCAACCCCCTTCCCATAAACCTGATCAAAGGATTCTGCGACAGCATCAGAGGTGATGTGACCGTGATTGAAGACGGGTACAGGTTTATCCACAGCGCCTGCCTGGAAGCCGGCCTCAAAGTAAAAGGAAAAGATGTTCACAGCAATATTACGGAATGGACCCCGGAAGCCATTGCAGAATTTCTTGGACATGCGGTGAAGACCCCCGACACAGGGACAAAACCTGTTCCCCGACCGCCCCTCATCTGTGCCGGATGCCCCTATGCCCTGTTTTCCGAAGTCGTGAGCAAAATGAAACAAAGGGGAGTCCTTGAAGCCCTGTTCGGCGACATCGGGTGCAATTCCCTGCTTTATTTTCTTTCTGCCCTGGACACCGGGGTAGCCATGGGTGCAAGCGAAAGCAAGCGCACGGGCTATGTGGCATCCAAACCCGGATCAGCCGGAAAATGCATCAGTGTCATTGGTGATTCCACTGAATGCCACAGCGGCATGGATGCCACACGAAACGCCATTTACCGGAATTCTCCCGGCGTCAAGGTCGTTCTCGACAATGAATGGACAGCCATGACCGGCGGCCAGAATTCACCGGCTTCCCCTGTTAATTTCCAGGGAGACCCCAATAAATTCGATCTTGTTTCTGCCCTGAAAGGCGAAGGCGCACCCGTGGTTGAAGTGGATGCCTATGACCGGAAAGCCATCCGAAACGCTCTGAAAGCTGCGCTTAAAAAAGCGGAAACCGGAACCTTTACCATCCTTGTCATCAAGGGAACCTGCGTTAAAAAAATGCCCAAAGACGCCTTTGGACAAAAACTCACGGTGAATAAGGAAATTTGCAAAGCCTGCGCCACCTGCAATATCTGTTCAGGTCTTGACATGGATGAAAACAACCAGCCGGTTTGGAACAATCTGTGTTCCGGCTGTGTATCAAAAACCCCGGCCTGTCTCCAGATGTGCCCCGCAAAGGCGATCCGGATTGCCGACAAAACAGACTTTCCGGCTGCTGAAAAAAAGAAGGCTGTTATTGAACAGGCCCCTGAAACCATTGAGATCCCAAAACTTGATCCGAAAAAACGACCAAACCGCATGTCCCTTGCCATCCGGGGCGTGGGCGGCCAGGGCAATCTGTTCTTCGGCAAAGCCCTGGCCCGCATGGCCTTTCTGGCCGGATACGGAAAAGAAAACATTGTCAAGGGAGAAACCCATGGCATGGCCCAAATGGGCGGCCCGGTCATCTCTACCTTTGGATGCGGAAATGTATTCAGCCCGGCGCTTCTGCCCGGATCAGCAGACTGTCTCATTGTCATGGAAAAAAGCGAGGCATTGAGACCGGGTTTTCTCTCCACCCTCAAACCCGGCGGCACCATTCTTATGGCCAATACCAAAATCGTTCCCCAGGGACTTGCTTTATCTGACTATCCGGACGACAGTGTCATCCAGCAGCATCTTTCAGGGTTCAAGGTTATTTCAGTGGATGTGTTGGATATTGCCATCCAGCTCGGGGACACCGCCGGAAAAACAGCCAATGTGGTCATGCTGGGCGCCTTGAGTGCCCTTGCACCCTTCAGCGCCATTCCAAAAGATGTCTGGCTTGAGGCATTAAAGAACGTGAGTCCGGCGCCTTTGGTCTGGAACAGTAATTATGCTGCTTTTCATGCAGGGATCAAACTGATATAACTCTTAATAAAACCTTTTTAATAAGGAATAAGGCCATGGATCTTTCCATTGATTTTGACACCATCACCAGCTTGTTTGACGCGGCTTTCAAAGAGGGCAGAAATTTTTTGTACGAATATGAAGTATATTCCCTTCTCTCCCAATCCGGGGCTGAGACACCACCCCAGTGCAATTTCATTCCCAGGGGGTCAAAGCCGTCGGATCGGACCCTTTCCTCTCTGCCCGGCGAAAAAACGGTTTTAAAAATAGTCTCGCCGACCATTATTCATAAAACCGAAGTAGGGGGTGTCAAAATCGTGGAAAAGGAAAGCAATGCCGTCCGCTCCGGCCTGCGCCGGATGTTCTACGAAGTCCCGGAAAACTATACGGCCTGGATCGAACGTCATCCCGAAGCAGCCCCAAAAGAGTATCAGGGGTTGTCCGGAAACGCACTCACCGCAGCCATCAGCCGGGATATCAAAGGGATATTGCAGGTCCAGTTCATGCCGCCGGATTCCAGCGCGTTCGGCAATGAACTCATTGTGGGGCTCCGCCATACACGGGAATTCGGCACCATCATCAGTGCCGGTCTGGGCGGCACCGATACCGAACTTTATGCCAAACGGTTCAGAAAAGGCCAGGCCATTGTGGCAGCCTCGGTAGCCATGAATGACGGCGAGACCTTTTTCCAGCTTTTCAAACAGACCATCATGTACAAAAAACTGGCCGGGCTCACCCGCGGCCAGCGCCGCATTGTCACGGATGAACAGCTCATCGAATGTTTTGAATCCTTTGTCCGCATGGGCAATTTCTATTCCGGGATCAATCCGGATGCGCCCTTTGTCATTGAGGAACTTGAAATCAACCCCTTTGCCTTCAGTGACTATCTTATGGTGCCCCTGGACGGCATGTGCAGGTTTGGGAAACCCGGTAAAATTGCATTCAAACGGCCGGTCATGAAAATCGACAAACTTTTGCACCCCGCCTCCATCGGGATCATCGGGGTTTCTTCCACACGGAAGAATTTTGGCCGGATTATCCTGGACAATATTCTGGCAGAAGGCTTTAAAAAAGAAAATGTCCTCATCTTCAAAGATGGCGAACAGGACGTTGATGGCGTCAGATGCGTAAAAGACTTTGAAACCTTTAAACAGCTTGGGCTTTCAAAACTGGATCTCTTTGTTGTAGCCGTGGGTGCAGAAAAGGTTCCAGACCTTGTGGACGACCTCATCCGCCTGGATGTGGCAGACAGCGTTATGCTCATTCCCGGCGGCATGGGAGAAACAAGCGACAGCAAAGAGAGGGCTCAAAAGGTCATTGAAAAAATCAATGCGGCTCATGCCACTCTGGACGGCGGACCGGTTTTCCTCGGCGCCAACTGCATGGGCGTCATCTCAAAACCGGGCGGATATGACACCTGGTTCATCCCTGAGGAAAAACTGCCCAAACAAAGACACATTAACTATCACAGGGCTGCCCTCATCAGCCAGAGCGGAGCTTTCATGCTTCACCGGAGCCACCAGTATCCCCAGATCAAACCTGCCTATATGATTTCCATGGGCAACCAGACAGATCTCACTCTGGGAGATATGGTCCAATATTTTAAGACCTCGAATCAGGTGGATGTCATTGCCGTGTATGCAGAAGGGTTTAACGACCTTGACGGCCTTGAGTTCTGCAAGGCTGTCCGGGAGGCTGTGCTTTCCGGGAAAGAGGTTGTCTTTTACAAAGCCGGCCGCACCCTTGAAGGCAAAGCTGCCACATCCAGCCATACAGCCTCCCTGGCCGGAGATTACATGGTATGTGAAAGCTGTGTCAGAAAATCAGGGGCCATTGTGGCCAGGACTTTTTCAGAATTCCAGGAGCTTTTGTTTCTTTCCGAAACGTTAAGCCAAAAAACCATCAAAGGCAACCGCCTGGCAGCTGTCAGCGGTGCCGGGTTTGAAGCCGTGGGCATGGCTGATTCCATCCAGTCTGATGATTTTCACATGGAGCTGGCAAAATTTGAAGATACGACCCGGGAAAAGATCGCCTTGGTTTTGAAGAAGAAAAAACTTTCTGCCTTTGTCACCCTTTCCAATCCCCTGGATATCAACCCGGCAGCCGATGACGATGCCCATGCCGAGATCACACGGATTCTGACAGAGGATAAGGGCGTGGATGCCGTGGTCGTCAGCCTTGACCCCCTGTCTCCGGCCATGAAAACCCTGGACCGGACAACGGTCAAAGGGTTTGACATGCATGAGGCCGCCAGCATCAAACATCAACTCATTGATATTGTAAAAACTTCAAATACACCCATTGTAGCGGTGGTGGATGGCGGAAGGCTCTATGATCCGCTTCGGGATGCCCTGATTGAAGCCAATATTCCGGTCTTCACGGTTTGCGATCGGGCCATTGCCGCCCTGTCCCTCTATGTCCAGGGCCGGCTCAATGCCGATGCCATCCGCAGCAGCGAAGGCCTTTGACGGATAACCCTATTGTTCCGGGACGATCCATTGATTCATGCGATAGGCCTGATCCTGGCTTTTGGCAATAAGATCACCGGTATCTTCATTATAAATTTTAATATCATACAATGAAGTCCGGCGGCCGTTGTAAACCTCTTCAGCCTCGGCCACCAGACGGTCTCCGGCATGGCTCGGCTTTAAAAACGCAATACTGACATTCAGGGCCACCGCCACCCGTCCGTGGGAATTGCAGGCTGCGGCAAAGGCAATATCGCTGACGGAAAAAATAATCCCGCCATGGGTGGTGCCGTGAAAATTGGTCATATTTTCCGTAACCGTCAAAAACACACGGCTGTGGCCGGGGTTTACGATTTCCACCCTGGCCCCCAGATGATTGGCAAAGGCATCTTTTTGAATGTGACCGAAAATTGCCTTTTCTCGTGCTTTCTCGTCCATCTTACATATCCTGAACCGGTTTTTTTAAATATAAGGAAAAAACCATACCGCACAGCGATATGCCCCCTGCCACAAGAAAGGGAAAGGTAAAGGATTTACTCACATCAGCCAGGTATCCGCCCAGGGCCGGGCCGATGGACTGACCGATGCCAAAGAACAGCGTGATAAAACCAAGACCTGCAGGCGCCAGTCTCGGCCCCACAAAATCCCCGGCCGTGGCTGCCATGATAGTGGGGATACTCCAGGCCGTGATGCCGAATAAAAAGGCGGATATGTAAAACCCGGCCTCAACTTTGACCAGGGCAAACACAAGATACGACAATGCCAGCACAAGATAGGCAAAGGCCGATCCCTTTCCCCGACCGATTCTGTCGGAAATGCTTCCCCAGATCACCCCGCAAAAAATACTGAGACCCCCGGCTGTGGCCCAGAGGCCCCCGGCCCAGGCCTGGGTGTGACCAATTTCCTTGACCAGATAGGCAGCAAAAAAAACAACATAAATAATATAGGACAGGCCGTAAAAAAAATACACAATTCCAAGAAACCAGAGTGCCTTCATTTTATACACCTTGCCCCAGTCAAGAGAAGACACTTTGCCCTGGGCAGCCGGGTTTTGCTCCTTTTTCTCCTCGCCCACGGGCAAAAGCCCTTTATCTGAGGGTTGATTTCTTAAAAAAATGAATACAATCACGGCAACCACAAGAACCAGAATTCCGAGAATATACCAGGAATACCGCCAGCCGTCTGTTTGATAGGATTTTAAAATAAAGGGGACAATAACCCCGGATAAAAACATCCCGAGCCCGATGCCGCCGGACACAATGCCTGTGGCAAACCCGCGTTTTCCAACACTGAACCAGGCAGATCCCAGGGCCATGGCCGGAACATAGGCAGCCCCGTTCCCAAGACCGGTCAAAAGCCGCATGGCAAAAGCAAACCCGAATGATTTAGCCAGCCCTGTCAGGATCATGGTAACCCCCATGAGAACAAGGGCAATCGTTATGACGGTTCTGGTGCCGAACCGGGCAGCCAGAAATCCGCCGATAATGGCCATGGACAGGTATCCCATAAAATTTCCTGTGCCCAAAAGCCCAAGCTGGGTATAATCAAACTGGAGCCCATCCTTCATGGCAGGCAAAAGAAGCGTATAGGCCATCCGCCCGAATCCGTGTGCTGCAACCGTTGTGATAAGACCCATGAATATAAC
This sequence comes from uncultured Desulfobacula sp., assembly GCA_964619205.1. GTDB lineage: Bacteria > Desulfobacterota > Desulfobacteria > Desulfobacterales > Desulfobacteraceae > Desulfobacula. Next base: position 200,096 of record CAZUDE010000005.1, on the reverse strand, counting down.
GATCCATCCATAGTGAAGTTTCTTTTCCATGCCCATCTCCTTTTGATGTTCCATAAAACAGCAGACTTCCGTGATGCTCAGCTTTGAGATACTTTTTCACAAGATTTTCAGGATTGCAATCATTTATTGCCGCGGCTTATCACCGGGTTTGATGCCCACAAGACCGGCTGCCTGATCAAACCGGCCGCCTTCTTCAAGTTTTTTTTCTTCGTAAAAAACAATATGCAATGCAAAAAACGCATGCAGCAGTTCATTTTTCTTTACGCAATATAGATCACCCTCACCTCCGGCAAAGGATTCAAAAATCAAAACCCCACCCGGTTTAAGACCATCCACGATCATGGGAAAAAGCCGCCGGTCCAGAAACCGGATATTGGCAATGAGATCATATTTGTTTTTCGGAATCATCCAGCCATCAATGTCCAGACACAGGGCCGTGATCCCCGGATGAAGCCCTGCCACCCGGTCAAGAGCCACGCTTGAAATATCAACCGCCTCCACCTTGAAGCCTTTTTCTGCCAGGAACAGGCTGTTTCTGCCGTTTCCGCAGGCAATATCCAGGGCCTTGCCGCAGGGACCAAGCAACGCATATTGAGCCACCAGAAAGGAAGGCGCCAACACCCCCGGATCTTTCTGGTGTCTCAAATCCCATTTTTCCTTATCTTTATGCGTCATGCCAATAAGATTCCTGAGCATAGGGTGCAGGGATCCCATGGAGCTCCCGTTCATTGCCCGGGAACTCTTCCCGGGTCAAACCTTGAACTGACGGAGCAACCGGTTTAAATCTTCAGCCAGCATGGATAATTCTCTGGCGCTTTCATTGACCTGGGCGCTGCCGGAACTCATCTGTTCCGCATCTTGGCTGACCTTTGAAATATTTTGGGCGACTTCAGCCGTTGCCCCTAAAATCTGGCCCATATTGTCATTGGCATCAGTTACGCCTGTAGCAGCCTGGCTGACATTTTTGGAAATTTCCCGGGTCGTGGCGGATTGTTCCTCAATCGCCGTGGCCACGGTTGTCATGATATCATTGATATCATTGATGACACGGACAATTTCCTCAATGGCCTTGACAGAATCAGCCGTGGTGGTCTGGACATCGGAAATTTTTGAATTGATTTCATTTGTTGCCTGTGCTGTCTGCTGCGCCAATGCCTTGATCTCTCCTGCAACCACTGCAAACCCTTTGCCGGATTCGCCTGCCCTGGCAGCTTCTATGGTGGCATTCAATGCCAGAAGATTTGTCTGTCCGGAGATATCGGCAATGGTTTCCGTAACCTTTGAGATGTCTCTGGCTGCATTACTTAGATTATTAACTTTTTTGGATACAGCTTCTGCGGTCTGGACTGCTTTTTGAGTAATAGAATTGCCTTTGGAGGTGTTGTTGGCAATTTCCTGAATGGTCGAGGTCATCTCTTCGGCTGCTGAAACGATCATCTGTATATTGGCCGAAGTATCTTCCATGGCTGAAGAGACATTGCTCATATTGGTACTCATCTCTTCTGCAGCTGCTGCAACGGCATTGGAATTCTCAGCAGTATTCTCGGAATTTTTGGTCATTTGGGTTGAAACCGCGGTCAACTTGGTTGACGATGAAGCAACAGTATCGGCATTGGTTGTGACGCTGCCGATAATGCCCTGCAATTTCTCGATGAACTGGTTAAAATAGCGGGCCATTTCTCCAATCTCATTTTGGCTGGAATCATCCAGGCGTTTGGTCAAATCTCCTTCACCCTGGCTGATATCCTTGAGCATGTCCACGGTTTGCCCAATGGGTTTGATAATCCCCCTTGTAATAACAACACTCAATACCAACAGGGCAATGATAACGGCAATGGAAACGATAAAATTGTTGTAATTTGCTGTTTTAATGGTTTTTTTAAGCTCGGCATCCGCCATATCCGCAATACTGATGGCTGTCTTTTTAACTTCCTTGCCGGTCGTATTGAGCTCCGGCATCAGGGCCTTGGTTTTTTTCCACTCCTCAAGAAGGAGGGCCTCTTGTTCCTGAGTTGTGACAAGCACTGCCTTTACCTTTACCAGTGTTTCATTAAACTCCTTGGAGTTGGATGATTTATAAATGGTAGAAAGATTGTTAACAGCCTGCCCCATGGCCTTTTCAAGCTCGGTCTTTTTTTTAAGATATTTTTCAAGATCATTATAAAGGAACAGGCTGCTTAATAAATTAATAAGTCTTTCATTTCCAAAAGATAATAATTCAACGGTTTCTTTTCTGACGGATATGAATTCGGAAGAGAGCATGTCCCCCTGCATTGCTAGCTCAGTATCCTTTTTATCGACAGCCTTAATGACTGTTTTTAAGAGTTCCGAGATATTCTCATTGGTTGCATTATAGTCTGTTTTTGTTTTATCGATGTTCACCAATACAGCCTGGATATCTTTGAAAATCTGGGCATGCCTGGCTTCCAGTGAAAATATGGTTTCTGCCGCAGTTCTGATATTTTCCTGTTTTGCATTTTCCTTTAGAAGGGCCATGGCTTTTTTCATGGTTTCACGCTCAGCCGTGTAGGGAGCCAGATTGCTGTCGGAAGAGCTAATCAACTTCTCCTCCATGACCATGATGTTTAAAATAGAACCGGCAACATCCTGGCTGATACGGCCCAGATAAACAGCTTGATTCTTTGAGCTGTCAAAATATTTATTGATCAGCGAAATTGAGGAAACACCCAATACCCCTATAATCGTAAAAACGATCAATTTCATTTTTATGGATGAAAACAGTTTGAATTTTATCTGGGCCATGCTTCTTCTCCTTTAGAATATAAAACCAAATACCAGTCCTGAAATGATGCATTTCCGGACTGGTATTTAAATCGTCTCACTTTACAGCGAATTTAATTATAGATGCCTGCTGCCACAAAAACATTCTGGCCCGGGACTTTATACACATAGGATGTTTTTGGTGAAGGGTCTTTCTCTCCTGGTTTGGGCCACATATAATCAACCCATCCGGAGCCGGCTGCGGCGGCAACATTGTTAAATTCTGCAAAAAAAAGTTTTCCGTTCACATCTTTTGTACCCATCATGTTTTTGCCGATAAGAGCTGGGTTAGCCGCATGGGCAATAACGGTTTTTGTTTCCATGTCAATGCAGAATACATAGGTGTCTTTCCAGACAAAGGGGCCGGCTTTGTCATTAAGAACAGCCAGGGTTGCTTCCAACCCCTTTGCTTTAAACATTTCAGCCGCTTCTTTGCATTTTGCCACGCATTCTTCTTTGGTGGCGGTTTCACCGCCAATAGCAGTTCCAAATATGCAGAAAATAAAAAATAGAACCATTAATCCGCGAATCGAAGTCTTTCTCATCTGGTTTTCCTTTCATAACAGGTTGTTAAATTATTCATTCTACCCTTAGAATAAAGCATGGAATATACTTTATAGTTTTTCATTAGAATAAATTTCAGGAAAAATCAAGAAACTTCTGCAATTGATGCCTTTTTTAATTATTTTTTGTTGCCGCCTTTTTATCTTGATATGCATGGCAATTGCCTTGAGGCAATGCTACCCCCGAATCAATCACGGAATAAAAGTCCCATATTGACTTCAACCATTGTTATTGGGTATGTGTACAAAGATAATTTGCAGGAGGCAATCATTAAGCAGGAGTAAACAAAATGGCATCTTTATTTGAACCAGGCTCTATCGGACCGATGAAATTAAAAAACAGGATGATACGATCCGCCACATGGGAAGGCATGTGCGAGCCGGACGGCAGACCCACTAAAAAACTGACGAATTACTATGCCGAGCTTGTGAAAGGCGGCATAGGCCTCATCATTTCAGGATATACCTATGTCAGACCCGATGGAAAACAATTGACCGGCAAGATGGGCATATATTCCGATGCGTTTCGCCAAGAGTTCAAAACCATCACCCGCACCGTCCATGACCTGGGCGGGAAAATCGCCATCCAGCTTGTGCATGCAGGGGGACAGGCCGATTTAAAGGCATCGGGACGAAAACCGGTTGCCCCATCAGCCGTTAAGGCTGCGGCGTTTCCGGAAACTCCCGTGGCCCTTTCCATCCTGGAAATCGAAGACATCACCGATGCCTTTGCCAAGGCTGCCGGACGGGCAAAGGAATGGGGATTTGATGCCGTGCAGATCCATGGCGCCCACGGCTATCTGGTCAGCCAGTTCTTAAGCCCCTTGACCAACCAGAGAACGGATGAATACGGGGGAAGCCTTGAAAACAGGGCCAGATTTCTGTTTGATATCTATGAAAAAATACGGGCCCGGGTGGGGAATACTTATCCGGTATTTATCAAATTCAATGGCGAAGATCATCTGGAAAACGGATTGACGCGGGCAGATGCCCTGGAAGTCGCAAGGCAGCTGTCACTCATTGGCATTGATGCCATAGAAGTGTCTTCGGGCAATGCCGCCTCCGGCAAAAAAGGCCCGGCCCGCACAAAAATTAATGCCCCTGAACTGGAAGCCTACAACCTTGATCTTGCCCTGGGGATAAAAAAAATAGTCACCTGCCCTGTTATCTGTGTGGGCGGGTTCAGATCCCTGTCCATTGCAAAAAAAGCCGTGGCTGAAGACGGCATGGATTTTATTTCCCTTTCACGGCCCCTGATCCGGGAACCGGACCTGCCCAATAAATGGATGAACAGTAAATCCCATAAGGCTGACTGCCTTTCGTGCAACAAATGCTTTATCCCCGGAATGACCAAAGGCGGGATCTATTGCGTGGCCAAAAAAAAGGAAGAAATGCCATCATCCTGATACGATAAGCTCGCTTACTTTTTAAGCTGATTGGTATACATGCGGGGCCTCATCTGGATCTGGGACCGCATGTGAAAATAGTCATAGAGCTTTTTTGAACCCATGATGAGGCTGGTGGTGCTGATCCTGTATTGATTTTTTTTTACTTGTTGGTGATGATTCCCTTTTTTTGAAGAAACATCAGGCTCTCACTCATATTTTTTCAATACTCCCCGCTGCCAGGGAAAGCCGTGTGGAAGCCGCTTTGTAATCATGCAGGGATTTTAAGTGGTTCATCAGGCTCTGCTGCACCGCGACTTCGGCGTCCAGAAGATCGGTAATGGTGAAGAGACCATTGTCATACCGGTTTTTGACGATGCGCAGGGATTCCTCGGCCTGGCCCACGGCTGCCTTTGAAACCGGTATCCGCTCCCATGAGCTTTTTGCATTGAAAAAGGCCTGCCGGGTTTCGCCGCAGATCTGCTGGTTCAAGCCTCTGACCATGGCATCGGTCTGTTTCAAATTGTTTTGTGCCTCCCGGATGGCAGCTGAAATCCTGCCGCCCGTATAGAGCGGGAGGGAAAGCGCAGCTCCCACTGTGTAACTGTTGCCATGGTCTTCAAAATCTTCGGAATTGATTTCATAATTTCCCGTCAAGTTTACTGAAGGCAGACGGGCAGCCTTTGATTTATCCATTTCCTTTTCGGCAATGGTCTTTTGAAGCGAGAGGGATTTCAAGTCCGGGCGGGCGGCCAGGGCTTTATTGATCCAGGCATCCAGATCTCCCTCTATAGGGTCTCCGGGTTCCAGGGGCGAGGACAGCGTAAAGTCAAGATCGCCTGCAATGCCCATGACAACGGTGAGGCGGCATTTGGCAATGCTAACCTGGCTTTTTGCCTCGGCCAGCTGCTGTTCCAGATCGGCAATATGAACCTGGGCCCGCAACAGATCGCTCTTGGCCACAAACCCGCCGTCATACCGGGACTGGATCAGCTTCAGATGGGAGCGGGCTGTGTCCGTGGCCTGGCGGATAACAATCTCATTTTCTCTGGCCAATAAAGTCCCGATATAGGCGGTGATGGTTCCGGCAATCACCTCCTGCCGTGCCCGCTGTGCAAAAAGCAGGGCAGAGTCCTGGTTCAGGCGGGCCTGCTGAAGGCCGTACCAGGTCCGGCCCTGGTCGTACACGGACCAGACCACGGCCAGCGAAGACCCCACATTCCCGATGCTGTCCGGGTCATTGAGCCGGGCAGGATCAAAATCCTGTGCAGTGATGGCTTTCTGGTTCAGCTTGGTGCCGAATGCCCACATGGGATTGGTGGTCCGGCTGTAACCGCCGTTGAGATAGACCTGGGGCAGCGCCCCGGACCCGGCCTGGATGGTCTTTTCCGATGCAGATGCGGCCCTGAATCCGGCGGCCTCAAGCCCGGGGTTGTTGGCAAGGGCGGTTTCCACCGCCTGCGACAGGGTAAGTTCTGCTGCCGGACTGTGTTTCGGGATCAATATCAGACAGGCCATTAAAACAAAAACTGGAATAAGGTTAAGCAATATATTGACGGATTTCATGGATTACTCCTTTGGTTTGATATGGGCGGACTCCCAGCGTTTGTCCATAAAATACAGAATGGGCACCGTCATCCTGGAAAAAAGCAGGGAGGCGACCTCGCCAGCCATGAGGGAGATGGCAAGACCCTGGAAAATCGGGTCAAACAGGATAACGGATGCCCCTACCACCACAGCGGCGGCCGTGAGCATCATGGGTCTGAACCGGACAGCACCGGCATCGATGACGGCCTGGTCCAGGGGCATGCCCTGCTGGATTCTCAATTCAATAAAATCCACCAGGATGATGGAGTTTCGAACCACAATCCCGGCCCCGGCGATAAAGCCGATCATGGATGTGGCCGTGAAAAAGGCGTTCATGGCCCAGTGAGCCGGGAGAATGCCGATGAGGGAAAAAGGAATGGCCACCATGATGACAAAAGGGGTTGAAAAGGATTGAAACCACCCCACCACCAGGACAAAAATCAGGACCAGGACCACGCCAAAGGCAATGCCCAGATCCCGGAACACTTCATAGGTAATGTGCCATTCCCCGTCCCATTTCATGGAGAGCTGGCGGTCGGAGCTGGGAAGAGCGGCCGTATGCTGAACAATGGTATAGCCTTCCTTTGTTTTGATCCCATCAATTTTCTTTTTCATATCCAGGATGGCATAGACCGGGCTTTCATTGGACCCGGCCACATCGGCCGTGACATAGACGACGGGCATGAGATTTTTATGGTAAATGCTCCGGTCCGGCTCCGTCTCCCGGATCTGGAGAAGAGAAGACAGGGCCACGAGACTCCCGTCAGCCGCGGGAAGCTGGACAGCGCCCAGCCGGTCCACCCCGGCCCGGTCGGCTAGGGTCGGCTGCAATACAATGGGAAGATCCTCCTTTTCCAGGGGCTGGTGGAGAAGTCCCGGCGTCCGGCCTTCCAGGGCCAGCCTCAGGGTCTGGGCAATTCTGCCCGTACTGATCCCGTGCAACGCCGCCTTTTCCTGGTCAATATCCAGCTGAAACCGCACCTGGTCCTCTTCCATGTACCAGTCCACATCCACAACCCCTTCGCTTGACTCAAAAATATCCATGATCTTAAGGGCCAGTTCTTTTTGCTCATCGTAATCCGGGCCGTAGACTTCGGCCACAAGGGTGGACAGGACCGGCGGTCCGGGCGGGACTTCGGCAATCTTGACCCTGGCCCTGTTGCGGTCGGCAATGGCTTTCAAAGGCTCTCTCACCCGTTTGGCAATATCATGGCTCTGCTGTTTGCGCTGGCCCTTGCCGGCCAAGTTGACCTGGATGTCGGCCATACCGGGCTTGTTTCTCAAATCATAGTGACGAACAAGACCATTGAAATTGAAGGGACCTGCCGTCCCGGTGTGGATCTGGTAATCCACCACTTCGTTTACGGTTTTAAGATATTCCCCCATTTCCAGGGCCACGGCAGCCGTGTCCTCCAGGGTAGCGGTCTCCGGCATATCCAGAATAACCTGGAATTCGCTCTTGTTGTCAAAGGGCAGCATCTTGACCCGAACCAGGCCGAAGACCACCATGGCGCATGCCAGGATCAACAGACCTGCCACCCCCAGCAAAAACCCCCATTGCCAGAAGGGTTTATGAAGCAGCGGGTCCATGATTTTCCGGTAAAGCCGGGTGGACCAGTCATCAACATGGTCATGGGAGCCTTGGTGGCCCTCTGCCTTGATCATCCGGACCGAGGCCCAGGGCGTTACAATAAATGCCACAAGCAGGGAAAAGAACATGGCTGCCGAGGCACCGACAGGTATGGGCCGCATATAGGGCCCCATGAGACCGCCCACAAAGGCCATGGGCAGGATGGCGGCAATCACGGTAAAGGTCGCGAGAATGGTGGGATTGCCCACTTCATCCACGGCCTCGATGGCCACATCAAATCTGGAGCGGCCCTGGTTTTCCGGAAGCCGGTAGTGGCGAACCATGTTTTCCACCACCACAATGGCATCATCCACCAGGATACCGATGGAGAAAATCAGGGCAAACAGGGTGATGCGGTTCAGGGTATACCCGTACAGGTAAAAGGTCGTCAGGGTCAGGGCCAGGGTAACGGGGATGGCAAAGGCCACCACCCCGGATTCCCGGTGCCCCAGGGTGAACCAGATGAGAATGGTCACGGAGATGACGGCAATGAGCATGTGAAGCAGCAGCTCATCGGATTTTTCCTTGGCTGTCTCGCCGTAATGACGGGTGATGGTCAGATGGACATTGTCCGGGATGATCCGGCCTTTGGTGTCCTCCACGCGTTCCAGGACTTTTTCTGCCACACTGATGGCATTGGTACCCTTGCGCTTGGCAATGGTGAGGGTGACGGCGGGAAAGACGCCTTTGGACGCCTCCATCTTGGGGATTTCTTTTTCAGCAGCAGCCGGACCTGTTCCAAAGAACACATACCGGCCCGGATCTGACGGCCCGTCTTCAATGACAGCCACATCTCTAAGATATACGGGACGTCCCTTGTATACATTGATGACCACCCGGCCCACATCTTCGGCATCTTTTAGAAGGCCGCCGGTATGGACCACCACCTGGCCCCTGGGAGAGGGAAAACTCCCTGAGTCCGAGGCATTGTTGGCCCCGGCCACAAGGCCTGCCACCTGCTCCATGTCAAGACCGTAAGCAGCCAGGCGGGCGGGATCGAGGCGCACATTCACCTTGCGCTCTTCACCGCCGATGAGGGTGGTGATGGAGACATTGGGTTCCTGCTTGACACTGTCTTCCACTTCCGCCACCAGCCGCCTCAGAAGATAATGGTCCACCTCTTCGCTCCAGAAGGTCAGGGCCAGGATGGGAACATCGTCGATGTACCGGGGGCGGATCAGGGGCGGGCTCACGCCGGTCGGAATCCGGTCATAATTGGATGTGAGCTTGGACTGGAGCCGCACGATGGACGCTTCCTCATCCTGACCCACGAGAAACCGGACCACAGCCATGGACATGCCGGGCATGGAGGTGGAATAGATATATTCAACCCCGGGGATCTCCCAGAGCAGTTTTTCCATGGGTTTGGTGACCCGCTGTTCCACTTCCTTGGCCGAAGCACCCGGCATCTGGACAAAGACATCGATCATGGGCACGATGATCTGGGGCTCTTCTTCCCTTGGAAGGGCAATAACGGCAGCCATGCCGAGAAGAATGGAGGCGATGATGATGAGCGGCGTGAGTTTGGAATTGATGAAATACCCTGCAATTTTCCCAGCCGGTCCAAAATGCGCGCTCATGATGCATCCTCTACCTTGACGCCGTTCTTTAATCCGGCAGGCGGGGAAACCACATACCGGGTCCCGGGTTTCATGCCCGAGATGATTTCGATCCTGTCCCCGAATGTCCTTCCGGTTCTCATGAGACGGAACCTGGCAATGGACCCGTCATCCACCAGAAAATAACCTGTGAGCTGACCCTGGGTCACCATGGCCGAGTCGGGAATCAGGAGCATGCCCCCCTCGCCCACCGGGATATTAACCCTGGCAAACATGCCCGAGCGAAGCAGAGGGGTTTCGGGAAGAAGAACCTTGGCCGTAAAGGACCGGCTCCTTGCATCGGCCATGGGCGAAATGGTTTCCACCACCCCTGTGATGAGGGGAGAACCGGCCTGGGCCGGGATGCTGATCTCCATGGACTGCCCCACCCGGACAGCCTCTATATGGTGTTCCGGGATGACCAGTTCAGCCTGGAAGCCCCCGCTTTTTTCCAGTGTAAGCAAGGGGGTTCCGGGAGAGGCCAGATCTCCTGCATTGATCATTTTACCCGTCACGATCCCGTCATAGGGAGCCAGGAGGGTGGCGTCCTTTTCTGAAATACCGGCCGAGGAAACACCTGCCTCAGCCTGCTGAACCCTTGACCTTGCCGCGGACAGCATGGCCTCTGCCTGGGCCAGGGCTGCCTGGGCCTGACGGTGACGGGCCTCAACCTCATCAAATTCCTGTCGGGTGGCAGATTCTTCCTTTATGAGTTTTAGATATCGCTTGTAGGTGGCCTCGGCCAGCTTGGCCCCTGCCTCTGCCGCATTCCGGGCAGAATCTGCGGCAGCCGCAGCCTTTCTGGCTTCGGACAACCCGGCTTCACTCTGACGAAGCCCGGCTTCCACCTGTCTTTTATCCAGGATAACCAGGACATCTCCCTGTTTTACACTGTCCCCTTCCCGGACGTTGACCGCCCTGACCGTCCCCATGATTTTGCTGGACAGGGTACTGACGGCCTGGGCCGTTATGGTCCCCACTGCTTCGTAAACAAAAGGCTGGGTGCTGACGTCAGCCACGGCCACGGCCGCTTTCATGGATGAGACCGGGCCTGATCCTGTGGTGCCGGGACCTATTTTATCGCCGCAGCCCGTGAATAAGAAAACAACCCCTAGTAATATTCCTATCCTTTGCAGAAAATCTTTAGCCATTGCCCTTTCCCCCCTGATTTTTTTCAAACCGCATGCGGTTTTATATGTCTGAACAGTTTAAGAATTAAACCATAGTATTATGTTCAGGAATTTTACTCTTGTCAATATCTCACTGGATTTGCGAATGATTTTAAAATTATTGAGCATCTGTTCCTATTTTTATTCTGGAAAACTGTAACTGTTTTCCAGAATAAAAATAAAGTATTTATGCACGATAACACAATGTTCGGACAAAAAGATTTATAAGGAGGTCGAAATGAACAAAAGCCATGAATTGATATCCCTATCCAATGTTCTTGGCGCAAGAGAGATATTGAGAAAATTTCTATCGCCCACACCGCTGAGGCAGTATCCGAGCCTGGATCGCCTTGTGGGTACCCGGGTCTTTGTCAAACATGAAAACCATAACCCCACGGGGACATTTAAAATACGCGGCGGGATCAATCTCATGCACCATCTGAGCCGGGAAGGGGCAAAAGGTGTCATCACCTATTCAACGGGGAATCACGGCACCTCTGTGGCAACCAGTGCAAAACTCTTTGATCTGACGGCCGTCGTTGTCGTTCCTGAAAACTCCAACCCGCTGAAGATTCAAAGTATAAAAGACGCAGGGGCTGAGCTGATTGAATATGGAAAGGATTTTGAAGCATCGGGCAGAAAGGTTGCAGAACTGGTAAAAGAGCGGGGGTTTTATTTTGTTCACCCGGCAAACGAGGCCGGGCTGATCAATGGCGTGGGAACTGAATTCCTGGAAATTCTTGAACTGGTTCCGGATCTGGACGTCATGATCATTCCCATCGGCGCAGGCAGTGAAGCGGCTGCGGCAGTCACCGTGCTCAAACAGATACGCCCGGACATCAGCATCATAGGGGTCCAGGCCGAAGCATCCAGCGCTGCCTGGATGTCCTGGAAGCAGAAAAAAATAGTCTCTGCGCCCAATACAACCTTTGCAGGCGGGGTTGCCACCGGCATCGCCTACGAGGTACCGTTTTCCTTGTATAAAGATGCGCTGGACGATTTTGTGCTGCTCACGGAAAAAGAACTATACCAGGGAATCGCCCTGGCCGCGCATCATACCAGGAATCTCACCGAAGGGGCGGGATCGGCTTGTCTGAGAGCAGCCCTCAAGATACGGGACCGGTTGAAGGGTAAAAAAACAGCCGTCCAGATGAGCGGAGGAAATGCGTCAGGCATGGAATTGCAGGAGGCAATGGTTCAGCCCTGTCTTATCAGCGGCGTGGCTGACTAGGCCCGTTATCCGGAAAATATCGGTTAAGACGCCCCACCCAGCCCCAGGGCTCCTGGATTCATGATGTTGTGGGGATCAAACTCATTTTTCAGGGCGCAAAGCACGTCCATCTGTTTTTTGCCCAGATGGGTTTCCAGAAACGGTGCCAGCATCCTGCCCACGCCGTGATGGTGGCTTAAGGAACCATGATGTTCCATGATTTTCTCGATGACCCCTTTCTGAAAGGATTTGAATTTCGCAAGGTCCATCATTTTTGTGATGAAAATAAAATAGAGGTTGGTGCCCTGGGCATAGAAATGGGAGGCATGGGTCATGAGAATGACACCCGGCGTCTGTTTTACATGGTCTCTCACGCCTTGGTACAATTCCTCGACATGGTCCCAGGTTACGGCCGCCTCCAGGGTGTCGATGAGGACCCCGAAATCATTTAAGGCGTCCCGCATATAGGGATCTGAAAACCGGCCGGCCTGCCATTTTTTCATGGGGTAGCCGGTAAGATATAGCCCCTTGTTTGATTTTCCGACCTTTTTGATCTGTTTGAAAAGGTTTTTTGAAAATGATTTTTCACCTTCGGTCCGGCCCATCATGAGGCACCTGGACCCTGGGTTCAGGCCTTTTGATGTCATGAACCTGTCCAATAGAGTTCCTTCAAGGCCATACATTTTCATGGCAATGTCCGTTTCTTCAGAATCTGAGATTCTAAGTATGGAAGGCATGCCGCATCCGGACTGGCTTATGCGCCGGGAGGCTGTGACGGCATCGGAAAATGTCCTGAACATAAAGGCAAAGGGTCTGGCAGCTTCTGGAAAATACGGAAAAATCTTCATGGTCACGGAAACAAGAACGCCGAAGCACCCTTCCGACCCCTTCATGATGTCATTGACCCTGGGTCCTGTGGCTGTGGCCGGAAAATGAAGGGTTTTAAAGGACCCGGTAGGCGTTACATAGTCCTGGGCCACTGCCAGATCCCCGGCATCGCCGAAATGGGAAGAGGCCTGGCCCGAACCCAGGGTGACCACCCAGCCGCCCACGGAGGAATATTCAAAGCTCTGGGGAAAATGGCCGCCGGTGTAACATCGCTCTGCCTTAAAAACTTCCTGGGACCGGTTGAGCAAATCCTCGTAAACAGGGCCCATGATCCCCGGCTCCACGGTAATGGTCTGGTTTGTCTCATTGAATTCAAGAATCCGGTTCATGTGGGTGGTCATGACAAGACTGACCCCGCCCCTGGGACAGGCAAGACCCTGGGTGACGGAGCTGCCGCCGCCCTTTACATGAAGGGGAATTTTTCTTTCGTGGCAGAGCCCGACGATTTTCTCAACGTCTTCCCGGTTCCTTGGGTGAAGCACTATATCCGGTATGTTTTCAATTTTCTCCTGTCTTAAGTTCAGGATGTCTTCCATGGATTTTCCCGTGGCAGACTTAAGCCTTTCATAGGTATGGGAAGAAAAATTTTCAGGACCCACGATGGATTCAAACAGGGCGGAATCTTCAGACGAAAGTGCTGTGGCCGAGCTGCTTGCAACAATCTGATCGCCCATCTGAGCAGGCTGTTTGAAATCCTCTTCCGAAAGCCCCAGCTCATGGGCAATGACCCGCAAAAATCCCTGGTTCGGATTCTTGAACCAATCCTTTGCCCCCCATTTAAAAATGGACCTAAAGGTTCCCGGTTCAGGTGCTTTTTCCACCCAGGGGGGAGTCCAGTGTTGTTTATGGCGTAATGTCATTCCGGATATCCTGTAATATTCCTGATTTCTGAATACAAAGGTTTAAGAGCGGCATACATCTTTGAATACACCTTTGAGTAAAGCGCCTGGTAAATCTGAACCGCTGCAGGATCAGGGTTAAACATTTTTCCCACATGGACCATGTGATCCACAGCCTCTTCAAGACTCTGATACCAGCCAAGACCTTTTGCCGTGAGGATGGCAGCCCCAAGGCCTGAGGTTTCATGGGTCCGGCCCTTGACCATTGGAAGATTGATTATGTCGGCCATGATCCGGCAGATTTCATCGCTCTGGGAAGCACCCCCGGATACTGCTGCTTTCTCGATTTTTATTTTTGTCTTTTTCTCAATTTTTTCAATACCTTCATACAGACCGAATCCCAGGCCTTCGATAACAGCCCGGTAGATATGGTCTTTGGTATGGATATCCCCGAACCCTATCATGGCGCCCTTGGCGTGGGGCAGCCCCAGCCCGGCCCCCCAGTAGGGCTGCACCACAAGGCCCATGGCGCCCGGCAATGTTCTTTCAAGACACCGGTTCAAGACTTCTTCTGCCGGGATACCGAGTTTTTTTGCCTCTTCAACTTCCTTGTGGGCAAATTCCTTCTTAAACCATGATATCATCCAGAACCCCCTGAAAATCTCAACTTCAGGATTATAAAACCCGGGCACGGGTGAAGGATACGGCGGCATATAGGGTATGACTTCCACATAGGTTTTGGACACGGTTTGAACCGTTGCCGTGGTCCCAAAACTCAGACTTGCCGTTTTCGGAGATACCACCCCTGCCCCCAGGGTTTCGCATCCTTTGTCCGACCCGCAGGCCACAACCGGGATGCCTTTTTTAATCCCGCAAAGAAGGAAAGCTTTTTCCGAGACTCTGCCCAAAAGATCGCCGGGCTTGACAAGGGCGGGAAGCTTGTCTTTTTCGACGGGGAAAAGCCTTTTGGATAATTGCCAGGGGCCGGCCCACTCCTGAGTTTTATAATTAAAAGGGATATGGCCGATCTGGGATGCTGTGGAATCGTTAAATTCGCCGGTGAGCCGAAAATTTAAAAACCCGGAAACCTGGAGGTATTTAAAGGTCTTATCCCAGATGTCCGGCTGGTTCTGCATGATCCAGCTGCATTTGCCCTGGGTCTGGATATCATCGATTTTATTTTTAAGGCCTGTAAATTTCAATCCCATGTTCAGGAACCGGTTCTGACCCCAGAAAGGTTTTGCCCGTCTCTGGTCCAGCCACAACAGGCAGGGCCGAAGCGGCATCCCTTTTTCATCCACATTGATCATACTGGCCCTCTGGGTGGTGATCCCCACCCCGGCAACCATGGAAAACGCCTGGGGCACTTCTGCTTGAAGCGTTCTGCAGGCCTTGACAAGGCTGTCCCAGTAGAGTTCCGGGTCCTGCTCGGCCCAGCCGGGAGCAAAAGAAACATAGGGCTCATATTCCATTTTTACACAGCCAAGCATATTGCCGGTCCTTGAAAAAAGGATGGCTCTCAGGCTCTGGGTCCCGCAGTCTATGGCAAGAAGGCTCTCTTCCTTCACATTCAGGGCTCCTTAATTGGCTTCACAAGGCGGAGAATAACAGGCCTGCCAGAGACCTGCATAGTCTTTTTTTTCTTTTTCCCATTGCTCAGTGTCCCAGGACAGAAAGGGGCTGCACAGGGTTTCAATTTTATTCAGAAGATGGATGCCGCCCTTTGGCAGCAGAAGGCCGATTCTGACCCGGCGAAGCATGAGATCCGAAAGATGATGAATGGTCTCATGTTCTGCGGCATGTCGGATCTGTGACCAGATGTCAGGTGTATTTTCAACCTGCGTGAGAAGGGATTCATCCTGATCCAGAATCCTTTGGCCGGCCCAGGGGCCGTATCGCCCGATGATCCTTTCCACCGTCCTTCCTGAAACCCTGAGAGAAGAATACTGCTGTTTGAAAGGGTTTAATCCGGGCAGGACCGGACCGGGTGCTTTTATTGGCAGAAAAGGGTTTGCCGCTTTAAGGGCATCCCGGGCCAGGAGACGGAAGGTTGTAAGCTTTCCGCCTGTGACCGTGACAAGCCCCTTGTCCTGCCATACCGCATGTTCCCTGGATTCCTTTGAGGCGGCTGTTTTTTTTTTGCTCAGGACCGGCCTTATCCCGGCCTGGGAGGAGATGCAGTCTGAAAGGCTCAAATTCATTCCCGGCAGGACGTGGGACACGCCTTCCATGAGATAATCCGCTTCTTTCCGGCTGATCCGGGGTTCGGATTCCACATCTTGGTCATGATCCACATCCGTGGTCCCCAGCACCATCACCCCCTCCCAGGGAAAAAGAAAAACAGGTCGCAGATCCGCCGGATGGATAAAGCTGATAACCCGGTTCAGGGGAATGAGGCTGGAAGGAAAAAAAAGATGGCTGCCCCGCAAGGGACGGATATGGAATCCTTTCATGGGCGACGGGTGCAGGGTTTCTGCAAAGGCGCCGGTGGCATTGATCAATAAACGGCTTTTTATTTCACGCTGGGCGCCTGTGGCCTCCTCCCGGATCAGGACTGATGCCACCCGTCCTTTTTGATCTCTTTCAACCCCTGTCACCCTGGTGTAATTAAGGGCAGTCCCACCGTTTCCACAGCTATCGAATATCAGCCGTAACACAAGCCGCGCATCATCCACCTGGGCATCCTTGAACCCCACAGCCGACAAAAGGTTTTCCCTTCTGAGACCGGGAATTTTCTCCAGGGCTTCTTTTTTTGTAAATCCCTGATGCTGTTTTTCACCGGCAAGACAACTGTAAATGGAAAGCCCGGCCTTCATGGACAGGATAGAGGGACCATAATGATCAAACAAGGGAAGGATATACTTCATGGGGGTGATAAGACCGGGGTATGTTTTAAGAAGATATTCCCGCTCTTTTACCGCAGCTCTTGTCAGGAAAAATTTGCCTTGTTTCAGATATCTCAATCCACCATGGACCATCTTGGAGGATCGGCTGGAAGTGCCCCAGGCAAAATCGCGGGCTTCCACAAGAAGCGTTTTAAAGCCATTTTTGACAGCCTCATGAAAAGCACCTGCACCGGTGATCCCACCGCCGGCCACAACGATATCGTATTCATCCTGAATATCTGAAAATCTCATTTTCTTTTACTGTGCACCCTGATTGATAAAGAAATTCCCTTTGAGAGGTCATACCAGTTAAGAATAAAAAGTCAAGTTTCTCCGTATAAATCCTTGGCAACGATTATTTTCCCATGCTATAAATCAGAAAAGCACCCGGATTAACCCCATAAACCAACAACCCGGCATTGCATATTAAATGAAAAAATTCTCAGATATATTAAAAAAGATGACCACCCCCCTGCACCTTACCCTGGAACACGGCATTACCTTCTGGCAGGAAAAAGTTCTTTTGACCCTTCTTCTTGTCACCGTTGTTCTGGGATTTTTCACATATGTCCCGAGCCTTGCCCTGGCCGTGCAGGAAAAGCTTTGGATAATCGCCATTCTGGACACCCTGATGTATTTTTTTTTCATCATGTTGTTTTTACGGCGGGATCTTTCCTATAAGCTCAGGGCTGCAGGGATTCCCCTGATCAGCTATGTTCTGGGCCTGATTCTTATAACAACCCTCGGGCCTTTTGGTGCAGGACCTGTCTGGCTCTTCTTTTTCCCGGTCATCACAGGCGTTCTTCTGGGTCAACGGGCTGCCTTTATCGCCCTTGGCATCAACCTTTTAAGCATTATCGGGCTTGGGCTTCTGATCCATTATCACCTGGCGGATTTTCTCATTTCCATGAATTTCAAAGCCTGGTATCTGACCCCGGAAAACTCCATTGAAAAATGGGTGGTCATCGGCCTGAACTTCATGCTGTTAAACGTGATTGCCACCCTGTCCCTGACAACCCTTCTCAAAGGCCTCCAGAAATCCATTTTCGCAGTGGCTGAATCTGAAAAAAAATACCGCAGGATATTTGAGACGATTCCTGATATTTATTTTGAAACCAATCTGAATGCAACCTTGCTCGAAGTCAGCCCTTCCATAGAAAAAGTTACCTTTTATACCCAGGACGAACTAAAAGGACAATCCCTTTTAAACATTTATAAAGACCTTAATCAACGGGAAGAAACCATTAACCTTTTGATTAACACCGGATCCGTCAAAAACCACGAAATTGATTTTATCAACAAAAATGGAAAACCATTCTGCGGCTCCATCAATGCCGAACTCATCAGAAAAGAAGATGGGCAGCCGGAAAGGGTGATCGGTGTCTTAAGGGATATCTCCGATTTAAAAACCCTGGAAAAAGAAAAAAAAGACCTTGAAGAACGTCTTGCCCGGTCTCAAAAAATGGAAGCTCTGGGGCTTCTGGCCGGAGGCGTGGCCCATGACCTGAACAATATTCTGTCCGGGATCGTTACCTACCCGGAACTCCTGGCCATGGATCTTGCACCGGACGACCCCCTGAAAAAATCCCTTGACATCATCCGTTCTTCAGGGCTCAGGGCTGCTGAAACCGTGCAGGATCTGTTGACCCTTTCAAGAAGGGGTATCATCACAAAAGACATTTTAAACCTGAATGATCTGGTTGAAGGGTTTCTTCTGACCCCGGAATATCAAAAAATAATTGTCTTTCATCCCCATGTCCGGGTTGAAAAAAATATCAATGCCTCTCTTCCGTTTATCAAAGGATCAATGGTTCATCTTCAAAAAACCGTGTTGAACCTGATTTCCAATGCAGCAGAAGCCCAGCCCAGCGGCGGGATAATAAGGATCACCACAGAGAACCGGTATCTTGACAGCCCCTTGAAAGGGTATAACCAGGTGGAGACAGGGGATTATTATGTCTTAAGTGTGGAGGATGAAGGCTCTGGAATTGATCCTGAAGATTTAAAAAGAATTTTTGAACCCTTTTTTACAAAAAAGGTCATGGGGCGAAGCGGTTCAGGCCTCGGCATGGCCGTTGTCTGGGGAACGATCCAGGATCACGGCGGATACATTGATATTGATTCAACGCCCGGAAAAGGCACGACCTTTGATTTATATTTCCCCGTGAGCAAGGATGTGCCGATGTCTTATCAGGAACCCTTTTCCTTTGATCATATCCAGGGCAAGGGCGAAAAAATACTCATTATTGACGATATCCTGGAACAGCGTCAGATTGCGCAGCTGCTGCTCCAGAAACTCGGATATCAGACAGCCTCTGTCGCAAGCGGGGAAGAGGCCGTGTCCTATCTGAAAGAAAACAAAGCCGACCTTCTGCTTCTGGACATGATCATGGAACCGGGCATGGACGGCTGTGAAACCTATAAACAGATCCTCTCCTTCAGGCCGGGACAGAAAGCCGTTATTGCCAGCGGCTTTTCCCGGACCCTTCAGGTAAAGGAAACCCTGGATCTCGGGGCCGGGCAATACCTGAAAAAACCCTATACACTTGAAAAAATAGGACTGGCCGTCAAAACCGAGCTGGCAAAGCCCTAATATCAGCCGTGCTTCATGGAAATCTTTTCAAACATGACAATGATACCGGCTGCGATTCCGTAAACGATATCAATATCGGCATTCATGTCTGCCGATGAATCAAAAAAAAGATGAAGATCTGATTCCATGGATTCTTCGGCTTTCCAGTAGCAGATAAGCAAGGGCAGTTTGGGCAGGGGGTAAAGAACCAGGGAAATATCTGATTCATAATGGTTCTCAATTTTTTTCCCGTTAAACAGAAGGATCAGGTCTTCAAAGAGCCGGGTATAGGTATCGGCGATCTTTTTCAGGGATTTTTCCGAGCGCTGGACAAACAAGGCACTTTTTTCCCGGCCGCCCTGAAGTTCTCTCATGGGCACCCATTGACCCGTCAGCGGCACACCCTTGCAGCGCATCACATATCCCAGTACCGGTCCTGCGATCCAGGGGTTGATATGGATATCTGCATACATACTGCCGTCCTGATCAATGGAAAAAAGCTTGCCAAAAATCCTCAAGGTCAGCCTTTTGTCGGCAAATGTTCCCCCGACTCTTTTTGCGGCCTCTTCAAGGTCCAGATCTTTTATCATTTCCTTTGCTTCTGCAAGAAGAGATTCCCGGTATTCCCGGCCGGTCTGTTTTTTCTTTTCCTTTCCCCGGTATTGTTCCAAAACATCAAGGGTCAGGGCGGGACAGTCCTGAAGATGCCTTTCTCCCAAAAACACCTTTGATGCAAAGGCAAGACAGGTCTGTTCCCTGCATTTCCTGCAATTGGATTTATCCAAGAGCTTAAATACTTCCATGGCATTGGCAAATTCAGTCATAGCGTCTCCTGATTTTTTTCACGGCATTCATCTTTTTTTTTATAGAAAACTATAAACATATTTTTTCAAAAAAAGCTATCCATTGACTTAATAAGCTCTCATGTCGTACCCTTTCACGCTGTTTCATTTTATAATAAACAAGCTGTTTTAAATAAGGCATAAACATGAATTCATGGATCAATAAAAGTCTCAAAACTTCAGGTTTGATCGTCGCCTCCTGTTTCAGTATCCAGGCCATTGGGGTCGGCGTATATGTTTCATACGGCGTTTTTTTCAATCCCCTGATGGCTGAATTCGGCTGGCCAAGATCTGCCATATCCGGATCATCGGCTGTTGCATTCTTTATTTCCGGCTTGTTTGCCATATACATCGGGAAATTAAATGACAGGATCGGGCCCAGGGTCATCATGTCGGTAACGGCCGTTTTCCTGGGCATGGGGTGCATGCTGATGTCCGGACTCAACACGATCTGGGAATTATACCTTTATTTCGGCCTGGTGTTCGGAATCGGCCTGAGTTCAATCGATGTCATTGCCCTTACCACAATTGCAAGGTGGTTCCCGGAAAAAAGGGGGATTATGACAGGCATCGTCAAAGTGGGCACCGGTGCCGGTCAACTGATTTTTCCGCTCCTGGCAAGTTTTCTAATCGAAGGATATGAATGGCGCAGCGCCTGTATCACGCTGGGAATCATTGCTCTGGTTCTTCTTCTGACCATTGCGCAATTCCTTAAAAAACAACCCGCAGAATCCAAACACAGGGTTCGGTTAATCACAGGCAGAACCATGAGGCCTGCAGACGGAAATTTTTCATTTTCCGAAGCAACCCGTACATTCCCCTTATGGCTGCTCTGCATCATCAACCTGATCATTGTCTCCTGTCTTATGAGCATTCTGGTTCACATTGTCCCCCATGGCAGGGATATTGGAATTTCAGCGCACAGCGCCGCCGGTATACTTTCCGCCATAGGCGGGATCAGCATGATCGGCAGATTCATTATCGGCACCATAATTGACCGGATCGGGAGCAAACGATCAATGATATTGTCTCTTGTTCTCCTTTTGACAGGTCTTCTCTGGCTTCAGGCTGCCGACAGCTTATGGAAGCTTTATGTCTTTGCCTGCATTTACGGTCTTGCCCACGGCGGTTTTTTTACCGTTATCTCCCCCATTGTGGCAGAGCTTTTCGGGACCGATTCCCACGGTTCACTTTTCGGCCTGGTCGTATTTTTCGGAACCACAGGGGGAGCCATGGGCCCGATCCTGACGGGCTATCTGTTTGACCTCAACGGAAATTATGATCTGCCGTTCCGGCTGTTCCTGAGTCTCGGCATCCTGGGCCTTCTGCTTTTATTGCTGCTAAAACGGGTCAGACCAGTGGACAGTCTGACCAATATCATGGAATGAATCAGCAAAAAGAATCAATTGACTGTTTCAAACAAATGTTTTATTCATGTGTTTGAAACAGTCAATTGATTCTTAAAAATGGAGACCCATGACAAAACCACTGCCCACAAAGGAAAGAATTATTGATATTGCAGGCGATATTTTCGGCAGGGAAGGGTATAAGGCGGCAACCATCAGGAAAATTGCAGAAGCCGCAGATGCCAATATCGCTGCCGTCAATTATCATTTCCGGGACAAGGAAGGGCTTTACCGTGCCGTCCTGGAGGATATCTTTTCAAGAGGATTTCAAAAATTTCCCTCTGTGCCGTTGCCGGGAGAACCGGCTGTTCCTGAAGAAAGGCTTTATATATTCATTCATGCCATGTTTTACAGGTTTTTAAGCCAGGAGGGATGGGGTGGTTTTTCCGGCCGGGGCAAACTTATTGCCAAAGAATTTCTAGACCCCACGCCTGCCTTTGAAGACATTGTGGAAACGTATATCAGACCCCAGAAAAACATTCTTGCAGCCATTCTTTCAGACCTGACTGAAAAAAAGATGCCTTTTGAAAAAATAGTCCCCTGTGCCATCAGTATCATCGGCCAATGCGTGTATTATGCCTTTGCAGGTCCCATCATCGAAAGAATCGCAGGAAATTTCACGCCTGCCGAAGAGAATCTTGATCTTCTTATCGATCATGTATTCAGATTCTCCCTCGGCGGACTTCAACAGATCAACAAAGACCCGGTTAATAAACAGTGGCATGACCTGTTAAACAGTCAGGAGAAAAACCCATGAAAAAACGACTGCCCCTCTTGATCCTCCCTGTATTGATCATTGCAGGGCTATTCATTTTTTTTCTTGTTTTCAAGGAAAAAGCAGATCCGGGAATGATCCGCGTCTCGGGAAATATTGAGGCAACGGATGTTGAACTTGGATTCAAGATTGCCGGACGGCTTGAAGAATGCCTCGTCAACGAAGGCGATACCGTATCAAAAGGATCTGTTCTGGCCCGCCTTGAAAATATGGATCAGAAAATCGCCATGGCGATTGCAGAAACAAATCTTGCCCGGGCCAGATCCGTGCTGGCGGAACTCATGGCCGGAAGCCGCCCACAGGAGATTGATCTTTCCGAAGCCAGGGTTATTCAGGCCCGTCAGGCAGTCCTGGAACTCACCCGGGGAAGCCGGGCCCAGGAGATTGAAGCTGCGGCATCGGATCTGAATACAGCCCTGGCTTCAGAAAAATCCGCAAAAGCCCAATTGGCCCAGGCCAAAGAGGATTTTGACCGGTTTACCAGTCTTCTTAAGGAAAAAACCGTGAGCCAGAGGGATTTTGACCTTTACCGTACCCGGTATGAGGTGGCTCAGAATACGGCCGAAGAAGCAGGATCACGGGTCAATATTGCCCGCCAGGCCCTGTCGCTCAAGAAAGAAGGCCCCAGGGCCGAACAGATTGAAAAAGCCAAAGCCGCCCTTGCCCAGGCTGAGGCTGAATATGCACTGACAAAGGCCGGTCCCCGGCAGGAAAAAATCGACCAGGCCAAAACCATGGTGGATGAAGCCGGGGAAAGACTGAACCAGGCAAAGCAGCAGATTTCCTATACCGAACTCTTTGCCCCCATGGACGGCGTAATCCTGAGCCGTTCTGCCGACCCCGGTGAATTTTTAAATCCTTCCACCCCAGTGGTCATTCTGGGAGACGTTGCCCATCCCTGGCTTAGAGCCTATGTCAATGAGACAGATCTTGGCAGGCTTAAATTAAAGGATAGGGTAAAGGTCACAACGGATTCTTTCCCGGGCAAAACCTATGACGGGGTTCTATCCTTTATCAGCAGCCAGGCCGAATTCACCCCCAAAGCGGTCCAGACCTTTGAAGAGCGGGTTAAGCTCATGTTCAGAATAAAGATTGAACTCTTCAACCCGGATCAGGAACTCAAACCCGGAATGCCTGCGGATGCAGTGATTGAAACCCCTGTAAAATAATATGAATCCCCTTGAAAAGAAAGACGGCCCTGCCATTGAGGCCCAAAATCTGACAAAGCAGTTCGGAGTGCTCACCGCTGTGGACCATGTCAGTTTTGAAGTGTCCAAAGGGGAAATCTTCGGAATTGTCGGGCCGGACGGCGCCGGAAAAACCACAACCCTGCGCATGCTCACCGGCATCATGGACCCCAGCTCCGGAAGCGCCGCCATTGCGGGCTTTGATGCAGGGGCGGCGGCTTCAGGGGCCAGGGGGCATTTATCTTATATGAGCCAGAGATTCGGTCTTTACCCCGATCTTACCGTGGCTGAAAATGTTTCGTTTTATGCCGATCTTTACGGCGTTCCGCGCAAAGGCCGGGAAGACCGATTTGCAGAACTTTACGGATTCAGCCATATGGAACCCTTTAAAAAACGGAAGGCAAGAGATCTGTCCGGCGGCATGAAACAGAAACTTCAGCTCATCTGTGCCCTGGTGCATACCCCGGCCGTTCTTCTCCTGGATGAACCCACCAACGGGGTTGATCCGGTGAGCCGAAGGGATTTCTGGAGAATCCTCTATAAGATTGTCCAGGGCGGCGTATCCATTCTGGTGACCACGGCCTATCTGGACGAAGCGGAACGCTGCGACCGGATCGGGCTCCTGGACAAAGGAAGACTCATGGCCGTCGGCACTCCCCATGAAATCCGGAAATGGATGAAGGGAAAGGTTCTGACTCTTCAGAGTCCTGATGCCAGAAAGATAACCCGGATACTTCGGCACGGGCTTTTTGGCCTTGACGTCAATACCTTCGGCGACACCGTTCACATTGTCTGTGAAGATGTGGAAAAAACCCGCGATACAGCCCTTGACCTGATCTGCAAAACCGGTTTTCAGGCAAATGAGATCAGGGAAGCCCAACCCGGTCTTGAAGATGTCATTATCAGCATGATGGGAAAAGATCCGACCCCGGACCGTTTTTCAGAAACAGAAACCATGGAAACCTCTTCTGACGGGGATTCCCTTGTAAAAAAGGTTATTCTTCACGGCCACGAAATACAAGGACCGGCCGTAAGTGTGGAAAATCTCTCCCGGGTATTCGGCAGCTTTGTTGCCGTGGATGCCTTAAGCTTTGATGTGCCCAAAGGCGAAATCTTCGGATTTCTGGGACCCAACGGCGCGGGAAAAAGCACCACCATCCGAATGCTGTGCGGACTTTTGATGCCCAGTTCCGGGAAAGGGAAGGTAGCGGGTTTTGATATTTTTAAAAAGGCTGAACAGATCAAGAAGCATATAGGGTATATGAGTCAGAAATTCTCCCTGTACGATGATCTGACCGTTGAAGAAAACATTCATTTTTACGGCGGGATATATGGGCTCAAAGGGGCTGCCGTGAAAAAAAGAAAAGCCTGGGCCATGGAAATGTCAGGCCTTATGGGTCACGGAAAATCAATGACTCGGATTTTAAGTACAGGATGGAAGCAGCGCCTTGCCCTTGCCTGCGCCATCCTCCATGAACCCCCCATTATTTTTCTGGATGAACCTACCAGCGGGGTTGACCCCTTAAGCCGGCGCCGGTTCTGGGATATGATCTACAGCATGGCAGACAAGGGCATCACTGTTTTTGTAACCACCCATTATATGGAAGAGGCTGAATACTGTGACCGCATCGCCCTGATCTACAGAGGCCGGATGATTGCCATGGGGACCCCCATGGAGCTGAAAACCCGCCATATGCAGGAGGAGATCCTTGACATCCGGTGTGACCGGCCCCAGGCTGTCTCCCAGGAACTCACGGGTCTGCCGGGGGTAAGGGATGTATCCCTTTTCGGAGCCGGGCTTCACGTGGTCACCCCAGATGCAGATCAGGCAAAAAAAACAATCCGACTAAAATTTACAGACATGGGCCTGACAAATTTCTCCATTGAAAAAATCCTGCCCGGCATGGAAGATGTATTTATCTCCCTGATTGAGCAGGATGATAAAACCAATGGGGCCAAGGGCAGCGAAAAAGAGGATATCCAATGAAATTCCAGCGGCTTCTGGCCATTGTGAAAAAAGAATTTCTGCATGTTCTCAGGGACTGGCGAAGCCTTTATCTTTCCCTTGCCATTCCCATTATCCTCATCCTGCTCTTTGGATATGCCCTGACCCTGGATTTAAGAAAAGTCCCCACAGTGGTTTGGGACCAGTCAAAATCCGCCCGGAGCCGGGAACTGATACAGCTTTTTTCCGGATCCCCCTATTTTTCCATGGTGGGGTATCCGGATTCCTACCCTGAACTTCAGCTTGCCCTGGACAGGGGCACTGCCATGATCGCCATTGTGGTGCCGTCAGACTTTGCCGAAAGGCTTGCAGGAGATAAAAATACTCAGATCCAGATTCTTGCAGACGGCAGTGATGCCAACACCTCAAGGCTGGCCATGGGGTATGCCTCCACCATCGGCAGGATCTATTCCTCAAAGGTTATGGTTAAAAGAATGCAGGCTCTTGGGAAAACACACCCGGGCCCGCCTGTCGAAATGGTCTCCCGGTCCTGGTATAACCCTGATTTAAGGAGCCAGAATGTAATTATCCCCGGCATCATAGCCATTGTCATGGTGGTCATCGCTGCCATGCTGACCAGTGTCACCATTGCACGGGAATGGGAAACCGGAACCATGGAACAGTTGATCAGCACACCGCTCAAAGGCCCGGAGCTGATCTTCGGCAAGATCATCCCATATTTTGTCATCGGCATGCTTGATGTGGCCATTGCCGTCACTCTCGGCAAATGGATGTTTCATGTTCCCATTGTAGGAAATGCAGGCCTTTTGTTTGCCATGGCTGCCATCTTTCTGAGCGGCGCCCTTTTCTGGGGCATGACCCTCAGCATTGTATTAAAATCCCAGGTCCTGGCCAACCAGATCGCCATCGTGTCCGGCTATCTGCCTACCCTGATCCTGAGCGGGTTTGTCTTTGCCATTGAAAACATGCCCCTGCCCATCCAGATCATCACCTATATCGTTCCGGCCCGGTATTTCATCGCTATCTTAAGAGGCATCTATCTGAAAGGCATCGGGCTTGAAATTCTATTTGTCGACGCCCTGCTCCTGTCCATTTATGCGGCTGTCATGATTGTCATTGCCAATAAAAAATTAAAATTCAAACTGGAATAGCCATGATCCAAAGAATCAAACACATGCTCATCAAAGAGTTTTTACAGATGCTGAGAGACAGAAGAATGAGGGCCGTCATTTTCGGGATGCCCGTGATTCAGCTTTTGATCATGTCCTTTGCCCTGACCACCGATGTAATGAACATCCGGACGGCTGTTCTGGATATGGACAAAACCCCGTCCTCCAGGGAGCTCATCAATGATTTTACGGGCGGGGGGTATTTTCAAATCGTAAAAACCGCCCGCTCCCATGCAGACATCAAAATCCTCCTGGACCGGGCCGAAGTCAGGACTGTAATCCATATTCCCGCAGGGTTTGAAGCAGATCTGAAATCAGGATCCACGGCAGCCGTCCAGGTTCTCACGGACGGCACAGACAGCAATTCCACGGCCATTGCCCAGGGCTATGCCGCCGGCATTGTCCAGGATTATTCCAACCGGAAACTCATGGCGCAGATTCAGCAAAGCGGCATGCCTGCCATGAAACCCCCGATGGAAACCGCAGAACGGTCCTTTTTTAATGAAAACCAGGAAAGCCGATTTTATTTTGTGCCTTCCCTGATAGCCGTCATGCTCTTTATTTTCAGCCTGATTCTGACCAGCATCGCCATTGTCAAGGAAAAAGAGATCGGCACCATTGAACAGGTCATGGTCACTCCCATCCGGAAAATTGAATTCATCCTGGGAAAAACCATTCCTTATATGATCACCGGCTATATATCCATGACCCTCATGCTGATTGTGGCATTTTTTGTGTTTGACATCGTGGTCAAGGGGAATCTTTTCCTCTTTTATCTCTTGTCAGGTCTGTATTTTTTCGGAAACATGGGTGTTGCCCTTATCATCAGCGCCAGCGCATCCACCCAGCAGCAGGCCATGCTGACCAGCTTTCTGTTTCTCATGCCTTGCGTCATGCTCTCCGGTTTCATGTTTCCCATCAAAAATATGCCGGACATTGTCCAGTACGCCACATGGCTCAACCCCATGCGCTGGTATCTTGAAATCCTGCGCGGCATTGTCATGAAAAATGTGGGGTTAAGCGTTCTCTGGCCTGCCATCGCAGCCCAGGCCACCCTTGCCGCAGCCTTCATCAGCATCGCCTGGGCCAGATTCAGTAAAACTTTATCATGAAAAACCTCTGGCAATGATTTGTTTTTTTTCGAATAGTTTCAGACCGGGAAATAATTTTTATGCCTTGACATGAAAATAATAAATTTATATTCCTTTTATATGGGTTTAGGGCGATTGGATTAATCCATTTCTCCATCTAAGGCTGTAATTGAACCGTTAAACGGCCCGCTGAAAAGACTGAAACATCGACACTTGGAATCTAACACTGCTCACGAACAAAACGAATCACGAGTAAAGGAACTATTGAACTGACCTGGAACTATCTTGAAAAAAATCCAATCCCCATGATGTTTACATTATAACATTAAGGAGGATGGTATGAAATTTTCAGATTTTTTTGTTCCAAAATATGTTCACTCAGACCCGGAAGTTCGTCTGAAATTTGTATCCAAATCAAAAGACGTTTCCCTGCTCGAACAGATGGCGGTAAAAGATGGGGATGAAAATGTTAGAAAATACGCAGCAGAGCGGGCACAGATGCTAAAAGGAGAGCTGAACTCGGTGTAGATGTTTTAAGGACAAAGATGGCACACCCCTGAGAGCGGAATGTGCCATCTTTAAAAAATCAATGGGAAGCGCGCTCCTGCCAAATGGCACGTTCGGATTACATACCGTTTTTTTCTATTTTTTTCTCATAATGATAAAGGTAATATCATCAAGCTGTTTATCCTTGAACTCATTCAACTCCGCTAAAAGATGATGCTTAATCGCTTCTGTGTCCTCAGATGCGTGCCGTTTCAAAAAATCCGTCAGCCTTTGGATATCGTATTGTTCAGCATTTTTGTTCTTTATTTCAATAACCCCGTCCGTGTAGAGGAAAAGGATGTCATTGGTTTCAAGCATGAAGCTGCCGGCAAATTTATTGATGGGTGCGGAAATATCCGGGATGATGCCTAACCACATCCCCCGGGTTGGAATTTGTTCAATTTCTCCGGTTTTTGCACGATAAATCAAAAAGATCCCATGGGCTCCTGCATATCTGTAAAACCCTTCCCTTTCTTCCTTAATCAGATGAATGGTCATATGATGGTCATTTTTCAGGCCGTCACGGATATTGGCCTGAATAATTCTATTGGCATAGATCAGGGCTTTTTCAGGCGAAAGCCCGGGAATGGACCTGATCAATGCGCTAATGGATACCTGAGCCATCATCATTACAAGCCCTGAAACAAGGCCATGCCCGGTAACGTCGCCGATCCCGAACCAGAATTTTTTGTCACAGGCCTCAATAAGATCATAATAATCTCCCCCCACAACTTCGGCCGGGGTCATATTTGCACTGATTTCAAAACCAAAACCTGTAAATTTTTCAAGCGCGGGCCGTAAGGACATCTGGATTCTCTTGGCAATCTGCATTTCCCTGCCGGCTTCAGCAGTGCTTACCGCAGCGTTCTGCAACCCTGTAATCTGTTGCGACATCTCATTGAATCGTTTTGCCACCGTACCGATTTCATCATTGGAAGAAATGTGTATTTCATAGTCATAATCGCCCCTTGAAACATGGTTAATACCCTCGATCACACCTGCAAGAGGCTTTAAAACAAGTCTTGAAACCAGCACAACGATAAAGCTGATAATGAAAAACAGGCTTACAGACAACAGGATAAGTCTATTCCTGATTTGGGTCAGATTTTTTTTAATCTGGAAATCCGTAAAAATAATTTCAAGATCGCCTATTTTCCTATTGTCTTTTTCAATGGGGATATTTTCAAGGATCTGATTGGCCACCGGCATATCTTTTTTTAAACCTACCAGGACTCTTCCTTTGTCGTCTCTGATAATAATCCTTGAAATGTCGGGATCTTTAAAAAAGAGCTCTGCGTTATTGTAAACTCCTTCATTATCGAAATTCCACAAGGCATTAACACTTGAATATGCGAGAAGATAGGTGAGGTTCTTTGCCTTTGATTCCAGCAGGGCTTCACTCTCGGTCCGCTGGTTATTAATCAGGCGGACCGTGAAAACAAAAATCACCAGGGCTGTGAAAAAAATAGTGGGAAGGAGAATTTTCAGGCTCAGGCTGAAATCCTTGTGATTAAAAATATCAAACACTCTTTTTTTTCCCACTCAGCGAACAGCCTTTCCTTATTTCTATCGTTGCCTTATATCGCCGAAAATGCAGCTAAAAAAAATGAACTTTTTATCTTGGAATTTTCCCCATTAACATCACCAAGAGTATAGCAAGAAAAAAGAAAATGCAACCTTCTAAAAAAAATCACAGGGGCCTTTTTATGTTAGAAACCCCCCTTTCCTGAGCCATCTTCATATATTGTTCACCCGTATCGGCAGGAACGGCATATTTTTCAGATATCTGCTTTTCCACAAGGGTTATTGCATTAAATTCGCACCTTGTGATACAAAGACCGCATCCGATACACCTTGTCAAATTAACCCAGGCCGGGCTGTCGCCAGCTTTTATGGCACCCATCCGGCATATGTCTTCACAATTGCCGCAGCCAGTGCAGTTCTCTTTGGCGACAGCAATATAATGATTGGTACATGCAATTTTGGCTGGTTCATCCATTTTATTGAGGTTTTTCAGTACAAAACAACAGCATCCGCAACACATGCAGATTACAAATGGCTTTTTAGAATTTGACGGCTGAAGCACAAGTCCGGCCTCAATGCCTTTGTTCAAAATTTCCAGGGCTTCTCTTTGTGAGATAGACCGTCCGATACCGTTTTCTTCAAAAAAAAGTGCATTAGCTCCAAGCATCAGGCATGTTTCCAAGGGTTTGCCACATCCGTAACCGACCATTCCCTGTTCTTTTCTGCATATACACGGCACAACCACAATTTTTGACTGTTTTTTTATAATATCTTCCGCCTTTTCATAGGGCATAATGTTCATTTCAACGGGAATACTTTTTGATACGGGAATTACTCTCTTTTGCTGAGTTTTTTGTTTTTCCCATCTTTTTTCCCATATCTGCGGAATATATTCATTCACATCACGAATCAGTTTTTCATCAAGACTGTTCACATGATAGTCCCATATACCCATAATAAAATTGGCTGCCATGTATCTATTCTGTTCTTTTCCTGAACGGCTGATGAGCCCTTTTTTAGACATGCTGTAAAAAAGTCTTTCAGTATCGGATTCATTTTTCCCGAGTTTCTTTGCAATAACATCCGCAGGTTCGGGAAACAGGGTAAGGGCTGTTGCGGCTTCTGCTTCTTCCGGGCTAAATAATTGTTTTAATATCCTGATCTCAACCCCTGAATCTGTGGCAGGATACCCCGCTGGAAGATGGTCAAGATGCTTTGCCAGTCTTTCATATACCTCAGTCATATTGTCCTCCTTGGTAATCTCAAGCGTTTTCTTTTAAACAGACAGTTTTTGCAATCGCTGGATGAAAGCCATGCCGATCATAATAAGCGATTCAGGATCAAGATAGTCCTCGGCCTGCCTTTGAAATAACAAAGAGCATGTAGCTGGAAACTCATCATCGCGGTCATTAAAAATCAGCAGTACCTCTATTTTCGGCAGCACCCTGAACTCCATGGCAAAATCATAGGATACGCCCAATTCGCAGGGTCTGCCGCCTAATTTTCGGGATGCATCAGATAATGCGCTGATCCGGCCTGAAAATCTTTTGATAATGGGTCGTTCCGTATCACTGGTAAAAAAGTTAAAGTTTGTAAATTGGGACATTTTACGAAAATCCTTGAGTGATGACCACTCCTTGTTCACAACGAGAGCTTCGGGGCATAGCAACAGGTATTTGGAGAGTATCACGCAAACCATGTAATTGGGACGGTTACCCGACTCATCTGCAATCCCTTGATCAGAAACGATATAATCCTCCCCGAAAAAGGGAATAACGGCATCCCGGCCCCTTAATTCTATCCCAAGCGTGTCTTTTATGGATGAAAAATCAAGTTCGGCAATTTGACGGCAATACTCTTTATAATGGGTTTCAAAAATAGTGGCTTCCATATTTTTAACCTTCCTTTTTTTGTCTTTGTTATTTAACCGTGCTTCATGGAAATCTTTTCAAACATCACTATGATACCGGATGCAATCCCGTAGACAATATCGATATCCGCGTTCATGTCGGCCGATGAATCAAAAAACAAATGAAGATCCGATGCCATGGATTCTTCTGCTTTCCAGTAACAGATCAGCAAAGGCAGCTTCGGCAAAGGATAAAGAACGACAGACATATCGGATTCATCATGATTCTCCACTTTTTTCCCATTAAACAGAACGATGAGATCGTCAAACAGGCCGGTATAGGTATCGGCTATCTTTTTCAGGGATTTTTTCGAACGCTGGACAAACAAAGCGTTTTTCTCCCGACCGCCCTTCAGTTCCCGCATGGGCACCCATTTGCCCGTCAGAGGCACCCCCTGGCAGCGCAGCACATATCCCAGGACCGGAGCCGCGATCCAGGGGTTGATATGGATATCCGCATACATATTGCCGTCCTGATCAATGGAAAAGGATTTTCCGAAAATCCTCAGGGTCAGCCGCCTGTCAGCAAATGTTCCGCCAACTCTTTTTGCGGCCTGTTCAAGGTCCAGATCTTTTATCTTTTCCTTTACATCTGCGAGAAAAGATTCCCGGTATTCTTCGCTGGTCTGTTTTTTCTTCTGTCTGCCCTGATATTGGTCTAAAATTTCATGGGACAGGGCCGGGCATTCGCTCAGATTCCTTTCTCCTAAAAACACCTTAGATGCAAAGGCAAGGCAGGTCTGCTCATTGCATTTTCTGCAATTGGATTTGTCAAGAAGCTTGAATACTTCCATGGGATTGGCAAATTCGGTCATTAAACGCTCCTGATGCTGGCATTAAGATTTCTTTTTCAAATCTTATGTATCAGTTGATGCATTATTTTCCATCACCCATCCGGGGGGTTTTAATTATTTTTCTTGTATTTTTTTGTCTAATGAATAATGAAAACTCTATAACAATAATGTAAAGGTGTCCGATGATTATAAAAAATTATTCTGAATTTGTATGTTTTCTTCCCCGGTTCATGAACCCATTACCGGATGTCGAAAATCCCGGGTCAAAGATCTGGTCTGCATCATTCAGGTTGGATCAGGAGGTAAGGCATCTATTTCCGTATATCAATGCAAGCTTAGATGACGCTTTATATTATGAAAGACCGGAGCATGTGAGATTCACATTTAATGGATATCTCTGCTTTTTGTATCCTGACCTGGTTGCTGCACATTTTTTTGAAACCAAGACGGCGGCAAAGGATTTTATCGCCGGTTTAATCAATTTCCTGAACGATATGGAGGGTCAAAAGAAAAATATCAGGCCTAATTACGATCAGATAAAACACATACCCATAATAGATATATTGAAAATCCTCCCAAAAACAAATTGCCGGAAGTGCGGATATTTAACCTGCATGGCATTTGCCGCCGCCATCATGAAGGGGAAGGCGGGAACAGACGAATGCCCCGGCCTGGCTCTGCCTGTCAGCGAGAATGCCGTCTATCCTGTTTTTGACGACACGGGTAACCTTGTCCATTCAGTTTCTTTACAGATCAACACTTCCCGGTTGAGAAATCAAATCCAGGAGCAACATGAGCGGATCCGTATGTTGGAAGCATCTCTCAAGACGGGTAGGCAAAATGAAAAGGACATGGAGTTTCCCCGCCCATCGGAAAAAACCGATTTTGGTCTGACAAATAGAGAAATCGAAGTGCTTAAGCTGATTGCAGAAGGGTATACCAATAATGAAATATCCGGCATTTTATTTATCAGCCCTCATACCGTTAAGAGCCATATGATCAATATTTTTAATAAATTAAGTGTCAATGACAGAACCCAGGCTGCGGTGCTGGCCACACAAAACAACATTATATAAGCCTCTTTTTCCGGCGGCGTTATTCATACCGGGTTACATCCGCTCCGGGCTTTACAAACAGGGACCGGGGTCTTATACTATCGGGACAAAAATCAACCTAAAACCACAGGGAGAGTCCCATTGAAACAGATCATTGTGCTTGCCACCCGGAACAAGGGGAAAACAAGGGAATTTGCAGAATTATTAAATCACCCGTCCATTGAGATCAGAAACCTGGATGATTTCGGCCCCATCCCTGAAGTGATTGAAGACGGGGAAACCTTTGATGACAATGCCTATAAAAAAGCTTCCTTCACCGCCAGAATCCTGGGATACCCGGCCCTGGCAGATGATTCAGGTCTGTGTGTGGAAGCTCTGGGCGGGGCACCGGGGGTGATTTCCGCCCGATATGCCGGGGAAAACGCCTCGGATGCGGAAAATGTAAAAAAAATACTCGCTGAGGTCAAAAAAGAAAAAAACAGGAATGCTGCCTTTAAATGTGTGATTTCCATTGCCGTCCCGGGCGGGGCTGCCCTGACCTATGAAGGAGAATGCAAAGGTATAATTATTGATGAGCCTGCCGGGGATAACGGATTTGGATATGATCCTGTCTTTTTTTATCCAGCCTTAAATAAAACATTTGCTCAGCTGACCATTGAAGAAAAAGGCCTTGTCAGCCACAGGGGAAAGGCCCTTCAGGAAGTGGCCAGGGAAATGGAAAAAATCATTAAATGGATTAAATTCAACACTCAGGGTGTTGAACGCATGGGATGCCAGGGGAAAATATCATGAATAGTGAAGCATTTAAACAGCTTGTAAAGGACAACCGGTCCTGCCGGAGGTTTGACAACAGCCATAAAATCAGTCAGGAGGAATTGGAAGACCTTGTTGATCTGGCCCGGAACTGTGCCTCGGCAGCCAACAAACAACCCTTGAAATTCATCCTCTGCCGGGATGAACAAAAAAATGACGAGATTTATTCCTGTCTTGGCTGGGCTGCCTATCTTACAGACTGGCCCGGTCCTGAAAAACAGGAAAGACCGGTTGCCTATATTGTCATCATGGGGGATCACACCATTTCAGATAATTTCTGGTGTGACCACGGCATTGCCGCCCAGACCATTCTCCTTGGAGCGAGAGCCATGGGACTCGGCGGGTGCATGTTCGGAGCCATTAATATCAAAAAGCTAAATGGCCATCTGAATATTCCCGAACACCTGGAAGTCAAGCTGGTGGTGGCCCTTGGAAAGCCGGTGGAAGAAATCCGGATTGATGAGGTCGGCGAAGACGGGAATATCAAATACTGGCGGGATGAAAACAAAGTCCACCATGTTCCCAAACGGAAACTGGCCGATCTTATCACAGGTTCTTTTTAACCCTGCGGTTATGGTGAAAAAACAGCAAAAAATACTTCTGGTCAATCCTTGCTGCCTTGATCAGCGGATTTCAGGAGAAGACGCCCGTATTGCGCCCATGGGCCTCTTTTATATCGGTGCCCTTCTCATTGAAAACGGGTTTAACACGGATATTCTCAACCTTGCAGATACTGAAAGTGACCCGGTCAAGGTTTTCAAAAAAGCCATTGAAACCCGGATGCCGGATGTCATCGGTTTTTCCGTGATGAATCCCAACCGCTGGAATGCCATTGAATGTGCCAAGACTGCAAAAAAAACCAACCCGGGCATCGTCATTGTGTTTGGCGGGCCTGCCCCAACCTTTCTTTTTGAGCATCTTTTTTCAGCCTGTCCTGAAATCGATTTTATTGTTAAAGGGGAAGGCGAGATCAGTTTTCTAGAACTCTTAAATGAACTTGAAACCCCCTCGCATGTGTCCTTTGATGAGATCCAGGGCCTTGTTCTGAAAAAAGACGGCCGGGTTGTAGAGACCTCTGAAAGACCGCCCATTGAGACTCTTGACAGCCTGGTGCATCCCTCAAAATATTTTAGTTTTCAGCACCTGGCCATGAGCCGGGGATGCCCTGGGTCCTGCACCTTT
Source organism: uncultured Desulfobacula sp. (assembly GCA_964619205.1). Classification (GTDB taxonomy): domain Bacteria; phylum Desulfobacterota; class Desulfobacteria; order Desulfobacterales; family Desulfobacteraceae; genus Desulfobacula. Next base: position 164,730 of record CAZUDE010000005.1, on the reverse strand, counting down.
TGCGGTTCCCCGAAATTCTGGGGAAACCGGAAGGTGAGATTTCATTCTCCCCAATGGTTCAGCCAAGAGATTGAAGCCCTTTCCAAAAGGGGAATCACCCATTTTTATATTTCCGATGACACCTTTACCATGGATAAACCCCGGGTTATGGAATTCTGCCGCCTCATTACCGAAAAAAAACTCGCCATCACCTGGAATGCCATTTCAAGGACGGATTATATAGACGAGGACCTGCTTTCGGCCATGCGAAAAGCAGGCTGCATTCAAATCAGCTACGGGGTCGAATCCGGGTCTGAAAAAATCCGAAAAACCCTTGGCAAATCAATTGACCGGGGAAAAATCATCCATGCCTTTTCCATTACCAAAGCCCATGGCATCCTTGCCCGGGCCTATTTCATCTATGGTTCCCCGGGAGAAACAAAAGACACCATAAAAGAGAGCATAGACCTGATCAAGGCCATCGGCCCCTTAGGCGCAATTTTCTATATGCTGGTCATCTTTCCCGGCACCTTTCTCTACCAGTCTGCAAAAAACAAAAACCTTGTATCCGACGATCTATGGAACCAGAGATTGGAAGACCTGCCCTGGTTTGAAATCGATAACCAGCTTGATTTTGAAAAAGTCAAAGACTTTGGGGACGAGCTTAGAAAAACATTTTACAATCACCTGGATGAGTTTTCACAGAATCTTGATCTTGTCGTCAAAAAAGACATGTATTCCTTTCATGCGGATTTTTTATCCCGGCTTGGCTTGACCTTTTCCCATGGTGAATATGCTGTTGACACACGCATAAAAAACCAGGAAGAAACCGCAACCCGGCTTTTTGAACGGGCGCTCTCCTATGCCCCGGATGCAAGGGCTTTTCTGGGGCTTGCCATGCAAAAACAGAAATCCAGAGATTTTAATGGGGCCGTGACCGTCCTGGAAAATGCACTGGCCCAGTTTCCTGCAAATAAAGACTTAAACCTGTGCATGGGGGTCTGCCTCATGAACAAAAGGCGGTTCAAGTCGGCTCTGAAATTTTTTGAACCCTTCAAAGAAATTCCGGAAACCCGGCATTATATGAATATCTGCCAAAAGAACAGCTAAGGACATAAAATGGACCCAAACATTGATTACCAGCTGGCCAATCTTCAGACAAAAGAGTTAAAGCTCCGGGCCATACGCCATGAAATCCTCACAAGCGACCCTGAAAAAGCCCTGGACATGATCCTGGAGGCCCCGTCGCCCGCCACCCTGATCCAGTCCTTCCCGGACCAGGACCTGTATTATCTCATGCACAAGATCGGGCCCTATGATTTTATCCCGGTTCTGTCCATGGCCCGTTCAGATCAGTGGGAATATATCCTGGATATGGAAGTCTGGGACAATGACCGGCTCAACATCGACGTCATGACCAAAACCTTTGATGTCCTGTTTCAGGCTGCCCCTGAAAGGCTTCTGCGGTGGGTGATCATGGAAAAACCGGATTTTTTCGAGTTTTATCTTTTCAGACACATGATGATTTTCATCAGGGAACACGATGAAGTGCCGCCGGAAGATTTTGAGGATTATATCACCCTGGATGACAAATTTTATTTCAGGTTCCCGGACAAACCTGAAATTATTGATGGGATGGATGACCTCTTTCCCGAAAACATTGAAGAAGCAAAAGAACTGATTGAAAAAATGCTCAGAAAACTCGCTGAAATGGATCTCTCCGTATTCCACGGGCTTTTGCTGGAAACCCTTGCCGTTTCAACCTCTGAAACCGAAGAAGAACAGTTCCGTCTGAAAAATCTAAGACTTGCCGAAAAAGGGTTTCTGCCCCCCCATGAAGCCATTGGCATTTACCAGCCCACAAAACTGTCCGCACTTCGAAAGCGGCCGGAAACCCACTCATTTAAATCCCCATCCTTTGATCCGGATATTCCTTTGCCGCCCCAGTATTTTTCAGCATTTATAAAAGGAGACGACCTGTTTATCGCTGCAATGAAACTCATGGGAACGGATTTTTCCCTTCAGCTTGAATCGGAACTGGCAGCTCTGATCAATAAAATCATTTCCGCAGACCGGATCAGACTCAGGGGAAAAGAAGACCTTGAAAAGGCAGTATTAAAATCCCGTGATTATATCAATCTCGGTCTTGAAGTAATGCTCAAGGGAAATCTGAAACCCGAACTTGCCAGGGATATCATCCAGGAATATTTTCTTGAAGATATTTTCAGAACCGGCTCAAGGGCAGGCATTGTTTTGAGGACAAAAGCCGTCAACTGGTTTAGGCAAAGCTTTCTCAAAGAAAAAAAACTCCCTTTGAGTTTTCTTGGCGAGACCTATCTCGGGGTTGTGGGCGGTCTGTTTCTGGACCGGCCCCTGTATCACGACAATTATGCCGCAGGCGCATTATACAGAAATTTTAAAACCATCCCGGATATTACCCGGACCGGCAGTCTCCTGGATCAGGTTATTTCCCTGGACAGGGTTCTAGGAAAACTGTCCGTTGATGTTTCCTCTTTTGAAGAAGGCACCCTTACCTATAAAACCCTGATCCTGACCCTGTGGGCTAAAAACCGGCTGAAGCTTCCGCCGGACCTGAGACCCATAGATACAAGGAGTTTCAAAAAATTTTTTTCCGCTCTTTTTTCAACACCGGATTCGGAAAAGCCAGGGGAAATTCAATTCAATGACCTTCTCATCTGGATGACCGAGGCAACTGGCATGGATGAGGCTGATATGGAAAAAGAATTCGTCCGGGTTTTAAGCGATCTGATAAAAGAACTTGAAAGCGAATACAGCAAAGTTGATCCCGACAAGATCGATCCAAGGTTTATTCCCCATTTTCTTCTGAAAAAAAAGAACCGGCCGAATCAAACCTAATGTGCCATGAGAACGATCCTCTGGGTAATATCCAGGGGATCGAGGCTTTCATCGGACAATCCTGCTTCATCCACGGCTCTTGGCATACCGTACACAACACAGGTTTCCGGGGTTTGGGAAATACAGATGCATTTTTGAGCCTTCATTGCAGCCACGCCTTTTTTGCCGTCCTCGCCCATTCCTGTCAGGACAACGGCAAGAATCAGACCTTTGTAAGACGCGGCAACAGATTCAAACAGAACGTCAGCAGAGGGTCTGACGCTGTTCACAGGGGGACTGTTGTTTAAAAAGGTCATGCGTCTGCCCTGGTCATCGGGTTTTGAGACGGTCATGTGCTGACCGCCGGGAGCAATATAAACCCTTCCCGGCAGGATCTCATCACCCTGGCCTGCTTCAAAAACATTCAATTCTGATTTCTGGTTGAGGCTTTTTGCAAAATATCGGGTCATGGTTGCCGGGATATGCTGAACCAGCAGGACGGGGGCTTTAAGTGTGCCCGGCAGGATTGAAAAAATCCGGCTCAGAATTTCAGGGCCGCCGGTTGAAGAGGCGATGACGACAATCTCTGCTTTCTCCTGAGAAGACAGTGTTTTTTTGACCAGCGGATCAGAATGGTTTTTGGGTATGAAGAATCTGCTGTTGTATTCATGGACAAAAGATTTGTTTGAAAACCTTTTGCGGCTCTGTAAAAGTCCTGTGATGGTCAAAAGATGGAGCCTGAATTCACTGCACTGACGGGACTTTATATCCAGAGGTTTTTCAATGCATTCATAAACCCCCATTTCAAGGGCATTGATCAAAATATCCGAGTCATGGCGGTCTGGATGATAGGTAATGATGATGTTCAGGTTCGGGTCTGTTTTTTTGATGGCGTCAACGGTTCTGATCCCGCCCAGACCGGATGTCGGGTCCATGAGGATCAAATCAGGTACTGAGCTGTTGATTTTTGCGACCAGCATGTCTCTGGACCGGGCGATCCCAAGGACCTGAATGCCGTCGATTCCCATGCAGACCCCTTTTACAAGGTTTGCCAAGCCAAGATCTTCATCCGCAATGAGTACATTCAGCATATCAACCTTTCAGATCTGCTTTCTATAAAATCCCTGCCTGTTTTAATTTGAATTCAACCATTTGTGCGTCAAAGGGTTTGATAATATAGGCCTGGATACCCAAACGCATGCTTTCTATAATTATCTGTCTGGCGGTTACGGTTGTGGCCATGATAAAAGGCGTTTTCCCGACAACCGGGCTGGTCCTGACGGCTCTCAGAAGTTCAAGTCCGGACATCCTGGGCATTTCCATATCCGATACAATCAGATCAAAGGTCTCATCATTGATTTTATACCAGGCATCTTCACCGTCAACGGCTTCCGTTATATCGGACAATCCCAGATGAACCAATATGGTTTTCATTGCAGCCCTGATAGAGGCTTTATCATCAACAATCAGTATTTTCACGAAAAGTGCAGGCTCCTTGTGTCATCATCAGTTTCTCTTCGATCAGATCTGCAAATCTATCCGGAGCCAGAACCTGCACCATCATGTCGTCGATGAACAGTTTCCCCAGCACCGGATCTGGACAGTAATCATCTTTTTCTATGCGCATGTTCGTCTCAATGGTATCAATGATGCCGGATGTTATAATTCCCACCCTTGAGGACACATGTTTTGGGAAAACCACAAATAGTTCGTCTGCCGTGAGATCACATTCATGGGCCGGTAAAAATTCACCCATTGAAAACAGCAAAACTGCATGGCCCTTATGTTCAATATGTTTCAAATGTCCGGCGGAATGTATATCCCCTGGCGTTACAGGCTCAAGCCTGGAAATGCTCTTCAATTCCAGAGCAAAATATTCATTTTTCCCGCTGGTGAAAATGATCAGGTTTCTCTTTTCCCCTTGTCTCAGTGTTTCTTTTTCTTTTGCCTGATTTCGCTTTGCTTCCTCGGTTTTAATGGAATCAAATTTCAGGGAGGCAAAACCGGCAATCCCCTGGATGTCAAGAACCGTAATCACATCTCCGTTCCCCAATATGGAGGCCCCGGCAAAACATTTCAAATGGTTGATATATTCGGACAACGGTTCGACAACGATTTCCTCAATATCATAAAGCTCATCCACACAAAGACCGAAAAGATTTGCACCGAGTTTCAGAACAATGACATAGGCCGTATCCCATGGGTTGCCCCGGCGATCTTTTCCCTGAGTCCTTTTTTCTATCTCTTTGCCGACATCCTCTTTTCTTCTTCGGTCTGCAATGGCCTTTCTTTTCTCTTCTTCTTTTTCCCCTTTTCCGGGTGCCTCAATATAGGTTTTTATTCCTAAAATATTTCGAAGCCGGATGATGGGAAAAATAATTCCCCTCAGTCTGAGAATTTCTGAACCGGCTATATTCTCCACCTGGTTCTGAACAGTCCCCTTTTCAAGATAAATAATTTCCTTGATACTCACCTGGGGGATGGCAAATTTGAACTCACCCGTACTGACAATCAGGGAGGGAACAATGGCAAGCGTTAAGGGAATGATCAGATGGACCCTTGTTCCTTCTCCTTTTACCGAATCAATCTCAATGTGACCCCTCAAACTCTCAATATTGGTTTTAACGACATCCATACCGACCCCGCGGCCGGAAATGTCCGTGATCTCGTCTGAGGTGCTGAATCCCGGAAGAAAGATCAGGTCGATCTTCTGTTTATCCGTCATCTTGTCAAGCTGGTCTTCAGCAACAAGGCCTTTTTCAAAGGCCTTTGACAAAATAAGCTGGGGGTCGATACCTGCTCCGTCATCTGAGATGGTGATATGAACCTGCCCTCCCTGGTGGGAAGCTTTAACCCGTATGATCCCCGTCTCAGGCTTGGATCTTCGCACTCGCTCTTCCGTGGATTCAATTCCATGATCAATACAGTTCCGGATGAGATGGGTTACCGGGTTGGCAAGTTTTTCAAGAACGGTCCGGTCCACTTCCACATCAGCCCCTTCAAGAATAAAATCCACTGATTTCGAGATTCTTCTGGCGATATCCCGCACCACCCGTTTGTATTTCCCCATAAGATCAATGACAGGCTGCATTCTCATCTGCATGATGGCTTTTTGGATATCGGTTGTCACCATGTCGAGGTTCTGCATGATTCCCGATGCAGGGCTGTTTTCTTTTGAATGTTCCGACAAAAAAGGTCTGAGCTGATTTCTGGCAAGGACAAGCTCGCCCGCCCGGTTCATCAGCCTTGAAATTAAATCAACATTAATCCTTATGGTCTGACCACTTGAAAGAGAGGGCAGGATGGACTCCGATATTCCCAGGGCCGAAGCTGCATCAGGTTCAAACGCGACGGGCTCCATCAGATTCGGCAGTTTTGGCGCCAGGTCCGGGGTGTCCTTTGCAGCCTGTAATGAAACCCTCTTCACAAAAATTGAAAAATCGGTGAACTGTCTATCTACAAGTGTTATCTGGGTTTTTGAGACTTCCAACACCTGGGATAACAGCGGCAGGTCCAGAATAGTTGAAATCACACAAAAAAAGCCGTCCTTTCCATTTTCACCACGGCTCTGCTCAAGATCTGAAAATAAAATATCCCCGATGCTTTTGATGTCATCAACAATGGCCTCTTCATCCTTTCGCCTGGCCTTGAGATCTGCCTCAAACCGTATAAACACGGCATAAATGAATTTCTGGGCAGCAAGGGCATGTTCAAGCCTTTTTTTGTCAACCAAAAACTCCCGGCCCTGAAAAATTGGGCTTGTGCCCATTGGTTTTACAATCTGAAATGGTTCGCGCGGAATTTTCTCCGGAGCTGCCTGCTTTTTTTTCTTCTTCAGGGATTTTGATTGTTTGGTGCTTTTCTCTGATTTTGCATTCTGTTCTTCCGTCAATCCAAGACCGGCGTTTTTCACAGGTTCAAAAAGCGCTGTACCGGGATTCAATATCTTTTGAAGGGCTGCCTTTTCTTTTTCATAATCACAGGCCTCGCCTTTTCCCATCTGCTCCACCATGAGCCTCATTTTGTCAAATCCCGTAAGAAGCGCGTCCACAATGTCTGAATTAATGGTAAGGGTTTTCTCCCTGACCCGCATCAATACATTTTCCATGGCATGGCTCAGGCTTGAAAGCTCTTTAAAATTGATAAAACCGGCCCCGCCTTTTATACTGTGGATGGAACGAAACGCATGATTGATAAGGTCATCGTCCGTATCAGCGCCCTTTTTCTCCATGGCCAGGAGTGCCGGCTCAAGGCTTGCAAGATCATCTTTTATCTCTGCGATAAATTCCGATGACATTGCATCTAAGGGGTCATACCCGTTACTGCTCATAGGCCTTCCTCTGAAGATCGGGTTTCTGTCCGGGCACAGGCTATGATTTTCCCGGCATTTAATATGATCATTATCCCATCCGGGAGATTGATGATATGATCTGTATATTTTTGAATCTGAGGGTCAATATTGGCCGGGATGGATTCAATCTTTTCCTTGTCAATGTCAAACAAATCCCCGATCTGATCTACACAAAATCCTATATTGGTATGTTTAAAAACAATGATATGACTTCCGAGATTTTTACCTGGTTTTTCAAACCCCATGAGAGCGCCAATATCAAGAATGGTCAGAATCTGACCCCGAAGATTCATGAGCCCCATAACAAAACAAGGCGCACGAAGGACCCTCGTAACCCTGGTGCAGGGCACGATTTCCCGGATATCCAGTATGTCCACTCCCATAAGATTCCGGGTCAGCCTGAAAGTGATATACTGAAAAGTATTGTTTCGGGTCGGTTTCATCCTGGTTTTATCAGTTCAACCCCGCTCGTTAAATTCTGAATGTTGTTGTCAGTTGTTTAAGTTCCTTTGCAATTCTGGCCAGATGGTTTGTCTGTTCCTTCTGTGACAATGAGCTTTCCAGAATTTCATTTACCATTCCGGAAAGACGCTCTGAGTGTTCTGAAACCATTTTCGCCCTCTGGGAAGAAAGGGTCACATCCTTTGCAATTTCTCCTACAGCAACCGCTGTCTGTAAAAGGTTTTCAGAAACAGACAGCTCCAGACTCTGGACCTGTTTCATACTCTCTGCCACTTCTTCGGTCTTATCTGCGGCAAGGTTGATATTTTTTGCAACCGAATCAGCGGAATCAGCGGATTCAGCAATGTTTCTCGTTACTTCATTGGTGGTAGCGGTCTGTTCTTCAACAGAGGAGGCAATGGCCCCCATAATCGTATCCACCTCGGTGATCACTTTGGTTATGGCCTGGATTGCTTCAATGGCTTCTTCTGTATTGTCCTGCATCCCCTGTATTTTTTTTCGGATATCCTGGGTGGCTGCCGCTGTCTGCTTTGCAAGCTCTTTGACTTCATTGGCAACCACGGCAAACCCTTTTCCGGCTTCCCCGGCACCCGCAGCCTCGATGGCGGCATTAAGGGCCAGAAGATTGGTTTTCCCGGCAATTCCTGTGATAAGGTCTATGATATCACCGATCTGAACTGCTGCATCATCCAGTTTTTTGACCACATCAAATGTCCGGGCAGCCTCTTTGGATGCACTGTTGGTAATAGCGGCGCACCTGGCAGAGCTTTTGGTAATTTCGCTCTGACTTGCATACATCTGTTCCATGGCTGTAGCCACGGTATTGACTGAATAGGACATTTGTTCCGCAGCAGCCGCAACCGAACCGATATTGGCTGAAGATTCCAAAAGGTTCAGATTTGAATGTTTAATCTCAGCCGATACAGTGTCTGAATTACGGGTGACCTCATTGATCTGAACGCTCACCTCTTCTGCCGCAGAGGCAATACTGGCGATATGGCTTGAAATTTCCGTTGCGGCAGAGGCTGCCTCACTGGCCATTCTGCTGCCCTGGTTGGCACTCATATCTATCTGGTTTGAAATCTCACGGACCTCCTGGGAAAAACCAGCCATTGAATCGCTTGTATTCCGTATTTTATCCATGGTTACATTAAGCTTTGAAGCCATCCTGGAAAAAATCATCCAGATGAGGAAAACCACAGTAATCACACCCAGGGCACCTATCAGAACACTCAGATTCCTGGCCTTTTCCATGGATCTCAAATTGTCTGAATTGTCCACCAGAACGGCAATGCCGCCGATAATCAACCTTGAGCTGCCATGACAATGATGACAGGTCTTTTCATTCCGGCTCGGCATGAGGGACCCGTAATATAATTTATCACTGACCCTTTTCTTTATAAGACCGCCGCTGGCTCCTGTTTTCAGCATGGTCTGATTCTGCTCGATATGTGCCGGGTCTCCCAGAAAATCATTAAATGACTTCCCGATAAATTCAGGCTCTGTTGAAAAGCTTATTTTTGACTGGAAATCATAGACAAACACATCAATTTCCGGCAGGATCTCATGAAGCTTTACAAACTGGTCTCTGACGATATCATTATCCCCGATGGAGAGTGCCTTGGTCATGCCCCCGACAATCGAGGCTGAAATTTCACTGCAGCGGCTTTCCATGTTTTTTTCATTCATGTTGCTCTGATGAGAATATTCAATCAGGATCACTGCGACAAGAATACACAGCACAACCATTGAAATCATGCCGGCCGACTGAACCCAGCGGTGCTTGTCAACGTAATCGGAAAGGCCCATATCTCCCCCTTAAAAGATTGTAAAGCCAGGGTGTTTGATGTATATATCTTGAAATGATGTTACCACCGATCCAAGATGAACTTTGTATCAACGCTCTGTCTCCAAAACCGGGAATCTTTATCTGGTATTCCCGGATACCGGGTATTGTTGATCTAATTTTACGTAAAGGTACCTACCACAATTTCAGACCCATGGTAAATGAAATATTTAAAAAAAATGATTTTATACAAGCCTTTCTCAGTGAAACTGAGCTCTGTTCCCTTAACAGGTTCAAATCGCTGAAAAAACAAATGGAATGGATCTGTGGTCGATATATGATAAAAAAAATGATGGCCCATTTTTTTCTGAATGGCACCCCCCTTGACGAGATCACCCTTTCCTATCTTGATCAAGGGGCACCTTTTGTGTCAAACCGACCGCGGATTCCTGTGTCCTTGTCCCACAGCAATGAGTATACGGCTGTGGCCTGTAGTTTTGACACAACACACCCCATCGGCATTGATCTTGAAAAAATCGCCCGGATGCCGGACCACCATTTTTTAAACACCGCATTTACACAGAATGAATTGTCCAGTCTTGAAAGAAACGCCCAATCGGTATTTAGAAACTGGACCATCAAGGAGGCCTATCTTAAATATATCAAAAAAGGGTTTAACGAAAGCCTTCATAAAGTTGAAGTCATCCACAATGAAATCTTTCACCACCATATCAAAGCCGATGTCGACATCTTTTCCCACACCATTGACACAGGGTATATTCTTTGCCTTGTCTCTTGCCGGTCATAGACCGTGATCCGGGTCAAACACATAGCCCACGGACCGTCTGCTGATAAAATAGACAGGGTTCTTCGGGTTTTTCTCAAAGTATTTTCTGAACCGGACAATAAAATTATCCACGGTTCTGGTGGTCGTATCTTTTGAATATCCCCACCCGGAATTAAGCAGCATTTCCCTTGACAGGGGCTTTCCCGTATTTGCAATAAAAAGCCTGAGGAGAACTATTTCCTGCTCTGTTAAAACAATATCGCCTGCCATGCAATGGGCTTTGAATGTTATGAAATCAATATGATTCCCGCCGAATTCGTACTCATCCCCGTCAAAAAGTTTGCTTTTGGATTCCTTTTCTTTTTTTTCATGGTCGTACCAGTCTTTTTTTCTGAGCAGTCCTTCAACCCTCAAAAGAAACTCTTCCAGATCAAAAGGCTTTGACAGATAGTCGTCTACGCCGTATCTGAGGCCCTTGACCTTGTCTTTGGTATCTCCCCTGGCCGAAAGAATGAGGACTGGAATTTTCTTGTCTTCCCCGCGGATGGTTTTCAAAATGGAAAACCCGTCAATCATGGGCAGCATGATATCAAGGATAATCAGATCCGGTTTCCAGGACCGCCACTGGCCGAGTCCCTCAATCCCATCCGAACAAATCTTTGCATCATATCCCTGAAGGGTCAGATTCAGCCTTATCCCGTCCGCAATATGAGCTTCGTCTTCTATGACCAGGATACGCTTTTTTTCAGCCGCTTCCATAATTTTTTCTCCCTGATATCACCAATGCCGGTCGTTGGAATGGTAATAATAAACGTAGCCCCCTTTGACTTTCCCTCGCTGGTCACCGATGTCCTCCACCCGTGAATCATGGCAATGCTGGAAACAAGATAAAGCCCCAGGCCCGACCCTGAGACATCTTTCTTATGTTCGCGTTGGGCTTGATAAAATTTCTTGAAAATCTGTTTCTGCTCTTTTTTATCCACGCCGATGCCGTTGTCGATAAATTCAATGGTGATTTTCTGGATAAAACTCTTGAAGCGAATGATCAGTTTGGGGTTTTCCGATTCATTATATTTGATGGCATTGGAAACAATATTCATAAGAAGCATTTCAAACAAAAACAGATTGACCGGGTAAACCAGCGGGTTGTCGGACTGATTTTCAATTTTGATTTCAAGGTTCCGGAACAGGGATGCATTTTTTTTAAGGAAATTTTCCACAAGCTCCACAAGACTTCCCCTTGTGACCTCTGAGCCGAAATTCTGGCTTTCAATCCTTGCAAGGTTAAGGATGCTGTTGATGTTGTCGGTCAGGCGGTTAATGTCCTGGAGCATGTTTTCACTGTATTTTTTAATTTCTCCGGGCTCCAGTGTGTGGCGGATAAAGGTTTCAAGGTAAATCCTCAAGGATGTAACCGGGGTTTTAAGCTCATGGGTAAAATTATAAATAAAATTATGCTGAAGCCTGAAAAGGTTCACGGTTTTCTGGTAGTAGATAAAGGCAAGAAGAATACCGGCCAGCACGACGGCAATCAAGGCGCTCAAAATAAGGATGGTCATCCCGGTTTTTGAAGGGAAAATGGATGTGGGATCAATATTGAATTTTAAGATGACCACTTCAAGAGCCCTCGTGATTTCCATATACCAGCTTACTGTCATCACAAGAAAGGCGGCCAGGGCAAAAATGGAACAGGCAAAAATAAAAACAGGATGAAGATACCAGCGGGATGGGTTTAAGATCTGCATGGTCATCTTTTTTCCCAATGCTCGGGGAATTTCATGGTAAACACGACACCATTACCGGGTGAGCTTTCACATTCAATATGGCCTTTCAGGGTCTGGGTAATGAGATTAAAGACAATGGACATACCAAGTCCGGTGCCTCCCTTCCCCCGCATGGTGGTATAAAACGGGTCAAACACTTTTTCCTTTTCCTCTCCGTTCATTCCTCTCCCATTGTCTTGATAAATAAACAGGATATCTTTTCCCAGGCGGGAGATATTGATATGGATGCTGCCCTTTTGAATTCCCTGGAATCCATGGATAAGAGAATTCATGATCAGATTGTTGAGGATCTGGGAAAAAGCGCCTGGAAAAGAATTGAGTCCAATATCGGGTTCACAGGTAACTTCGATGGTATGCTCGGTTTTCTTATATCTCGGCCTGAGGCTTAAAAGGATTTCATGGATATATTCCTTAAGGTTGAATTGCCGCCTGCTTTCGCTGGATTGATCCACTGCCACCTGTTTAAAGCTTGAAATCAGTTCTGCTGCTCTCTCCATATTGATAAGGATGGAATTTGATACTTCTTCAACGGTCTGGAGATAATTTTCAAGCTCGCTTCTCTTTAGTTCCCCTGAGTCATAAATCTTTTTAAACTCATTTGTTTTGGCATCTAAAAATGAGGCTGCGGTGACGCCAACCCCAACCGGGGTGTTGATTTCATGGGCCACCCCTGCCACGAGTTCGCCCAATGCCGCCATCTTTTCAGACTGAACCAGCTGGTCTCTTGTCCTTTCAAGGGTTTCAAGGGACAGCCGCAATTGTCTGTTGGCGGTCTCAAGGTCTTTTTCGTACTGATGTTTTTCCCGGATCAGTTCTGCTCTTTCAAAGGCTTTGTTCACAGCATGGAATAAGACATTCATATCCTGAATGGGTTTGATGATATAATCCCAGGCCCCCAGCCTCAAGGCTTCAACCGTATCGGAAATATTACCGGCACCGGAAACGATAATAATCGGTATTTTCGGATTTTTCTCTCTTACGCTGGACAGGACTTCAAGCCCGTCCATTTCCGGCATGCGAAGATCACAGAGCACCAGATCAGGATTCTGTGTATCAAAAATTTCAAGTCCGACCCTGCCGTTTTCCGCATCCACAACCTCAAATCCAAAATCTTGAAGAAACGCAATAACACTGTCCCTGATATATATCTCATCATCAATCACCAAAATCTTTTTGGCCGTTGTATCCGTCATGGTTGATTTCCTGATCCTTCATATTGGTCCTTCAATGCATCGCTCAGGATTTTCAGATCACTGGCCGGCTTGATCATGACCCTGGAAGAATTGATCCCCAAGTCCTTCACTGCATCCGGCGGCATATAATCTGCCGATCCGGTATGAATCACAAATTTTATTTGTGGATGAATTTTTCTTGCTTCAATCATGAATGTGTTGCCGTCCATTCCCGGAAGCCGGATATCCACAATTGCTTCGTCTATTTTATGGCTCCGTAAAATTTCAAGAGCCTGTTCACCGCTTGTTGCCTGGTAAACGACACATCCCTCGTCTTCCATGTAAGCCGCTATGCTTTGTCGAATGCTTTCTTCATCATCTAGGATTAAAAAATGTCTGGATATGGCCGTCATTCAGTCCTTCCTTATAAAAAAGCTGCGAGTTTGGATTTCTCTATTTTAAAAGCTGCTGTATCTTTTTGGAAAGGTCCTCAACCGTCACAGGCTTCATGGCAAAATATTTAATTCCTGATTCTTCAATCTTCACTTTGCTGATGGCACCGGTGTATCCTGAGCACAGAATGATCGGAATATCCTTTTTGATTGAGAGCATTTCCTTTGCAAGCTCAAATCCGGTTTTCCCTGGCATGGTCTGATCCGTCACGACAAAATCAATCCGGTGATATTCTTTTTTGAAAAAATCAAGGGCTTCCATACTTGAAAAAAACACATTCACTTCATATCCCAGGGCTTCAAACCCTTCTTTGCACATGAGGGCAATATCTTTGTCATCGTCAACCACCAGAAGCCTTTCTCCTGAACCGATTTTTTGAGCCTGACGGATGGTTTCCCCGTTCTCAGCAGTGTTGCCCTTACTGACAACCGGCAGAAGAACAGTGAAGGCGGTTCCTCTATTCACTTCACTTTTTACCCGGATAATACCCTTGCAGGATTTCACAATACCGTAAACCGTCGCAAGACCCAGGCCCGTCCCCTTTCCTTCTTCCTTGGTAGAAAAATAAGGATCGAACATCCTTTCCATAATATCTTCGGTCATACCGCAGCCGGTGTCTGATATTTCAACAGCAAGGTATTGCCCTGCACTGCACTCCGGGCATGCAGATTCCACAATATCCGAGGTGGTGAGCGTCACCTCATTCAAGCTCACGGTAAGAGTGCCGCCTTTTTCTTCCATTGCATGATATGCATTGGTGCACAGATTCATGATGACCTGGTGGATCTGGGTCGGGTCTGCCTCCACTGATCCGCAGGTCCTGTCAATATTGTCCACAATGGTGATGGTTGAGGGAATGGACCCCTTTAGAAGTTTTATGACCTCTTTTGTTACCGGATGAATCCGGATGATGCGTTTTTCTTCCTGATTCCTGCGGTTGAAAGACAATACCTGGCTCACCAGATCGGCTGCCCTCAAGGCTGCTTTTTGAATTTTCTCGCTGCGTTGAAATACGGTTGTGGATGGGGCGGAAGATCTCATGATCATGTCGGCATACCCGAGAACCGGGCTCAGGATATTGTTCAGATCATGGGCGATTCCCCCGGCCAAAGTTCCGATGGCTTCCATTTTCTGGGCTTTTCTGAGCTGGTTTTCAAGGCTTAGCCACCTTTGCTCGGCTTTTTTCTTTTCCGTCACGTCCAAAAGCGAAACAACTGACTTATCAGTTCCGGGAATAACCCCCAGGCTGACATAGACATATCTTTTTTCTCCGCCATTGCCTCTGAATTTGATTTCATACTGCATGGGCGCATAATTTTCTGTTTTAAGATTCACCCGGGCTGAAAAATAATTTCGCATGACATCAATATCGCCTGGCGCAACAAAGTCACACCATTTTTTTTTATCCACAATATCCTGGCGCGCCATGCCGGCAAGCTCTGCAAATTTTGAATTCACCATGGAAATGGTATCATCCGGTTCAATGATGATGGCGGCGGTGCCGGTATACTCAAAAATAGCCTTGTAACGTTCTTCGCTCTTCTGGAGTTCCTGTGTCCTTTTGATGACAAGTTCTTCGAGCTGCTCCTGATATTGTTTATTTTCTTTTTTAAGCTGGCTTTCCTTTAAACATTTTTGGATGGAGTGGTATAAAACACTCAGATCTTCAATGGGTTTCAGGATATAATCCCATGCCCCCAGGTGGAGTGCTTCAACCACAGCAGATATATTTCCTGTCCCCGAAGCAACCACCAGCGGGATATCCGGGGCTTTGTTCCGCAGAAGTTCCAGAACCTGGAGTCCGTCCATTTCCGGCATTCTTAAATCAAGCAGAACCAGGTCCGGGTGCTCCCGGTCAAAAACCTCAATCCCTTTTTTTCCGTTTTCCGCTTCAAAAACTGTAAAATCATAATCTTCAAGATAGGTTCTGATGCTCTGCCGGATATAGACTTCATCATCAATCGTCAAAATTTTGTATTTGCTGTTGTCTTCCAAATCAATCGTCCTGTATGATATAGCCTCTGTTGTATCAGCATGCAAATGCCTTTTGGTTATACTCGTCCCCTTAATGGGGAACATTATTCTTGTAAGGGTTTGTCTGTCAAGCATTAATAGATTGGGCAGATGAAAATAGTTGCCGAAACCGGAGCAAAAATGTTATAAAATTGAAACTTTATGGAAACCGACCACGATATTATACTGGAAAATGTCTCGTTTGCCTACAAACAGGCCCATATCCTGGAAGATGTGACCCTGTTTATTCACAAAGGGGAATTCGCAAGTATTGTCGGTCCCAACGGCGGCGGCAAAACCACTCTTTTAAAACTTATCCTCGGCCTGCTCAAACCAGACAAAGGGAAAATCAGCATTTTCGGGAAACCACCCGACAATGTCAGACAGCAAATAGGGTATATGCCCCAGTATGCCCATCTGGACATGGACTTTCCGGCAACCGTCATGGATGTGGTGCTGATGGGAAGGCTTACCGGAACATCTCTCTGGTTTTCAAAAAAAGACCGGGCTGAAGCTTTGTCCGCCATAGATGAAGTAGGCATGACCAACTTTGCAAAAACTGGATTCAACGCGCTTTCCGGGGGTCAGAAGCAACGGATTCTAATTGCCAGGGCGCTTTGCAGCCGCCCTGAAATTCTTCTGCTGGACGAACCCACAGCCAATGTGGATCATGAAACAGAAGTCAATCTTTTTTCCATTCTTCAGACCTTGAACGATAAAATGACAATACTCGTTGTTTCCCACGACCTTGGATTTGTTTCAAAATATGTTAAAAGCGTCATCTGCGTAAACCGTAAAGTGGTAATCCACCCTACCACTCTGATGAACGGAATGCTGATCCAGGACATTTATCATGGAGACCTGAAGATGGTTCGTCATGATCACCGGTGCAGCGAAGAAGGTCACTGTCATGATTGACGCAATTCATGCCCTCCTTGATCCGGACAATCTGTTTTTAAGATATGCCCTGATCATGGGCGGTCTTGCCTCAATTTCCTTTGGCATCATCGGCACCTTTGTGACCATTAAAAGAATCGGATACCTTGCCGGCGCCATTTCCCATTCCGTGTTCGGCGGCATCGGGCTTGCCATTTTTCTTCAGGTCAATGTCGGGCTTATCTGGTTTGAACCCATCCTCGGTGCAGCGCTTGCGGCAGTCATCTCTGCGGTCATCATAGGCCTTGTCAGCCTTCATGCAAAAGAAAGGGAAGATACCATCATCGGGACGCTCTGGGCTTTAGGCATGGCTGCCGGTATTCTTTTCATCGACAGAACAGCCGGCTATTTCAACCTTTCGTCTTACCTCTTCGGTGACATCCTCCTGATTTCAAAAAAAGACCTTATTTTTGTCGGCTGCCTGGATGCCTTGGTTCTTGGCCTCAGCATTCTTTTTTTCAACCGGTTTTTCAGTGTCTGCTATGACAGTGAATTCATGTCTTTAAGAGGAATCAACACCACTTTTTTTTATCTTCTGCTCCTGATTCTGACTTCACTTACCGTGGTTCTTTTGGTCAGAATCGTGGGGATCGTCCTGGTCATCGCCCTTTTAACCATCCCTCCGGCCATTGCTTCTTTTTTTGCAAAAAGGCTCTGGCAGATGATGGTTTTTTCAATCCTGCTGTGTGCTTTTTTCACCTCTTCCGGCCTATTGCTAAGCTATTCGTTCAGCCTTTCCAGCGGTCCCACCATCATCATATTGAGCGGGACGGTTTATCTGATCCTGCTCATGTTTCACAAATGGATAAAAAGCTGATGCATTATAATCGAGGATTGAAACCTTATGGCAAGAAGTAAAAAAATACATAACCTTAAAAATTCGGAAAAAAAAGCTGACCCTCTGCCAAGAGATCTGCCGCCTCTCAAATCGCCCTCCATCAAGAGAAACCAAGCGCAAAGGAAAGAGGATCAACCTTTTAACATGAACACCCATTATTTTCTTTTTTTTCTCATTGCCCTTGTTTTTCTGGGCTGTTTCTCCATCATTCGGCCTTATATACATACCATCCTGCTGGCCACGATTCTTTCTTTTGCGGCAAGCCCTTTTCACCGGCGGATCGATAATTATCTGGGCAACCGGAAAAACATCTCGGCCCTTGTCTCCTGCCTTCTGCTCACCACCGTAGTCGTCATTCCACTGTTGTTCCTCCTGTTATCGATGATCCAGCAAGGCGCTTCTTCATTTAATGCCATGTACGACTGGATAGCGGCCGGTAAATACAGGGTCATCATGGAACATCCCCTTACCATCAAACTATATGGATGGATCAATCAATACCTTCCGGATATCCAAAAGGTATTTCCGGATTTGAACCTCACAAATATCAAGGTAGACAAACTGGTGATGGACACAACAGCCAAAATAGGAAAAGCTATTTTAAACCAGGGCGGCCATCTGGTTGGAAATATCGGTTCCCTGATCGGTAATTTCTGCCTGATGATTTTTACATTTTTCTTTCTGATCAGGGATGAAACCCGGATATTGAACCGTATTTTACACCTCACTCCCCTGACACACAGCCAGGAGATTCAGATCATCGGAAAAATCAAGGAAATTACCAAATCAGCACTGCTTGGGACCTTTGTCACGGCCCTGGCCCAGGGAATCGCAGGGGGAATAGCCTTTTACATTTGCGGCCTTCCAGGTCTTTTCTGGGGTATGGTTATGGCCTTTGCCTCCCTGATTCCCATGGTGGGAACAGCTCTGATCTGGATTCCGGCAACCCTTTATCTTGTTGTTTCCGGAAGCCTCTGGTTATCCCTTTTCCTGGCACTCTGGTGTGCCATAGTCGTGGGCGGAATCGATAATTTCGTTCGCCCTCTTTTCATGCAGAATGGGTCGGAGATGAATACGCTGCTGATCTTTTTTTCCATCCTGGGGGGGATCAACAGCTTCGGTCTCCTGGGATTGCTTTATGGCCCGTTGTTGTTCGGTCTTGCCCTGGTACTGCTTTATATCTACAGCATTGAATTCAAGACATTTCTGTCCGAACTCGATCAACGGTAAAGTTTATATTTTTAAAAAAGGGTCAGTGTTTGGCAATAAAAAATCCCGATAAGGCTTCTTATCGGGATTTGCATTATTTGGGTTGGCTCCCCAGCACGGACTTGAACCGCGGACCCATTGGTTAACAGCCAATTGCTCTGCCAACTGAGCTACTGGGGAGCATCGCCTTTTTCAAGGACCACGAGAGAGTATATCAGTCCTTTTTTTTTGTCAAGAAAAAACAATTAAAAACAATTAAAAAAATTGACATACATAAACAACAGGTTTATCCTTTAAAATACAAACAACAGACATTGATATCAGGGAGGAAAAATCATGGATATTAACAGCTTAAGAGGGCTTTCAGCATACACAAGCGCTCCAAATACAAATCCGCCGGTTGATCAACCCCTGCTCCAAAACCAGAATACCGAAGCATCAAGAACCTTGCTGACAAAAGAAAATTCCAGCGTTGCTCAAAAAGCCTTTGAAGTTACCATCACAGAGGAAGCGCAGCAAAAAAGGGCTTTAGAAAAAAAACAGGAGCCATCGGCTAAACAGCAAACACCTCCTGTTGATCAGAGCACACAGAGTGCAGCAAAAGCATATGAAGCCAGCCAGATTGTAAATATCGTGGCCTGATAAAAAGCATCCCTATTCATGATAACTGAAAATGGTATTGTAACCGATGTAAATTCATCCCTTGCCTGGGTCAGGACAATAAGGTCCGGCAGCTGCGAATCCTGCTCTTCAAAAGACAGTTGCGGGACATCCCACCATGGCCAGAAGGAAATGATCGTGTCGGTTAAGAATACCCTGAATGTGAAAAAAGGCGACCAGGTTGTCATCGGGCTTGAAACAAAGCCCTTGCTGGTGATCACCTTCCTGTTATATGTATTCCCGGTTATTCTTTTGATTGTGGGGGCCTTGCTCGGCAACAGCATTGCGCCTTCTTTCCATATGAACCCTTCCTTTCTATCCCTTGTCACGGGAATCATTTTTTTTTGCGCTGCTTTTTTCATTATCCGGAAAAAAAGCCAGGCACTTTCAACCAATGAAATCTACAAACCTTTCCTCGTCAGAAAAAAATCAACCGTCATTCCAGATGGTTGTTCCCTATCCTGAAAATATTATTTTTCCCCTTGCCAACATAGCTACAATATAATATATACGCACCCTAGTTGTGGGTTTGTCGAGTGAACTCTAACCCTTTAGATAAGAGAGAAGTATTATGACATCACAACGAGACCTAAAAATAGCGATACTGATGATGGTCATCTTCCTGATTACAGGAATCATCTGCTACGCTTCTTTTGCTCCCCCTGCGCCTGAAGAACCGATACGTTTGATGTTTCAGAACAAAGGCGGCAAGGTTTTATTCACCCATTCCGGACACATAGGCAATTACTCTCTGGATTGCATAGACTGCCATCATAACGATGATGGAACCTACAACTGCAGTCAGTGTCATGAAGATACGGGTGATGAAAGCATGCCGTCGAGAGCTGATGCATTTCATTCTCAATGCAAGGGCTGCCATGAAGAACGTGGCTCAGGTCCGGTAGAATGTAATTCATGTCATTCATTATAGCTGATAAATTTGTAAGACCCCTATTATCTATAATTAAATGGACAAAGTTTTTTACAAAACAAGGACTTCATTATGATTAAACGACCTTTTTTCGCATTAACCAAACCAAGGATCGGATATAATAATCCGGAGCCTGATCCCAAAGAGCCAAAACCCATACCTTTGCCTTCCAGCCTTATTCTGCTGTTGCATGAGCCCATTGATGATGCCAGGGAAACCTTTATCAAAAAAGGGGATAAGGTTGAAAAAGGGGGGAAACTATATCTTTACAAAGACAGTAAGGAATATACCATTTCTCCTGTGGCAGGCACGATAAAGATCATAGACACGTATTCAGATGATTTCGGCAACACTTCCTCCTATCTTGTCATCAATACCGATCCAGGCCTGACAGCCGGGACCGAAGCTGCCAAATATGAACTGAAAGACAATATAGCTTCAGCAGATGAATACTTAAGAACACTGCCGGGGGCCCCGCCGCTGAAAACTCTTGCAGATCCCGACATTAAAATCAACACCATTGTTATCACCTGTGCAGATACGGATCTATTATCCACCACCCAGCAATATATTGCACTGAAATTCATGGATGAGATAAAAGAAGGCATTCAGGTATTACGACGGATCACCAATGTTCTCAAATTCTGTATTACAATCCCGGAAGGTCTTAATTTTAAGGGCGAAATAGATACAATCCAGGTATTCAGGACATCCTTGATATATCCTTCCAACCTTCCGGCAATGGTCATGAAGGATCATCTGAACATTATTCTGCCGGCGGGAAAAACACCCGAAGACATGGGCATCTGTTTTATTACAGCCGAGGCTGCAGTATCCCTTGCGCGGGCATACAAAACAAAAACAGCCTGCCATGAAAAAATCCTGACCATAATCGGCAAACAGGGAACTCCCTATCGGGTTACAGCCACCATTGGAACACCGCTTCGAAGGGTATTCAATACCTTCAGCATCCATGTCAATGAAAGGGACAGAATGATCATCGGCGGACCCATGAAGGGATTTTCAACCTATACCGTGCATCACCCGGTTCAGCCGGATATGGATACCGTCATCATTCAGGACAGGGATATCATCCCTGAATTATCCGACAACCCCTGCGTAAACTGCGGCAAATGCATCCGGATCTGCCCTGTTCAGATACCGGTCAATATCCTGGTCCGTTACCTTGAAGCGGATCTTTATCAGGATGCAGCAGACAGGTATGATCTTTTATCCTGTATCGAATGTGGTCTTTGTGCTTATGTATGTACCGCAAGGATACCCATCTATCAGTATATACGGCTCGGGAAACACGAACTGTTAAAACTTAATGCAGATGTTTAGAGTGGAGACTGCCAATGAATAACAATAAATTAATAGTATCCCATGCGCCTTTCTGGCATGATGGAGACAGTCTGTTTAAGACAAACCTGAATTTGATGATTGCCGCTCTTCCGGCTGTCATCTTCAGTCTTTTTCAGTTTGGCCCCCCTGCGCTGGGGGTTCTTGCCCTGTCTCTTTCAAGCGCCATGGCCTGGGAATTCATCGTAACGCTTGCTTCCCAAAAAAAAGCATCCATCCATGACCTGGACTCCGCTGTCATCGGACTCTTTCTGGGAATGATGCTTCCGGCCACAGCGCCCTGGTGGCTGGTTATAACCGGAACATTCCTGGGCGTTGTCATCGGAAAAATGATATTCGGCGGCATCGGCGCCAACCCGTTTAATCCAACCCTTATCGGAATGGCCATTTTAGCGCTTTCATGGAAAACCCTTCTTGATTTTGATGCAGCCTATGTCAATTATGACTTCAATTTCACTGCCCTTGCCCCCCTGGCAGCTGTAAAAGCCAAAGGAGCCCTTGCAGTCTCCGATCTTTTCCCGATAAGTGACCTTATCATGGGAAAACAGGTCGGCGCTCTCGGCACCACTTTTGGACTCGGCCTGATCATCGGCGGCGTATACCTAATCTTAAGAGGATTTATCCGGTGGGAAATACCGGTTTCATTTATTGTCGGGATTGTTTTCACAGCCTTTTGTTTCAACCTGTCAGACCCAGACAAATATGCCGGTCCCATGATCCATCTTTTTTCAGGCTATACGCTTTTCGGCGCCTTCTTTCTGGCTACAGAAAATTCATCCTCCCCGGTCAACAGGATTCCCATGATGATTTTCGGATTCTGTGCCGCGGGCATCATCATCCTCATGAGAAACATTGGTGTTTATGAAGATGGCACGGTCTTGGGTATTCTGTTATTGAATCTTGTGAACCCTCTCATTGATACCATCAGACCAAAAGCTTTGGGAAGGGGTGTGAACCATGCGTGAAATGATTAATATGGTTGTTGTTTTAACAGTTTTGACAGCCTTTTCAGGCGGACTCCTGGCAACGGTAAAGTCAAAAACCGAAGTCCAGATTGAAAACCAGGTTTTAAAATTTCAGAAAGCCCCGGCCATTAAAAGTATTTTCCCGGAAACCACCAACGACCCCCTGGCAGAAAGATTTATAGTTGATAATGATGGTGTTGAATTGCAGGTTTTCCCGGGCAAGCTTTCCAATGGTTCAAAAGCAGTTGCCTTTGAGACAAAAGGCACAGGTTTTGGTGGGGCCGTCGGGCTCATGGTGGGGATCAACGTGGATACCGATACTGTCGTTGAGGTAAGAGTTACGACACATTCCGAAACCCCGGGTATCGGATCAAGGGCCAAAGATAATCCTTCATTTGTATCTCAGTTTTCAGGAAAAGGGCTGGACACAAATTTTGCCGTTAAAGCAGACGGCGGTTCCATTGATGCCATGTCCGGGGCAACGGTAACTTCAAAAGCCGTCAGTATTGCCGCAAACCAGGCAAAGGAAATCTATCAGAAACTAAAACCTGAAATCGTCAAACAGATGAACTAAAGCAAATTTTTTAGGAGAACATATAAAATGGCACAATCCTTAGCAAAAGAATTTACCAAAGGACTCTGGGCTGAAATTCCTCCTTTCAGACTGGTTCTGGGGCTCTGTCCCACCCTTGCGGTAACCAAATCCGTGGAAAATGGAATCGGGATGGGCATTGCAACCACCTTTGTTCTGGTTTTCTCAAATCTGCTGATATCCCTTCTCAGAAATATTATTCCGTCAAAGGTCAGAATAGCCTGCTATATTGTTATTGTTGCAACTTTTGTAACGATTACGGAACTGATGATGCAGGCCTATACCTATGAATTGTTTCTGAAATTAGGCATCTTTATCCCGCTTATTGTTGTAAACTGTATCGTTCTTGGCCGAGCAGAGGCCTTTGCAAACAAAAACGGCCCTCTTCTCTCCATCGCCGACGGTCTTGGCATCGGGCTTGGATTTACACTTTCCCTGGCTGCTCTCGGTGCAGTAAGAGAACTTCTTGGAAACGGAACCCTGACCATCTGGGGCGGAACACCGGTTTTCCAAATGGGCCCGGGGTTTCTTCCCTTTGGATTCCTCTTGGAAGCCCCCGGCGCTTTTGTGGGCCTTGGTCTGATGCTCTGCCTGATGAACCTTATCGGGAAAAAATAATAAGGAGACAATATTATGGGTGATCTATTCGTACTTGTCATCAGCTGCATATTTATCAACAATATTCTCCTGGCCCAGTATCTGGGTAACTGTCCTTTTCTCGGGACCTCAAAAAAAATGGAAACTGCAATCGGTATGTCCATGGCGGTTATTTTTGTTCTGGTCCTGGCCGGGGGCATTACATGGATTGTAAATGAATACATGTTAAAAACTCTGAATGTTGAATACCTGCAGACGCTTTCCTTTATTCTGGTCATTGCCGCCCTGGTCCAGTTTGTGGAAATGTTTTTAAAAAAAAGCATCCCGGCTTTGTATGCAGGCCTCGGCATTTTTCTGCCGCTGATTACTACCAATTGCGCAGTTATGGGCGTATGCCTCATCAATATCAAGGAAGAATATACATTTATTGAAGCGCTTGTGACTTCCTTTTCCTATGCTGCCGGTTTCGGCCTTGCCCTGATCCTGTTTGCAGGCGTCCGGGAGAGAATCCTTTTGGCAAGAGTCCCAAAACCCTTGCAGGATACCTCTATCGGCTTAATTACAGCAGGGATAATTGCCATGACCTTCATGTCGTTCAAGGGAATGGTTTAACTTGAAATTGGAATAATTCTCTGGTGTTACAGATCAATGATACCGGACGTTTATAATTATAAGGTGATACTATGACAGCTCTATTGTTAATGTTAGGCATCGGTGCGGTATGCGGTATTGTCCTCAGTCTTGCTTCCAAAATTTTTTATGTCTATGAAGATCCCAGAATTGCCATGGTTGAAAACTTCCTCGCCGGTGCAAACTGCGGCGGATGCGGCTATGCAGGATGTTCTGCTGCTGCTGCCGCCATTGTCTCCGGAAAAGAACCTGCAAGTCTTTGCATTGTTTCCGGCAAAGACGGGGTTGAGGCAGTGGCAAAAGTCATGGGTGTGGAAGTCGGTAATGCAGAAGCACCTTTATCCTATAATATGTGTGAAGGCGGCTTCAGGGCTGCAGACAAATACCATTACATGGGAGTTTCCTCCTGCAAGGCCATGTCTGTTGTCTTTGGAGGCAAACGTGTCTGCGGTGTAGGCTGCATAGGTCTGGGAGACTGTGTAAAAGCCTGCCAGTTTGATGCCGTTTTCATGGGCCCCAAAGGACATCCCGTAGTAGATGATGATAAATGTGTGGGGTGTGGTGCCTGTCAGAAAGCCTGTCCCAAAAACATCATTGAGGTTAAAACCCTTTCCGAAAGAATCATGAAATTTAATCAAAAACATGATCCCCTTGCGCCCTGTGCCCAGACCTGCCCTGCTGAAATCAATATCCCCCGCTATATCAATCAGCTCAGGGAGGGTAAATATAAGGAAGCGGTTCAGACCATCCGTCTGAGAAACCCCCTTCCCCTTGCCTGCGGCAGGGTCTGTCCCCATCCCTGTGAGAATGAGTGCAGAAGAGGAATTGAGGATGAGCCGGTTTCCATTAACCAGCTGAAACGCTTTGTGGCTGATTATGAAATGAATTCCGGTTCCCGGATACCCATAAAATGTGCCCCGGATACCGGAAAAAAGATTGCCGTTGTCGGCGGCGGACCCTCCGGGTTATCCTGTGCATTTTTCCTGAGGCGAATTGGCCACAAGGTGGATATTTTTGAGGCCATGCCCAAGCTCGGCGGCATGCTTCGATATGGAATTCCTGAATACAGACTTCCGAAAAAAGTTTTGGACTGGGAAATCCAGGGTATCCTGGATCTTGGGATCAAATCTTTCTGTCATGTCAAATTTGGTGTGGATTTCGGTCTCGGCTCATTAATGGCATCCGGCTATAATGCCGTTTTCCTTGGTGTTGGGGCCTGGGAAGATTTCTCCCTGGGGATTGAAGGGGAAGCCCTCGACGGCTGCTTTACCGGTATTAATTTTTTACAGAGAATTTCCGGCGGTGAAAAAATAAAACTAGGTCGAACCGCAGCTGTTGTCGGCGGTGGCAATACAGCGGTGGACTGCGCCAGAACTCTCCTCAGGCTGGGCCTTGATAAAGTTTACATGGTTTACAGAAGAACCCGAAAAGAAATGCCGGCCAATGAAGTTGAAATTGTTGCATCTGAGCATGAAGGCATTGAATTTGTCTTCCTGGCTGCCCCCACCCGGGTGATCGGTGATGATAAAAACAAGGTCACCCATCTTGAATATCTTAGGATGCAGCTGGGTGAACCCGATGCCAGTGGCCGGCGCCGTCCGGAACCGGTTGAAGGGTCTGAGACCCTGCTTGCAGTGGACATGGTGATTTCGGCCATCGGTCAGTCCCCGGATGCGTCTTTCAAAAACCAGGATCCTCAGCCCAGGATGAAGGAGCTTGAACTGACCCGGTGGAACACCATTGATAATGATCCCGCCACCCTTCAGGCCTCTATTCCCTATATCTTTACTGCCGGGGATGCAGCCACTGGACCGTCACTAGTCGTAGATGCCATTGGTGGCGGAAGACGCGCTGCCCGTTCCATTGATCTCTTCCTAAAAGGAGAGGCGGTTGAACCGGTGAAGGATTCACTTCAGAAAAAACGGATTCATGAATCCATTTTTACAAAAGTTGACGGTGTAAAGAAAACCCCCAGGGCCAAAATGCCGGAACTTCATGTAAATGAAAGACTTGACTCTTTTGTTGAAGTTGATCTTGTTCTACCTGAGGCAGATGCCCATAAAGAAGCAGAAAGATGTCTTAACTGCTGCAGGATATGCTATAACCCGGACACGGATTTCCCTCTGGCCCAAAAGGCGGGTTGACACTGATTCTTTAATATGAAAACGGATATGGACTGAAGGGTATCTGCACAAGATACCCTTCAGCCTTTTTTAGAGCAGGCCAGGATGAAAAATCGATTAAAAACATTTGTAATTACTGCAATCAGTCTTTTAATCCTCGACCTTGGCGTCGGCATCTACATCTTTTTTGATATCTCCTCTTTTATAAAAAAACCCTTAAAGACAGAGGCCCCTCAAAAAACCATCACTGTTCTGCCGGGTCAGAGCCTTACTACCATTGCAGAGCACCTTGAGAAAGAACAAATAATCTCAAGCAAACTCTATTTTTCCATATATGCCAAACTTAAAAAGGCTGGCAAGAAAATCCAGGCAGGAGAATATCTTTTATCCGCGTCCAAAACCCCGGAAGAGGTTCTTGATATCTTTATTAAAGGAAAGGTAAAGCTATACAGACTAACCATCCCTGAAGGGCTTAACATAAGGGAAATCGCTGTCCTGGTTGAAAAGGAGAACTTCTGCGACCAAAAAATCTTCATAGATCTGTGTTACAATCTTTCATTGATCAAAAAACTTGGAGTCCAGGCCGCTTCCCTTGAAGGCTATCTTTTCCCGGACACTTATTTTTTTTCAAAACAGAACACTTGTGAAGATATCATCACCACCATGATAAAGCATTTTCAATCGGTTTTTACTGAAGACCGGAGACAAAGATCCAAAGAGCTTGGATTCTCCGTCCATGAAATCCTCACCCTTGCCTCCATCATTGAAAAAGAAACCGGGGATGCCTCTGAGCGGCCACTGATTTCATCTGTCTTCCATAACCGCCTGAAAAAAAATATGAGACTTGAAAGCGATCCCACCGTCATATACGGCATAAAGGATTTTGACGGAAATATTAAAAAAATCCATCTTCAGACAATCACGCCTTATAACACTTACCAGATCACAGGGCTTCCACCAGGCCCCATAGCAAATCCAGGTTCCCTGTCCCTTCAGGCTGCTCTGCATCCGGCAAAATCCAGATATCTTTATTTTGTTTCAAAAAAAGATACCACCCATTATTTTTCAGAAACCTATGAAGAGCATAATAAAGCAGTCCGCCAATATCAGCTTAATAAATAAAACTACCCGTCAAACCGTTCAAACTGTTTCAGATAAATTATCAATGCCCCGCTTTTTGATTTAATTTTATTCTCCCATTCAAACCCGATCACCAGACCCTGTTTTTTCATTTCCTTTGCCACATCTTCCACGATATCGGGCAAGACCGCCGCCCCCTCATCTGAATGGCGACCTTTTCCGACAATAATTCTAACGGTAAAAAATCCCTGCAGCTTGCAGCTGTGAATAAACGATTTTGATCTCATCTCGGCCCCCAGGGCGTTATATCCATGCAAATCCAGTATTTTTTCAGGCGGTGGATAGCGTTTAAGCCTTTTTTCAAGAGGTACAGGGGATGCCTTTTTTAAGAGTTGAGTTCTCCTTTTTTGAAAAGATTCTTCTAATAATGTTTCAAAATCTTCTTCCGAATCATTTACATTCTCAATGTTATTGTCTATCCGCCCAACCGGATCGGTGCCACGAATTCTATTTTTTTGTTTTTCACTTTTCCTATCCTGTCCTCCAAAGGCTTTTATAAAATCCTCGTCCGAATTAAAAATCGGCAGCTTGTGTTTATTTTTTTTGTTCAAAAAAATTTTCCTTTTCTTTCCATATTCACATGGCATCATTCTATTGCATCTCACTTTAATTTTCAAGGTTTTAGGACCCTTAGTTCATTTGACAACCTCCCCCCTTCCTGATATTGTCTCTGTCATGAATACAGGGAACATTGTGGAATACATAGATCAGCAGAAAATTGTTTCTGCCGTCATCTTGCAGGAAAAACAAGGAAAACTCAGATTGCTTAATGAGTATAACCGGGAGGTCAATTTTTCTGAGAACCGGTTGTCCCATATATCACAGATTCGCCTTGACACAACTCTGTCAAGGGAATCAATTGTCAATCATCTGAAACAACTCACAGAGAACAGAAAAAAACTATCCGAAACCATAAATATTCAGGAATTATGGGAAATCCTGCATGAAGAATCTGAAGATATTGAATTGTCCACCATGACCCTTTTCTGCTTTGACCCTCCCCTGACCTCAGATCATGAAGCAGCCGTCATCCGGGCATTTTTCCACGACCGGCTCTATTTCAAATTCAACCAGATGCTTTTTGTCCCCTATTCAGCCGAACAGGTTGAAGGGAAAAAAAGACAGCTGAGGGAAGCTGAAAAAAAAGAACTTAGAATTCAGAACGGGGCAGCCTGGATCAATGATATCCTGAATCAGAAAAACGGGAGCAGCACTGCCATTGATCAAGCCGTCATTGACATACTCAAATCCTATTACCTTTTTGGGAATGAGTCTGAACATGCTCAGACGGCAAAACAGATTATTAAAAAATCTTCCTTGCATTCATCGGAACAGCTCTTTCATCTCTTTGTCAGAGCCGGGCTCTGGCATCAGGATGAAAACATTCACCTTCTTTCCCTTAAGATTCCAACCGTTTTTTCAAATGAAGTCCTGAAGCAGGAACAGACCCTCATCACAACCCCAATCAATTTTATGGATGACCCTCTAAGAAAAGATTTGACCCATCTTCCCCTTATCACCATTGACGGTCAATCCACCCTTGATTTTGACGACGCCGTCAGCCTTGAGAATACTGAAACAGGTTACCGTCTGGGAATTCATATTATTGATGTGGATGCCTATATCAAAAGCGGCGATCCCATTGATCTCTCCGCAAGGGAAAGGGCCAGCTCCATTTATATGCCAGATGACAGGCTTCCCATGATCCCGCCACGTCTTTCCGAAGATCTGTGCAGCCTGAAGGAAGGAGAACTAAGACCCGGTATCAGCACCCTTGTGCGGATGAATCGGTTCTTTGAAATCCAGGGGTATGAAATTATCCCCAGTATTATCAAAATCCACCAGAAGCTCTCCTATACTGAAGCCAATCTCTTGAATGGTAAGAATGATCCCATTACAACACTTTACAGAATGGCCCTGCAGCTAAGAGAAAAGAGAATCAAGGCCGGTGCGATTCAGATTACGCTTCCTGAAGTCAATGTCTGGGTGGAGGAAAACAGGGAAATCGGGTATTCAAAAATAGACAGGGAAAATTCATCGCGAATGCTGATCTCGGAACTGATGATACTTGCCAATTCCCTGATGGCTGAATTTCTGGCGAACCATAAGACACCCGCTGTTTTCAGAT
Source organism: uncultured Desulfobacula sp. (assembly GCA_964619205.1). Lineage (GTDB taxonomy): Bacteria > Desulfobacterota > Desulfobacteria > Desulfobacterales > Desulfobacteraceae > Desulfobacula. Next base: position 134,976 of record CAZUDE010000005.1, on the reverse strand, counting down.
CCCAGGCCCAACCCAAACAAAGGCTTTTCAAAGGGATTGAAACCTCTCTTCTATTAAATTTCATGCAGAGAAAGCAATTAAGTCGGGCCGTAATTGGCACTGACCCGGAAATCCATGCCGGTTTAGGCGTCAATGCCTATGTCACGGCGACTTCACCCATCCGAAGATATCATGATCTTTTAACCCAGCGCCAGATCAAGGCCGTATTCGGATACCATGATCCCTATTCAAAAACAGACCTTGAAACCATCCTATCCTCGATCTCAACGGCAGTGACCAATACAAGCCGCATCCAGGCCTCAAGAAAACGATATTGGATCATCAAATACCTGGAATCCAAAAAAGGGGTGTCCTTTGAATCCCTGGTACTGGAATGCCACAGGGATTACTATCTTATCCTGATAAAAGAATTCATGCTGGAAACAAAACTGACCCCTGCCGGTATCCGGCTCAAATACGGTGACATTGTCCAAGTAACCATCCAGCATGCCGACGCAAGAAAAGACCAGCTTTCTCTATTCATATAACGGCCGGGTATCATTTCAAGACTTCAGATCAGTGTTTAAAACTTCTCTGACCGGTATAAACCATGGTAGCACCATTCTCATTACAGGCGTCAATGGACTGGTAATCATTCAGGGACCCTCCAGGCTGAACAACAGCCTTGACTCCCTGACGAAGCCCCACGTCAATTCCATCCCTGAAGGGGAAAAAAGCGTCTGAAACCATTGCAGATCCAATGAGACCGCCCTTTAAATCCCTTACATCCTTTTCGATCTCAGCTCTTTTGTCCTGGTCCGTCAGATCGGCAAAGGCAATTTCATACCGCTCAAAGCAATATCGGTCCGCCAGTTTCCGGTAGGCCTTATCCACGGCAATTTCCGCCACACCCACCCGGTCCTGCTCTCCGGTTCCGATCCCCACGGTCACATTGTCCTTAACATAGATAACTGAATTAGAAGTAATACCGGATTCCACCAGCCATCCAAAAAGCAGATCGTCATACTCCCCGGGTGTGGGTTCGCGGTTGACGGTGTAAGTTTTCCCTTTATACTCCGTAGAAGCAAGAACAAAATCCTTTTTTGACAGGGTCTCGGGGACAAAAGACCACTGGGTTACCAGACCCCCGTCCATAAGGCTTTTAAAATCCACCACCCGCTGACCGATAAACTGTTGCAGTTTATCCATGGCATTGATCCGAATCACCCTTAAATTTTTCCTTTTTTCCAGAATTCCCATGACCCCTTCTTCAAATTCCGGTGCCACGACAACCTCGGCATACTGGTTGGCAATGGCCTCTGCCGTCACTCTGTCGAGGGCTTTATTGACGGCAATGCAACCGCCAAAGGCCGCCACCCGGTCCGCCATATAGGCCTTGTGATAGGCCTCTTCAAGGCTTTTTGCCCTGGCGGCGCCGCAGGGGTTGTTGTGCTTGACAATGACCACACAGGGGGTATCGGTGAAATATCTGAGAATATTCAAGGCATTATCTGCATCCGTGAGGTTGGTCTTGCCCGGATGTTTGCCGGACTGGAGCAATTCAATATCCGACACAAGGTATTTGCCGGGCGCAATGGTCCGGGTATCTCCCAGAACCAGATTCCCATTGACAAGCCGGTACAGTGCCGCTTCCTGGCCCGGGTTCTCCCCGTACCGCAATCCTTTGTTCACCCCGTCAATCACCCAGGATACCTTTTCATAATAAAGGGTCTGACGCTTTTTTCCGTCAATGAATGAAATTTCCATCTGAGGTGTGAAATGATCATCCATAATGGTCTTGTACATTTCCTTAAGATCTCTGGACATGGCTTATTCTCCTGATATATAGCAGGACTCGACGTCACTGAATGGTTTTGAGGCAAGATAACCGGCTATGGCCCGGTCATAAACTGCGGTATGCTCAAATGCTTTTTTGGCAAGCTCAAGCCTGTCTTTTAGAGACAGGCTTCCCTTTCCAGCCTTAAGCGTCTCAAGGATGGCGGGATAGGACAGGGGATCAACAACAGATGCCACCCGGATGAAATTCTTGGCAGCAGCCCGGATCATGGTCGGCCCGCCGATATCGATATTTCCTCGGGCCTCTTCGAGGCTGACTCCTTTTCTGGTTATGGTTTCACTGAAAGGGTAGAGGTTGACCACCACCATGTCAATAGCAAGGGCGGATGTCCGCTTCAGGTCGTTTTGATGGGCATTGTTATAGGTTTCGGTCAAAAGGCCCAGATAGATTTTAAAATCAAGGGTTTTTACGAGACCGCCCTGGGTTTCCGGCTGGCCGGTATAATCAGACACCTGTTTTAAGCAGGTATCGGCTTTTTTACCAAGGATTTCCTTTATCGTAGAATAGGTCCCGCCGGTTGACAGAATCAGGATATCGGGATTCACTTCCACAAGACCGTGAATAAATTTTTCCAGGCCGGTTTTATCCGACACACTTGCAAGGACGGTCCGTATTTTCACCTTATCATCGATTTTCTCAACAATGTTCTTGCTCATAGCCTTACCTCAACATGATTGTGATAAACTCAAACTTTTTCATATATTAAGTTTAATAATATAGTTATTGCGATTAAGTCAAGCCGCTATAAAGAGTTGATGATTCATGATGACCATTAATAAAAAGTCTCTCAAGAAAAAAACATTAAATAATTCAGAACGGATTTAAAGCAGGTTTAATAATTTATCGACCAGCGGTTTTAATTTCTGTTGATCTTCCGGCGGGACCATGAGGACCGGAATCTTCTCGTTTTGAATAAAAACAGGAGCCCCCTTTTTCTTTTCATTGGATATCAAACCCAAGACCGGCGCCTCATCCTGCAAAAAAAAAGCGAGCATATCCCAAAGATTTCCGGAAAACCCGCCCTGATCCAGATGCTCGATGATCTGCAAAAAAAGCTGATTCAAAGTCATGACCAAGGGCGGCATTTCAGCATATCCACTCTCCTGGCAAAGACTCTTCGACAAAAGGGCTCTGCACCCGAAGGGCCGCATCTTATATATTATGCAAAGACCGTTTTCAAGAAGGGGACACTGTCCCCAGGACGGGTCGTTTTCCTCTTCCGGGAGATCCTTTTTTTCCAGACAATGACGGGCAAATCCGTTGGTTGTGATCCGGGGAACAAATCTTCGGGCTGGAATCTTTGCCTGTATCAGACCCTGAAGATCTTTTTTTTCCTCAGAGGTAAGAGCTTTGATCAAATACCGGACTTCAAGACTGGTCAACGTCACATTGCAGGTGCAGCAGGCAGTGCACTTCCCCTTGCAGACCCACCCCATCTTATCGACAGCTTCATGGTAAAAAAAATATATCCTTTCCAGGATCTTAATCTCAGGTTCGTTATTTCTGCCGCTCATGATATTCGCCTTTATTTTCTCCCCTGAGTCAGGTATCTTATGTATATTCCCTGTGCATCTACCCTATTTTCTCCGAACAGTCAAATATGCTGCCCTGTGCTGAATTCACGATATCAACAGATTGGTTACGAATTTAATTCGGTATTTTTTTATATTTTTCAATAAATAATTTTATTAATGGGCTTGACTTTAAATTTTTATTCGATATAAATAGCAAATTAACGAATTTAATTTTATAAAATCGTTTGAGAATAAATTTACTGCGGGAGACATTATGGATCACATCGACAGACACACCCTGAAATCATTGCAGAAGGATGGCCGAAAAAAAAACAGCGACCTTGCAAAGGAAACCGGGCTTGCCCCTTCCACCATGCTTGACCGTGTTAAAAAACTTGAAGAAAAGGGAATCCTGAAAGGATACCAGGCTGTTGTGGACCCGGAAAAGATCGGGCTCAAAGCCCAGGGGTTTGCCTGTATTTCTCTCGACAGGCACAGGGTAAAGGACATTGAACTTCTTGAAAGTGAGATCAATAAGATCCCCAATGTCCGCGCCTGCTATCATATCACGGGAAGATTTGATTATCTCCTCCATGTTGTGGCCCCGGATCTAGGCGATCTTGGCGACCTGATCAAACAAAAGCTCGCCACCATCCCCGGCATGGGAAAAATCGAAACCTTTATTGTCTATGCAGAGGTCAAGCCCGATCAGGGATGGCCCATTGATGCAGCTCCGATATGATTGCAGGTTTAAACAATATCAAAACAGGCATATTTTATTAATCATTGTGATAAGGAGAAGAAAATGGCCAAAAAAAAAGCAATTCACGATTTTTACAAAATGAAGGAAACCGGTGAGAAAGTCACCTGGCTGACATCCTATGATTTTCCCACGGCTCAGTTTGCAGAGACTGCCGGCCTGGATATGATTCTGGTGGGCGACTCCCTTGGCATGTGTGTCTATGGGTATAAGGGCACGGTGCCCGTTACCATGGAGCAGTGCATCGGACATTGTGATGCTGTCCGGCGCGGCGCCCCCAATACCTTTGTGGTCGGTGACATGCCCTTTATGAGTTACCAGGCCTCCGATGAAGATGCTGTAAGAAATGCAGGCCGTTTTCTCAAGGAAGCTGACGTGGATGCCGTCAAGCTTGAAGGCGGGACAAGGGTGGCTTCGCGCATCAGATCCATTGTGGAAGCCGGGATTGTTGTCATCGGCCATATCGGGCTCACACCCCAGAGTTCAGGGGCTCTGGGAGGTCACAAAGCCCAGGGCAGAACGGCAAAAGATGCGGCCCTGGTGGTTGAAGACGCCCTTGCCGTAGAAAAAGCCGGTGCCCATATGCTCCTTGTGGAAGCCGTCCCCCCGGAAGTTGCCCAGTATATTTCAAAAACCCTTGCCATCCCGGTCTTCTCCATCGGTGCCGGAAAGGAATGTGATGGTCAGCTTCTCATTGTGAGTGATCTCATCGGCCAGTTCCAGGCCTTTACCCCGAAATTTGTCAAGAAGTACTGCGATGTGGCTTCCATCATCACCGATGCCATGAAAGCCTATTGTGCCGATGTCCGGGAAGGACGGTTTCCGGAGGACCAGCACTGCTATCACATGATGGACGGCGAAAAAGAAAAATTCCTGGCCCGGATGAAAAAATAAACAATTGAAAAACAAAAAACTACAATAAAAAGAAAGGAATTTCCCATGACCGATCTAAAAGACATGCTCAAAATTGACCAAAAAGATATTGACGTCATAAATCAGCTTTTCACAGACTCGGACAATAAACAGGTAAATGACCTTATAAAGCTCATTGAAAAATTTGGCGGAGCTGATGCCATTAATGAAAAGGCAAAACAGGCAAGAAACCCTGAAACCCTCATGCAGCGCCTGAAAGACATGAATTCCCCCTATGTGGCTGACCTTGAATGGCTCATGGAGCAAAGGGACAAAAAAGCATTTGTGTCAATGGATGCGTATTGCTCAACCATCCTTGAAGAAAAAGGCAGCGTCAAAGGTGTTGATTTTTCCAATGCCGTGACACTAGAAGTCAGCGCCATGCAGTTCTTCCCCTGGCTTATTGCCGAGGCAAAACAGGCCATAGATAAAAAAGAGCTCATGCCCGGACGAATCATCCGGGTCCGGAACATGGCCGAACAGATCGAAGATAATGGCGATATCATGGCCACGGCCCTGGCCATGCAGATCATCGGCGCCACTTATGTGGAATCCCTTGACACCAGGGGAACCGACGGCAGCAATATCCATCTGGCCGGAGGCCCGGCCACCCTTTCCGGCTTTTTCGGCGGCATTGGCCAGCCAAACCACTATCCCCTGAAATGGGCTGAAGAATACCTGACCTATTTCACCACATACGGCATCAAGCAGGTATTGAATGTCAACCCCGGCACCATCCTTCTGGGATATGTCATGCACCGGCTGGGTGTGGATATTGAATTCAAGATTTCCGTATTTGTAGGCAATGACAATCCATGGTTCATTCTGTGGACCCTTATGACGGCAAGATTATTCGCAAGACAGGATGGGTCAACCTCCCTTGTAGGATTCAATCTTTCCAATTCCGTCAACAATGTGACCATCCGAGAGGCCAATGTCATCCGTAAAAAACTCGGGCTTGAAAAACAGGTCCGGTTTGAACACCACATCACCGAAACATACAAATCCATCGTTCTCCAGCCCTATAACAGGAGAGAGGAGCTTGTGGCCATTGCAAAGGAAGTCCCCAATATTTCAGCCAAGCATGAAGGCGGAGAACCGGAAATTGAAGCAACAAAAAATCATCCGTCCGATATTTTCGACTATTTTATCCCTAAAAAAGACATCCTGGAAAAAAACCTGATGGCAGAGCTGTTGGACAATTATCTGGAAAAACACAATTCCGTGAACCTGACGGCCCAGGCCCTGATCAAGGCCGGTATCGGTGTGGTGGCGGCCAAAAACTTACATTAATAAAAGATTACAAGGATAAACACCATGATTCCATCAAGAATGAATCAGTTCCTGAGTGATACCCTGCCTGAGAATGTCCGGAAGAACCGGCTCATCAAAGATGGGCCTCTGCGGTTTATTGAATTCGGTCCCTTGGATGTTGACCGTCTGAAGCGTCTGGGAATAAAAGTGGACCGTCTGGGTCCCCGGCTTGTTTCCTGCATGTGGAACGAGGAAAGTCCTGTTGAAATCGGCGGATATCTGGTCGTGGACAACCTTGCCATGGGACAGCCCTCCATGGGCGGCACAAGGATGCTGCCGGATGTCACACCGGATGTCATTCACAACCTGGCACGGGGAATGACCCTTAAAAATGCTGCCGCAGACCTGCCCTTTGGCGGTGGGAAATCCGGTATCGTAAAACCCGAAAATCTT
>CAZUDE010000005.1:47873-128236 GCA_964619205.1 uncultured Desulfobacula sp. | reverse complement strand
CGACAGGCATGCCATCATCAAAGGATTCGGACAGCTTCTGAACCGGTACAAGGATATTTATATCCCCGGCCCGGATGTGGGCACCAATGATGCAGACATGAAAACCTTTGCCATTGAAAACGGACTTAATAATGTGGTTTCCAAACCGGCTGACATGGGCGGAAACCGTATCGATGAGCTGGGCGGGGCTGCCAACGGGATTGTCGTGGCCACAAAAGCCCTGCTGGAACATCTGCCCAAACTCAGGCAGCTGCCCCAGTTTAAAGGCATGATCCTCCCGAAACCCGGAAAGATGGATGTCCTCATCCAGGGATTCGGGGCTGTAGGCGCCCATGTGGCCAGAATATTCCATGATTATGATCCTGATCATGCCCCCATCATCAAGGGGATCAGCGATGAAACCGGATATCTGTTGAACAGCGAGGGCCTTCCCTGGAAGGAACTCTTTGACATGTGGAAAAAATTCGGTGCCGTCACCCAGAAATATTTCCATGACCAGATCATGCACAGCGATCTGCCGGGATCGAAAAAAATAATTTTTTCCAATTCCAGCAACAACCTGTTGTCAGAATCGGCTTTCTGTCTTGTGCCGGCATCGCCTTTGTTCAACTACCTGGATGTGGATGCTTCTACAAATCCCTCCATGACCACCAGCCGCATGGGCAAATGGCAGATCATTGTGGAAGGGGCCAATACCTATTCCCCGAACCCGCAGCGAAAAGCCGAGCGAAGGCGAATGGAACGTCACGTATACCGGGACAAGGGCGTTCTCATTGCAACCGACTATCTTGTAAACTCCGGCGGGGTCATTTATGCGGCCCATGAGCGGATCGTACCGACCCCGGACCATCTTTTGATCCCAAAAGAAATTCTTGGCAACCCCGTTGCCATTGAAGGATGGCTTGAAAAAAACAGGGATGATTTTGCCTCCCTTGCCGAAATCCGGAGAAAAGCCGCAGTAGAAAAACTTGAAACCGTTATCCGCAGGAATATGGAAGAACTCATTGACGGCCTTTGCAAAGATGCAGACAGCCTTCCCTGTGAGATTGCGGAAAAAATCAGTGTCCAGAGAATCGCTTCCATGGAAAAATCAAGAACGGCACGGGATATCATGGAAGATGCCCCCACCATCGGAGTGGACAAGAGCGTGACCGATGCGGCAAAACTCCTGGTGGAGGCCCATGTGCCCATCGTGAATGTGGTCTCTGAAAAAGGCAAACTCATCGGCATTGTGACCAACTGGGACATTACAAAGGCCATGGCCTCCAAGCTGCCCATGGATGCCCCGTTAACAAAGGTCATGACGGCCGATGTCATCACCACCACCCCGGATACCGGCATTATCGACTGCATCCGGAAACTTGAAAATCACGACATCTCTGCCATGCCCATTGTGGAAGACGATAAGGTCGTCGGTGTCATCTCCGGAGATATCCTTGCAGGCAGAACCCTTTACAGGCTGCTCCAGACCATGAAATAAATCCTGAAAATCGCCGGTCTTAAAAATAATAAAGCCGCCCCGGTAATTTCTATCCGGTGTGGCTTTATTATTTTTGACATGTAAACTATCGGCTCCCTTAAAATCTTATGGCGGGCACAAGGGTTGCAAGGACAGATTGAGAATACCCTTCCATTTCCATAAACCGGACCCCCAGTTTGATTTGTGTTCCCTGGATCTGGGTGCTTTTGACCTCAGCCAAAACCATAAGAAGCTCGCGGTCGCCATAAGGAAAAAGAAGTTCGATCTTTTGACCGTTGATAGTTTCCCATGACGGAAACCGATCCATGCTGCACAGACACCCTTTGGCACTGATATTGGTGATAACTGCCGTATCCTGACGGTCGCCGCTTTTCACATGGATCTGCATGAAACAGTCAACCCTTTTATGGCTTCTGATGTTACAGCTTTCCACCTTGTCGGGATAATGCAGAAATATCAGGTTGTCCGGCTGATTGAGGGTAATGAGAATACGGCTGGAAAAATGAAAAATATCATCCTGGTTCACATATCGGACCTGGACGTTCTCACCCTTTGGCAGGGTTTCAATATCTGACTCGGCACCTGAAATATCCACAATGAGATAGGCTCCCACCTTCATGCCGATCAATTTGCTGGACATGGCTTTTTTCCCGGTTTCAATGAGCAGGGCTGTGCCAAGCTCAATAAAAAGGCGCTGGCTGAAGTCTATCGGGTGTTGTTTTTTTTTGCCCATATTACCTGCTCCCCCTTCTGAACAAAATGACCTTGATGGTTTCAAAGACAATCAAAAATTCAAGAAACACGGATAGATTATTGATGTAGTAGAGATCATACCGCAGTTTTTCTACAGAATCTCCAAGAGACGCCCCATAGGGGTACATGACCTGTGCCCAGCCGGTAATCCCGGGTTTGACCGCATGCCGCTCCATATAATAGGGGGTGATCTCACAAATTTTTTCAACAAATTCAGGACGCTCCGGCCTTGGCCCGATAAAGCTCATCTCCCCTTTTAAAACATTGACAAGCTGCGGCAGTTCATCAATCCGGGTTTTTCTGAAAAGATGGCCGAACCGGGTCACTCTGGGGTCATTCTCCTTTGCCCAGGTTACACCGCCTCTGGATTCCGCATCTGTTCCCATGGTTCTGAATTTATAAATGGTAAATTCCTTACCCTCTTTTCCCACACGTTTCTGAAAATAAAAAACAGGGCCTGGTGATCTGTATTTGATCATAATAACAAGAACAGGGAAAAAAGGCAGGGTGATCAGAAGCACCAGGGAGGACAAGGCGACATCAAATATCCGTTTCATGGCACGGATAAGGGGAGTAATCAAAAACCCGTTGCTTTGAACCAGCCAGCCCGGGTTGATGCTTTCCACAGGAATTTTTCCGGTCATGGATTCATAAAAATTCGGATAATCAATAATCCTGACCCCCATGAGCTTGCAGGACAAAAGTTTTTGAATGTCCAGGCCACCCCGCCGTTCCGTCAGGGCCATGACAATGGAATGTGCCTGATACTTGCGGCAAAGGGACACAATATCATCCATTTTCCCGACAATCTTGTCTGCTTCCACAGCCACAGGATCCGTGGCCGTTGCAATGTATCCTGAAAGCACATGTTTTCCGGGAGATGCTTTAATTAACCGCTCAACTTCCATTGCAGCCGGGCCTGTACCGATGACCAGGGTATTTTTTGAAAAAAAAGACGACTGGCTGGCCGACTCATAAAAGGCCTGCCAGAGAATCTGAAATACAAGGAAAAGCAACACCCCGAAAATCATATGAAACCCGATTGAAGCACCCTTGTTCAGCAAAACCAGCACAGCAAGGGAAATTGAATTGGCAACGGCAGAGCGGATCATGACCTTTTTAAAAAGCCAGGGCCGGATATTGTACACTTCACAAATATATGAACTGAAAATCAGGATGGGAACAAATCCGATCCCCCATAAGCCTGAAAAAACCCCAGGAGCAGATCCATGGTCCACTGTTATCCACAAAATTAAAATACCCAGAGCGGCAACGGTGTCACCCCCCATGAGAATCATCTGTTTTCTGATCAGACTTCCTTTTACCGGAACACCCATATCCTTATCCCATTGTTTTCTTTTTATACCCTTGCCGTATTAATGATATGTGTTGATATCCCTGGCATTCATTTATGTCAAGGAAATATCCAAAGGGTTTTTCTCGGCCAGGTCCTTAAACAGGGCAAGCTGGCCGGTTTGCCCCAGAACCCCTGCCATATCAAAAGGTTCCAGGACAAAATCAGGGCCCGGGTTTGAAAAAAGGGTTCCAGTCCGCAGGATACCGGCAAGGGTTGCGCCGGTCAGTGTCCTGATCCTTGCCTGAGCAATGGTTTTCCCGGCCAGGGAACTCTCCGGCCGGATGGTCATCCAGGTAAGCCGGAACAGCCGAGAGCTGTTCTGGAGCTGGGCAACGGCATGGTATTCAGTCTTCAGATCATAAAGGGGACGGTAAAGTTCATGGCGGACGTCATCGGTGAACTGCTGGATTCTCTCAATGGGCAGATCAATATGAAGAAGGGCCTGGCGGGTAAACTCCAGACCGGCCTCAAATTCAGGCTGAACAATATGATATATACCCTGGTCATGAAACCCTTTCATCTGGTCCAGAGACTCAGCCCGTGCAACAATGTGGAGATCCGGGTGCATTTTTTTCACAAGCGTTGTAATGGCCCTTGCAACAACAATGGCAGGCGTTGTGATCAAAAGGAGTCTTGCCCTTTCAATGTGTGCGGCTTCCAGGATGACAGACTGGCTCGCATCACCGAAGATAATGGGAAACCCTAAAGATTTTAGCTGTTCAACCCGTCTGGAATCAAATTCCAGAATGACAAAACAGACGCCGATACGCTGAAGCACATCGGCAATATGTTTGCCGACCCGGCCGCCGCCGGCGATGATTATGTGGTCCTTTAATCCCTCTTCCGGCAGATTGATGGTCTGAAAGGTATAGGGTTTGCCCCAGCGGTTCCGCAGGGAGTAGAGCGGTGCGGTCAGCCCGGAGATAAACGGGGTGAGAAACATGGTGAGGATGGTTGTGGTGAGGATGAGGGAATAAAAATCCATGGTGATGGATCCGGAGCTGATGCCCACCCTTGCCAGAACAAAAGAAAACTCGCCGACCTGGGAAAGGCCCAAAGCTGTTGCAAGGGGGATGACATTGCGATACCCGAAAGCCTTGCTCAAAGCGCCGAAGATAAGTCCTTTTCCTGTCATGATGACCCCGACAAGCAGCAGAACCGTCTGGTAGTTGGCAATGAGGTAACCGGGATCAAACAGCATCCCCACGGAAGTAAAGAAAAGAAGGCTGAAGATATCCCTTAAGGGGATAATATCGCTCAGGGCCTGGTATCCGTAGTCTGATTCGCTTAAGAGCATGCCGGCCACAAAGGCGCCAAAGGCAAAAGACAAGCCGAAAAGATAGGTGCCGTAACCAATACCCAGTCCCATGGCAACCGTTGCCAGGAGAAACAATTCCCTTGAATTCCAGCCGGCAATACGTTTCATCACCCAGGGCAAGAGTCTTGTTCCCAGAAATATCATCACCAGAAGAAAACAAATGGCCTTGACGGCAGCTATCCCCAATAGCGGCAGCCCGGCCGCCGGATCATTGAGCTGGGGCAGGATAATCATCATGGGAACAATTGCCAGGTCCTGAACAATGAGCATACCGATCATGACACGGCTGGACAGGGTTCCTATTCTTCCCTGGTTTTCCAGCGTCTTTAACAGGACCATGGTACTGGACAGGGAAATCAAGGCACCGAACCACAGGGACTGCATCCATGGCCAGTCAAAGGCAAGGCCGATACAGTACCCGAACCCCATGGTCAAAAGGATTTGAATCGGGGTGCCCATCAGGGCAATGTGTTTTACCGGTTTTAATTCCTTGAAGGAAAATTCAAGTCCCAGGGCAAACAACAAAAGGGCGATCCCGATTTCCGCCAGCATCTCGATTTCATGGATACCGGAAACAGTCACACCTCCGGTATAAGGCCCTACAACAACCCCGGCCAGTATATATCCCAAAATCAAAGGCTGTCTGAGCCGCTGGGCAATCAATGCCCCGAGAAAGGCTGCCATTACGATAATGATAATATCTCCTGCAATTCCCAAAACTGTATTCCTTTTAAAAAATTTTTTAACCTTTCTTTTTCTCTTATCATGATTCATTGTATTTGCGATAATGTTTTTAATATTTGATTTATTGGCAGAAGATAGACTAAACTGAGTGAAACCAATTCAGGCGTTAAAAAATATTGTTTATCCGGGAGAAACAGTATGAAAATCAAATATTTTATTGTTTTGGCAGTCCTCTTAAGCTTTTTTGCATCCAAGATCCAAGCCGATACCAGGCCCAAGCTATCAATGGGCCAGACCGTTTATGTCCCTGCCTATTCCCATATCTATATCGGAAACAGGGAAACCCCATACCTTCTGGCCATTACATTGAGTATCCGCAATGTCAGCCTTTCCTCACCCATTAGCATTACAGAGGTCAATTATCACGACACCCAGGGGAAATTGCTGAAAACCTTTATCAAAGACCCGGTTGAACTTGGCCCCCTGGCCTCCATCCGGTATATCATCCATCAGGGAGATAAGGACGGGGGATCGGGAGCAAATTTTATCGTACAATGGGAAGCAAAGGGAAAAATAAACCCACCCGTCATCGAGACGGTCATGATCGGAACCCAGTCTCAGCAGGGCATTTCCTTTACTTCCAGAGGCGAGCCCATCCTGGAAAAAGAATAGAAAAACTCGATGACTTTTAATTGCTGTTTGATTATCATTCACTTTTGAAATAATATTAAAACAGGTATGTTGAGGAGAAAAAAATGACTTCTGACGTATTTTTCATGGATCTGGAGGCCACTTCAAGGGAAAACCTTCCTGATAAGCTTTCAAGGCTGGTTAAAACCGCAGGCCTTGAGCCCGTTTTAAAGGAAAACGATTTGACTGCGGTAAAAGTCCATTTCGGGGAACAGGGGAATACCGCATATATCCGCCCTGTTTTTATCCGGAAAATCATCCAGGCCGTCAGAGAATTCAAGGCCCGGCCATTCCTGACCGATGCCAACACCCTTTATGTGGGCACACGGTCAAACAGTGTCTCCCATATTCACACAGCCATTGAAAACGGTTTTTCCTATTCCTCCATGGATGCTACCCCCATTATCATTGCAGATGGGCTTCTCGGAAAAAATGAAACAACAATCAAAGTCAATCAAAAAAACTGCAGGCAGGTTTACCTTGGTTCCGAAATCGTGGAAGCCGATGCCCTTGTTTCCGTTGCCCATTTCAAAGGCCATGAGCTTTCCGGGTTCGGCGGAACATTGAAAAATCTCGGTATGGGATGTGCCTCAAGACGGGGAAAACTGGACCAGCATTCCAATGTGAGCCCCAAAATAAAACGAAAAACCTGCATCGGGTGTGGGGAATGTGCAAGACACTGTCCCGGTGATGCCATTTATCTGGAAGAAAAAAAAGCCTATATCCGGGCCGAAGCCTGCATCGGATGTGCGGAATGCATTGTCAGATGCCCCACAGGCTCCGTCACCATCAACTGGAACCAGACCGTCCCGGTTTTCCTGGAAAAAATGATGGAATATTGCCTGGGTGTCCTGAAAAACAAAAAAAATAAAGCTTTTTTCATCAATTTTATCACGGATATTTCCCCCGGCTGCGACTGCCTTTCCTACAATGCATCCCCCATTGTGAACAATGTGGGTGTGCTGGCATCCCTGGACCCCGTAGCCATTGACCAGGCCAGCGCCGACCTTGTCAACCAGCAGAAAGGCCTTTCCAACACAGAGCTCAAGGGCAATCTGAACCCCGGTGAAGACAAATTCAAAGGGCTTTACCCCTCCGTGGACTGGCAGCATCAGCTTTCCTATGCAGAAACTATCGGGCTGGGCACACGGGATTACACTCTCATCCCCTTAAAAACCCTGAAGTATAAAGCATAAATCAATAGCCGGCCATTTCAGGGAACAGGGAACACAGGTCGAACACAAGGTTGTCCGCACTCTTATAGAGGTTTGAACTGCCGTCGGAAAAGCGCATCACAATATCATTCATGGTGTCAGGGATGTGGGGATACAATTTTTGAAGATTTGCCACCCTGTACCGGAACATCAGGGACATATCAGGTGAAGTCAAGGTTCCTCTGAAATCAGGATAATTTTCAGGATGTTCCTGAATATCATTGATGGAATGCCGCCCCTTTCCCACTACCTGCTGAAGAACATTGCCCAGACACAATACATCATATTCCCGGTTGCTGACCTCGTAATCAAAATCAATCCACATATAATCCTGCGTCTGATTGTGGATGATAATGTGATCCGCCCTTATATCCCCATGGTGCAGGCCCTTTTCATGCAAAAGGGATATGGCCCTGGCACTCTGAATAAACCGCTTCATCACGGTTAAAAATTCAGTGTTGTAGTATTCCCTGTGGGACATATTCAGCCCTCTCAGATAGTCAAAAAGTGATGGGCCGGATATAAAATCAATAATCCGTGCGATATTGCCGGCTGTGTCCCGGACCGGGTGACCCTGCATGAAATTCTGATGACCCTGCATAGACAACAGAACAGACGCCTCTTTTTCAGGGCTCCGTAAAAACCGATACACAGTATCAGCGACTTTGTTATCAAAGGTTTCAAGAAAAACCAGCTTGATTATTTTTTTCAAGCCGGTTTCAAGATCAATACAGGTTTTTACCCAGAATTTGGGCTGGTCGTCTATCCCGAAGCGGCCTTCCCTGGCATGGCCGATGATGAGATAATCGTTGCCGGCGAGCCTCAGAACATTTCCGACATCGATGGACATGAACTGCGTGGTGTCTTCAAACACCTTCATTCTTGCCGACGGCTCCCGCCGGGTCAGTTCACGGACACGCTGTTGAAGTGAAGAAGATTGCTCATAAATCATAATCATCTCCTTTTCAGCTTTAATATCTGCTTTTATCGAATCAGGATGCGCCAAACAGCCTGAACAAACCGTACATGAGAGCGGAAACCGCGGCTGACCCCGGAATGGTCAATACCCATGCCGCGACAATATTCCCGGCAACCCCCCACCTGACTGCGGAAAAACGATGGGCAGATCCCACTCCGATAATTCCGCCGGTAATGGTGTGGGTTGTGGATACCGGGATACCGGCAAATGAATTTCCAATAACAGATGCGGCCGCTGCCATTTCAGCGCAGAACCCATCCACAGGCGCAAGTTTTGTCATTCGCATGCCCATGGTTTTGACGACTTTCCATCCGCCCAGCATGGTGCCCATGGCAATGGCAAAATGACAGGACAATATCACCCAGACCGGAACGGAAAATCCTTCCTGCCACCCAGCTGCAACAAGCACCATGACTATAATGCCCATGGTTTTCTGGGCGTCGTTGGCCCCGTGGCCCAGGCTGAACAGGGCTGATGATACAAGCTGGCCCACCCGGAAAAACCGGTCAACAGATCCTGGATGCCATTTTCTGAAAATCCAGGCCGTTAAAATGGAAAACAGTATGCCCAGACTCATGCCGATCAGGGGGGAAAGAAAGATAAAAATACTGATTTTTATAATCCCGGGAAAAATCAGAGCCTTGATCCCGCCCTTTACAAGACCTGCGCCGATAATGCCGCCCACAAGGGCATGGGACACGCTGATGGGAAGTCCCATCATGGTGCACACATGGGTCCACAATACCGCCCCGACCAGAACGGCCAGAACAAACCACAGGGAAAGCATATCCGGGGAAACCACTCCTTTGCCGATTGTTTTTGCAACCCCAACGCCAAACCCGAAAGCTGCGATAAAATTAAAAAATGCAGCCCAGGCAACCGCCATCCTGGGGGATAGCACCCGTGTCGAGACAATTGTGGCAATGGAATTGGCAGCATCGTTCATGCCATTTAAAAAATCAAACACCAGGGCCAGAAAAATGATAAACCCGGCAAAAACCATTATTTCCATCAGATCTATCCTTATGCGTATTTTATCAAAATGGTCTCGATGACATTGGCCAGATCTTCGCACCGGTCAATAGCGGCTTCCATGTGCTCGTAAACTTCCTTTTGCTTTATCAGAAGAATGGGGTCCGTGGGATTCTCAAAAAGAAGCTGCAAGGCCAGGCGAAGAACACGATCTCCTTCATTTTCAATACTGTTCACATTGATACAGATTTTCAGGATAGCGTCCTTTTGTTTCAGATCCCCCAGCATACTGATGGCGGCTGCGAGTTCTGCAAAAGCACGTTTCAATATTGCTGCCTGTTCCCGGACCGTATCCGGCACTGAGGTCATATTGTAAATGACCATGCGGGTGGCTGCCTTTAACAGCATGTCCATGACATCATCCAGGTTGTTGGTCAGCATCCGGATGTCTTCTCTGTCAAAGGGCGTGACAAATACGGTATTGAGCAGCCCGAAAACCTCGTGGGCGACATCATCTGCCCTGCCCTCGGTTTCTTTTATAACAGCTCTCAACTCTTCTTTTTTCGAATAGTCTTTCAGCAGGGATTCAAACTGTTCTATCCCTTCGACTACAATATCCGCGTGCTTCCTGAAAAGGGGAAAAAAACGGTTTTCCTTGGGTAAAAATCTCTTAAACATGGTGTATGAAACCCTCCTTGATTCTGAGTTCATTTTGCACCCTGCTTATATCATAAAAACTGAAAAATATCCTGTTTTTTAATTGGCGATTACCTGTTTCAGGAGTAGCCCCACCCGGTGGTTACAACAGGTCAGGACAGGTTTTATCGCAACTGATTCAGTTGCGCCCATGCCTGCACATGGATGGGGGATTCAAGTACCGTCACCCCGGCCTGCCTCAAGGCGTTTGTCTTGCCGTCATAGCTTCCGGCAGAGCCCCTGACAATGGCACCGGCATGACCCATTTTTTTGCCCTGGGGTGAAAACCGTCCTGCAATATAGGATGCCACAGGCTTTTTCATGTTTCCGGCAATGAATTTTGCGGCCATTTCTTCCTGTTCGCCGCCCACTTCGCCCACAATGATCACGGCATCGGTGTCTTCATCCTTTTCAAACATGTCGAGAATCTTCGGCAGGTTGCACAGCACAACAGGATCGGCGCCCATCCCCACAACCGTACTCTGGCCGATCTTTATTTCAGAAAGAATCCCGGCAAATTCATAGGAAAGGGTACCGGATCTGGAAATAATTCCCACCCGGCCCGGCGCAAAAAGAGAAGCCGGCATGATGCCCATCTTGCCCTTACCCGGGACCAGGATGCCGGGGGTGGTGGGGCCAAGGGCAACGACCTTTTTTTCATCGGCATAGTCCCTCATTTTCATAACGTCATGGACCGGAACGTGTTCCGGTACGATCACAATAAATTCAATTCCCGCATCAACGGTTTCCAGAAAGGCGTCCAGAACAAAGGCGGCCGGGACAAAAAATACCGAGGCATTGGCCCCTGTCTCTTTGACGGCATCATCCACATAATTAAACACGGGCAGGCCTTCCACAAGATTCCCGCCTTTTCCCGGGGTGACCCCGCCCACAATCTTTGTTCCGTACTGAAGCATCCATTTGGTCTGGATGCTGCCTATTTTCCCGGTGATGCCCTGGACAATCACCCGGGTATCATCATTTAAAAGAATACTCATATCTGGTTTATCCTTATAATCATGGTCAGCCTGATTTTCAGGCAGAAGGGTCTTTTAACAATGCGATCAGGCGGTCCACGGCTTTTTCCGTGGATGCCTCGGTCACCACATGAATACCACCTGATTTGAGAATCTCCCAGGTTTCTTCCTGGTGGTTTCCCAAGGCCTTGGCCACAATAGGGAGGGTCACGCCGTGTTCCCGGATATACCGGACAATGCCTTTTGCACCCTCATGGATGGGGTTGATCCCGCCGTAAACATTTATAAATATGGCCTTCAGCGGTTTCATGAGAATCAGTTCCATACATTTGTACAACAGATCGGCCGTAATGCCCCCGCCGGTTTCAAGGAAATTGGCCGGTGAAAGGGAATGGCCGATGATATCCATGGATGCCATGCCAAGACCGGCTCCTGAAGAGATAAGACCGATGTCCCCGTCAAGATCCACATAAGTGACCCCGATGTCCTTCCCCTTTTTTTCAATCTCGTTTCCGATCCTGCCCTCAGATGACAAGGCAAGGGATTTTTTAACCCTGAATACGGCTGAATCGTCTATATCAAGGACGGCATCCACAGCCATGAGTCCGCCGTTGTCCAGAACGGCAAGGGGATTGATCTCCACGATCAGGGCTTCATACTGTTTAAAAATCTCATAAAGACGGGTCAGGATAGTGGAACATGCCGCCACATGGGCTTGGTCCAGACCTGCCTGCCGCAGGAGGCTTACGGCCTGATAAGGATAAAACCCGAATTTCGGATCAATGGTAAATGAAGCTATTTTATCCGGAGCGGTTTTGGCGGTTTTTTCAATATGAACCCCGCCTTCCGTACTGACCACTACCACAGGCTTACCTGAATACCCGTCAATGGTGATGCCCATATAAAGTTCCTGCTTTATGGCAGCCTTCCCGCACACCATGATTTCCCGGACCGTGTGGCCCAAAATGTCAGCCCCAAACAATGCTTCTGCAATTTTTTCAAATTCATCCGGGGTTTGTGCGACCCGGATGCCGCCTGCAAGGCCTCGCCCGCCCACCAGGACCTGTGATTTCAGAACAGCAGGATAGCCTATGGTTTCAACAATTTTCAGCGCATCATCCACTGTTCCTGCAACCCCTCTTTCCGGAACGGGTATGCCGAATTTTTCAAAAATATCCATACCTTCATATTCATGCAATTTCATTATTCTTTCCTGTCTGGTCTTAAAATTCATCCATTATGTCTGAATATTTCTTGAATTTTTAAAAGCGGCGATTTCTTAAAACCTGACTATACAAGTCAGTATGATTTTGATAAAATCCACAACGCTTTTTACGCTCAAATTTATATTCAAAACAGGAACACTAAAAAAAATCAGGTGCCCTGTCAATAAAAATTATCCTCATATTTTTATATACTATTTGATTAATTATAATTTTGATCCATTGTAAAAGTTCTTGACAAGATATAAAAATTTACCTTACTAATGCTCACAGGGGTATCCAGGGTTTCGGCAAAGAAAAAAAATCATGCTTTTTTAAATGCGGATTTTGTATACAACTTAAAAACGGATATCGTTGAAACGATTTAAATGCGGATTTGGAATAAATGTGATTTTACATATGGAAACAGTTTTGGATAAAGGGTTTTGTTAATTTTTGAAGCATTGAAGATAAATCGCATTCAGTTTATTTGCGATTTTCATTTTTAGAACCATAGAGATTGAATGAATTTGTACGAAATTTATTGTCTTGCCTCTTGCTTAAATTAAACCGCTCTGCCTGGTAAATCATTAATTTATCAGGATCACCCGATTCCATATTAGAAAACAGTTTAATTTTTTTTAATTAGTTAAAGAAGGGAAATATTTATGGGCCTGATGACAAAAGACGAGTATATCGAATCCTTAAGAAAATTAAATCCGGTAGTGTATATGTTTGGTGAAAGGGTCACCAATGTGGTGGATAACCCAAGACTCAGGGCAGGCATCGAAGCCACCGGCGCCACCTTTGAAATAGCTGAAATGTCTGAATACAGGGACCTTGCCGTAACAACGAGTCCCCTGATCAATGAACCGGTCAACCGGTTTACCCTGCCGCCCTCATCCATCACCGACCTGGTCCACCGGGTCAAGCTGAACCGGACCGTGGCCAACCATGTGGGGACCTGCCATCAGCGGTGCACAGGCCTGGACTGTCTTTCAGCCCTTTCCATCGTCACTTGGGACATTGATAAAAAATACAGCACCACCTATCATCAGAATTTCCTTGAATTTTTAAAACATATGCAGAAAAACGATTTGGTCGGAAATGCCGGGGTAACGGATGTCAAAGGCGACCGGTCCAAAGGCCCCACGGATCAGGAAGATGACCAGATGTATCTGAAAATTGTGGAACGGCGGCCCGACGGCATTGTGGTCAGCGGCGCCAAAGTCCACCAGACCGGTTCCCTTTCCGCCCATGAAATCATTGTGCTGCCCACCCGGGCCTTTAAAAAAGGGGATGAGGAATATGCCGTGGCCTTTGCCGTCCCTTCAGATACCCAAGGCCTGATCCATGTCGTGGGGCGCTCCAGCCTGGACAGCAGGGAGCTTGAAGGCGTGGACTGCGGCAACGTCAGATACTCCAAAAACTGCCCCACCCTGATTTTTGATAATGTCTTTGTGCCCAAGCACCGGATTTTCATGTGCGGAGAAACCGAATTTGCCGTGGAAATGGTCATCAAATTTTCTTCTTTCCACCGGCAGAGCCACGGCGGGTGCAAATCAGGGAAAATCGACTGCATGATCGGAGCTGCCCTTTCCCTCATGGACTATAATGGGACAGCCAAAATCAGCCACCACAAGCAGAAAATCATTGATATGATTTACAGGGCCGAAACTCTTTACGGGTGCTGCCTGGCCTCTTCGTACGAAGGAAAGCAGATGCCCTCCGGGGCCTATTTCATCGACACCATCCTGTCCAATGCCTCAAAAATCCATGAAGGCAAGGAGCTCAGTGAATGCATCCGCCTCATGATCGACATCTGTGGCGGATTTGTGGCCGACATGCCTTCGGACAAGGATTTTGACCATCCGGAAATCGGGCCCATGCTAAAACGCTATCTGAAAGGTGCTGACGGCGTGCCCGTGGAAAAACGGATAAAGATGTTCAGGCTTGTGGAAAAAATGGCCATGGAATCGGCCGACACCATCTCGGACATCCACGGCGGCGGTTCTCCCGAAGCCCACAGGATAACCATCCTGAGGGAAAGCAATCTTGAAGTCAAAAAACGGGCAGCCAGACGTCTGGCCGGGATTGAGGATTAAAAGGCGATATTGAATGAAAAATCAATATGATGTTGCCATCATCGGCGCAGGCGTGGTGGGGAATGCCATTGCCCGGGAACTCACCCGGACCTGCGCCCATGTGGCGGTGATCGAAAAAGAGCTGGATGTGTCCATGGGTACAAGCTCCCGCAACAGCGGCGTCATCCATTCCGGGATTCATTATAAGCCCGGCACGCTTCGGGCAGCGCTCAATGTCCAGGGCAATTCCATGATGGCCGATCTTTGCCGGGATCTGAAGGTCAAGATCGATTATATCGGAAAGCTCACCGTGGCCCAGGATGAAGAAGAGGTCAAAAGCCTTTATATGCTCAAAGAGCAGGGAGAGGCCAACGGAGTTCCGGGTCTTGAAATCCTGGACCCGGACGAAATGGAAAAACTCCAGCCCCGGGTGGGAGGAATCAAAGCTCTTCATTCGCCGTCCACCGGGATCATCTGCCCCTATTCCCTCACCATTGCCCTGGCTGAAAATGCCCATGCCAACGGGTGTCATTTTTATCTGGGTCATGAAGTGACCGCCATCCAAAAGACAGATGACGGGTTTGAAATTACGGCAGGCAAAAAAAAAATCAGCACCAGGGTGCTCATCAACTCGGCCGGTCTCTATTCAGCAGATATCTGCCGGATGCTGGGCATCAACGATTACACCATCTATCCCTGCCGGGGAGAATACCTGATCCTGGACAAACGGCTCAAGGGCACATTGAATCTTCTTGTGTATCCGGCTCCCCACCACGGCAAGGCCGGGCTAGGCATCCACCTGACCAATACGGTTTCCGGCAACATCCTCATCGGGCCCAGCAATGAATACCAAAAAGACCCGGAAGACTATGCCTGCACAGCCGACATCATGGC
The DNA here is from genome assembly GCA_964619205.1 of uncultured Desulfobacula sp. Lineage (GTDB taxonomy): Bacteria > Desulfobacterota > Desulfobacteria > Desulfobacterales > Desulfobacteraceae > Desulfobacula. The sequence continues at coordinate 112,936 of CAZUDE010000005.1, read as the reverse complement.
ACAGCTCAGAAAGGAAGGCCTTGCCCTCTTGCCGGAGATGAAAACCACGGATTTTATCCGAAGCTTTTCAGGGCTGCGGCCCAAGCAGACCCCGCCCGAAGTAGGCGGGTTCAAGGATTTTATCATTGAAAGCCGGGACGATGTCAAAGGCTTTATCAACCTGGTGGGCATTGAAAGCCCGGGGCTGACCTCCTCGCCTGCCATTGCTCTCATGGCCCGGGACATGGTGGAAAAACTTTTGCCCCTAACCCCAAAAACCGATTTTGGCGGCACCCGGTCCGGCATGGCCGGTCATTTTTACGAACTCTCAGATGAAGAAAAGGCAGACCTTGTGGCCAAAAACCCGGATTATGGGGAAGTGGTTTGCCGGTGCGAGCAGATCACCAAAAAAGAAGTATTGGATGCCATCAAAAATCCTCTCGGGGTCGGGACCATCAACAGCATCAAATACCGGTCCAGGGCCATGATGGGAAGGTGCCAGGGCGGGTTCTGCCTGCCAAGAATCATCCAGATCCTGGAAAAGGAATTTGGATACAGCCCTGAAGATTATCTATTAAAAAACCGCACGTCTCCCCTGTTTTTCGGAAAAATGCGTCAGGACACCCCATAAAATGCAAACCATAGCAAAAGATCTGGTAATCATTGGCGGCGGCCCGGCCGGGCTTGCCGCTGCAATCTCGGCAAGGAAAAAAGGCCTTAAAGACATCCTCTTGATTGAAAGGGACAGGATTCTGGGCGGAATCCTGAACCAGTGCATTCATGACGGGTTCGGGCTCCATACCTTTAAAGAAGCCCTGACCGGACCTGAATATGCCCAGCGATTTATCGATGAATTCGCAAGGCTCGGTATTGAAGCCATGCTTCAAACTATTGTCCTGTCCCTGGACAAGGACAGAACCCTTACGGTCAGTTCAAAAAAAGGCTTTGTTAAAATCAAGGCCAATGCAGTGATCCTGGCCATGGGATGCCGGGAGCGCACCGCCGGTGCCATCTGTCTTCCCGGCACGCGGCCTTCCGGCGTGTACACCGCAGGCGCAGCCCAGAATTTTGTCAACCTCCAGAATATCATGATAGGAAAACAAATTGTTATCCTGGGGTCCGGGGACATCGGTCTCATCATGGCCCGGCGCATGACCCTGGAAGGGGCCAAGGTCGAGGCTGTATTCGAACTGTTACCCACACCCAGCGGTCTTGCCCGCAATGTCCAGCAATGCCTGAACGATTATGATATCCCCCTGTTTTTAAGCACATCCGTGTTTGAGCTCCACGGCAAAGACCGGCTCACCGGAGTTACCGTGGCACAGGTGGATGAAAAATTTCAAATGCTACCGGAAACCAGACGGTTTGTCCCCTGCGACACCCTTTTGTTATCCGTTGGGCTGATCCCGGAAAACGAGCTTTCCCTGGGTGCCGGTGTCCGGCTCGAACCCGCCACCAGCGGAGCAAGCGTGGATGACCGATTCATGACCAGCATTCCAGGGGTTTTCTCCTGCGGCAATGTGCTTCATGTTCATGATCTGGTGGACCATGTGTCTGAAGAAGCCGGTCTTGTGGGACGATCTGCTGTTGCCTATCTCCAGGAGCAGACCGGGTCAGCCGCGGTCATCCCGGTGGTCGCAAAAGAAGACGTCCGCTATGTCCTTCCCCAGAAAATCAGCGGGGAAACCGATGTCACCATCTCCCTTCGGGTAGCGCGTCCCATGAGACATGCGGCCGTTATGGTCATGGACGGCAACCGGAAAGTGGCACGCAAAAAACTGGTCCGGCTTCACCCGGCGGAAATGATACGGATCAAGGTCAAGGCCAAACACATCGAAAATGCTGAAAAATTGGAGGTAAGCGTCCAATGCTGAAAAAAAAACTGGTATGCATTGTCTGCCCCAATGGCTGCGATGCTGAAATCATGATGGAAGACGGAGAAAACGCCAGAATCCTTTCCATTGAAGGCTGCACCTGTGACAAAGGCAAAGAATGGGTGGTGCAGGAAGTCACCAACCCCATGCGGACCATTGCCTCGGGCATCCCGGTGGAACAGGGGGATTTCAAGCTGGTCAGCGTCAGAACCGACGCCCCCATCCCGCTTGAAAAAATATTCGATGTCATGACCGCCATAAAAAACAAAAAGGTCAAAGCGCCCATAAACATAGGAGACAAACTCATTGAAAACCCGGCAGGAACGGCCTGTAATATCATTGCCACAAGAAATGTAGCATTTACAGGGTGATCTGTGGCCCCACCCTTTTAAAAAATTGCCCATACAGCCTTCCCACAAATATAAAGAATCAATCACTTTTGCAACATAGGCTTACAGAATAGATATCAAGACTGATTATAAGTCAATTAAAAGGTCTTTTTAATCCAGGAGTTTTTCAGTTGACAATGAAACTGAGGCAGAAGAATAAATCTTTTATTCAGGTTGTCCATGATGCATATCCGCAATGAAATCAGGGGATTATGCTTTTCTCATTCTGCTTTTTGTAAAGGACGGGTTAAGACGGGATGGTGGAGCAGAGGCCTGATCCGTCAGAATAACGGGTTAAACGGGTATTCCTGGGAGAAAAGGCAAAGGCGATCGAAACCGATTTTTTCAGGATATTAAAAGATTGGAATGACACCCTGGCCAGGGATATTGACCAGGACCGATTAAAACTGATTATAGAAGACGTAGACCATATGATTGAGAATGCGGAAAACAGGGGCATTAACGGCTTATATCACCGTGGATAAACCCTATGAAAATGTGATTCCCGGCAAACGTCCCCCATTGCTGACCAATATGTATGTGGAAGTTGAACTTAAGGGACAGACAGTCCCTCAGCAGCTGGTTTTCCCCAGAAGCGCGGTGCATGACAGCCGCGTCTTTATCTGCAACAAGGACAACCGGCTTGAGAGCCGGCAGGTCAAAACGGGGTTTCATGCAGGAGATCTGGCTGTTATGGGCTCAGGCATTGAACAGGGAGAAACCCTTGTTCTCAGCGATGTGGTCCCGGCTATAGAGGGTATGCGTCTCAACCCGGTTGTGTCTGACAAGGATGCTCAGGAACTCAAACGCCAGGCCATGGTGGCGGCAAAGACCGGCAATGAAATCCGGCTGGGAGAAATTGCCGAGATAACAGACCGGTTCAAGTCTGATGACAACAAAATTCTGTTTGACGGGAAGCGGGCCGGGCTGCTTCAGGTCACCAAGACCAAAACCGAGGATGCCTTGAGAATAGGGGTTTGTCTCCCTGGCCGGGATCGTGGTCAATGATTCCATCCTGCTGGTTGGGTTTATCAAGCAGCATACAACAAACGGTGAAAATATGACAACAGCAGGGAAACTCGCCTCCCGGGACAGGTTCCGGGCAGTGATGCTGACCTCGGTGACAACCATTGCAGGCCTTCTGCCGCTGCTTTCGGAACGGTCCCAGCAGGCCCAGGTCCTGATCTGCTCCATTGTGTTCGGCTTATTGATGTCCACAGTCCTGGTGCTGATGGTGGTGCCCTGTCTTTATGCCATCCTGGGTGATTTCAACCAGGCAGGGAAAAAGACGGAAGAATAATATATTCGCTTTTAGCAACTATTCTAATTGAGGAGGTTCAAATGAAAAAAATCAAAACTCTTTCGGGTGTTATATTCCTGATCGGGATAATACTCTATGCTGCTTACCAGGCTTTTTTTCACCTGGCAGTGCCGCAGTATACCGGGATGCTTGTCATGGACGGCCTGAAATCAAAAGTAGAAGTGAAAACCGATGAATATGGCATCCCCCATGTTTTTGCAGAGAATACCAATGACCTTTTTTTTGCCCAGGGGTATATTACGGCCCGTGAACGCCTCTTTCAAATGGAACTCACCCGCCTTGCAGGCCGGGGTGAGCTTTCAACCCTGCTGGGAAATGCCACCATTGAAAAGGACAAGTTTCTCAGAACCATTGGATTCAAACAGATGGCAAAGGCAGGATATGAGGCCTTGTCAGATGACTCAAGGGCAATGGTGGATGCCTATGCAGCCGGAATCAATGCCTTCATCAAAGGAAAAGAACCTCTCCCCCGGGAGTTTATGATTTTAAGGGCCGGCCCCGGTCCATGGACCGGTGAAGACTGTGTCGCTGCAGGGCTTCTCATGGGGTTCAGCCTCACCCGCTCCCTCTATGTGGATCTGGTCCTTTACCGCATTGCAGAACATGCGGGTGAAGAGACTGCCTCTTTGATCACGCCTTCTTATCCTGATTTTGCACCCACACTGACGGGGAAACGCTTAAGCCCGGTTCCTCTTGGAATATTGAAAAGTGAATTTCATCGGTTCCCGTCAGACCCTGCGGATACCAAAGCCTTGATAGATATTTTTCCTCAGGAAATCGCCGCCAGCAACTGGATGATATTTTCCGGAGAAATGACGGAATCCGGCAAAGCGCTTTTTGCCGGCAGCCCTGATCTGAAACCGACCCTGCCGGCTCTTTTCTATATGATGCGGATCAAGGGCGGGAGATATGACGTGACAGGCGGCAGCCTGCCGGGAGTTCCGGGAATCGGCCCCCTGGGATATAACGGGCATATTGCCTGGAGCGCAGTCAACGGCAGAGGGGATGAAGTCGATTATTTTGTGGAAAAGATCAATCCTGAAAATCCGGACCAGTACCTTACGGAAAACGGGTACCAGGATTTTAAAATTATCCGTGAGACCCTGAAGATTAAAGACAAAAATGGCTTCAGGGAAGAGGTCTATCCAATCAAGGTATCGCGCCACGGCCCCATGATCTCGGAACTGATGCCCATGGCACCGGCCAACTGCGCCATGCACTGGGCGGCTTTTGACAACCCCGCCATGGACATTGAAGGACTCTTGCGCATGAATCTTGCCCGGAACTTTACTGAGTTTCGTGAAGCCCTGGGCAAGATCAAAACCATCAACCTGGGCATGGGATATGCTGACGCAGAAGGGAATATCGGCTGGCAGTTTACGGCTTCCGCACCCATACGGAAAAAAGGAGACGGCAGTTATCCTGTTCCCGGCTGGACTGATGAATATGCATGGACCGGATATGTGCCCTATGAAGACCTTCCCTATGATTATAATCCTCCGGCAGGTTATGTGGCATCCTTTAACAATGATCCGGGAAACGTTTCCTATCACCTGTCCAACTATTATCTATTTCAGCGCGCCACCCGTTTCGAAAAGATGATGACCCGGCGGGGCACAACAAAAGTGAGCTTAAAGGACCTGCAGGACATGCAGCTGGACACCCTGTCCGTTGTGGCAGAACTTTGGACACCCCTTGTGATCAATGCCTGTAAGGATGATGATTTTGTTCGATATATCAATATCCTCAAAGACTGGGACTGCCATACCACCATTGACAGCACTGCCGCTCCCCTTTTTAATGCCTTCTACTCCCAAATGATGAAGCATACCCTCTCCGATGAGATCGGTGATAAGCTCTGGACGGAAGGGTTAAGCCAATCCTACCTGTTATACATCCCTGATCTTGTGTTGACTAGGATTGCCGGCACGCCCGATCATGTGCTTTACAATGACACCGCCACTCCGGATCTGACCGAAAGCCGGGATGATATGATCCGTAAAAGCATGAAAGATGCCATTGCCCAGCTTAATGTCCAACAGGGGAAAAATCCGGACAGATGGCGCTGGGGAAAAGGCCACCGAATGTTTTTTGAACACCCGCTGGGGACCAAACTGGGATTTTTAAACCTTGACCCCATTCCTACAAATGGAGATCATTTTACCATCAATTCAGGTTTCTGGGAGCTTGGCCATCCATTTAAGATGGACTCAGGCGGGGTTATCCGGGTTATGGTTGATTTTGCTGATCCGGAGAAGTCGAGCATCATCAGTCCGCCCGGGCAATCCGGACACTTCAAGAGCAGGCATTACAACGATCTTGCAGCGCTATGGGCCAACGGGAGCCAGGTTCCCCTGCGTTTTTTATCAGGAAAAGACATCCCTCAAGTATTGGTGCTTGAGCCCAAGACAGACTGATTTGCTGCACACATCAGGCTGGAAAGACAGGGATATTTTTGATGCCCTTGCCCAGACAGCAGACATGATCACAATATCCTCATGAAGGTTAACCCCTTTTTGCACCCGATAAAAATGCAAGCATCAGGAAAATAAACCATGTCAGCGATTTTCGGTATTGATTTGGGCACATCCAATGCAGCATTGTCCGTCAACGGAAACAACAAGGTGCGGATACTGGACCTGGGCAGGGGAATCAACAAATATGTTGAAAACGGGGCGGACAGCCGTTACGTGCAGCCCGCTTCACAATGGAATACATGATCAGACTTGACAGTCTCATGGATTAATCATTCCGGAACTTTTTTTAAATCCGGCTGAATTGCCGAATCCATAATCATACGGGCATCCACGACATAAAGTTCATCACCCGTCCCTTTCAGGGGATTAATATCCATTTCCTTTATCCGGGGAAAATCGGTTACCAAGAGACCCAGCCGCTGGAGGTTGTCCGAGACCTGATCAATGCTGACCCCTTCCTGGCCCCGAGCCCCTTTTAAAATGGAGAAACTTTTGATTTTCTGAATCATACTCAGGCTTTTGGCCCGGGTCAGCGGTGCCAATGCAAAACAAACATCCTTCAGCACCTCTGTATAAATACCCCCAAGTCCAAACATGATCAAATGGCCGAATCCATCTTCCCTGCTGACACCGAGAATCATTTCTGTTCCGCTGACCATGGATTGCAGCAGGATGCCTTGGGCACCCTGAATCTTCATCATATCATCATAGGCTGCCCGGGCCTGGTCAAGATCTGTCACGCCGGTTCTGACGCCGCCCACATCACTTTTGTGGAGAGGGCCTGCCACTTTCAGGGCAAGGGGGAAGCCTACACGTCTGCAGGCCATTGCCAGATCCTCCCTGTCCGTTACGGCTGCCGAACCCGGAAGCTTAAACCCGGCGGCTTTCATCAGGCAGGACAGAGTTTCCGGGTCTGGTATTTCCCGGCAGTCCTTTAAAATGGATGCAATGGCTGCCCTGTCATAGCCGGGAAGTTCCGATCTACGGGTATCGGTTTGGGGTCTGTGGGAGATGCTTGAAAGGGCTGCGGCCAGGAATACTTCATCCTGAAAATAAACCCTTCCGGATCGTCTGAAATGATCAATCTTTTCACCGGCCGTGGCCAGGGAGGTAAACATGGGCAATACAGGGATAGGGCTCTTTTCCATGGCATCTGCAATGACAGCATAAATGGGGGCATTGTCCGACATCCCTGAATTGCCTATCAACACGCAAATAGCGCCCACATTTTCCTTTTCTTCGTCACCGATAATGTCAATGATGGCCTTAATGGTGTCTGCATTCCGACTGGGAAGGCAATCAATGGGATTGGTGAGTGTGGCTTCGGCAGGAAGAATTTCCCCAAGGCGTTTCAGGGTGACCTCCTTGAATCTTGCCATGGAAAGCCCGTTCCTGGAAACCGCATCCGACATCATGACGCCGGGACCGCCGGCATCGGTGATGACGCATATGTTCCGGTTCGAAAGGATTCCCCGGCAGGCCACCAGGGCACACGCCGTATCGATAAATTCCGCCTTGCTCCGCACCCGGATAATCCCTGCTTTGTCAAACAATGCCTCAACAGCGATGTCACTGCCGGACATGGCACCGGTGTGGCTGGCGGCAGCCCGCTCCCCTGCCGGTGTGGTTCCGGATTTTATGGCCACAATGGCGCATCCTTTTTTGATCAGGCTTTGGGCGTGTTTCAGTATAAGCCCGGGTTTTTTCACCGATTCCATATAAAGGAACAGGATCCGGGCGTTTTCAGGACCATAGTGTTTATCATACATCTCCAGTATATCTTCCACACCGTATTGAATGGAATTTCCCAGGTTCACCACCATGCCGAAGGAAAGCCCCCGGCCGTCGGCCATTTCCATGACATAATCCACGGTGGCGCCGGAACCGCTGATCATATCCACAGCCCGGCCTGGCAATTCAGGCACGATCCCGGCAAATTTTCCCTTATAGACAGGGGTCATAAACCCTGAACAATTGGGACCGATAATGGCCATGCCGGAAGCCTGGCCGATTGCGAGCATTTTCTTTTCCGTTTCTTTTCCCTGTTCATCCTTTTCACCAAATCCGGCGGTGAGAACAATGACCGCTCCGGTCCCTTTGTCTGCAAGGTCCTGCAGGGTATCCAGAACCAGTTTGGACGGTATGGCCACAATGGCAAGGTCCGGCGCACCGGGCAATTCCCTGACGGTTTCAAAGGCCGGCATCCCCAGAATATCTCCGGCTTTAGGATTGACCGCCCATAACACCCCTTTAAAACCATTTTCCTTTATGCTCTTAAAAACTCTGCCTCCGGGCTTGAGAGGATCTGCGCTGGCTCCTATGACCACAATGCTTGATGGGTTGAAAAGACAATTATAAGCTTGTTTTTCCACTGAAAAACTCCTTTTTTTTGTTCATTATCAAGATCATGAGAATAATTTAATTAACATCAGTCCGGACTGACGGTTTGAATTGAGTATTCTGTCGAATTCTTCATATTCGTCACTGTTTTCCCTTTTTCCCTCTTGCAAAATTCAATCTATCCGTCTGCAACATATAAATTTACTGTTTATCAGCCGGGCAGTAGGAAGGCAAGCCCGTATTAAAAACGTTCTATTTCCTTCCGGTTTTAAGTTTTCTACAGGAACATTTTTTTAACCTGGCTTGTGATACCTTTTGTGGGATTAATTACAAATATCCGGATTGATATGATCCAGTCTTTTGGCTTCAGCAGGAATAAATATGATATTTTGGCAAGAGAAGATATCTTGGACAAAAAAAACACTGATGATTCTATTGTTCACGAACATCGGATATTTATTCGCACAGGCGCGCTGGGCGCTCTAACATTTCTCCCGACGGTTCCCGGGGGACGAAAGTGCGGCCGCAGGCAAAGGCTTGAATCAGACGGGATTGCTGGCGGCGCCTCAGTCAGAAAATAGGAGGATAGAAAATTGAAATCAGGGACTGATCCTTATCCCTGTACATCATCCCGGGCATAAACCGTCATCATTGTGCCCAGCATGGCGGCAACCAGTTTGGATGATCCATTGACATGGGCAAACATCTCACCATCCGTCACAATTATGTTTTTTCCCGCCTTTTTTACACATCCCTCAGCGCTGAACCAATCCCCTTTTGCAGGGGCCAGAAGATTCACTTTAAATTCAATGGTCAACACCCCGGCCTCTTTGGGCATCAGAGAGTAAGCCGCATAGCCGCAGGCGCTGTCCAGAACCGTGGAAATAATCCCGGCATGGATAAACCCATGCTGCTGGGTTAATCCAGGTTGATAGGGAAATCTTAATTCAACTTTTCCGGGTGAAACCTTATCCATGGAGGCTTTTAAGGTTTTCATCACCATCTGTCTGTCAAAACTCTGCCTTACCCTTGTTTCATATTCCCCGTCCCGGGGTTTAAATATCTGGTTCATGGATTTCCCCGGGGCCTGGTTCGGGCAGTTGAGATTCCCCTATGACATGAAGAACTTCCGATCCCCCTAGTTTTGGGATGATAACACCGCTATACGTCATTTGTTTCCTCCTGCTATTTTTCGGGTTCAATTACTATTGCATTTTTCAGACACATTTGTCATTTAAAAATGATTCACCCATGTGGTTTGGGACAAGTATAACGTTTCGGATTGAGGAGAACCGGGAATGTGGAAAAAATCGGTCTGCACCAAGGATTGCCCGGATACCTGCGGCCTGCTGGTCAAGGTGGAGAATGGAAAAATTGTCAGCGTTAAAGGCGACCCGGATCATCCTTACACTGCCGGTTTTATCTGTAGAAAAGCAGCCCACTTTCCAGAGCACGTTCATTCACCAAAACGCATCACCACCCCCCTGAAGCGAACAGGCCCCAAAGGGTCTGACAGATTTGAACCCGTCAGCTGGGACGAGGCCCTGAATGAAGCGGCATCCCGGATCAAATCCGTATCCGCCCTGTTCGGACCTGAGGCCATCCTGCCATATTCCTATGCCGGGCACATGGGTCTGGTTCACCGAAACATAGGTCAAGCTTTTTTTAACCGGATCGGTGCAAGCGGTCTTGATTATACCATCTGCAGTGCAGCTGCTGCAGCCGGGTATGAAGCCAGCCTTGGCAGAGGGCCCAGCACCGAGATCCAGGCGGCTGCCCAGTCGGATTACATTATTATCTGGGGCAACAACACGCTCACCACCAATATCCATGCCTGGCCCTATTTCAGTCAGGCCCGGAAACTCGGTGCCACGCTGGCAGTGATTGATCCCTACTGTAACAGGACCGCCCAAAAAGCGGATCTGCATGTGATGATCAAGCCAGGCACAGACGCTGCCCTGGCCTTATCCATGATGCAGGTGATCATTGAAAAAGATCTGGTGGATCATAATTTCATCGCGCAACAGACCATGGGGTTTGATAAATTAAAGACAAGGGCAAAAGAATACCCGCCTGCCAGGGCTGCGGAAATCTGCGGGGTGCCAGAGGATTTGATCATCCGGCTGGCTGAAGGATATGGAAAGGCAAGAGCCCCCTATATCAGGACCGGATGGGGACCGGCCCGTCAGCTTAAGGGCGGCATGGCCATGCGGACCATTGCACTTTTGCCTGCCCTGGTCAATGCATTTAAAACCCCGGGCGGCGGGATTACCCGCTCCCTGGGTGGCGCCCCCTCTGATTTGACATGCCTGACCCGGCCGGATCTGCGTCCACCCGGCACAAGGACCATCAACATGGTGGAGCTGGGCAATGCCCTTACCCGGCTTGACAATCCGCCTGTCAAACTCCTCTATGTCTATCTGTCCAACCCGGCTGTGGTGGCGCCTCAGTCCCGGGGTGTATTAAAGGGACTTGCCCGGGAGGACCTCTTTGTTGTTGTCCATGAAATGTTCCTGACCGATACCTGCCGGTTTGCAGACATCATCCTGCCGGGAGCAAGTTTTATGGAAGTCACCGATCTTTACAAAGCTTATGGTCACAATTATATCCAGATGGCCAAGCCGGTTGTTCCGCCGGTGGGGCAAAGCCGTTCCATGCTAAGAATCTTCCAGGATCTGGCAGCCCGTCTGGGGTTTACCGAAGATGTCTTTTCCCTTGATGCGATGGAATTTATTAATACTTTATTGCTTGAGAAATCACCTTATATGGAAGGCGTAGACCCTAAATTGGTGAAATCCGGCCAGGCAGTAAGGCTGAATATACCGGCAAACCCCTATTTCCATGGGTTTGCAACGCCCTCGGGCAAGGTGGAATTCTATTCCCAGGCTATGGCGGATCAGGGTCTTGACCCCCTTCCCGACGGGCAGCCGTTAAGAGATCCGGACGGCAAAGACAGATATACCCTGGAATTCATCACACCGCCGCATCACCTTTTTCTTAACTCGGCCTTTAACGAGATAGACAAACTAAGGGAAAAGGCTGGTCAGGCCCGGGTCATGATTCATCCTGAAACCGCCAGGGCCAGGGGCATCACCCACGGCAGCCCGGTCAGGGTGTTCAATGACCGAGGAAACTGCCGGTTTATTGCCCATGTGACGGACGACACCCAGGCCGGGCTTTTAGTGGCCGAGGGCCTCCACTGGCCGAGCCTTTCGCCCGGCAGCGGAGCGAACCAGCTGACCAGCCAGCGGCTTACCGATATGGGAAAAACCTGTGCATTTCATTGCAACCGGGTTGAAATTCAGGCAAGTTAGCGCGTTATCCCGGTATTTTTTCGGATCACCCGGAGGGGTTTTTCCGCAGACGACAACTTTTGTTCATCCTCTGTCGCCCATGGTTTGTTCACATTGGCAACAGACGATGCATAGTCACATTGATCCATATCTACGAAAATGTTTCTGGATCATATGAATTAATCTGGATTTAAAAAAGCAAGGGGCAGGTGAAGCAAAAAGGCAGGAACTAAATTAATATAGCCCTGCCCTTAATGCTACTTCAAATTTTCTTACTGTTTTTCTCTTCTGCTAACCCCGGCAAAACCAAGAAGACCAAGACAGAGGAGAACCATTGTGGCCGGTTCGGGGACGGGTGAAAGAACTGAAGCTGCTGTATCGGCAATAAGCTGATGCCCTTCTGATGAAGGATGAAATCCATCACCCCAAAATAATTTGCTCCACTCTGATGTTCCTACAGTGTAATTAGAAAAAATATTATATGCATCCAAAAGAAATATGTTTACATCTGGATGAATCGCCTCAAAAGCCAAAAGGACTGAGTCTAAAGCAATATTAAAACCAATTGTCCAACCTGATGCAATGGCTTGCAATCCAGTACCATACATTGTCGGTGTTAAGCCTATGTCCGGAAGATTTCCAACCAAAATATCTCTGGCCCCTGCAGCATACAGCTTGTTAAGAGAAATTCCGATATTATTAGCTGCATTGTTAAAAGCCCTGCTTTGCAAAAAATCATTTGCCCCTGCCCAAACAGTAAACAGGGTGTCATTCATATTCAAACTGCTAAAGGATGGAAGAGTGTTGTCCAATTGCCATTGTAGACCTAAACCAAGCGAGCCTGCAGCAGGATTATCCATTCCGGTTGTTGCACCACCGAATGCGACATCATATAAGGTGCTGCCCATTGAATTTGCCAAGTATTCTACCCATACTTTATCATTTGTAAAATACTTAATGCCAAAAAAGTCGGTTGTACTGGTCCCATTGTCGGTCAAACTGTCACCATAAGCGACAATATTGCTAAATGTGCTTGCGCTGCTTCCAAGCGGAACAAATAAAAATACTAACAAGATTAAGAAAACCGGCAACAAACTCTTTTTCATAATATTTTCTCCTTTCAAAATATAAAAATTTTTAATTGTCACCCCGGCCATCAGAATGGCCCTTTAAATTTCCTTCCCCGGGTCACAGCAGATTGGCTTTTTTACTGGAAAGCATATGCAAGAATTACTCCATTGGCACAACTACCTCAAGACTATTGAAAAATAGATTTGCCCAATAAAATGAAGCTCAAAAATCAATAGCAATGTTTTCACAATATGAGAAATTTTTTACATATAATGTGGTAAACATTTATCATTACCCAAACGATGATTACTTAAGGTTCCTGATCCTGAAATTAAAATTTTTAAATTGAAAAAAGGTCATCCCCCATATATGGGGTACCGAAAATTTATCTGGACTGAGCACTACGAGTGCCACTAAACGTTGGTGGAATAAAAAGCATCCCGGTCGTAGATAGACATAGCACTTGCTTGGGTGGTTGGATTTTCAACTGGAAAATAAAAATACTTTAAGAAAACTACCATCAATATAACATTTATCCTCTGGAAAAAATGTTGTGTCTGAAGTTACCATGATTAGAACAAATCATGTCAATCATCCAGGATGTGTCTTACTTTGCATACCAGTTCTGCTGTGGAAAAGGGTTTCTGGATAAAATTGAATTCTTCATCCAACACTCCGCGGATCTGAATAATCCGGGAAGTATAGCCGGACATGAACAGTACACGGATGTTCGGTTGTATTGCTTCAATTCGGGCTTTAAGTTCCTTGCCGTTCATTTTGGGCATCACAACATCGGTGATCAAAAGATCAATCGGGTCATCATGGTTTTCGCATATCATGATTGCCTCCTCCGGCGATGCAGCACACAGGACCTGGTAACCCTGTCTTTGAAGCATGGTCTGGCAGAGTTTAAGGATCATCTGCTCATCCTCCACGATCAGAACTGTCTCATCACCTTCTGTGTCGCCTGCTTTTGCCTTGGAAAGTTTCCTTTTTTCAGAAGGGCCTTCAAATTTTGGAAAGTGGATTTTAAAACAAGCACCATGGCCCAATTCACTATACACATAAACAAATCCGTTATTTTGTTTGACAATGCCGTATACAGTGGCAAGTCCCAAGCCGGTACCGGTGCCTACCGGTTTGGTTGTATAGAATGGCTCAAACAAGTGTTCAAGGGTTTCTCTGGATATTCCAGTGCCAGAGTCACTGACAGTCAGGGACACAAATTTGCCTGGGTTTGCACCGGGGTGCGTCCGGCAATACACCTCGTCTATTACAACATTGCCGGTCTCAATCGTCAGTCGGCCAACCCCTTCAATGGCATCCCTTGCATTGACAGCCAGGTTGGTTATGATTTGATCAATTTGAGACGGATCAATTTTTATCGGCCAAAGCGCATGGCCCGGGATGAATACCATTTCGATGTCTTCACCAATCAACCGTCCCAACATTTTTCGGCTGGCCTCAATCAGATGGTTCAGATCCAGAACCTGCGGTGTGGTGGGCTGTTGTCTGGAAAAAGCCAGCAGCTGCCGGACCAGTCTGGCGGACCGATTGGCCGCATTGATGATTTCTTCAAGGTCGCCGTACAGGGGATCATGAATATTGACCCTGTTCACTGCCAGTTCGGCATAGCCGAGGATGATACTGAGCATGTTGTTGAAATCATGAGCTACTCCACCTGCCAAATGCCCTATCGCCTCCATTTTCTGAGCCTGCAACAACTGTTTCTGCAAACCGCGCAGTTCGGTCACCTCACGAACAATGGCCACCACCTCGTTATTGGCGGCAGGCGCGAAACGGGCTTCATAATCATGCGCTTTATCTTTGGCAGGAAGCTGATAATCATAGGTAAGGGTCTGACCGGTTTCCAACACCTTGCGCACATTGGCCAATGTATGGCGGGCAATCTCTTTTGGCAGCACTTCATCTGCTGTCCGTCCTATAAACGCATCCGGAGATACATATGGAGCAAACCCTTTTGCCGGTTTGAAATCGAGGAAACGTGCCTGTCGGTCCAGGCGGAATATCATGTCAGGGACGGCCTCCATGGTGGCCTTAAGATCTTTTTCTGCCTGCTGCCGAGCGGCGGTTTCCTCTTCCAGGTCGACTATTTTTTTTTCCAATTTTTGAATCAGCCGCTCATTATATAGCTTAAGATAGGTTGTTTCTTTATTTAAAAGCAATTTTGACGCTTGTCTCTCACCCTGGGTTGTTTTACGGGCTAACTTCCGGATAGTTTCCATAAAGCCGTTGGCGTCCATTGGCTTTCGTAAAAAATAATCTGCCCCCAGTGACAACGCAAATTTCTCATCTTTCTCATCTGTGTAAGTGGCTGTGTAAAAGATAAAGGGTGTATCCTTGAACCTATCATTTCCGCGTATTTCCCGGCAAAACTGAAAACCGTCCAGCTCTGGCATGAGAATATCGGATATGATCAGGTCCGGCAAATACTCCTGTGCCAGAGAAAGGGCTATTTTTCCATTTTCCGCTTCCAGAACCTGATGTCCGGCGGCAGCCAGAGTTTTTTTCAGGATATAGCGGGCATCGGCATTGTCTTCGGCTATAAGGGTTTTCATGAAGGATCTCCTGCATAGCGCCTGATTTCTTCCATGATGGTTTCTGGATTAATGGGTTTTTCGATATAACCGTTACAGCCGGATGAAAGCAGGCGCTGCCGGTCACCGCTCATGGCAAAAGAGGTGACTGCAACAATGGGAAGGCTGCCGTTGGATTCAGAGTGCCGAATAATCTCGAGCACCTCAATGCCGTTCATATCCGGAAGCTGTATATCGAGCAGCACCAGATCCGGCGATTCTTTTATAGCCATATCGATTCCTTCCCGGCCGTTGACAGCCCTAATGGTCCTGTATCCATTTTTTTCCAGTATAAAGGAAATCAGCTTCATGTTGTCGTCATTGTCCTCGATAATCAGAATGGTCTTCATGATTGCCTCATTTGAATAAACATCATTCGTCAAGTCATCAGTATTCATATGCCCCCTGGTCGCAGGCCGTTTCAATGGGCAGTGTCAGCTTGAACGTACTTCCATGGTCAAGTTTGCTCTCAATTGAAATCGTTCCGCCCAAAAGTTCGGTGACAATTTTGCGGGTCAGATAAAGACCTAGGCCCGTGCCCGATGTCTTGGTTTTCAAATGCGATTCCAGACGCACAAAGGAAGAAAAAAGCAATGGAAGATCGGATTCGGCAATGCCGATACCACTGTCGGCCACGTGGATCTCAATCTGGTTATCCGTCTTTTTGACAGTAACAGAAATAGTACCTTTTTCACTGTATTTCACGGCATTGCTGAGCAGGTTCATCACGCACTGAAGCAGACGGCGGCGATCAGTGCAGACTGGAATGGCTTTATGAATGACTGCAGTCAGGGATAGCCTTTTGGCCTCGGCTTCCGCCTTGACAGCAGTGATTGCATCATTGATCAGATCGCCAACGTCAAACCATTCCGGATACAAATCCACTTTTCCGGCCTCAATCTTGGAAACGTCGATGACATCGGTGATCAGGGCCAGCAGGTGCTTGCCTGCCCGACTGACCCGGCTGAGCTGGTCTTGCTGCTCATCATTCAGATCTCCGGCCAGACCCTGCAGCAGAATCCCGGTAAACCCGATGATGGAGTTTAAGGGGGTCCGCAGCTCGTGGCTCATGGAAGCAATGAACATGGATTTAAGCCGGTCCAGCTCCAAAAGCTTTTGATTGGCGGTTTCAAGCTGATCCTTAGCCTGCTTGACGTCTTCCAGAAGACAGATCAGTGTCTTTTGGGAATTTTTCAGTTCCAGGGTTCGCCTGCGGACTTCTTCCTCAAGTTTCGAAGCATGCTGCTGTATCTGTTCGAACAACAATGCGTTCTGCAGCCCCAAAGCAACGGCTGAGGCCAATGTTTCCAGGTATTCCGCCTGTTCTTCAAAATCGTTTACCGTATCCGTGCCAAGGCCCAGGACGGCAATGACGTCGCTTCCGCTGAAAAGCGGCAGTGCAGCTGCGGAATGCAGGCCGGCCTGTTTGCATTCTTCCCATGTGCAGCGCTGATCAGTAAAGATATCCAGGGAAAAAATTGATCTGCGCTCGCTGACGGCCATTCCGCATAAGCACTCACCCAGCTTATGGATCGGGAATTCGGCAAATGTGCGGTCCGGGTCTGAGAAAACGATTCCAGCCGGTATAAGCGTTTCTTCCTTTTTCATCAGCAGGAATGCGGCACTGGCTTCTGTGGCCTGGAGTAGGCCCGCCAGGGCCTGTGAAACAACCTTTTCCACAGACAGGCTCTGGCTGATCTGAATGCTCACCTTGTTTAGTGCTGTCAGCTCCCGGGAACGCTGCCGCAGCGCCATCTCTGCCTGCTTAAGTGCCGTGATGTTCTCATGAGCAATAACAACTCTTGATGGCATGTCTCTCAGCTGTTCCACCTTCATGACAAACCAACGGTTCTCGGTTGGAGAATGACAGGGATATTCTAAGAAGAAAAATGGCTGCATACCGTTCATTACTGTGGTGATCCCCTCCAACGCTGCGGCTGCGGATTCATCCGGCTGCAAAAGGCTTGCCCTCTGGCAGACGGAAAAGTAATCGGCACCGATACTGATATTTTCGGATTCATCACCGCCATTCAGGCGGGCAAAGTTTTGCCAGGCCTCGTTCACTGCAATAATTTTTCCGTGCTCATCCAGTACCGCAATATGAGCCCCAAGGGAATTGAGAATGCTCTGGGCAAACGCCTCGCTCTTTTGGATTGCTTTTTTCGCGAAATTTTTCTGAACCCTGTATTTCTCACGGTAGGAAAGTGCATAAAAAATATCCTGGAATGGCTGAGAATCAGATGAACCTGTGCTTTCGATGGGTTCAATGAATCGCAGGTACAGGGCCAGGGCAGCACTGTAAAAACAGGTGATGCCGACCTTTCCCACGATCCCTGACAGGACAATGGCCTCATAGTTTGACTGTCCCCAAAAAGTCCCGGTGGCAAAGACAAGGGTGTCAAATATGACAATGATGGCCATGGTTAAAACAATCCGAACAAAAGGTCGTTTTGAGATAAATCGACTGATGACTTCAAACACAAAGATAATAAGCAGCACGTCGGCAAAGAGAGCGATGGTTCCCACAAACATGACCCGCCCCCCCTGGTTGAAAATCTCCTGTGGCAGACCCAGAAAATTCAGGGTGCCCGGCAAATTTAACTGCGCGCCGAAAACAAGCATCAACAGTGTCATGGTCAGGTTGGCGGCCATGATCCCGTAAATGACTTTACGGGCTTCAATCGCGTCTTCAAAAATATAAACCACCAGGACCGCAAACAGGCTCGCAGTGAACATGACGGTGGACCCCGGGCTGATCATCAGATCCGGCCGGATTTCAACATAAATGGAAGAGGCCAGCAGCACCTGGATCGGCTGGAAAACACCAAGGGTGACATAGAGCGGGGAGAGCCCCAGACGGGATCGCATCCGAAACAAACCCAATAGCAGGATGATGGTTATCAGTGCCTGGGTGCCAAACATCAGCAATTGATTGGCTTCACCGCTGCTCATTCTGGCCCTTCCTTATTTTATTTTTTCTTTGCTCTTTCTAATTCTTTTTTTAAATTCGATCATCTTCCTTTCTCTGCCAATCATTTGATCCTTTGCAGAGATCGAATCCTTATTATATTTTTCCAAATTTGAGTATCAGAAAGTATGGAAAGTCTTGTATGATTTGGAGTGAATTATATTAGACCTGTTAAAAATGTAATGCAAACAGAAATTTTTAAATTTCCCCTGCCTGACATCAAAATAATATTTGCCAATGGTTACAATTAAAGATAAACAGTGTTTACAGTATTTATTTATATTTTTTAATAAAGGGTTTGCCTGCATGAAATATGAGCATATTGGTCAAATGATCACGGAAAAAGTCAAGGAATACTCGAGCTATACAGCTTTGCAGTATAAGACGGACACAACATGGAAATCACTGACCTATGCCGAATTTGGAGATAACATCAACCGACTTGCCGCTGCCCTGATCCTTGCCGGAGTAGAAAAAGGGGACAACGTCGGCATCTATTCCGCCAACCGGTATGAATGGGCGGTTACGGATTTTGCCTGTATCCTGGCCGGAGCGATTTCCGTTCCCATTTACAGCACCAACACGATGGAGCAGGCCCGGTTTATCATAGAAGACGCGGGCATCCGGCTTATGTTCGTCGGCAATGACTTGCAGTACCAAAATTTAGAAGCCATTGTTTCAGAGGGCATCCCGGTCAAGGTCATTTCCTATGATGCCGAAATCCAAATCAACTCTTCCTTTGCAGAATATTTCAAAGATTTTACAGCAGATAAAAATCCATTGGATGTCAAGGATGAAATCCAAACCCGGCAGGACACCATCAAAAAAGACGACACCACCACTATTATTTATACATCCGGGACCACGGGAAACCCCAAAGGAGTGATGCTCACCCACGCCAACCTCTTTCACCAGTTTGAGGCTGTTGATGCCCATTTCAATATTTCACACAAGGACACATCCTTGTGCTTTCTGCCCTTAAGCCACGTATATGAAAGGATGTGGTCCTATTACGTCTATTTAAAAGGCGCCACCCACACCTATCTTGAAGACCCAAAAAAAATCATCGAAACCCTTGCGGAAGTCAAACCCACGGCCATGGTCTCCGTGCCCAGGCTCTATGAAAAAATATATGCCACCATCATGAACCGCCAGGAAACCGCTTCTTATCTTAAAAAAATTCTTTTCAAACAGGCATTGAAAATCGGGGAGGCATACCATACAAGGCTGCGCAAAAATAAGCCCATTTCCTTTGGCTTGAAGGTGAAACACCACATCTGTGACAAGCTTGTTCTGTCAAAAGTCAGGGATGTGGTGGGGGGTGATAAAAACTTTTTTTCAGCAGGCGGTGCCCCTCTGGAACAATCCATTGAAGAATTCTTTTTTGCCTGCGGCCTTCTGGTCTGCCAGGGCTACGGGCTGACGGAAACCTCCCCCATGATCTCCTACAACACCCCTTCGTGTTTTAAATTCGGAACTGTTGGAAAGCCGGTCCCCAACTGTGAGGTAAGGATTTCAGAAGACGGAGAGGTCCAGGTCAAGGGCCCCCAGGTCATGAAAGGCTATTACAACAATCCTGAAAAAACCGCTGAAGAAATAAAGGACGGCTGGTTTAAAACAGGGGATGTGGGCGAGTTTGATGAAGACGGATTTTTAAGAATCACCGACCGGATAAAGGATCTGATCATTACCTCGGGAGGAAAGAACATAGCTCCTCTGCACATTGAAACCCTTGTGGGAAAAGATTTTTTCATTGACCAGATTGTCGCTGTCGGAGATCGGAGACAGTTTATCAGCGCCCTTGTGGTCCCTTCCTTTGACGCCCTTGAAACCTGGGCTCAAAAAAAGGCTATTCCTTTTGTCACAAGACAGGAACTGGTCCGCCATCCCGACGTTATTAAATTTTACCGGAAACGCATTGATTTTCATTCAAAAAAGCTGGCCCAATATGAGACCATTAAGAAATTTACCTTGCTGGCCGAGCCCTTCAGCATTGACGGAGGAGAAATTACCCCGACCCTGAAACTGAAACGGAAAAATATCAGTGAAAAATACAAACCCCAGATCAATGTCATGTACTAGCCCGGCAGAAGGCGCGCCCATTACAACAGGCATGCCGTCCGACCAAAAGATCATTATTCCATAAAAACAATGAGTTTTTAGACTGTTTCATCGTTTTAAAATCAACCGGCCCTGATCACGAAACATTATGAATTTACACCTGTACAGGTGCTTTGTTCTGACTTATCATTGGGTCATGTATATGGCCTATGAAAAAAAGAAGGGTATCCCTCATTTTTTCCTGAGAGAATCCCTGACCCTTGACAATGAATTGACATTCAGGGACCTCTATGATCTTGGTCCGGACCCTTCCGGGGTTATCCTGTATCCAGGCGGCAATTCTTTTTATTTTGACGAAAAAATGGAGAATGCCCTGGCTGAATCAGGGGCAGTCTATGATTCTGATGAGCTTGAAGAAATTTTCCGGCCCTGGCTGAGACCTGATATCCGGCAGGCATTGGATACCTTCATGAACCGGTCTTCCCGGAGCGCGAAAAAGAAACTCTCGGAAACACAAAAAAAAGAAATTTTAAGAATGGTCCCGAATTTTGACAAAAGAAGAGCCCATTATTTAAAATTCGGAAACATGGATCAGGGCCCGGTTGAAAACATGCCCGCAGTGCTTTTTTTGAATCATATTCACAAATCCAGGGATGAAATCGAACAGCAGTTCTTCAGGCAGGAATCATTCCTGAAGGCCAGAGAATTGAAATCTTATGTATATGCGGTGTTTGATCTTCAACGCTTTTTTCAGGGGATGCTGGCCAAAAAAATGCCCCATGCCCTGGATCAGGACAGGGTGGATGAATATTTTCTGAAAGAAATCTGCCGGATGAATAAGGCAATCTATAACAGGGTTGAAAAGCTTGATGACCATCTGATCCGGTATGTGATCATGTTTTTTGATCATGCCTATGCCGGCACCACCCTTCTGGATGATCTGGCAAATGATTTTATGAACCGGCACCGGGATTTCAAGCCAAAACCGGTAAAATCCGTGACCCTGGAAAATGCCTGCAACCTCTTTGATATTAAACCGGAAGAATTAAAGGCCCTGACCAAAAAACAACTGACGCGGCGCTACAGAAATCTTGCAAGACAGGTTCACCCGGATACGGGGGGTTCCCATGAAAAATTTGTTGAATTGAACAATGCCTATGAAACCCTTCTTGAAAATCTGAAATAACGACTGTGTTATTTATTGCCTTTCAGCACAAGGTCATTATATTCAGCGCTGCTGATCTTCGCATGAATAATGACTGGACCTGAAAGACAAAAGGCCTTTTTTAATGCTGCCTCATATTCAGCCGGGTCTGAAACACTCAAAACCGGAATACCGAGGAACATCTCTGAAATGGACAGTCCCTGTTCAAACAGGAGGGTCCCGTACCCGGCTTCATAGTGTTTGTGCTTCTGTTTGATCCGGATCAATGAGAGCTCGCTGTCCGACAAAAGGATAAACACGATATGAAGACAAAGCCTCTGAGCTGTTGCCAGTTCTCCGGCTGTCATGAGAAAACCGCCGTCACCCACCACGCAGGCAACCTGTTTATCAGGCCGGCAGAGTTTTGCGGCAATGGCGGCCGGGATTGAAAACCCCATGGAGGACCAGCCGTTCGTCATCAAAAGGCAATCCGGTTCCGGGGTCGGCCAGAATTGCCCGATCAGATGCAGATGGGCCCCCACATCACAGGTGAGAATCCCGTCAAAAGGGAGGATTTCCCTTAATCCCTGAAGCACGGCAAGGGGGCCGAAAGACCCATGGGCCGGTGTCAGGGCGGCGAACATTTTCTTTTTCCGGCTGATAAGCGCTTTCAGATCCCATTGGTGTTTTACGGGGAAAAGGTCCATCAAAGCCAAAAGAGATGTCTTCATATTCCCTACAACATCTGCGGCAAGGGTATGGGAGTCTGTATCCAGATCGGCCGGAACCGTACTGATATGAACAATGGGCACAAAAGGCACCCAGTCCTCATAATTCACCTCCACCGGGTCATACCCGATGCCGATGACAAGATCGGCCTGGCTGTGGGTTTTTCCCACAATGTTGGCCAGGGCATGATTCAAAACCCCTGCATAGAGCGGGTGCTCTTCACTGATTATTCCCTTGGCCATGGGGGTAAGAACCACGGGCAGCTGAAATCTTTCCATAACCTCTTGGATCAGGGACCTAAGATTGGATTGGGCAGCCAGAAGCCCCAGCACCAGAACAGGTTTTTTTGCCTTTGAAACGGCATCCTGCATGGCGTTTATGGCAGAGGGATCAGCAGGCATTATCTCTGGAACCTTTAGCCATGGCTGATCCGGTTCCAGGCTTTCCCGGCTGCCAATGTCCGATGGAACGCCCGCATAAACCGGGCCGGGAAGGTTTTTTACGGCAATGGCCGCGGCAGCAAAAAGAGTTTTTCCGACTTTTCCAGGAATCAGCCGGGTCGTCCATTTGGTCAGGGGCTTAAACAAGGCTGCCTGATCAATATTCATCTGGACACATCGATACCGCTTTTTTTCCGGCATTTCATCAGCAAAAACAAGAACCGGCGTTCTGTCCAGCAGGGCTGCACCGACTCCTGTTGAAACATTGGTGGCACCGGGCCCGAAGGTGGCAAAGCAGGCCCCGGGAATTTGGGTGAGTCGACCGCAAACAGAAGCCATGAACCCGGCTCCGGCTTCATGACTGACAAGAACAAAGTCTATCCCGTCGGTTTCCCGTATGGCTTCCATATAGTCGATCATGCTGCCGCTGGGCACACCGAAAACATAACGGATACCAATTTTTTTCAGTGTTTGTGCAAACTTTTGGGCCTCCGTTGTCATGAAAAATCCCGCCCTTCCTTTTGGTTGTTACTCTTGCCTGGATCATCGTTAAAGCCGGCTTAACTCTTCAGCTATGGTTTCATTGAAATCGCAGCCATTTGTTATCTATTAAAAATTAGAATAACCTGTTCTGGCGAAAACACATATTGAAAACCTCTCTCATTGTCAATATAATCAAAATAAAAAATTTTGCTTTTCTCTATTTTCTTATGACATTTTTAATTTATAATACTATGTTAAATTCATGAAATTTCAAATTTCCAATAAAGGAGATCACTGATGGCGATTGTAAATTTTCTTGAGCTGAAGGAAAAATTTGAGATTCAAGCAACCGGAAGGCCCCAGGACTTTGATAAAACGAAGCATATCCCGTTTTCCGGATCACCCAGAAAACACCCCCACGATACAACACGGGTGATACTCATCGCAGATCCTTTTTCCGACAATACCTTTTATTATGAATTCAGGGCCAAAGATATCACCGTTGCCGAAGATCTTCCCAGTATGACTACGCTTGCCGGGGAATCCGTATCAATGGTTCGTATCTGGGTAAAAAAACAAAGCATTGCCATCCGGTGCACACCCTTTATCGTGGATTCGATCCGGCGCATCTGATAAACTTAAAAACGAAAGGATATATCATGAAAAAATTAAGTTTATCCATCATTGTTGCCTTTGTTCTTCTCAATGGAACAGGGCTGTTCTGTATGGAAAACATATCATTTGAGCCCATAAATCATGCCACCTTTGTCATCCGGTCTCCCGGATTCACGATTTTTGTTGACCCGGTTGGGGAGAAAAAAGCATTTGATGCATTTCCAGATCCTGATCTGATCCTGATCACCGATACACACCGGGATCACCTGGACCCTGCGCTTGTGTCTCTGTTGAAAAAAGAAAAAACAGCTGTAATAGGGCCGGAAGCAGTAACAGAACAATTGAAAACCGGAATAAAAATGATGAACGGAGAAACCTTTAAGGCGGGCAATCTTCTTATTGAGGCTGTTCCCATGTACAACACGACCCCGGAAAGACTCTCCTTTCATCCAAAGGGACGGGGCAACGGATATGTCCTCACCCTTGATGAAAAAAGAATCTATATCTCCGGGGATACAGAAGATGTTCTGGAAATGAGGCAATTGAAGAATATCGACTATGCTTTTATCTGCATGAATCTCCCCTATACCATGACCATTGATCAGGCCGCTTCTGCTGTTCTCGAAATGTCTCCGGGCACGGTTTTTCCCTACCATTACAGGGGAAAAGACGGATTGAGCGATATCAATCAATTTAAAGCCCTTGTTGAAAAAAACAAGGCCATCCAGGTAAAGCTGCTGAACTGGTATGACAACTAACAGGGATTTATCCTTTTCCATAAAGAATCATATTCTTGAGACCGAAAAAGGAAAACAGATGAAAAACAGATACTGCCTCATCATTGTTCTTTTGCTTTTCGGGTTCTGCCCGGGACTTCAGGCAAAAACAGTAAAGCTTATCTATGTCAGTTTCCCACCCTATGAAGAGAATATAAACGGAAAGCCGGCCGGTATTCTCATCCAGATTGTCGAACAAATTTTTAAAAAAGCCGATATTCCCTTTGATCTCACTTTTCTGCCTTTCAAGAGAGGATATGAGATGGTTAAAGAGGGCCAATATGACGGCATTTTCAATTTTTACAAAATAGATGAACGGTTGCCCTATTTTGATTTTTCAGCCCCGATCATCAAGAATCCCCTGGTTTTCTTTGTTCATAAGGACTCTGATATGGTTTACGAATCCCTTCATGATCTGAACCAAAAAAAAATCGGGGTGATGCTCGGATATACCTATGGAAAAGAATTTGATGATGCCAGAAATTTTACCAAAGATACGGCAGGCGAACATGAATATCATTTCAGAAAATTAATCCTTGGCCGTCTTGATGCTTATCCCTGTGATAAAATGGTCGGTATTTATACAGCCAGAAAAGAAGGGCTGATGGATCAATTGAAAATACTCCCCAATCCTTTAAAGGTTATGACCGGCCACATCGGTTTCACCAAAGACAGACATAAGGATGTGATTGAAAAAATAAATTTTGAAATAACCAGGATGGAGAAAAGTGGAAAAATCGATGAAACCATTAATAATTTCATCAATAATAACAACTACTGACAAAGGAAATCACAATATTTTACGATAGGGGAGAATAATTTATGACATCGATTGGAATCATCAAATCCCTTTCAAATGCCCGTGGGGTCTCAGGGTTTGAAGATGAAGTGATTAATGTGGCAAGAGCATATCTTGAAGATTCTTTTGGCGTGGAAGAGGACCGGATCAGAAATTTTTTCATCCATGCTGCCAAAAAAAACAAAAACCAGCCGAAAGTAATGCTGGATGCCCACTCCGATGAAGTCGGCTTCATGGTTCAGTCTGTCAACAACAACGGCACCTTAAAATTTTTGCCCCTTGGCGGGTGGAATCCCCAGATCGTCGGAGCCCAGGCCGTTGCCATCAAAACCACCAAGGGAAATTGGATCAAGGGAGTGGTGGCTTCAAAACCCACTCATTTCATGACGCCGGAGGAACAGAAAACCCCGGTTTCATTAGCCGGAATGGTTCTTGATATCGGTGCTGTTTCAAAACAGGAGGTTCTTGAAAAATTTCATATCGGCATCGGGGCCCCGGTGGTGCCGGATGTGACCTTCTCTTATGACAAGAAAAACGATCTTATGTTTGGCAAGGCCTTTGATGACCGCCTGGGATGCGCTGCACTTCTGGAAGTCATGAAATATCATGTCCATACTGTACTTCCCCTGGATGTTCACGGGGTTCTTTCGTCCCAGGAAGAAGTGGGCTTAAGAGGGGTGAATGTCTCTGTAAGAAAAATAAATCCGGATGTTGCCATTGTTCTTGAAGGCACACCGGCCGATGATACCTTCAACAGCAGTGATTTTGTCCAGGCCGGATTAAGAAAAGGCCCCCAGATCCGCCATATGGACCATTCTGTTTTATCAAATCCCCGATTTGTGCGATTTGCCATTGACATTGCAAAAAAAAACAAGATCCCCTTCCAGGAAGCGGTCCGGTCCGGAGGCGGGAACAACGGCAGCATCATCACGCTTCACGACCGGGGTATTCCCACCATTACCCTTGGCATCCCTGTCCGTTATATTCATTCCCACCACTGCATTGCCACGTTTGAAGATTACACCCATACGGTCCGGTGGTGCAGTGAAATTCTGAAAAACCTGACCCGGAAAATTATTGAAGGCTTCTAACAAAAAACCCTGGTGAAAACGCCTGAAACAGTGACAGGGGCAAAAACATGACAAATCCTAAGAAGCCCAGATATCCCGTCAAGGCAAGATTTGAATTATCGGTTGAAATGCGTTTTCGCATTAAAAGAAAAAAGGCTTCCCCGACAACAGCCCCGGTCATTAAGATATTGCCCTATATTAAAAACCCTTCATTTTTATCCGAAGATAGGACCGGATAGGCTTTTTCATTTATCAGGATGGAAAATCCGCCGTTTTTTTCTTCAATGAATTTTGATATTTTAACCAGGGCATGGGATGAAAATTTTATTTTATGATCAGGGGTCAGAAGATAAAGATTATCCGATTCCATGAAAAGCTCCCCCTCTTCCAGGGTTATTTTCCCCGCAGTGTTCAGAACGAGCCCGGTTTCATTGCCGGACTGGATATCCACGATAAAAAGAGCTGTATCCTCATAGGGGAAATATACTCTTTCTTCAAATTCTCCGGTGGCCTGATGGACATAATACCCGTGTTCGTCTTTTTTAATGGCTGAATTAAAATATCTGATGATTCTCGGATGCTCGAATTTTCCGTGTTCGTTATGCCAGGTTCCGTTTTTATCCATCCAAAAAACCGCTTCTTCTTTTGGAACAATAATGATTTTTTTATTTTCAGGCCCTGTCTCTTTCATTTTTTTTCCTTTTTTTCTCACTGAACTGGCCCGGCGTCATGCCGCTTTCCCGTTCAAACACTCTCAGTAAATAATACCGGCTGATGCCTGTCATCCGGCTCAAATCTTTCAGGGATATGTCTGTATCATGATAATCCTGAATATATTCTTTTATTTTCAATACCCTGCTTTTCTCTGATCCCGGAGATTTCGGGACTATTTTTTGAAACGCGTGTTTGATCATAAAACCGGCATGGGAGTTTTCCCATCACAGCATTCGTTGAAAATCCGATCCAGCTGACCGGGTTTCAAATAAAACATGCGGTATTGCCATCCTTCCTCAGATACGGCAAACCCGTTGTGGACTTCCCCTGGATCAGCCATATTGATCTCACCGGCGCAGGCAACGACCCTTTCACCCCTGTAGTCAAACCCGAGACACCCTTTTTCGATTACACCGATGACATGACCTTCGTGGAAATGAGGTGAGAATATCTGCTTCTGATATGCCGCATGAAGCAATTCAAGATTTCCGATATCCGGAAATTTATTAAACCTCGATATTTCTTTTAATCCTTTGATATCCCCTCACAAATTAATGCTGGCTGTCAGGTTGAAGATTTTCTTTTTTTTAAGCCTATATTGTCTTGGACAAAATTGCCATTTGATTTTATCAGCAGCAAAAATTTTAAGGATCATAATTGTTGACTGCAAACATTCATATATCGTATTATTCGAAAAATTTTTATCAATTTTTTAAAAAAGGAGCTGTGAATAATGAAAAAACCGTTTGTTGCCCTACTGTTGTCTGTTGTTTTTTTCTTTTGCCTGTTTCTTGTTTCCTGTGGTCAGCAGGACAAAGGCCAGGCCGATATTTCAAAACTTGAACAGCAGGTATCTGCCCTTTCCCAGAAAGTCGATGAATTGTCAAAAAAAGTCGATGCCCTGACCAAGGAACCCATGGCAACCGAAACACCTGATAAAAAAATGAAAGCCGGTTTTATTTATGTCGGCCCTGTGGGGGATTATGGCTGGTCCCATGCCCATGATCTGGGGAGAAAATTTGTGGAAAAAAAATTCCCCTGGCTTGAAACCGTTTATGTAGAAGCAGTCCCTGAAGCAGACAGTTCAAGAATGATTGACCGGCTGATCCAGGATCAGAAATGCGACGTTGTTCTGACCACCAGTTTCGGTTACATGGATGATACACTTGCTGCCGGAACCCGTTATCCGGAAAAGCTTTTCATGCACTGCTCCGGGTTTAAACGCTCCACCAATGTGGGCACCTATTTTGGCGATCTTTACCAGATGTACTACCTGAACGGCATCATGGCCGGCGCCCTGACCAAAACAAACAAGATCGGATATGTGGCTGCATTCCCCATCCCTGAACTGGTAAGGCATATTGATGCCTTTGCCCTGGGAATCAAGGTATCCAACCCCAAAGCCAAGGTCAGCGTAAAATGGATCTATGCCTGGTATGGCCCGGACAAAGCCAAAGAGGCTGCTGAAGCCCTGATTGCCGAAGGATGCGATGCCCTTGCCTTTACTGAAGACACACCAGCCGTCATTGAGGTGGGACAGCGCCATTCTGAAAAAGGCAACCAGATTTATACCTTCAGCCATTATTCCGCAATGCAGACTTATGGCGTGGATTCCGTTGTCTCAGGGCAGCTCATGGACTGGGGCGGAATCTATGCAAAAATATTTGAAGACATTCAAAATAAAACCTGGACCAATGAAGACATCTGGTGGCTGGCCAAAGAAAAGGCTGCTATCCTGGGCGGCAGCGAAACCGACGCCATTAACCCGAAATTTATCCCTGCACTGAAAGAAGCCATGGTTGAAACCGCCGATTTCGGGAAAATATCAGCCTATGACCTGGTTATGAAACGTTATGAACAGATGAAGCAGGGAGTCGAGGTATTTGACCCGTTTACCGGGCCCATCAGCGACAACCAGGGTAAAATAATGATCCAGGCCGGTGCAAGAGCTTCAAAAGAAGACCTTCTTTCCATGATGTACTATGTTGACAATATTGAAGGCACCATCCCAAAATAATTTAAACTGAATCCTAAAAAGCCGGGAATTCATTCCCGGCTTTTTTAATTAAAGAGGATTATGAGAAAAACAAAACGCCTTGAAATGAAAGGCATCTCAAAATCATTTCACGGCATCGCCGCAAACCAGGATATCAGTTTTTCGATTGAATCGGGTGAAATCTTAGGCCTTCTGGGCGAAAACGGGGCCGGGAAGACAACCCTGATGAATATCCTTTACGGTCTTTACCAGCCGGATTCAGGGGAAATCAGAATCAATGGAGCCCCTGTCCGAATCCACAACCCGATAGAATCCATAATCCACGGCATCGGCATGGTGCATCAGCATTTCATGCTCATTCAGAACCATACCGTGCTTGAAAATATTGCCTTAAGCAATAAAGACACCCCGTTTTTCTTCCCAAAACTAAAAATCAGAGAAAAAATAGAAGCCTTTTCAAAATCCTTTGATTTCAACATTGACCTGACAAAAAAAATCTGGCAGCTTTCAGCAGGGGAACAGCAGCGGGTTGAAATCATAAAAGCCCTTTTGAACGGCGCCGACCTTTTGATCCTGGATGAACCCACCTCGGTTCTGACACCCCAGGAAATCAAGGAGTTGATCTTCATATTAAAAAAAATGAAGACCAAGGGTCACATGATCATTTTCATTTCCCACAAACTGGATGAAATCATGGATATCTGTGACCGGGTTCTGGTTCTCCAGAAAGGGAAAATCGCCGGCAGCGCCATTACCAGCAGTACGGACAAAACCTCCCTGGCCCGGATGATGGTGGGAAGGGATGTGGTGTTTAATATCAAAAAAGAAAAGCTTCAACGGGGCAGGCAAATCCTTTCGGTTGAAAACCTCAACGTTATTGGGGATAAAGGGCTGCCCGTGCTGAAAGATATCTCGTTTGATGTGTTTGAAAATGAAATCTTCGGTGTGGCAGGTGTGTCCGGCAATGGTCAGCGGGAGCTGGCCGAAGCCGTCACCGGCATAAGGACGGTCAAATCCGGAAAAATCCGAATAAATGATGAAGACATCACCAATACCTCACCAAGGCATATTTACGACCAGGGCGTTTCCCATGTACCTGAGGAACGCATCCGGTTCGGCATTGCACCGGGTCTTTTTCTCTATGACAATGCGATTTTAAAACAGCATCATCTGAAAAAATTTTCCCGGCGGTATTTTTTAAAATACAAGGAAGTAAAGCATCATGCAAAAACCCTTATGGATGAGTTCAATGTGTCTGCCCACTCCATCCACAGCCAGATCCGAAACCTTTCCGGCGGCAATATCCAGAAGCTGATCCTTGGCAGGGAGATCAGCGAAAAGCCCCAACTGCTGGTTGCATCACACCCCACCTACGGGCTTGATGTGGGGGCAACCGAATTCATGAGAAACCATCTTCTGAAACTCAGAAAAACCGGCAGCGCAGTCCTTCTCTTTTCCGAAGATCTTGAGGAGATATTTGAACTTTGTGACCGCATGGCTGTTATTTTTGACGGAGAGTTCATGGCCATTCTGGATTCCGATGATCCGCGTCTGTGTGATGTCGGACTCATGATGGCAGGATCAAAAAGAATATGACTGACCCCCAGGGCAAAAGACAGGATGGAAAACAGGGTAAACTCCAATGATAAAACTTATTATTACAGACCGATATGATATCAGTGCGTTCAGGTCATTCATGACCAATCTCCTATCCCTTTTTTCAGGACTGTTCATGATCGGACTTGTTTTCCTTTTTTTAGGGGTTAATCCCTTTTATGCCATCTTTAAAATCTTTTCAGGGTCTTTCGGGTCTTTCTATGGATTTAAGGAAACCCTGACCAAGTCCATCCCCTTGATTCTGATCGGATCGGGCCTCACCCTTGCCTTCCGTGCAAAATTCTGGAATATCGGTGCCGAAGGGCAGCTTTTAATGGGTGCAATTTTTGCCACATGGACCGGCCTCTTTTTTGGGGATAATCTGCCCTCCTATATCATCGTTCCCCTGATGTTCCTTTCAGGGTTTATCGGTGGTGCCCTCTGGGGGATAATCCCAGCCATTCTGAAAATCCGTTTTTCAATTAATGAAGTGATTTCAACCCTGATGCTCAATTATATCTGCGCCGACTTTCTGACCATGCTGATTGTGGGGCCATGGAAAGGCAGCACACGATTCGGCTTTCCCGGCACCAACAACCTTCCGGATTCTGCAATCCTGGGGCTCATCCCAGGTTCGCGCATCCACTATGCCACTTTCATTCTGTCCATGCTGTGCGCCGTCATTCTGTGTATCGTGATTTACAAGACACGGTTCGGGTATGAAGCACGGGTAGTGGGTGAAAACCCGGATGCCGGGCGGTATGCAGGAATTAATTTTTTAAAGACCACTCTCATCCTCATGATTATCAGTGGTGGACTCGCCGGCCTCGCCGGGGTCGGGGAAGTGGCCGGCATCCATCGTTATCTAGGGTATCCTGCCGCTGTTTCATCGGGCTATGGGTTTACAGCCATCATCGTTGCCTGGCTTGCCAAACTAAATCCCCTTCTCACCCTTGTATCAGGTATCTTTTTTGCCGGAATCCTTGTGGGCGGGGACGCTATTCAGATCTCCCTGGGTCTGCCGGCCGCCACCGTCAATATTGTGAATGGGATTTTATTGATCTGTTTAATCATGGGCGATTATTTTCTGAAAAACAAAATAAGTCTTCGGCTTTCAACATGACACTTATAAACAAAATGAGGACCCTTCTATGGAAGACATGATCATATCAACACTTGAACGCGCCATGGTGGCCGGGACCCCTTTGCTTCTGGCCACTACCGGGGAAGTCATCTGCGAGCGCTCCGGCATACTGAACCTCGGGGTCGAAGGGGTCATGTCCATGGGTGCCGTGGTTGCCTTTATCGTCACCATGACCACGGGTGAGCCCTGGCTTGGGGTCCTTTGTGCCGTCGGGGTCGGAATGGCCGGCTCCATCCTCCATGCCTTTGCTTCCATCAGCCTTCAGGCCAACCAGGTAGTCTCAGGTCTTGCACTCACCATGCTGGGCCTTGGATTTTCCGGTATGATGGGAAAACCCTATGTGGGCAAACCGCTTTTAATAAAAATGGATGACCTTGCCATTCCCTTTTTATCCGACATCCCCTATGTAGGAAGAATTCTGTTTTCCCAGAGCCCCTTTTTCTATCTGGCCATTTTTCTTGCCCTCGCAGCCTGGTTTTTCCTTGAAAAAACCCGCCTCGGCATACAGATCCGATCCACGGGTGAAAACCCCAAAGCCACTGAAACTCAGGGGATTAATGTTGTCAGGATAAAATACTTATGTGTCCTCATCGGCGGTGGATTTTCAGCCCTTGCCGGAGCTCATCTGTCTATTTCATATTCAAAATCCTGGATAGAGGGGATGACTTCGGGGCGCGGGTGGATCGCCATTGCCCTGACCATTTTCGCCCTGTGGAATCCGGCTCGTGCCATATGGGCGGCATTTCTGTTCGGATTCATTTTTGTGGTCCAGTACCTGTTACAACCCCTTGGCATATCTCCGAATTTTCTTTCCATGCTGCCATATATTGCAACACTGATCATCCTCTTATTGATCAGTTTCAAAGATCCAAGAAGGCTCAATGCTCCTGCCATGCTTGGAGAGCCCTACAAACGGGGTGAAAGATAATAAAGTCTTTGACATTTCAAAGGATTTTATTGATAATTGGCCATCATCTGACTTTTTAAGGAGCACATATGACAGAACCCATCATTTCCCCTATGGTTTCCATTGATGAAATTTCAAAAATTTTTCTCACAACCGCCCAAACTACCCTTGAAGCCACAACAAAACAGGATGTTACCTATTCCTCAACCATCCAGAAAACGCCCAAAATTTCCATGAAGCCGGATCTGACCTGTTTTGTTCAGTTCAACGGGGATTATAACGGCCTCGTGGTAATAAATTTTTCTGCAGACGCCGCCTTTGAGATCTATAAATCCTATATGAAAGCCATGGGCATGCCCAAAGAAGAACTTGCCTCGACAATAGCTTCTCCGGAAGTCTCGGATACCATTGGAGAAATCACCAATCAGATCATGGGCCATCTGGTAAAGGAAATCGAAGAAAAATTCAATCTCAACGCCGTTTTTGGACAACCCAAGGCCCTCACGCTTAACAGTTCCATCACCCTTGTCATAGATTCCGACTACCGGGAAAACCGGCGGTTATCCTTTAAGATTGGAAATTACAGTTTCCGAATTGAAATCGCCATGGAACATACTGAATTCATCCTCAGCTGAGTTCCCATGAAACCTTTTCGAATTCTTAATATTTCATTGGTGTTTTTCCTGCTGGTTTCTTTATCATCGAATCCCTGTCTTGCCATATCCATTCCTGAAGAAAAGGAAGTGGGCAAAGAATTCATTGCCATGATAAAAAAAAGGCAGATGTTACTGTATGACCCCATTTCCAGCCACATGGTCAATGAAATCGGCCATCATATTCTTTCCTATCTGCCCCCCCAGCCCTTTGATTATTCCTTTTATGTAGTGAACGCTGATGTTTTTAACGCCTTTGCCGCACCCGGCGCAAATATTTTCGCCTACCGCGGGCTGATTACCGCCCTTGATTCCGTTGATGAACTTGCCGGCATCATCGGCCATGAAATTGCCCATGCCGCCAGCCGTCATGTGTCCGAATCTATTGACCGGTCAAAGTATATCAGTATCGGAAGTCTTGCAGGCGTCCTTGCAGGTATCCTTGTCGGCAGCAAATCCGGCGCCAACGCTGCAGGAACGCTGATCAAAGGATCCCTGGCCCTGGGACAGACCGCCATGCTCGCCTTTACAAGGGAAAATGAAACCGAGGCAGACGAAAAGGGCATCATGTTTTTAAAAGAAAGCTGTTATTCACCTGAAGGGCTATTGTCCGGCCTGATGAAAATCAGGGAATCAGATTTTCGGGGTGTGGAAAATATCCCGGACTATGTCAAAACCCATCCGGGAACAGGCAGCCGTATCGCCCATGTGGAAACTATTCTGTCAGGGTATAAGCCGTCAAAAGAAAGACCTTCCTGCAGAGAGGATTTACGGTTTGAAATGGTGAAGTATCGGCTCATGGGACTTTATGGGCAAATAGAGCCCACCCACGAAAAATTGACCCTCCTTCTTGAAAAAGATCCTGACAATGCCGCCCTTCACTATGGCATGGGACTCATATATGACCGGAAATTCAGAAAAACCGAGGCTTTGTCACACCTTAAAAAAGCGCTTTCCATCAATGTTTTCGATCCCATGATCCTTCTGGAGCTGGGAAGAATCTACCAGGAAAACGGTGAGGCACAAAAAGCCCTTGATGTACTGAAAGCTATTGATCAGGAACCTGTTCTGGGGGTGATGGCCCGCTTTCATGAGGCAGCTGCCCATCTTGAGCTGAGAAACATGAAACAGGCTGAATCGCTTTTCAATTTTGTGATCGAAAAGGCGCCATTGGCTTATCCCGAGGCCTATTACAACCTTGCCAATATCATGTCAATCCAGAACAGAGTGGACTTTTCCCATTATTATCTTGGTCTTTTTTATTCTGAAACCGGAAATGTAAAGAATGCCATAACTCATTTAACCAAAGCAATGGAGAGTTTAAGCGACAACGAAAAATTCAACCGTGCCAAGGAGCTTCGGGAAAAACTGGTAAAAGAAGAACGGGAAGAAATGGAAGAAAGAGAAAAACGCTCCCGGAAACCGCGCCTCTGAAGCTTGTGTCTATACCCTGTCAAATCTTGAAAAATGCATGGAAAAGGTTCCCCTTCCCTGGCTTGCAGACCTGATTGCTGTAGAATACCCGAACATTCTGGCAAGCGGGACAACTGCTTTTACAATCTGAATACCTGATTTTGAATCAATGGATTCTATCTTCCCGCCCCTTGCATTGAGATCTGCAATGGCCTCGCCCATAAACGCATCCGGAACAAATACCTCAACCTCCATAATGGGTTCCAGAAGGCTTATGGAAGCATTTTCCAGGGCATCTTTACAGGCCATGGAAGCACAGACGGAAAATGCCAGTTCAGAGGTTCTCTCGTCAAACGTACCGCCTTCAAGGACAATGGCGATATCCACCAGGGGATATCCCTTCAGATATCCGCCTTCAAGGCTCTCCCGGATACCTTTTTCAATGGCCGGCAGATACTGTTCCGGTATCTGATCATTTCCTGCCTTTGATCTAAAAGTTACTCCTTCTCCGCGGTGCAGAGGCTCAAGAGCAAGGCTCACCCTTGCAAAATGGGTCTTTCCGGCAATCTCCTTTTCAAATACGGCACTGCCTTTTGCCTTTTGGTTGATCACTTCCCTGTAGACAACCTGGGGATGTCCCACATTGACATTGGTATTAAACTCTTTCTGCATTCTTGAAATAATGATTTCAAGATGGAGTTCCCCCATACCGGACAAAAGCGTCTGTCCGGTTTCCTCATCCCGGCTGACTTTCAGGGTCGGATCTTCCATGGTGAATTTTTCAAGCACCTCATCCAGCTTTTCCTGGTCTGAATGGG
Source organism: uncultured Desulfobacula sp. (assembly GCA_964619205.1). Lineage (GTDB taxonomy): Bacteria > Desulfobacterota > Desulfobacteria > Desulfobacterales > Desulfobacteraceae > Desulfobacula. The sequence goes on along the minus strand of CAZUDE010000005.1, from coordinate 77,269 downwards.
TTTTCGGCTCAACGGCAATGGAAATAACCGGATCTTCATATACCATTTTCTCAAGACAGACAGGGCTTTCCAGAGAACAAAGCGTATCCCCGGTCCCGGAATCCTTAAGCCCGACAATCCCTATGATCTCACCGGCTGAAGCCTCTTTGAGGCGCTCTCTTTTATTGGCGTGCATCTGGAGAATTCGGGATAATTTCTCGGTTTTCTTCAGCAATGGATTATATACTTCCGAGCCGGTCTCTATTTTGCCGGAATATATTCTAACAAAAGACAATTTTCTGCCCTCAATAATGGAAACCTTGAAAATAAGCGCTGCCAGAGGCCCGTTTTTTTTCGGTGGAAATTCCACTTCTTCACTGGTTTCCGGGTGAATGCCTTTAACCGGCGGAATATCCAGGGGGCTTGGCAGATATAGTTCAATCCCGTCCAGCAGGGTCTGTATGCCTTTATTTCTAAGTGCGCTGCCACAGAATACCGGCACAATCTTCCTTGAAATTGTGGCTCCCCGGATGGCCCTGTTCAGTTCTTCCAGGGAAATATCTTCTTCAGACAGATATTTATCCATGATCTCATCATTGACTTCCGATATGGCTTCTAAGAGCTTTTCTCTGTACTCAAGCGCTTTTTCCATATATTCAGAAGCAATATCATCCTTTGAAAAACTTGATCCCTTGGTTTCATCATCCCAGGTGATCTGTTTCATGGTGACAAGGTCAATGACGCCTTTAAATCTATCTTCAGACCCCATGGGAAGCTGAAGAATAACGGGATTTGCCTTGAGCTTTTTCCTCATTGAATTGACGGCGCCAAAAAAATCCGCCCCGGTTCGATCCATTTTGTTGATAAAGGCCATTCTGGGAACCAGATACTTATCTGCCTGGCGCCATACGGTTTCGGACTGGGGCTCAACCCCGCCGACGGCACAGAAAACACCAATGGCACCATCCAGAACCCGCAGGGCCCTTTCCACCTCAACCGTAAAATCCACATGACCCGGCGTATCGATAATCTGGATGACGGACTGGTTCCATTCACAGGTGGTAACTGCAGAAGAAATGGTAATGCCCCTCTCCTGTTCATCCTGCATCCAGTCCATGACGGCTTCTCCATCATGGACTTCTCCCATTTTATAAGATTTCCCCGTGTAATAAAGGATTCTTTCGGTTACTGTGGTCTTGCCCGCATCAATGTGGGCCATGATCCCGATGTTTCTGTAATGGTTGATATTTTTTTTGGTCGTCATTTCACAATCAATGTTTTTGTATAATTAACGTATTCCAGGATAGGAAGTTCACTGCCGCGTCTTGATCAATTCATCCAATTTAAAATGATATTTGATACAGTATTGCCTGATGGGTGTCAAGAAAATATCCCTTGCAAATCATCCGAGGGTTTAATAAAATTGGGACTTTAAAAAAATCAGATCTATAGTTTGGCACATTTATTTTCAGCAGGAGCAGGTTTATATTCATGATACCGGGATTTGAAAAAATTGTTGAAGAAAGAATAAAAAAAGCCCAGCAGGAAGGCGAGTTTGATAACCTTGAAGGGACCCATAAGCCCTTGAAGTTCGATGATCAGAACGTGCCCGAGGAATTCCGTCTGGCCCATAAAATATTAAAAAATTCAGGTTTTCTTCCACCGGAAGTTGAACTCAGAAAGAATATCCGGCAAACGGAAGACCTTCTTCAGGCAGCCCAGATTGACTCTCCTGAACGGATTAAAATCCAGAAAAAACTGAGCTACCTGGTCACAAAACTAAATACCATGCGGGGAGGCAATGGATGTTCCTCCCTGTTCTCTGAAGAATACAGGGAAAGCATCATTAAAAAAATGTCATGAATTTTGCAAACAAAGATAAAGAAGGCCTTTTCAGGAACATCTTCACAGCGTATGCTATTTTGCTGCTGCATTTGGTGTTTCTTGTAGCCGCCGGGGTTGCTGTTGTTCTGTTCAAGGGCCTGTACCATTATCTTCCCTGGATCATGGCATGCATAGGCATCCTGGCCCTTGCCTGCGCCTTTGTCTTTTACCGGCGGCTGAAAAGCGATTCTTCAGATATCGGCAATTTTTTGTCAAAAACCGGACTAGAGGACCGGACCGTCGAAATCAAACTCATTGGAGGGCTTGCCTCTTTCAGGATGTCTCCAAAGGAAAACAGACCCTTGAGCCTGGATAAAAACCCGCCGGCACCCCCTGTCCATCTCCTCGGTGAAACCGCCGTCGACATGACAGAGCAGAAAATACTGAAACTTATTTCACTTTTTGAAAAAAACCTGATCACAGAACAAGAGTTTAAAAAGGCAAAACAGAAAATCCTTCAAGGCTGAAACAGGAGTACATTATGAAAAAAATCAGGCTGGCGCTCTTATCCGGCGGCATTTCTTCTGAAAGAGCGGTATCCCTTAACAGCGGGAAACAGGTATTTGATGCCCTGGACAAGGACAGATATGACATTGCCCTGTATGATCCCAAAACCGATTTAAAACAGCTTGTCATGGATGCCGAAGGCATTGACGCCGCCCTCATCATCCTTCATGGGCCCTTTGGAGAAGATGGAACCGTCCAGGGCCTTTTAGACCTTCTGGACATCCCCTACCAGGGTTCAGGTGTTCTTGGCAGTGCCATTGCCATGAACAAACGGGTGTCTAAAAAACTCTTTGAAGCCGCCCAGATACCCATGCCTGCCTATTTTTCATTTTCCATGAACGACACCATTGATACTTCAGCCGTTGCAGGTGAACTTGGTCTTCCCCTGGTGGTCAAACCTGCCTGTGCCGGGTCCAGCGTGGGGATGACCATTGTAAAGGATGAAAAAGATCTTGATGCTGCCGTTGCCCTTGGCTTTGTCCATGATGACACCATCCTCATTGAAACCTACATCAAAGGCATTGAACTGACCTGCGGGGTCCTGGGAAACGATACCCTTGAAGCCTTGCCTGTGATTGAAATCATCCCGGGTGAAGGCCATGAATTTTTCGACTACACTGCCAAATACACGGTGGGGGCAACCCGGGAAATCTGCCCTGCCAGAATTGATGATACCATAACTCAAAAAGTGCAGGAGCTGGCGATCAAAGCCCATCAGGCCCTATACCTGAAGGGATATTCCAGGACAGACATGATTTTATCGGGTAACAATATTTTTGTTCTTGAAACCAATACCATTCCAGGGATGACGGCAACCAGTCTTTATCCCCAGTCTGCAGAGGCGGCAGGAATTTCTTTTACAAAACTTCTGGACAGACTCATCGATCTTTCCATGGCTGAACATGAAAAAACAAAATTAAGGAGACATATATGAAAATTCTTGTGGTTGGCAGCGGTGGCCGGGAACATACCCTGGTTTGGAAAATATCCAAAAGCCCGTTGGTTGAAAAAATCTATTGTGCTCCGGGCAATGCAGGCACAAAAATGCTGGCTGAATCAGTCCCCATTGATGTGGATGATATTGAAACCCTTGCCGCCTTTGCAAAGGAAAAAGAAATTGATCTCACCGTGGTTGGACCCGAAGGCCCCCTTGTAAAAGGGATTGTGGATGTGTTCGAGAAAAAGGGTCTGAAGATATTCGGACCCAGCAGGGCTGCGGCAAGGCTTGAAGGCAGCAAGCTTTTTTCAAAACAGCATATGCTAAAATACAATATTCCCTGCGCCAGGGGAAAAGCCTTTACAGATGCAGATAAAGCCAAAATCTATGCCAGGGCCGTGGGAGCGCCCTGTGTGGTCAAAGCCGACGGCCTTGCCGCCGGAAAAGGGGTCATCATCTGTTCTACAGTGGATGAAGCCGTTAATGCCATTGATGACATGCTGGGCAAAAAAATATTCGGAGATGCCGGAGACATTGTCATTGTGGAAGAATGCCTCAAAGGGGAAGAGGCCTCCTTTATCGCCCTGACCGATGGGAAAACCGTTCTCATGCTGCCCGAATCCCAGGATCATAAAAGAATTTTCGACAATGACGAGGGCCCCAATACCGGGGGTATGGGCGCTTATTCCCCTGCCCCGGTTCTGGATCACATGCTCCGGGAAAAGGCCATGAAAACAGTCATGATCCCGGCGGTTCAGGGCATGGCCAAGGAAGGGACCCCGTTTAAAGGGGTTCTCTATGCCGGGCTTATGGTAGATAAGGACGAGATAAAGGTCCTTGAATTCAATACCCGGCTGGGAGACCCGGAAACCCAGCCCATTCTCATGAGGCTTGAAAATGATCTTGTGCCCCTGATGGAAGCCTGCTGTGACGGAACCCTGCACCAGCACTCCGCGAAAATCGATTCCAGGGCTGCCATCTGCGTGGTAGTCTCTTCGGGCGGGTATCCTGGGTCTTATGAAAAGGGAAGAGAAATTTTCGGTCTTGAAGATGCCGGAAAGGTTGCAGACACTGTTGTCTTTCATGCCGGAACCGCCCTGAAAGACGGCAGGGTGATCAACTCAGGCGGCAGGGTCTTGGGCGTCACGTCCCTGGGCAACACGGTAAAAGATGCCATTGACAAAGCCTATGAAGCCTGTTCAAAAATCTCTTTCAAAGATCATTTTTATCGAAAGGACATTGGGGCAAAGGCCCTGAAACGGCTCTCCATCCCGCCCCAGGTAGGCGTCATCATGGGAAGCGACTCGGATTTTACCGTCATGGAGCAGGCCCTGTCCATCCTGAAGAAATTTGATATTCCCTATTATGTCACGGTGGCCTCTGCTCACAGAACCCCGGAAAGGGCAGCCAAACTTGCAAGCCAGGCAAAAGAAAAAGGCATCAAGGTGCTGATCTGCGGAGCCGGTCACGCAGCCCATCTGGCAGGTGTCATTGCCGCCCACACCACCCTTCCCGTCGTGGGGGTTCCCATTGATTCATCAGCCCTCCAGGGCCTTGATGCCCTTCTGGCCACGGTTCAGATGCCGCCCGGCATCCCTGTTGCCTCCATGGCCATTGGGAAATCAGGGGCTTTCAATGCAGGCATTTTTGCCGCCCAGATCATAGGGACATCAGACCCCCTTGTGGCGGAAAAACTTGCTGCCTTTAAAAAGGACATGGCAGACAAGGTGGATAAAAAGGCCCGGACCTTTGCATGATCCCAAATAAAATAATCCGGCTTGACCCTGTCAGGCCGGATTCTCACATCATTGCAAAGGCCGGGGACATTATCCGGGATAATGGGGTTGTCATCTTCCCGACCCGCTGCCTTTACGGAATCGGTGCCCGCGCTCTGGACGAAAAAGCAGTTGAAAAAGTCTTTAAGATCAAACACCGCCCCTTAAGCAACCCGATCCTGGTCCTGATCCCGGACCAAACGCATCTTGAAGGTCTTGTAAAATTTATCCCAGAGACTGCAGAAAAACTAATGAAAATTTTCTGGCCAGGCAGACTGACCCTTGTCTTTGAAGCCAAAGATAAAATTCCAGGGCCTTTGACCGCAGGTTCAGGCAAACTCGGAATCCGGGTGCCCTCCCACCCCGTGGCAAAGGCCCTTGTGGACCATTTAAATTTCCCCATCACCGGCACCAGCGCCAACCTCTCAGGGCAACCCGGCTGCGACCATATCAGCCTTCTTGACCCCTTTATCATTGAAAATTCAAACCTTGTCCTTGATGCCGGTATCCTAAAGGGCGGTATTGGATCAACCATCTTGGATGTCACAGTATTTCCGGTCCGTATGGTCCGGGAAGGTGAAGTCTCACAGGAGCAACTACAGAAGGCCCTGGCCCTTTGATATCCGGGCATGTGATAATTACATTGACAAATCTGAAGTTTTCCAATAAAAAAGATGGTCATGCCGGAGTGGTGGAATTGGTAGACGCAGAGGACTCAAAATCCTCCGGGCCTTGCGCCCTTGCGAGTTCAAGTCTCGCCTTCGGTACCACTTAAAATCAGGGGTTTGGCCGGTTTCGGCTGAACCCTTTTTTTCATGCAATAAAAACTGCAAAAAAAATCCCTGCCGATCCGTTCAAATCATTTTGAATCAGATCAATGGGGTTGACTACTCCAGCGGATTTTCGGCTTCAATTTTTTTTGAAAGGAAAGATCCGGAGTGATGACAACCACCACCCCGGTTTATTGGGAAACGGTTATCCAACCACCATAAGAAGGTCGCCGGTGGCTACATCGGCATTCACTGAGACGGCTACTTCTTTTACCGTGCCGTCAATGGGGCTGATGATATTGTTCTCCATTTTCATGGCTTCAATAACCAAAAGTACCTGTCCGGCTGAAACTGCATCGCCTGTCTTTGCCATGACGGACATGATTTTGCCGGGGATGGGCGCTGTTATGCTTTCGCCTGTACCGGATGAGACGGCAGCTGGTTTGGGGGCTGCGGCCGCTTTTGGTGCGGCCGGCTTGGAGGCTGCCGGTTTGGGTGCTTCCGCCCTTGGTGCCGGTCTCGGCGCAGGCGCAGGTGCTGACGCCGGGGATGAAACAAGGCTGGAGCCGTCGATTCTGACGCGATAGGGAACCTGGTTCACGGTTACATTGGCCACATTACCCTGAATTAAACCTATTTCAACGGCAAAGGGCTGCTCGTCGATGGAGAATGTATATACTGTCATATTGGGGTCCTCACTTTTATTGTTTTTCATGGTCAGGGATCTGCCCCTGACCATGAGTTGGTTTTTACCAGTTATTTTTCCGTACCGGATATTTTTTCTAAATGCAGCGCCAGACCGACAGCTGCAGCTTTCATGCCTGAATCGGACAGGCAAAGGTTTCTGCCGCCGTTGGTATACAGATGAATCCCAAGACCAATGGCTGCTGCAATATCAGCCGGGATTTCTTCCATAGAAACAGGCTCAGGCTCAAAAACTTCAGGTTCTCTCTTTACCAATGGGGCAGCGGGAGCCGGTGATGGTGATGCTATTTTATCTTTTATTCCCATGGATTTAAAAACTTTTCCCGAAAGCATCATCCCGATCATGAGGATACCCAGCACCATGAACACACCGAAAAAACGGATAACCAGGGTGCCGATGGCATAGCCCCAGAAATCATCCCGGGGTCCGATGATGATCTGAATTTTCCCATCCGCTGTTCCATCTTCATCCAGAACACTTCCATCCCGGATAACGGAACTGATAAGGGTTGGCTCTCCTTTAACGGTTCTACTCTTGATGCCGATGGTTCCCCAGGTTTTACTTTTCCGTTCCGTAAATCCCCAGATATCCGTGGCAGATGTAAAATAATTTGAAGACAGTGACAGGGTGACTTCCCCTCCGGGTACTGCGGGTATAATATCCAAGAGAAAATACCCGGAACGATAATTCTTCCAGTTGATATTTGGTCTGTTGGCATCTGTAAAATCAGTTTCAACAGGCTTGGACAGCATGCCGCCATCCACATGAAACCGTATCCGGACAGGGGTGCTCTTACCTCTGGGTATCAGTTCCGTCACCCAGTCGGTGTCTTCCTGTGTAAAAACAGGTTTGGGTTTTTCAATATCATCCCCAAACGCTGCCCATAATGTACTGTAAACAGCAAGCATAAGTGCTGTGGTCATGATCCATATTAAAAGCTGTCGTAATCGCATCAGCATTCCTCCTCTTATTGAAACATCGCAATGAACATGCCGGCTGCGGCTGCAGAACCGATAACGCCGGCAAGATTAGGAGCCATGGCATGCATCATGAGCCAGTTGTTGGGGTCTGCCTTCAATCCTTCGGAATGAGACACCCGGGCGGCCATGGGAACAGCGGAAACACCGGCTGAACCAATCAGGGGATTGATCTTTTCCTTTAAGAAAAGATTCATCAAATGCACCGTAAGAATTCCCCCGAAAGTGCAGACCACAAAATCCAGAAGACCCAATCCGAAAATCATGAGCGGCTTCCAGCTCAGGAACACATCAGCCTGCATGGTGGCCCCCACCGATACCCCGAGAAAAATCGTCACAATATTCATCAATGAATTCTGGGCTGTATCGGTCAATCGTTTGACCACCAGGGACTCCCGCATGAAATTACCCAGCATGAACATCCCCAGAAGCGGTGCAACCATGGGAATGAGTAGAATGATGAGGATGGCTCCGATGAGCGGGAAAAGAAGTTTTTCACGGGTAGAGACAGGTCGCATTTGCCGCATTTTGATTTTTCGCTGTTCCGGTGTGGTCATGAGCCGCATAATGGGCGGCTGGATCAGGGGAACCATGGCCATATAGGAATAGGCCGCCAGGGCATTGGCACCCAGAAGATGGGGAGCAAGCTTGGCTGTCAGATAAATGGTTGTGGGGCCGTCGGCACCGCCGATAATTCCGACGGAGGCCGCTTCTTTGAGGGTAAAGCCAAAGAACAGGCACCCTATATAGGTGATAAAAACCCCGAGCTGGGCACCGCCGCCGATGAGCAGCATCTTGGGATTGGCAATGAGGGGGCCGAAATCGGTCATGGCCCCGAGCCCGAGAAAAATGACACAGGGAATGATCTCCGATTCCACACCATATTGATAAAAATACTGGATCAGATGCGGATGTCCTTCGGCATTGAGTCCCATAAGAGGCACCAAGGGAAAATTAACCAGAAAAATGCCAAACCCGATGGGCAAAAGCAAAAGAGGCTCAAACCCCTTGGCCACAGCAAGGTATAAAAAAAAGAACGCAATTAGAATCATCACCACATGTCCCCATTCCAGATGCGGAACACCGGTCTGGGAAATGAGAATGTTTTGAATCAGTTCAAGAACATATTGCCAGGACATAAATTGTCTCCCTATTGTTAAAGTGGAATATTGCCGTGTTTTTTCGGAGGATTGGTGTCCTTCTTAGTTTTCAGCATATGAAGGGCCTTTACCAGCTTTGGCCTGGTGTCGGCCGGATCGATAACTTCATCGATATAGCCTAGCTCGGCAGCCCGGTAGGGATTGGAAAATTTTTCCTTATATTCACCAATCAATTTCATCCGTTCTGATTGAGGGTTTTCTGCTTTCTCAATTTTCTCACGACTGATAATATTAACAGCACCTTCAGCTCCCATTACAGCAATTTCAGCAGTCGGATACGCAATGTTGATATCACCGCGCAGGTGCTTTGAACTCATGACGATATAAGCCCCGCCATAGGCTTTTCGTGCAATTATGGTAATACGGGGAACCGTGGCTTCACAAAAGGCATAAATAAGCTTTGCACCATGCCTGATGATGCCGCCGTGTTCCTGGTGGAGTCCGGGAAGAAAACCCGGAACATCCTCGTAAATAATTAAAGGAATATTGAAAGCATCACAGAATCTTACAAACCGTGCGCCTTTGGTACTGGCATTGATATCCAGACATCCGGCCATGACCGACGGCTGGTTGGCAATCACGCCCACCGGCATACCATCCAGACGGCCAAACCCGACCACAATATTTTTTGCCCAGTGTTCCTGGACTTCAAAAAAATAGCGGTCATCCAGGTTTGAGCAGATAATGGACCGAATATCATAGGGCTTGCTGGGATCTGCCGGTACTGCATCCCGCAGTGCCTCGTCCCGCCGGGCAGGATCATCGGCAGAAGCCTTAACAGGCGGGGAGCCTGTATTGTTCTGGGGCAGAAAGCCCATCAATTCCCGGATGGAAGCAAGACAGGTGCGGTCATCGGGTGAGGCAAAATGGGCCACCCCGCTTTTGGCATTGTGGGCCATGGCGCCGCCAAGATCTTCCTTGCTCACAATTTCACGGGTGACGGCTTTTATGACATCCGGCCCCGTTATAAACATATGACCTGTCTTTTCCACCATGAAGATCCAGTCGGTCAGGGCCGGTGAATAAACCGCTCCGCCTGCCGAAGGCCCCATGATGGCTGTTATCTGGGGAATAACCCCCGAGGCCATTACGTTCTGTAAAAAGATATCACCATACCCGGCAAGACTCATGACCCCTTCCTGGATCCGGGCCCCGCCTGAATCGCAAAGCCCGATGACCGGAGCCCCGGCCTTCATTGCCAGCTTCATGATCTTGCAAATTTTTTCAGACTGGGTAAAAGAAAGGGATCCGCCATAGGCGGTGAAATCCTGAGCAAAGACAAATACCTGTCGACCGTGAATACACCCCCAGCCGGTTACTACTCCGTCTCCGGGGATTTTCTTTTCAGCCATATCAAAATCGGTGCAGCGGTGGAGTTTAAAACGATCCACTTCCACAAAAGTGGCAGGGTCTAAAAGACAGTCAAGCCGTTCCCGCGCCGTGAGCCTGCCGCTTTCATGGTGCTTTTTGATACGCTTTGCACCACCCCCCTCGAGCGCTTGACGGTTTTTTTCCTCAAGCTGCCTGAGTAATTCCGCATTGTTCATCAATGGGTCCTTCCAATTTTTTAAACCTGCTAAAAATTCACAGAATGTTTACAATATAGCTATGCTATTTGTCAATAAAAGAATTAATTTATTCACCCTGTGAAGAGGAAGACCCGTTTTCTATCTTTAGAGGGTTGTAAAACCTGCCCGAAGAAGAGATTCCCGGCTGATCATGCCTTTGAATTTGCCCTGATTATCCAGCACAGGCAGGCGTTTGATCATTTTTTGGGTCATCATGGCGATGGCCTCATCAATGGTTGCATTATCCGATATGGATATGGGATCTTTTTTCATGACTTCTCCCGCGGTTTTCAATTCCAAATGCCGACTGAAAGTATTGTCTCTGATCCTTTGTCCAAAAGGCAGCCTGCTCGTAAAATAGTCCCATATCCCCTCTTTTTGATCGGAAAAGGCCTCCAAAAGGTTCCGGTCCGAAATAATGCCCAGCAATGCACCGGCCTTATCCACTACGGCCACCCGCTGGATATCGTTTGCGGCAATCACCTGAAGGACCTCGGCCACTGCCGTATCCGGAAAAACCGTATGAACATCCCGGCGCATGATATCCAAAACATATTTAAGATTGCCCACGGGAATGTCCTGCTGTTGAAATGCGTTCCAATCCGGCGAATGACGGGTAATGGTATGGAAAATATCCATTCTGGATACAATACCGGTCAGCTTTCCTTTTTCATCTGTGACCGGCAGCCTTTTCAACTCTTTTTCCAGCATAAGGGCAACAGCCTTTGTCAGCAATTCATTTTCCCGGATACAGACCGCAGGGCTCATGATATCCTGCGCTTTTTTCATGGAAAGTGATTTCAGGACAGTGTCCAGATGGTCATGACCGGATTCGACGAGAAGTCCGAGCCTTGCCGGCATTCCGCCCCTGTAAATCAAATCGCCCTGGGAAATGACACCCTTTGGAAAACCCTCAGGGTCAATGACCGGGACACCGGTAAAAATTGAAGAGAGTAAAAGACGAACCACGTCACTGACGGGAGTCGTCAGCAGAACGCTTTGGGGATTCGGGGTCATCACGTCTTTAACCTTTAGATGCCTCGGGATGAGATGGTTACGGGTTTTATGGCAACGGACAGCGATCTCTGAGACCGTCACAATTCCTTCTTCCACCATTTCTTCAAGTGTCGGCAATATCAACTCTGCCTGAACCGACGGCAAAATGATATGTATTATAACCGGCATATTAAAAGAACCGATCAGGACACTCTGGGTTGCCATTTCACCGTTTTCATAACAGCCTTCCATGCATCGGGCCACCATGCACCGGGCTGCGATTTTTAATCCGAGGATATACTGAACCACGGCCTTGTACAAATGGGTACCACGATAGTTGGTTTCTTCATTGGTAAATATCTCAATTTTGCTGTATCTGAGTGCCATAACAAAATCTCCTTTCCTTGCTGATAAATCAATCGTCTTTCCCCAAAATTGATATCTCCGAAGATTTTCCCTTAGTATCTATCAGTTTTCAGGGGCGGCTCGAAAATAATGACGCTGGAAAAAGAAAGCCACATTCACCAGACCGATCATGACCGGTACTTCGACCAAAGGCCCGATGACCGCGGCAAAAGCCGCACCGGAATTGAGGCCGAAAACGGCAATAGCCACAGCAATAGCCAGCTCGAAATTGTTGCTGGCAGCAGTAAAGGCCAGTGTTGCCGTTTTGCTGTAATCGGCACCAACCTTTTTCCCCATATAAAAGGACACCAGAAACATGATCACAAAATAGACAAGGAGCGGAATGGCAATTCTCACTACATCCATGGGAATCCGGACAATCAGGTCCCCTTTGAGGCTGAACATGAGCACAATTGTAAAGAGCAGGGCAATCAGGGTAAGAGGGCTGATCTTTGGAACGATAACAGCATGATATCGTTCCCGTCCCATGGCCTTGACCCCGATAAACCGGGTTAGCGCTCCTGCAATAAACGGTATGCCGAGATAGATAAACACACTTTTGGCAATCTGACCAATTGTGATATCAACGGCTGTGGCCTGAATCCCGAACAGGGGTGGAAGAACAGTGAGGAAAAACCAGGCGTAGACACTGAAAAAAATGACCTGAAAAACGCTATTGAAGGCGACCAGCCCTGCCGCATACTCGGTATCTCCCATGGCCAGCTCATTCCAGACAATGACCATGGCGATGCAGCGGGCCAGACCGATCATGATCAGTCCCACCATGTAGTCGGGATAATCTCTTAAAAAAATAATAGCGATAAAAAACATCAGAAAAGGCCCCACCACCCAATTCTGAATCAGCGACAGACCCAGAATCCGCATATTGCGGAACACATCTCCCATGTCTTCATATCTGACCTTGGCAAAGGGGGGATACATCATGAGGATCAAGCCGACGGCAATGGGGATATTGGTGGTCCCCACCGTGAATAAATTGACAAAATTCTTGACTCCGGGGACCAGCCATCCGGCAAGAATTCCAATGGCCATAGCAGCGAAAATCCACACCGTAAGAAACCGGTCAAGAAAGGAAAGCCCTTTGCCGACACCTTCCTGGGAGCCTTTGGCAGGGCAGAACGACGGGTTTGTATTCATCTTATTTATATTCATCCTGCTCTCCTTTTACGAATTTAAAATACTGTCCGGCAAGGTTTCTACAAACGCCTTTATTTCATCTCTCACTTTACGGTAGCAGTCCAGCTGGGCCGCCTCATCCCCTCCTTTTTCCGCAACTTCCCTAGCCATGGCCGGCGGGTCACTGAACCCGGCATGAATCTGTTTGCAGGAGGCCGGAAAATAAGGACAGGATGAACCGGCATGATCGCAGACTGTAATGATCATATCCAGATCTTTTCCTTTAAACTCATTGACATGTTTGGACCTCTGTCCTGAGATATCTACACCGGCTTCGGCCATAACGCTTACAGCATGAGGATTTAGTCCATGGATTTCAACACCGGCTGAAAAAGCTTTGATGCGGTCTTTTTTGAGCTTGCGTGTCCAACCTTCGGCCATCTGGCTCCGACAGGAATTCCCTGTACAAAGAAACAGTATTTTCAGTTTATCCGTCATATTTCACCTCATTCTGTTTTATGGGGCAGCAGGATTCTCCCCGCTGTTTTCTGCAGAGATCTCCACGGGAAAAGTCCATGAGCCGGTTCTTGTTGGCCAAAGCCTTTAGTATTGAAATCGTATCGTTCATATCAACAGTTCGATTTTATAATTAGTCAAATAACTAAATACCTATATGGAATTTATTATCCGGTCAATCATTTTGAGATCATTTTTAAAGGGGCGGATTCACCCGCTGATGCACCAATCAGATGCAATCAGTGCAGAATGTGTCCATTTTTTCTTCACGGGTTGACAAAGGCTTTTTATATCTATATATTCAATTTTAACGATATAATAAACTGTGGGAGAACCTATGGAATCAAAAACAATCCATCCCAAAAAGGATGCGGAAAGAATAAATTTTAAGCCTGTGTTTTATCTCTTCACCGGAGCTGCTGCGGTTTATCTCTGGTGGGCGGGTTACAAGATGCTTCCTGCCTTGTCATCCTTTCTGACCTATACCCTTCTGCCCATCAAGGAAGGCTCTCACCTTGGCGCTTCTGTGGAATTTTTTCTGTATGATACGCCAAAAGTAATGATGCTTCTGCTCCTTGTTGTTTTTGGGGTGGGGATTATCAGAAGTTTTTTCACGCCTGAAAAGACCAGGGATTATCTTAATGGGAAAAGTGAATTTGCAGGAAATATCCTTGCCGCTCTCCTAGGGATTGTGACTCCTTTCTGTTCCTGTTCTGCCGTCCCTTTGTTCATCGGATTTGTGACTGCAGGAGTTCCGCTGGGGGTTACCTTTTCGTTCCTGATTTCCGCCCCCATGGTCAATGAAATTGCATTGGGGCTTCTCTACGGGCTTCTCGGATGGAAGGTAGCCGCCATCTATCTCGGGACAGGGCTTTTCATCGCCATATCATCCGGGTGGGTCATCGGGCGGCTGAAACTTGAAAATCATATTGAAGACTGGGTCACACAGACAAATGTGACCGCCGTCCAGATGGAAGAAGAACAATTAACCTGGAATAACCGTATCCAATACGGGTGGGATGCGGTTAGAGAAATCATCGGGCGGGTCTGGATTTATGTTATTATAGGAATAGCTGTGGGAGCCGGTATCCACGGGTTTGTGCCTGAAGGGGTCATGGCCTCCATCATGGGCAAAGGGGCCTGGTGGTCGGTTCCGCTTTCCGTCCTCATCGGCATCCCCATGTATTCCAATGCCGCCGGGATAATCCCGGTAGTCGAAGCCCTTTTGGGTAAAGGAGCAGCCCTTGGAACGGTTCTGGCGTTCATGATGAGTGTGATTGCTTTATCTTTGCCTGAGATGGTGATTTTAAGAAAGGTTCTTAAACCCAGGCTGATTGCAATCTTTATAGGCGTCGTCGCTTCAGGCATCCTTACGGTCGGATATCTGTTTAACATGATTATTTAAGATGCTTTATGGCTGAAGAAGAAAGCTCGGCAGCCGCTGCTGCTGACATGGTTCAAAACCCATTGACATGGTGTTGATGTGAGCATATATCATTAATTCGGAATATACAGATAATCAGGAACCAATATGAAAGAATTCATAAAAGTGATGAAGGCCCTTTCTGACCCGGCACGGGTCAGAATATTGAAAATGCTCCAGCATAAAACCATGTGCGTCTGTGAAATCCAGACAGCTTTGGACAAAGCCCAGTCAACCACCAGCAAGCATCTGAAAATACTTGAAGATGCAGGCCTCATCTCTTATCAGAAGGATGGCCTCTGGGTGAATTATCAGATTTCAGACGGCACTCAGAGCCCTTTTGCCGCGAGTCTCATCGGAAATATGAGGCACTGGCTGAATGATGATCCTGAAATTAAAAAGATTGCCGCCCTTTTACCAGGGATAGACAGAAAAGATATTTTAAACCGGAACTGAAGGTCAGTCGCAAATTTAAAGGAGTGTATAATGGTCATAAAAATACTGGGCCCTGGATGCCCCAAATGCGCGCAGACAGCAAAAATTGTAAGTGAAGCGGTTGCTGAAACCGGTGTGGACGCACAGATTCAAAAAGTCACGGATATTATGGAAATAGCCGGCTTCGGAGTTTTCGGAACCCCGGCCGTCGTAATGGACGGCCAGGTCAAATGTGTGGGGAAAATTCCAAAAAAAGAGGATGTAAAATCCTGGCTGATAAAGTAAGGAGCTGAATAATGAAGTATATCCGGTTTCTTATATTCTGTGTCCTTTTTCTTGCTGTTATCCATTTTGCCGCGACACATCTCAACAATGAAGCCCTGGCAGACCCGTCCGCCGGAGCTAAAGTGCATGGGGCACAGATAGATTTTGAGACGCTCCCGGTAAAAGGGATGGTGACCATGATAGATTTAGGGGCCACGGAATGCATCCCCTGTAAAATGATGGCTCCTGTTATTGAAAAAATTGAAGCCGATTACCAAGGAAAAGCAGTCATTGTCTTTATTGATGTATGGAAAAACCGGGAGCAGGCTTCCAAATACCGCATACGGGCCATACCCACTCAGATCTTTTTTGATCCGTCCGGGACGGAAGTTTACCGTCATCAGGGATTCATGAGCGAAGAGAACATTATAAAACAACTCACCACCATGGGGGTTTCACCCGCGGCAGGAAAAAAAAGTTAGGGGCTTTATAGGGATGCAGGACCAGATATTTATCACGGTTAACCAATGGATTACAGGCAGTACGCCTCTGGCTGCTGCCGGATGTTTTATATGGGGGCTGATCAGTGTGCTTTTCAGCCCCTGCCACATGGCATCCATTCCCTTGATTGTCGGCTATGTCGGCGGCCAGAACAAAATGGTTCACCCACGGCAGGCAGGGATATATTCAGTGCTTTTTACCCTGGGTCTGTTTTTGACCATTGCCTTTATCGGCATTATCTGCGCCATTTTGGGACGGATGCTGGGGGATGTGGGAAATTACTGGCAGATATTGATAGGCGCCATCCTGATCTGGGTGGCCCTGGGCATGCTGGGAGTTGAAAAATGCTCCATATCCGGCAGTCTCATACATGGGCTCAAGCTCAGGGGAAAAACCGGCGCCTTTGTCCTGGGGCTTGCCTACGGCATCCTTTCCGGCTCCTGTACCTTTGGATTCATAGCACCGATCCTGGCCATTATCACGATCCAGGAAAAAGTGATGACCGGCCTGATGCTGATCATTCTTTTCGGCATGGGTCATTGCCTTCCCATCGCCATTGCCGGCAGTTCCGTTGCTGCCGTCCGAAGGTTGATGGAAAACTCTGCCTGGCAGGGGGCAGGCACATGGTTCCGCAAAGGGGCCGGTGCCCTGGTGGGTTTTTTAGGGTTTTATTTCATCATTAATCCGTTTATTATGACCTGATTGAATAATAAAGGAGTTCCGCCCATGCCGCCTGCTATTTTTAGACAAACCCTTATGGACACCATCTGCGGTGCCTGTCTCATTATCCTCTTATCCGTGGTTGCAGGATTGGCCGTCAATCTGATCCGAACCGATTCCATTCCTTTTGTTCAAAACTGGTCCACAGAAGGCAGACTGTCCCTCAACAACGGGGATTCAATGGTGATCGCCCTGTCTGAAGCAAAAGCGCTCTACAATGAGAAAAAGGCGGTTTTCATGGATGCGAGGGGTAAGGATCTTTTTGACCAGGGCCACATCAAAGGCGCAAAAAATCTTCCCTGGCATGAGGTTGATGATCATTTTCTTGAGGTAACAAAGGGTTTGGACAGGGAAACCCCCATCATCGTCTATTGTGACGGCGAATCCTGCAGCCTGAGCCATGATCTGGCGCTTTTTCTCAAAACCATGGGATTCACCCGTGTAAAGGTTCTGGTGAACGGCTGGACGGTCTGGCAGGAAAACCAGCTCCCCATACAAAGCACATTTTAAAGGATATAAGCCCATGGGCAGACCCATTTCATCCACAGGATTACCAATACCCTTTTTCTACCACACCATACGACTGGCCCTTGCCTTTGTCTTTATTTATGCCAGTCTGGATAAAATTCTGAATCCCGGTGAATTTGCAAAGGCCATCTTCAACTACCAGGTATTACCCGGAGTGCTGATTAACCTGACCGCCCTGATTCTCCCCTGGCTGGAGCTGGTTCTGGGGGCATGCCTCCTGTTCAACCGTTTGATGCAGGGCGCTTCCGGACTTGCTGCCGGTTTAATGATTGTTTTTACAGGACTCATCCTCTTCAACCTGGCCCGGGGCCTGGACATCAGTTGCGGATGTTTTTCCACAAACCCGGCTGAAGGCCCCATGGATATGATGACACTGCTGAGAGATCTTCTTTTTTTATGCCTTGCCATAAGCCTTGCCGCATTGACATTTTACAAAAACACCCTCAAAAAAAAAAATCAACCAGGCAAAGCTTAACTTCACAGGGCATGTTAACATGAAAAACAAGGGCGCTGTACTTTATACCGGATGATCCAGTGCCTTTCATCCAATCATGAGCACCACCGAGGCACTGTTAAACAGCACCCATACCTTGTTGCCTTCCCCAAGTGCAAGACGTCGGCAGCTCTCGCTGGTGACAAGGGAACAGATCTTTGTCCCGTCACAAATCCTCACCTGGTATTCCGTGTTGATTTCACCCTGGATGACCTTTTCGACAATACCTTGGAATACGTTGTCCGCGCTGCATTCAGGCGCATTAATGTTTTTATCCAGCATCACCCAGGGGGCTTTGACTTCGGCTGTTATCCATTTGCCTGTTTTCAGGCCAAGCCGCTTGAAGCTGTCGTTTGTAATGACTGTTGTGACCTTTTGCCCGCCAAGGGTCAGAAGCTCCACCTGGGTTTGTATATCGCCCTGCCGTACCGTTTCGATCTTTCCAAAAAATGAATTCCTTGCACTGGTTTTTCTTCCTGATTCTTTTTCCATGAAAAACCGGGTGACCTCCCGGATTTCCTCCTCTGGAAAAGAAACGTAGGATGAAATCGGATTGGGGGTTGAATGCCCCAGCATCATCTGAACCGCAGGCAGGGGCATGTTGTTCCCTATCAATTCAACCGCCCTTGACCTGCGCAGGGATTCCGGAGCCCCCAATGCTTTTTCAAACCCGCAGGCTTCGGCACGTTCGTAAAATTTCCGCCTCACAAACCCCGGGTCCATACGAAGCCTGTCAGAAGATGTTTTTTTAAAGACAGAGGCCGTGATCATTCCGTGTATTTCCCGGCAGACGGATTCTGCCAGATGAACTTTGCGCTGGAACCGCCCCGGCTCTCCGGGAAACCGCCCAAAGCCCACCGTGAATGTCTCAAAATCAATATCCTTGAACGGATCAAGGTTCAACACCTCATTCAACTTGGCTCCGGTGTACCGGATTAATAAGAATATGATCAGAATGCGTTTTCGGGACGCTTGCACGTTCGCATGCAATACCATTTCAGCCCAGTTGCGAAAAGATTGCTCAAGTTCATGGAGCTGGTCAGACTCAAGGCATGTATTTCGATCAATATTATTCATTTTTTTTATGACCCTCCCTGTCTGATAACAATATTCTTGACAATGAATAAAAAACAATTCATTATCACGATTAATAATTAATTCGTGTCTTTCTGTCAAGAAAATTGAAATATGATTCAGGAGACGCTATATGGAAGCACTCAAAAACAAATTGTTAGATAATTTCAAATTCAACCGTATAGAACTGGCAGGCTCTCTTGGTGATTTAGGAACACTTTTGCCTATTGTTCTGGGTATGATCATGATTAACGGGTTAAGCCCCTCTTCCGTGTTTCTTTCATTTGGGTTGTTTTATATCATGACAGGGTTTTATTTCAAACTCCCTATTCCCGTCCAGCCCCTGAAAGCTGTCGGAGCCATAGCCATTGCCTACCCGGTTCTGATTACAGAATCCGTCATCAGCGCATCCGGAATTCTTTTTGGATCTCTTATGTTGCTTTTTTCTCTAACCGGGCTGGTGGATAAACTGGCAAAACTTTTTACCCAGCCGGTTGTTCGCGGCATTCAGCTGGCATTGGGCCTGGTTTTTTTACGCAAAGGAATCGAATTGATCATAAATAAAAATATGTTTATGTCTTCGGTTACTTCGGCAACCTCACCCGGTTCAAACATTAATTTAATTATCGGCATCAGTGTTTTTGTGATGGTGCTCATGCTCTTGGACAATAAAAAACTGCCCGCAGCATTGGCAGCGGTAGGTGTCGGTATCCTGGCCGGTTTGATTTTCGGCGGGTTCAAAGGACATAATTTTTCCCTGGGGCCAACAAATATCCATCTGATCGTTCCATCACTCAAAGACTTCTGGACGGCATTTATCATGCTGATCCTGCCCCAGATTCCATTAACCATCGGAAACGCATGCGTGGGAACATCTGATCTTTGTTCTACTATTTTCCCCAAGGACCCGCTGCTTGACAAAACAAAACCCGGCCGATTTGCCCTGACAATGGGAATTGCCAATCTACCGGCAGGTTTTTTAGGTGCTGTTCCCATGTGTCACGGCACAGGCGGCCTGGCAGCGCATTATCGCTTTGGGGCTAGAACCGGCGGCGCCCCTCTCATGATCGGTATTCTTTTTTCCTTGATGGCATTGCTTTTCGGTGAATTCGGCTTTTCAATCCTTGCCATGATTCCAAACTCAGTGTTAGGAGTTTTGCTTATTTTTGCCGGTCTCGAGCTTTGCCCGTTGATTCGCAGTCTGAAAACAAATGAAGAATATTTCGTAGCACTTTTAATCAGCGGCATCTCATTGGCCGTCCCCAATATGGGCTGGGCATTCGGAATTGGAATTTTAGTCGATTTTATTATCAGAAAAGCAAAAATCAAGATTTAATAGAAAAATCCGGTATTCAGGAATTTTCATTTTTCAGATTTGCGAGCTGTTCTTTATAATGGGATTCAAGTCATTGATAATCTATTCAATTTTTTAAAGTCAAACAAGAAAAAATAGGTCAACACCTATACTCTTTTTTATTTTGATTGACAAAAATAAGGTGGCTGTTGATAAACTGTAGTATCTTGAACCCAATTGGTTCACCTGGAGTTGAATAGTACTTTTATGAGGAAATAATGGCAAAAAATCTTTTTATTACGGCAACAGAACCAAAAAGCGGTAAATCCGCCATTGCCCTTGGCATAATGGAACTTTTGATTCGAAATGTAGGCCGGGTAGGGTTTTTCCGTCCTTTAATCCATGCTGCGCCGGGCGGGAAAAAAATCGATAATGATATCCATTTATTTTCCACCTATTTCAAGCTCGGCATCCCCCAGGAAAAAATGTTTGCCTATACCTTGACGGAAGCCGGCAATCTCATCGGCCATGGCAGGCAGGACGAACTGCTGGAAGGCATTTTCACTGCTTATAAGGAAATTGAAAAAGACCACGATTTCATCTTATGTGAAGGCATTGAACTTGAAGGGTCAACCGCTTCCTTTGAATTTGACATCAACGCACAAATTACAAAAAATCTTGGGTGTCCTGTCCTTCTGGTGGCCAATGCCCATCATAAACCCATGGATGATGTCATAAGGTCCATCAAGGTCTATCATAAATCCTTTATCAATGAAGGCTGTGACGTCATTGCCACCATCGTCAACAGGGCCATCCCCGATGACGCTCAGAAAATCATATCCATTCTTGAAAAGGAAAGTCCGGCATCAGGGCAGCTCTTCTATGCCATTCCAAACGATCAAAGCCTCGGGAATCCCACGATGAAAGAAATTGCCCGTATCCTGGGAGCTGAAATCCTATATGGAGAAAATCAGCTCAACCGTCATGTATACGGCTTTACCGTTGCAGCCATGCAGTTGCGCAATTTTTTAAAAAGAATCGAACACGGCATGCTGGTCATCACCCCCGGGGATCGGTCCGATGTGATTGTCGCCTGCCTTTCAGCCGTATCTTCCATGTCCATGCCCAATATTGCAGGAATTCTCCTGACAGGCGGCCTGAAGCCGGAAGAATCCGTATGCCGGTTGATTGAGGGGTTCCCCAGCATGGTACCCATCCTCTCTGTCGCAGGAGATACATTCCCCTCAGCCATTCTCGTAAGCAAAGTGCATGCCGGTATTTCCCCGGGTGATGAACGCAAAATTACCCGGGCTTTGGAAATCTTTGACAGACATATCAATTCAGAAGCACTGGCGGAAAAAATTATTGAAACCCGGACAACGGTTGTAACCCCCAAGATGTTTGAATATGGACTGCTCCAAAAAGCAAAGGCAGATAAGCAGCGCATTGTCCTGCCCGAAGGAGAAGATGAAAGGATTTTATATGCGTCTGAAATCCTTTTGCGAAGGGATGTTGTGGATCTGATCCTGCTGGGGAATGAAGAGCGTATTCATAAGCAGATTGCCCGGCTGGGGCTGCGGGTGGATTCGGCCCGCATCATGGACATACGGAGATCAGAATATTTTGATGACTATGTCCAAACTTATTATGACCTCAGAAAGGATAAGGGAATGACCCTGGAAGCAGCCAGGGATTTCATGAGCGATGTCAATTTTTTTGGCACCATGATGGTCAGAAAAGGCCATGCAGACGGCATGGTGTCCGGAGCGGTTCACACCACCCAGGCCACTATCCGGCCCGCCTTTGAGATTATCAAGACCAAGCCCGGCTTTTCAGTGGTCTCCAGCGTGTTTTTCATGTGTCTTAAAGACAGGGTTCTGGTATATGGAGATTGTGCCATCAACCCGGACCCCGATGCAAACCAGTTGGCTGAAATTGCCGTTGCCTCAGCCCACACAGCAAAAATTTTCGACATCGAGCCCAGGGTGGCCATGTTGTCCTATTCAACCGGAGAGTCAGGAAAAGGGCAGGATGTGGAAAAGGTCCGAAAAGCCACCCAGATGGCCAGGGAAATGTCAATTCAAAGAGGCCTTGACCTGAAACTGGAAGGCCCCATACAGTATGATGCAGCCATTGACCCCACGGTTGCCAGAATCAAAATGCCGGACAATGAAGTGGCCGGGAAAGCCACGGTATTTATCTTCCCCGACCTCAATACCGGTAACAATACCTATAAGGCGGTTCAGCGTTCGGCCGGAGCCGTTGCCATCGGCCCGGTCCTCCAGGGCTTAAGAAAACCGGTCAATGATCTGAGCCGGGGCTGCCTGGTCTCAGATGTGGTCAATACCATTGCCATCACCGCCATTCAGGCCCAGGCCGAAAAGAGGCTTTTGTGAAAATCCTGGTCATCAATACCGGTAGTTCCTCCATTAAATACCAGCTCTTTGACATGACCTGCGAAGAGGTCCTGGCATTGGGCATGGCCGAGAGAATCAACGAAACGTCCGGAAAACTCACCCATCAAATCATGTCAAAGCATGGGGCCCATCAAAGAAAAATCCTGGAAAACATAAAGATGGATCACCGGCAGGGGCTGGAGAAAATCGTTGCCTTGCTGATTGACCCGGATTACGGCGTCATCAACGACAAATCTGAAATATCTGCCGTGGGTCACCGGGTAGTTCATGGAGGAGAGGCATTCCAGGCTCCTAGGATCATTGATAACGCCGTAATCCTGGAAATCGAAAAAAATACACCCCTGGCCCCGCTTCATAACCCGCCCAACCTGACGGGCATAAGGGTGTCACAATCCATTTTCCCGGAATCAACCCAGGTGGCTGTCTTTGATACCGCCTTCCACCAGACCATCCCGAGACATGCCTATATCTATGCCCTGCCCTATGTCTTATATGAAAAACACCGGGTCCGGCGATACGGATTTCACGGAACATCCCATGCCTATGTGGCTGAAAAAACCGCAGAATTTCTTGGTCAGCCCTTGAGCAACCTGAACCTGATTACCCTGCACCTGGGCAATGGGGCCAGTATGGCAGCCATTAAAAACGGCCAATGCGTGGACACCTCCATGGGGTTGACCCCCCTTGAGGGGCTGGTAATGGGAACTCGGTCAGGAGACATGGACCCGGCCATTCCGTTCTTTCTTTCCAACCATCTCAACATGTCCCTTAATGATATCGACGGACTTCTCAATAAGGAAAGCGGACTCAAAGGCATTTCAGGCGCAAACGATATGCGGGTGGTGCTGAATAGAGCTGCCGCAGGGGATGACCTGGCCCGGCTGGCTCTGGAGGTATATACCTATCGCATCAAAAAATATATCGGGGCTTATGTAGCTGTCCTGGGAAGACTCGACGCCCTCATTTTCACCGGCGGTATCGGGGAAAACGCACCCGCCGTCCGGGAACTTAGCTGCAAAGACTTAACCTGTATGAATATTGAGATCGATTCAGAGAAAAACAATTCATCCGGGAATCTGTTAAGACAGATCAGCTCTTCAGACTCGAAAGTCAAAGTTCTGGTGGTGCCCACCAATGAAGAACTGAAAATTGCCCGGGAAACAAAAAAGGTGTTAATGGGACATTAGCCCGTATCTTCAGATTTTGAACCGGCCCACTAGTGTATTCAGCCGGACTGCCAGCTCAGCCATGCTTACTGCGCCGGCATTCATTTGCCCTGCGGCTCCGGCAATCTTATTTGCCCCTTGGTTAACCTGACCGATATCAAAGGCAATCTGGCCTGCAACCGGGTAAGAAAATCTTCCAAATGCTTTTCCTTCAACGACAGGATACCTGCGGCCAAGAAAGCAGGCAAAAGACTGATCTTGACCTTAAGTCGTTTAAACATGGTTTTTTCCTTTTATTAATTCTTTGAATCCTCCCATAGCTATCAAAAAATGCGCCAGGCCTGAAATTTAGACCATAATCAAAGTAACCCACTAAAAATACAGAAAAAACATACCCCGATCAATTTTTGAGATGTGTCCATTTCTTTTTCATCTCATAAAGGACAATGACTGTGTATCCATTGTTTTCCAGGAACCGCGCCGGGATAAAAAAAATTATGTGTCTCGCTTTTTTATCTGATTTGGGAAAAATGAATTGAGGGAATAAGCGAAATATAATGGATAGATGGTAAAGGCCTGATAAGAAATATCCTTATCAGGCCTTTTTTAAATGATAATGACAAACATCAGACCTTGGGTCTTGGCAGAACGCCTGCTCTTTCGGCAATCTCAGGGACCTTGTGCTCCCATTCAATGGCCATGAGGTGAACGCCGGCCACACCTTTCATTTCCTTGAATTCCGCGATCTGTTCCAAGGCGAATTTGATCCCTTCCTCGGCCTGATCTTTTTTGTCAACGCCTTTGAGGCGTTTGATCAGGGAGTCGGGGATGTCCATACCGGGAACGAATTTGGACATGAAATTGGCCATGCCTGCATTTTTCATGGGGGTTACCCCTGCCAGGATATAGCATTTTTCATGGAGACCCATGTCCACGACTTTTTTCATGAAGTCCCGGAATTTTTCCATGTTGAAAATACATTGGGTCTGGATAAAATCGGCTCCGGCCTTGATCTTGTTGGCCAGGCGGTATACCCGGTATTCATAGGGGTCGGCAAAAGGATTGGCAGCGGCGCCGATAAACATTTTAGGCGCCACATCAATGTCCTCGTCGTTTAGAAATTTGCCTTCGTCCCGCATTTTTTTCACCATGGCAATCAACTGCATGGAATCGATATCGTGGACGTTTTTGGCGTCCGGATTGTTGCCGAAGGACTGATGGTCACCGGAAAGGCAGAGCATGTTCCGCACACCCAGGGCATAAGCGCCCAGAATATCACTCATCATGGCCAGCCGGTTTCTGTCCCGGCAGACCATCTGGAAATTGGGTTCAAGACCCTGTTCCATCATGAGGATGGATCCGGCCCAGGAGGACATCCTGACAACGGCGGTCTGGTTATCGGTCATATTGACGGCATCAACCTTGCCGACCAGATGGCTTAATTTTTCTTTAAGGTGTGCGACATTGGCACCCTTTGGCGGTCCGCATTCTCCTGTGAATGCAAAATGTCCGGCTTTCAGAACCTTTTCAAGATTACTGCCTGATTTAAGCTCACTCATGAATGTTCTCTCCTTTGTAATTTTTAAATATTTCCCTGAATCAGTTCTTCCCTGATGCTTCTTCTCGGCCCGCCGTCTCTTGCGGTTTTCCAGCTCTTGATCCCTTTTACGCCCATGAGATCTTCAAGCCTGCCGGATTCCATTTTCTTTTTTACAATGGAATCCCAGATGCATTCGGTATCCTTGTTGACTTCACACACGCCCTTGGATGATCCGCCGCAGGGACCGTTCATAAGACTCTTGGCGCATCTTGCTATGGGACAGAGCCCGCCGAAATTGTGAATGCCGCAGGTGCCGCATCCGGCACAGCGCTCTTCCCAGACCCCGTGTTTGGTTGCACCACCGAAAAAGGTGGTGTTGACGCCGGGGTAAAAGGTCTGATCCTTGTACATTTCAGACAAAAACTGGGGCCCGACGCCGCAGGCAAGGGAAATGACGGCCTCATAATTTCCCACCACATCACTGATGCCGGCCACATATTCTGTGTCACACTGCCTTTCAAGGACCTGGATATCAATATCAATATCCTTTCCTTCCTTTTTTCTGGCAATCTTCAGGGAAGAGGCAAGGATTTCCACTTCTTTGAGTCCGCCCACATTGCAGACGGTCACGCATCCCTTGCATCCTGCGATGAGAATCTTTTTATTCTCTGCCACCATGGCCAATATTTCCTGGAGAGATTTTCGATCTGCTACTATCATGATTCACCTTCCGTTATTTTCTTGGTTCAATATTTCATGCCGCATGA
This sequence comes from uncultured Desulfobacula sp., assembly GCA_964619205.1. Lineage (GTDB taxonomy): Bacteria > Desulfobacterota > Desulfobacteria > Desulfobacterales > Desulfobacteraceae > Desulfobacula. The sequence continues at coordinate 51,330 of CAZUDE010000005.1, read as the reverse complement.
TTTTTTTTTATCGGACTGGGCCCTAACTGCCTTATCCGGACCACCATTTCCTTTGCAATCTCGGCAAATCTCGCACCCTGTGCCGAAGACAGGTTGTACATCTCCACCCGCTCCGGCTCAATGCCGATTTCCGTTAATGTCTTTTTGACATAGGCCACCTTTTTCTTGGCCTTTAGATTGCCTGAAATATAATGGCACTCTCCTTCAAGACATCCGGCCACGTATACCCCGTCTGCCCCGTCTTCAATGGCATTCAGAAGATGGAGAATGTCCACCCTTCCCGTGCACGGCACCTGAATGATTTTGATGTCTGCAGGATAGGAAAGTCTCATGGAACCTGCCAGGTCCCCGGCTGCATACGCTCAATACTGGCAGCAGAAAGCGATTATCCTGGGTTCAAATTCTTGGGTCATTATGATCCTCCGTTACTCAACGTGTGAGTCAAAATTATGCCTCTTGAAAAAGTGCATCGGTTTTTGCCATGATCTGCTGATCCGTAAAATGGTTCAGCCGTATTGCCTTGCCCGGGCATTCCGCCACACAGGCGCCGCACCCGTGACATTCGGATGCTTCAATCCGCGCATATCCATCCTCATGTATATAGGGGATGTTATAGGGGCAGGTCCTGACACAGGTGAGACAGACTGCACATTTTTCAGGCGTCACCTCTGCCACGACACCGCCCACCATCAAAGACTCCCTGGAAAGAATGGTCATGGCGCGGGCAACGGCCGCCCTGGCCTGGGCTATACTCTCTTCAAGGGGTTTGGGATAATGGGCCAGCCCTGCCACAAAAAGGCCGTCTGATGCGAAATCAACAGGCCGGAGCTTTGCGTGGGCTTCCACCAGGAATCCTTCGCTGTTGGTGGGGACTTTGAATTTTTCAAACAGTTTTTTGTTGTCGCCGGGAACAATGCCTGAGGCCAGAACGATTAGATCCGGGTTGATGGTAACCGGCATCTGCAGGACATGATCAATGACCGAGAATTCCAGTTCCTTATTGGAATTGACCCTGACAGAGGGCATTTTTTCAAGATCGTACCGGATAAAGAGAACACCGAGACTCCTGGCCTCCTGGTAAAGGTCTTCCCTGAAGCCGTAAGACCGGATATCCCGGTACACCACATAGACCCGTTTTCTTGAATCAATGTTTTTCAGGGCAATGGCGCTCTTTAAGCTGTGGGTGCAGCAGACCTTGCTGCAATAAGGATTTTCATTGTTCCTTGAGCCCACGCACTGGACAAAAACAACGGCTTTTGCCTTCTTTACCCGGCCGTCATTATCCCGGAGTGCGGCATCCATGTCCAGATGGGTCAACACATTGGGGTGCTCTCCATAAAGGTATTCATGGGGTTTATATTCATTTCCGCCCGTGGCCAGGATCACGGCCCCGTGCTCAATGGTGGTGTTTGACCCCTTGCCTTTGACAGTGGTAATGAAATTTCCCATGGAGCCTGTAAAAGAATCCACTTCTGCATCCAGGTAAAGCTTAATGGCTTCATGGGCCTTTGTTTCAGCAGCCAGCGTCCCAAGATAATCTTTAATTTTCTCTCCCTGCCAGGTGGCGTTCAAATGCCGGGCAATACCGCCAAGCTCTCCTGTTTTTTCCACCAGGTGAACCTCAATCCCCTGCTTTGCAGCACCAAGGGCTGCTTCCATACCGGCCACACCACCGCCGATGACCAGAAGGGATTTTTTGATGTCCAGGCTGACCTGATGCAAGGGTTCAATCAGGGCTGCCTTGGCCACGGCCATACGGACGAGATCCTTTGCCTTTTCCGTGGCTTTTTCCGGCTCTTTCATGTGGACCCAGGTGTTCTGATCCCGGATATTGGCCATCTCAAACAGATATTTGTTCAGACCTGCATCCCGGATGGTTTCCTGGAACAAAGGCTCATGGGTTCGGGGCGAGCAGGCCGCTACAATGATCCTGTTCAGATCATATTCCTTGATCACCTGCTTCATATGATCCTGGGAATCCTGGGAACAGGTGAAAAGCTTGTCTTCCACATGGACCACATAGGGAAGTGTTGCCGCATAATCTCTAACTGCGGGCACATCGGCAATCCCGCCGATATTGATACCGCAGTTGCACACCCAGACCCCGATTCTCGGTTTCTGGCCTGTGAAATCACTCTCCGGCGGCAGTTCCTTTGTTTTTGTCTGGCTCCACCGATCGGCGGCCAGGGCCGTGGTGGCGCTGGATGCCGCAGCAGAGGCTTCCATGACCGAGGATGGAATATCCTTGGGTTCCTGGAAAGTTCCGCAAACATAGATTCCTTTTCTGCTGGTGCTCACCGGAGACAGGTTGTCGGTTTTGGCAAACCCGTGCTGATTGAGTTCGATCCCCATTTTTTCTGCCAGGGCCTTGGCTTCCTTATTGGGTGCAAGCCCTATGGACAGGACCACCATGTCAAAAATCTCTTCAACCATGGATCCGGCTTCCGTGGAATAAACAAGGCGGTAGGTATCGCCGGGCTCCGGAAAAACAGAATGAATCCTGGACCGGACAAAACGGACTCCGCTGTCATCCTGGGCTCGTATATTGTATTTGTCAAATTCCTTACCATGGGTTCTCATGTCCATGAAGAAGATGGCGGTATCAAGATCCTTGTCACTGTGTTCCTTTGCAATAACAGCCTGTTTATTGGCATACATGCAGCAGACACCGGAGCAATAGGCATGATCCCCCTTATTGATATCCCTTGACCCCACGCACTGAAGCCAGGCAATCTTTTTGGGTTCCTTGTGGTCTGATGGCCGGACAAGATGCCCGCCATAAGGGCCTGAAGCTGACAGGATTCTTTCAAATTCCAGACTGGTCATGACATTGGGACTGTGACCATAGCAATAGGTGGTCATCTGGGTGGGTTCAAAGGGCGTAAAGCCGGGGGCCAGAATCACGGCGCCCACATTGATCTCATGCTCGATCAGGGTCATGGAATGATCCACGGCATGGGCCAGACAGGCATCCACGCACTGGAGGCATTCGGAACAATACCCGCAGTTCAGACACCGGGCCGCTTCTTTTTTGCCTTCTTCTTCCTGATACCCGAGTTCTACCTCATCAAAGTTCCCAAACCGTTTTGCAACGGCAAGCTCAGGCATTTTATAGCGTCTTTCCTTTTGCATATCTTCGGCTACCGGTCTGTACTGGGGACTCTCAACCTGGGGAAGCTGTCTTCCTTCTTCCATGTCAAGCCCCTTCAGATACCGGTAAATGGATTCGGCCGCTTCCATACCTGCGGCAACAGCTGCAATGGCAACGCTGGGCCCGGTCTGGACATCACCGCCGGCAAATACACCTTCTTTGTCTGTGGCCAGGGTTACGGGATTGACTTCCGTGGTATCCCATTTGCTGATTTTCAAACCTGTCAGATTCTCAAGGGCGGAAAGATCCGGTCTCTGGCCAATGGCCGGGATGAGGGTATCCGCAAGGACCTTGAAGCTGGAACCT
>CAZUDE010000005.1:28546-47863 GCA_964619205.1 uncultured Desulfobacula sp. | reverse complement strand
GCCAATGGCCGGGATGAGCTGGTCGATCTCGATATCATATTCGCTTCCCGGCACGGGCACAGGGCGTCTGCGGCCCGATGCATCAGGCTCGCCCAGTTCCATCTTGATCACCCGAACGGCCTTGACTTTGCCGTTTTCTTCAATGAGTTTCTGGGGGGCGGCCAGATAAACGATTTTGGTTCCTTCTTCTTCAGCTGCATGAATTTCCTCTTCCCAGGCCGGCATTTCTTTTCTGGTCCTGCGATAGAGGATGGTGACTTCTTCAGCCCCCATTCTGAGGGCTGCTCTTGCAACATCAATGGCCACGTTTCCGCCGCCGATGATCCCGACTTTTTTGTCTACCCGGGTTTTTCCGGTGAGGTTGAGTTCCCTTAAGAAATCTACGCCCTGGCGGACCCCGGCCAGGTCTTCGCCCGGAATGCCTAGGGAAATCCCTTTATGGGCGCCAAGACCCAGAAAGACAGCATCAAATCCGTCAGCCAAAAGGCTGTCCACGGTGAAATCTTTCCCCAGACAGGTGTTGAGCTTGATTTCAACGCCCAGGTTGGTGATGACTTCAATGTCCTTGTCCAGGACTTCGCGCGGCAGTCTGTGGTCGGGAATACCGACCCGGAGCATGCCGCCTGCCTGGGGCAGGGCCTCAAAGATCACGGCATCCACGCCTTTTTTTGCAAGGTGATACGCTGCAGACAGCCCGGCAGGACCTGACCCGATAATGGCTACTTTTTTGCCGATTTTTTCTGCACAATCAATCTTCACCTTTCTCGGGTCAAAGCTGTCGGCAGCAAGACGTTTCAGATCCCTGATGGCGACCGGATCATCCACTTCGCAGCGGCGGCAGGCATTTTCACATTCATGGGGGCAGACCCTGCCCAGAACCCCGGGCAAAGGAAGCTGTTCCATGATGATTTCAAGGGCTGCCTCATATTTGCCTTCCTTGACCATCTGGACATACCCCTGGACATTAAGTCCGGCAGGGCAGGTCAGACGGCAGGGAGCCTTGTCTTTTTTCTCAATGGCAAAGCCTGAAGGCATGGCCTGGGGATACAGCTTGAAAGCCGCTTTTCTGTCCCTGAGGTTCTCATCAAACTGACTGGGCAGCTCCACAGGGCAGACATTGGCACATTCGCCGCAGGCCGTGCACTTAGACAGATCGATAAACCTTGGTTTCTGTTTAAGCTTTACCGTAAAATCACCTTCCTCACCGGACAAGCCTTCAATATCACTCATGGTCAGAAGCTTGATATTAAGATGTCTGCCCGCCTCAACCAGTTTGGGTGAGATAATGCACATGGAGCAGTCATTGGTGGGAAAGGTTTTATCAAGTTGAGCCATTGTTCCGCCAATGGCTGTATTTTTATCTACGAGGTATACATAATATCCGGAATCCGCCAGATCCAGCGAAGCCTGAATACCTGCAATGCCGGCACCGACAACCATCACCGACCCTCTACCTTTTTCGGCCATTAGAATCCCTCCTTATTTATAATCCCACTTCAGCCAGATCCGGCCCGAGATAGGTTCGTTCAGATTCAGCCAGCACGCCCATGGCAAGACAGATAATGGTCCACAGGTGAACCACATGATAATTGCCGCCAAAATGATGGCCAATATCTTCAATCTGACCATGACAGTTGTGACAGGGCGCAATGACATAGGTCGCCCCGGTGGCTGCGATCTGGTTGAATTTTACCCTGCCGTACGCTCTTCTTTCATCGGGAAACCCGGCCTGCAAAGCACCACCGCCGCCACCGCAGCAGTAATTATTGTCTCGGTTGGGAACGGTATCAATAAAATTTTCTTCACCCACAACGGTCTTGATCACAAATCTCAGGTCATCCACAATCTTGTTGGACCCGCTCTTTCTGCCGATATTGCAGGGGTCCTGCACGGTAAACTTGGCCTTGATGTCTTTATTCCAGTCGGAATTGACTTTCAATTTTCCTTCCCTGATCCATTGGGCATAGAGTTCAATAATGGTGATCAGTTGAAATTTATGAGGAATATTATATTTGCGCAATCCTTCCAGGATCGCAAAGTATGAATGCCCTCACTCTGTATTGACCACCATGGGGCTCTTAAGGTTATTGTCCACATGGTGGACAAAATCCTCGATGATATATTTCCAGCCCTCGTTATCGGCCAGGAACATGCAGTAGTTTTCACCGGCCCACATAACCGAAGGATAGGTCCAGTCCGCTCCCACCATGTGAAGGACCTTCCACAATGGCCCCATTTCCTCGGGTTCGGTGACAGGTTCCCTGGAGTTCTGATTCAGCACCATGGCCGCACCCACCCGGTCCACAGACACTTCCAGGTCTTCAAACCCGGGATGGCCTTCCCTTATTTCTTCAGCCACATCCAGAACTGTGAATTCAAAATCCTCCTTTTTGGCGCCCATGGCGCTGCCGGTGCGGATATGCTGGTCACAGGACCCGAGGATTCCCTTGGGCCGTTTCTCTCTGGGGATGGCGGCCCTAAGATTGAATACCAGGGCCGGGACATTGATTTTCATGGGGCAGGCCGCCACACATCTCTGGCACATGCTGCAGACCCATTTCCAGTTGCTTTTCAGTATCACGTCATCCATTCCCAGATTCAGCATCCGGATCAGCTTTCTCGGATCCATGTCCATCAGCTCCGAAGCTGCGCACCCGCCGGTGCAGGTCCCACAGGTCAGGCAAAGATCAAAGTTTGCCGCCGGGACCTTTCCCAGGACTTCATCTTTAAACTCAATATCAAGTTCATCAATCTTAATCGCCTCTGCCATTGTAAAGCTCTCCCTTATCTTAATTTGGCTGCGTTCAGATACTGTACCAGATTGTCAACCCCACCAATGGTAATGATATGAACTCCCTGGCAGATATCTTTCAGACTGTTAACAGTATCGGCAAAAAGTTCCATGCTCGCCTTCGCCTTATTTGGTGCGCTCATCAGCTTCTGTATTACCCACTCAGGCACAAGTCCGGATTTAAAATGCCGGTTTAAAAACTTGCCCATGCCGGCAGTCCTTAAAATCATGACTTCGGCAATGACCGGAACTTTAAACGGTTCCACCTGTTTCATAAACCTGGCAAACTGATCCACATCAAAAATCGGTGTTGTCAGAAAATATCCCGCACCCACATTCATCATATCTTCCATTTCTTCCATGCCGCGTTTGGACATGTTTTTCCCCCAGGGGGTTTCCACGCCGGAGCCGAGGACAAAATCAATTTTAGCTTCCAGCTCTTTTCCTTCAATGGTTACACCCTGTCTTAAATGATCCATGACCGATGCAAGCTTTCCTGAATCCACATGGAAGAACATGGACTCCTGGAGAGTGTCGCCGGCAATCCTGTAATCTTCGGTAAACACCAGAAGATTTTCAACACCGGTCTCATGGGCAAGGGTCAAATCCTTTTGCAACTGATAACGGTTTTTATCTCTTGTCGTGGTCTGGTAAATGGCATTCAGATTATTCTGTTTCAGAAGACCGCAAGTCTTAATGGTATCACTCACAACCCCTTCAAATTCAATTTCAGTGACGGCCAGACCGTCCACGCGGCCCTTGACTTTACTCAGACTTTCAACAACCGCCTCGGGTTCTTCATCTCCGAGGGGAACCTGGACTTCGGATGTTACAACAAATCGCTTTTTCTCCAAAGATTCCTTTAAATTCATGATCTGCCTCCTTCCTATTTTAATCCCAGTAATTTTGCCACTTCATCTTTGAGCTGGGGCAGTGGTAACGGCTTTGAAAAACAGACATCGGCTCCGTTTTCTTTCATCCGGGCAAATTTTTCGTCATCCAGGTAGGCAGACAAAACAATAATTTTTGTATGCTTTGATTTTTCGCTGGATTTGATTTTTTTACAGACTTCATACCCTTTGATATCCGGCATCATGATATCCAGGATCAGAAGATCAGGATTGAAATGATTTACCTGGAGACCGGCTTCAAAACCGTCTGAGGCGGAAATCACTTCATAATCAAACTGGTCTTCTTCCAGAGCCTGTACAATGGATTCAACAATGATCATATCATCGTCCACGACAAGGATCTTTTTTCTGGCGCCCAGATCTTTTTCTTTGGGAATGGGGATTCCCTGGCTTCTCATAAACTCTTCAAGATCGGATTTTTTAATCCGGCGATGTCCGCCAACCGTGCGATATGCTTTGATATGTCCGGCCTCAACCCAGTTGATAATGGTTTTCGACGAAACATTGCAATATTTGCTGGCAGTGAATACAGTCAACGTGTCTTCCATGGCACCTCCTTGTTTGGTGATGTTGAAATTCAGGTTTTATAGTTATTTCATAAAATTTATCATGTCAAGCAAAATAAATTCTATGAAATAACTATAATAAATAAAAAAACTATAATCAACAAAAATTTATCACCGGAAACAACTATTCCCGGAAAGAAGTATTGATTCCGGTATCAGATTATAATTTGGATTGAAATTGATAATGAAACAGGCTATGGCAACGTTTCAACAGGAAGCTGATGTTTTATCCATTCCTTTATGCCGCCCTTCATATTGTAGAGATTATTAAATCCCCTGGAAAGAAGGATATGGGATGCTGTAACGGATCTGTTTCCGGACCGGCAGTAGATAAGTACCGGAGTATGAAGATATTCTGTAATTCTTGCGTATTCCTTTTCCAGTTCCTGTACCGGGATCAGGACACTGTCTTTGATATGAGCCTCTCTATACTCTTCCGGAGTTCTCACATCCAGGATCAGAACCGGCTTTTTCCTTATCAACTCCACCGCCTGGTTCACATCAATATCCTGGTACCCCTTTTGTTCCGCCATATTGCTGCAGCCAAGAACAAAGCCTGTAAAAATCAACAGGACAAAAAGGAATTTATTTTTTTTCAGGTCCGTCATGATCTTATAATAATGATTCCATGCGCCCGGTCAACATCCTCATGCCGGAATTAATCCTTTGCCTGAAAAATTAGCCTGTTCCCAAAACCGGTTCAATTTGCTATAGGACAAAAAAAGGATGCCCTCAGGATATATGAATAGGAAAACGGTTTTCTCACTGATTGCAGGATTTGTTATTTCCGGCGCTGCATTGTACCTGGCCCTGAGCCGGGTTCCGTTAATTGATCTTTTTTCTTATCTTGCCGTAATCGATTATGGATGGGTTCTCTTGTCCGGGGCGGTTACCGTGCCCTGTTTTGTAATGCGGGCCTATCGATGGCAAATCATTCTTGAAAGCAAAAAAAAACTCGGATTTATGCAGGTCTTTCATCCCCTGATGATCGGGTTCATGCTGAACATCATTCTGCCGGGAAGAATGGGCGAGATTGCACGGCCTTATATATTATCAAAAAAAGAAAACCTGCCCTTTACAACAGGGATTGCCACCGTTGCAATGGAGCGATTGATGGACATGGCCTTTTTAATCACCCTGTCTCTTGTCGTATTAAATACACTGGAGATGGCGCCGGGCCTTACCGTTTCCTTTGGGGCCTATCAATTGAACCCGGAAATGCTGTCAGGAGCTGGGGAAAATCTGATCCGACTTTGCCTGATGTTGATGGGGGGCATTCTTTTGATCATCTTTCCCCTGACCAGGGCCCTGATGCAGAGGCTCATTCTTTTTTTCCCTGAAATCATCCCTTTGGTTTCAAAGACATTCAAGGATCAGGTAAGGGAAAAATACATGCAGCCTTTGGTGAATTTCATCAATCTGTTTGCAGCCGGGTTCTCTCTTTTAAAAAACCCGAAAAAAACAGTCTGGTGTCTCATCCTCACCCTGTTGATCTGGGGTGGAGGCGCCCTTTCCTTTTATGTCATGGCCAAAGGATGCCCGGGTGTTGTTTTGTCTTATCCCGAATCCACGGCCATGATGGTGATCATTTGTCTTTTCATTGCCTTGCCTTCGGTTCCCGGTTATTGGGGACTATGGGAGGCCGGCGGTGTATTTGCACTGTCTTTGTTCGGTATTCCGGCAAAAATCGCCGCAGGTTATACCCTGACCAATCACTTTATTCAGCTTGTCCCGGTCATTGTCATCGGTCTTATTTCAGCAATGATCACCGGTGTCAGTATCCTTCAGGTGGCAAAAATCCACCCGGAAAACAACAAGGATTCCATGGAAAAGACCCCTTTATGACTCAAAACATCTTTGATCAAATCGCCCATGACTATGAAAAAATACACAATCAGAGTCTTCCCCCCGGCGTTCAAAGCAAAAGCTTCATCACCCAGAGGGCAGCCCATGCAACCCAGTGGATTGTATCCAACATAGGTGACCGGGAATTTTCTTATCTTGATTTTGGCTGCGGCAACGGCAGAATGCTCAAATGCCTTCTGGACTCGGAAGACTTAAGACCGCTTTTGAATACCGGTCAATTGCGCCTTTTCGGGTTTGACACCTCCGCAGATTCACTCAATGAAGCCCGGACGCTTCTCAACGGCAGATCCGTCACCTTTGCTGAAAACTGGCATGAGTTTTCTCAAAGGCTTCATTTTGATTTTGTACTGAGCTGTCATGTCTTCCATCATATTCCCCCAAAAGAGCGGCCCAAAACAGCCATGGCCCTGTACCGGAGAATAACCCCCGGCGGAAGTATGGTGGTTTGGGAGCAGAACCCCATGAATCCATTGACCCGCCTTCTGGTCAGAACCTGCCCTTTTGACAGAGACGCGCGCCTTTTAACGGCGGCAGAAACCCGGAACCTGTTTCTGAAATGTTCATTCAGCCATCTTGAATATGCTTATATCAATCTTCTTCCACCCCAGTGGATAAAAAACAAACATCTTGCCGCTGTTGAGAAAAAACTCCTGTCACTTCCCATCGGAACCCAATACTGGATGATGTTCAGACGTCAATAACTCTCCCGACACATCGGCAAAGCTGCACAGACGGATATTACAGGAAGCCGCCAGGGAACGAATGGACGGGTCCACAAGGGCTTCCAGTTCAACCTCATGACGATAGTTCCAGCGGGTTATCTCAGGTTCTTTCGGCGTAAATCCGGGATGGCACATCAGCTCGTATGTCCTGCCGGGTTTCAAAGCCATCATGATCTGTTCCAGGCGTTTCACGTTGAGCCGCCCCCCCTCATGAAACCCCAGAAACCGCGGGGATTCAAATCCATTCGCCTTTTTCCGGTTCAGACAGGCAACCCTGCAACTGGCGCGCAGAGCCATGGCACCGACTGCTCTGACAAGACCATGGGCCGTGACCGGCCGGGCAAACATACGATCCTCCATGGGGGTGCGGACAAAGGGAATATGGTATTGACGAGCCAGGTCAATGGTCAATTTTGCGATTCCGGGCAAGGCGTGCAGATGCTGATGGCTGTCCAGATGGGTCACCCGGATGCCGCAGCCCAGAATACGATCGATCTGGGCAGACCATTCTGCTTTAATATCAGGCAGCTGAATCCGTCGAGATAAAAGATGAGTCATCAGAGTGTGGATATTGGCAGGAAAAGCACCATCCTTTCCGGATAGTGCAGACTTTTGTTTTAACAAGGGTTTTTCAGCAACAAGGGTTAAATGGACCCCCACATCCAGAAAGGGGAATGAACGGCATAAAGCAACGGCATGATCAAACGCTTTTCCCGCAGCCATGAGCGAGGTTGCGGTGACAATGCCTTTGCAATGGGCTTTGGCAATGCCTTCATTAACGGCTTCTGATATGCCGAAGTCATCTGCATTTACAATGAGTCGGGCGCAGGTTTTGGAATCAAAATAAGGGTTATTGCCGGGAGGATTCATGGGATAATGAAGTCTGCCCGGATGAAAGATTTTTTAAAACTCCCGCAGTGCCGCAGACAATGAACCGGGGCCGGTGACGGACCTCAATAATGATCCTGCCCACATATTCTCCAAGGATTCCAAGGTAAACAAAGAGCATGGAAAACAAAAGAGAAAGCACCATCAGGGTCGAGGCCCAGCCAGGCACTGTTCCCTGACCGAAAATTTTACCCCAGAATGCATAAAAAACACCGCATATGGAGATAAGGCTCCCTGTCAAACCAATCAGAATACCGATCCTCAGGGGCATAATGGAAAAAGAACTCACTCCTTTCCAGGCAAAGCTGATCATTTTTCTTAAACTATACTGGGAACGGCCATGAAGCCTCTTGCCTGCCTCATATGGAACAACGCAGGAAGGAAAACCGATCCATTCGGTCAGTCCCCTTAAAAACAATCCCTCTTCATTAAACCGGAGCAATTCCTGAAGGGCCTGACGATCCAGCAACCTAAAATCCGCCAGTCCTGCCTGTAATTTCACACCGCTCAGATAGGAGAAGAGCCGGTAAAAACTCAGCGAGGTCCATCGTTTAAACTTTCCGATCTCACAATGATCCCTGCGCAAGGTTTTGACCACCTTGAACCCTTCCTGCCATCGTTCCAGGAGAACGGGTACCATTTCAACCGGATGCTGCAGATCACAGTCCATCATGATGACGGCATCCCCTTCAGCCATTTCCAGCCCGGCCATGAGGGCATATTGATGCCCGAAATTGCGTGACAATCGAACCCCCCTTACCCGCACATCCCCAGCAGCCAATTGGGTGACGGCAAACCATGAATCATCCTTGCTGCCGTCATCGGCGAAAATCAATTCAAACCTTTGGGGCAAGGGCTTCATCACTTCAAGCAGCCGATGATACAAAAGCGGAATATTCTTTTCTTCATTAAATACCGGCACAACAATGGACAGGATTTGTGATGAAATGCCTTTCATAAAAGATCTGCCTTTTTTGTCATTTTAAAATATCAACCCACCCAGTAATGATTCAAAAAACCGATAATATTCAACGCCAATAGGAGCACCGAAGTTAACAGCCAGGCCCCGCGACCTATGAACGAGCCCATGGATGCCGCCATGAGATAAATCGGGAAAAGCATCATGGAGTATCGGGCAACGGCTAGAAACGTACCCGTGCTCAAGGCGATACCCATTGAGACCAGCATATAAATGCCATATGAAAATCTCAACCGTTTCAGCGCCAGAATTCCCATGAGAAACGCCATTGCTGTAAAAAACAGATCATTGGCCATATTGATCAGATAAGGACTGTTTCGCATCACGTAATCGGCGGCAGTCATTTCAAAATCCCGGCCCCAGTTGGATTGGATTTTAAGATAAAGAAAAAAATCACCAAAGACCGCCCAATGATACAAGAAAAATCCAAAGGCCCCGGACGGTGCCAGTACCAGGGGCCATACACGCCTTCCAAACAGTGATCTAAACCCCTGGCTCTGGATAAATTCAACCAGCAGCAGCACACACAAAAAAAGACCGGCAATGCGGGTAGCAGACGCAAATGCAGCAAAGACAGCTGCTATCGGAAAGTTCTGCTTTCGGGCATAATAGACCATGGCAATGGACAAAAAAAGAAACAGCGACTCTGCATAAACGGCATTGAGTATAAAGGCAGTGGGATATGCAAGTAAAAACATGACCGGCAGCAACGGATCAATCTCAGGATGAAATTGCTGCGTCAGACGGACCAGCATGACTGCGGACAGAACCAGGAAAATACTGCTCACAATCCAACCGGACAGGACCAGGTTGCCGCTGAAAAGGGGCGACACCGTGCTGATTAAAACCGGATAGAGCGGGAAAAAAACTACATTCGCGATGTCTTTTTCCCCCCGCAGATAATAGCCTTTTTGAACAATATCAAGATACCAGTAAGAATCCCAGCGATTGTGAATATCCACAATTTTCCAGTTCTGGGCAGGTTGTTTTATAACCCCGTTGGCCATCCACTCAAAACCAGAGTCCGGAGCAAGATTCAGACGGTTGAACGCAACAAGGGCAAAACAGTTGACGATGAAAAGCCATAACACAACCATTCCCACCCCGCGCCAAATAGCCGGGTTGGATTGACGGATACGTTGACGCATGTTGCACCCGGCACCGGTAAAAATGGCCATAATCAGCCTTTATACGCCCCATATTAAATAATGTTGCATAATATCCCTATGCATGTCAGATACCCTTTAGGCAGGGAACCTTCTCTTTGTCAAGAACAGGATAATAATATAATCAAAAGATAATATACCTTCACCCCAAGACTTAATGGTCAGCACGAACTTATCCTGAAGTATATTTTCTTGACAAGCTTTTTCAACTACGTACTTTAGTGTTGAAAAAATTTATGAGGTGACAAAACATGTCTGAAAATAAAATAGTCGATCTGGATCAGTACCGGAAAAGAAAATCACAAACAGCAGAGAATTCAAACCCGCTGTCAAATAAAAAGAATCCGTCATTTGAAGAAAAATTGCAGGATTTCATTCATCGGCCAATTGGTGAAACAGGATCGAACAACGAACTGATTGCAATTTTTGAGGAGGAACAGCAAAAAAAAGACAGAGAAGATGACGAGGGGTGAAACCCTTTTAAAAAAAACATCAGACACTTCCCATGGCTGAATTTCTATCATATGTTCTTCATCATAAGGGCCAGGATAATAATTTTTGAAACAGTGGCAAAAAAAAAGAATCTGTAGTATTCGGGTATTGTACGGCATTGCCCGGGATATGGCTGGATAAACCGGTGAAATAAAACATCATAAGCTGGGAAAAAATGGTTTCGATACGTGCTCGGATTTTAGTGGTGGATGATGATGAGGCCATCAGAGACGCTTTAAGGGAAATCCTTGAGGATGACTATGAGGTTGTCTGTGTAAATAGCGGGATCAAAGCCATTGAAGCGGTCAAAAACCAGATATTCGATCTTATCTTTATGGATATCGTGATGCCTGAAATGGACGGGATAGAAACCTTAAAGCGAATCAAATCCCATGACAAGAACCTGGATATCATTATGATTTCCGCAGTGGACCGTGCCCAGGAGGCTACTGATTCCATCAAACATGGCGCCTATGATTACATCACCAAACCATTTGACCATGAAATCATATTAAACCGGCTGGGAAAAGTTCTGTTAAAACGGAATCTTTTAAAAGAAGTCAGCTTTCACAGGTCCCAGGCTGCCACAGGGTCCTTGCAGACTAAAATCGTCAGCAAGTCAAAAAAAATGGCGGCTGTGTTTGATCTGATCACAAAAGTTGCCGGTACCTCGAGCAATGTTCTGATTTCAGGAGAGAGCGGGACCGGAAAAGAGCTGGTTGCAGTGGCAGTGCACAATGAAAGCGGGCGGCGGGACAAACCCTTTGTTGCCATTAATTGTGCAGCCATACCGGCAGAACTCATGGAAGCCGAATTGTTCGGTCAGGAAAGAGGCGCTTTTACAGGTGCTTATAAACAAACCATTGGGAAATTTGAATTCGCAGACCAGGGCACAATTTTTCTGGATGAAATCTCCAGCCTCAAGCCTGAATTTCAGGCAAAGCTGTTAAGATTTGTCCAGGAGCGAGAATTTGCGAGAGTGGGCAGCCACCGCACCATTAAAGTGGATGTCCGGATTATTGCCGCCACCAATACCAGCCTGGAGGAGATGGTGAAGGACGGTACCTTCAGGGAGGACCTTTTTTTCAGGCTCAATGTGGTCCCCATCGTGCTGCCGCCTCTTCGCAACCGGACCGGCGATGTTCCCCTTCTGGCCGATTTTTTTCTGAACAAGTTCAACTGCCGGATGAATAAAAACATAAAAGGCTTTACTCCGGATGCCATTGCTGTTCTGGCAGCCTATCCATGGCCTGGAAACATCCGTGAGCTGGAAAACCTCATCGAGCGGATGGTTGTGCTGGGAACAGAAAACAGGTGGATCGATGAAAAAGATCTTCCCTTTGATCTGTTGCTGAATACTGAGCCTGAAAAAGGCGAAAAGGAAAATATTTTGGGGAAAAAAGGGCTGCTCCAGGCCCGCCAGTCTTTTGAACGCCTCTATATATTGCGGGCACTCCAGAACTGTCGATGGAATCAGACCTTGACAGCCGATCTTCTGGGCATTCACCGGAACACGCTTATACAGAAAATGAAAGCGCTTAGTCTTTTACGGAACCCGGCGGATTCCTAATACAGAGTTTCCGGCAAAGTAATTGAAAAACAAGTGCCCTCGCCTTCAAGGCTTCTCACCAAAATCTGTCCCTTGTGTTCTGAGATCACCTTATGAGAGATGGCAAGGCCCAATCCGGTTCCTTTGGCCTTGGTCGTAAAAAAGGGATTGAAAATATTCTGGGCTGTTTCAGATGAGAATCCATGTCCGGTATCTTTGAAATCCATAACAATCTGAGCATTTTTACAGGAAACATCAAGGGTAATGCGCCCGCCGTCGGGCATGGCCTGAGCACTGTTTTGAAGAAGATTGATAAATACTTTTTCAAGCTGGTCTGCGTCTGCCATAACTCTGGGCAGGTCAATGGGAATGGTCGCCAGTAATTCAATCCCGGACATCTTAAAATTAGCCTCCAGCAATTCAACACATTGTCTGAGCAATTCTCCAAGATCCGTCAATTTGAAATTATATTTCGGCGGCCTTGATAATTCCAACAGTTCCTCTATGAGTGTGTTGAGCCTGTTAATTTCCCTTGGAACGGTTCTTTGAAATTTATCCAGGAAGCCGGGTTTTTTTACTTTCTCCGGAAGCAGGGCCACATAGGTTTTTATGGCTGAAAGAGGATTTCGAATTTCATGGGCCATACCGGCTGCCATTGCCCCTAGGTCTGCAAGCCGCTGACTTTGCCGGATTCCTGCTTCAAGCTGCTTCAGGGTAGTAATATCATTAAGATTGAATATGATCTGAAGGGGACTTTTGGGTTTGGATTCAAGAATACCTGTGCCCGTAAGGATGATGCGGGACTCTTTTTCTTTCTGCAGAACTATTTCCCGCTGGTTCCGGCCTGTGGGATTTTCAAGGGAGAATCGGACATAGTTTGCAAACTGCGAGTCTTTTTCAAAAAGATCCAGAATATGGCAGCCCTCGTCAACCATGTCCGGCGGGACACCGAGAATCTTATGGGCAGCCGGATTCATCGTGGTCACAACCCCTTCCATATCAATGACCAGAAGGCCATCGTTCATTGTTGTCAGGATTTTCTGGGTATACTGCTGCAATTGAATAATTTTTGAAAGCTGGCTTTCCAGCTGCTGTTTTTGGGTAAGGATTTCCCGGATCATAAAAGAGAAATTGGATGCCAGAATTTCCACTTCATCTCGTGTATGAATGGAAATCTCCTGATGCAAATTGCCTTTAGAAGCCTCAATAGTGGCATTTACCAGAGTTTCCAGGGGCCTTGTGACCCGCTGGGCAGCCCAATTGGAGATCAGGATGCCGATGACAAGGAAAACACATCCCAGAATAACAATCGTCCAAAGGGTCTGGCGGATTTGCTGGTACATCAATTCTAGAGAGATGCAGACCCTTACGGTTCCCCAGCGGTCCCTGGACCCGGGAAGGAAAACCGGGACCGCGACATCCATGACCGGAATACCACCGGATTCAATATTATGAACCATGATCAGGGGCTCTGTGATTTTAACTGCTGCGCTGCTGACCGGATCTGTCAGGACTTTGTTCTGGAGATCGGGCCGTTTGCTGTATCCGGCCACCCGACCTTCCTTGTCATGGATAATCACATAAATAATGTCCAGGTTATTGGCCGCCTGATTTGCCAGTTTTTCCAAGGCAACATAATTGTATGTGATGAGGTGATCAATCGATATGGCAGCCAGATTTCCTGCAATGACCAGGCCCTGTTTCTCGATCCTGCTCCGGATGGTGCGGGTCTGGATCAGCCCCAGAATCATTGCAAGCGCGGTCAGCAAGAGCAGGAGCATGACCGAAGTACTGATAATAAACCGATACCTCAGGGGAATAAATCTTGACGTTTTCAATTTTTCAAGGCTTAATCTTTTTTTTTGCAAAGACTCGATCATTTTCTGGTCGTCTTGTCCAGCCAGACCTGATTGAGCGGCATAGTTTCAGCTCCCAGGGCGCTTACATTCACAGATCTGACATAGGACTGATAGACCCTGTCAACACTCAGGTAAAATAGCGGAATCAGGGGAGTGGATGCCATGACGGCCGCCTCTATATTCTGGTAGGCCTTTGCCCGCAGAACAGGATCCGCAATTCCCCTGGCAGTTAAAAGAGACCGATCCACAGTCGCATCCTTGAATTTCATAAAATTGACAGGTGATTCAGAGGCAAAAAGAGAATATAAAAAGCTATCCGGGTCCGGCATGTCTGCTGCCCAGGAATACCGGTAAATCTGAACTGCCTCGGAGTCTAAATAGGATTCAAACTTTTTCCAGTCTGTAATATAATTAACCCTGAGCCTTATGCCGATTGCTTCCCAGAAGCTTTTGATCAAATCCATTTCCTGTTCGACCCTGGGTGTTTTATAGGCAGATACGATCTCAAGCTCAGGCAGTTCATTTACGGCATTGCCAAAAGAAGCATTCAACAGTTTGCGGGCCATCGCCGGGTTATTGTCTTCCATCCGGCTTAAGGGAGTGTAACCGGGCATGCCAGGGGGCAAAATGGTGGTTGCGGTTTCAAACCGGCCTTTATAAACCTGACTGATCAATGTATTGCGGTCAATGGCAATGGAAAGGGCTTTTCGAAGATCAGGATTTTTAAGATTGGGATGGTTCAGGTTCATGCCATAGAAAAAAAGGCTTAAAGCGGGCCTGTGCACCCATTGAAGCCCTTTTACATCTGACAGTTTTTCTTTTACATCCCCGTAAACGGCCATTTCTTCAATAAGGCCGTTCTGGAAATCCGTCAGCTCTTTTAGGTCCTGGCTGCTCGGGTAAATTTTATAGTGAATTTCATCCAGAAAGGCCGACCCGGCATAATAGCCATCAAACCGCTTGAGATGAAGGGCTTCTTCAGCATTCCAGGACATAAAAGCAAAAGGACCGCTTCCCACGGGCTGCTTCCCAAATTCATCTCCCAGACGGGTTACCTCTTTTTGAGGGACAATAGATGCCTGATACATACCCAGGGCCGTCAGGAATGGCACATAAGATTCATCAAGACGAATTTCAAAAACTTTATCATCTTCAATTTGCAAACCTGGTATATCTTCCCGGAGTTTTTCTTTATATTCCTTTGCCCCTGCAATTTTGAGCAGATGGGGTTGCACGGCCGGGGCCGGTTCTGCCCGTAACAGCCGTTGGATGGAAAAAATAACATCCCCGGAAGTGACAGGTTCCAGATTATGAAACCGGGCATTTTTTCTCAATGTGAAACGATATACCTTTCCTTCTTCTTTTACCTGCCAGGTTTCAGCCAGACCCGGCAGAAGGCTGAGATAGGCATCAAACCGTACAAGCCTGTCAAAAATCTGATAGACCAGCTCAATTCCATATATATCCTGAACATAGGCCGGATCAAGAGTGGCAGGGCTGCTTGGCATGGGTACCCGATAAATGCCGCCCCTGACGGGGGGGCCGCCGGATACATCCTCTTGCTTTATTTTATCCTCGTCTGAATTGGAGCAGCCTGAAAAAATCATCAAATAGAAAAAAAACAAACAGGCAAAAAAAGAATAAAACAGGGGGGGACGGATCATTTTTTCTCCTTAACCAACATGTGTTTAAAGAAGAAAAAGGACTACCACACAGAAGATATATATGCAAGCGGTGATGAATAAGGTTATAAAATATGTTCCATTCGTTCAATAAAAGAGAACACGGCAGTTTATCAACCGTGTTCTCTTGTTTATCTGATAACTGTTTTTTTATATGTTAGTAAGGACCGCCGCCGCCACCAGCCAGAACCGGCATTGCATACCCTGCTACCAAAACACCCACGACAAATAAAGTTGCCATTAATTTTTTCATTGTAATTCTCCTTTGTTATCCTGATTGATTAAAAAACCGATACCACTGTCACTTTCTTGATAAGCTAATATAGCAAGGCTGAGGCCAGCCCTTGTTTTATTGAAAATTATTTTTCAAATAGCTTAAATAATTATATATTTTATGATATATGTCCTGCCTGCGAAAAAATATTTGTATTAAAATGCACATTCCCATGTGCAGGCAGGACACTGGAAAAAGAGAAAGAGATTCACTTTTCCTTTTTTTGAAAAATTTATTACTCCTGGGCCACGGTTTAGTCCATCTGCACATAATTATATGCAGATTGTTGCTATTTCCAGGCACTATATTTTTTATTAAAATTTCAATTAGTTATCGTGTTTTTAAAGAGTTACGGGGAAAAGCGCGCCCATAAACCCATGCATTCTTTTTTCGATAAGGTTTTTCAATTGCCTCAATATAGCTATATTGTCACATAAATTCAGTCTGTTATTACTTTATTTGGTTTTTCCATGGCTTGGCACAATCATTGCGCTACCGCTTATGCGGAGATATGTATTTTCAATAATTTTCCATAATCGGCAGAAAGAGAGATCATTCATGACATCAACATATTTCTGGATTAATTTTTCATGAACAACCCAATGGATACAAAAATATTGGAAAAATTCACAGAAGGACCCTTGATGGAAAAAGAATTCCGGTTTTTTGAATTTTTACCTGTTGGATATGTGATCCTCGATGGAAAAGGGAAAATCAAAATTGCCAATCAAGCGGCGGCGGATCTTTTGGGTATTGAAAGAAGCCATTTGATCCATACTGATTTTATTGATTCTATTCACAGGGAAGATCAAAAGAAAATTCAACTCTTCACAAACCACCATTCCAAACCGACCTATCAATATTTCGACCTGAGGGTTAAAAAAAAACTGCCCCTTTTCTGGATCAGAGTGGATATCCTTAAGGATACCCTTTTTAATTTATCCGGAAGGCAGACAAGGATTGTCTTCCACGACATCACCGAATTAAAGCAGCTTGAAAAAGAGAACACGGAGCTGAAACTCCAGCTTCGGCAAATACAGAAAATGGAAGCCATTGGTGAGCTTTCAAGCGGAATTGCCCATGATTTCAACAACATTCTTCATCCTATTATCGGCAATCTTGAAATGCTCATAGAAGACTCTACAGAGGACAGAAAACTTCAAAAAGCATTAAAAAACATACTTGCCGGTGCAAACAGAGCGAGCAGTCTTGTAAAACAGATTTTGAATTTCACACATAAAAATGACCTTGCAATTACACCTGTAAGAATTCAGCCCATTATCAGAGAGGTCTTAAAACTGAACAGAGCAACACTGCCGGCCACCATTAAGATCATACAAACCATTGACAATGGGTGCGGTCCCGTAATGGCAGACCCGACGCATGTTTACCAGATTGCCATGAACCTGATAACCAATGCCTATCATGCAATGGGGAATGATGGAGGCATACTTGATGTGACACTCAAAGAAGTTGAAGTCGCCAAAGACTCCCCAGCAAAGCCGGATATGAAGCCGGGCCGCTATATCTGCCTGGGAGTGGCTGACACAGGCATGGGGATTGAGGATACCATCGCAAACAAGATATTTGATCCGTATTTCACAACAAAGAAAAAAGGGACAGGTCTCGGACTTTCAGTCATTTTCAGTATTGTTAAAAATTTTGGCGGGAATATAGATTTTATGACTGAACCTGGAAAGGGAAGTCTTTTTCAAGTGTATATTCCCAGGGCACGGACACCGCTTGAAGCTCTCCAGCTATCAGGTGACAACCAAAAGAAACTTCACGGGTGCGAATCCATTCTTTTTGTTGACGATGAACCCTTTAATGTGAGGGTCCAGAAAAAGACCTTTGAGCGGCATGGTTATCGTGTTACCTCTTTTATCAACAGCCTTGAAGCCTTGAATGAATTTAAGACAAGGCCCGATGCATTTGACATTGTAATCTGTGACATGACAATGCCGGACATGACCGGGCTGGTGCTGGCCAATAAAATCAAAGAGATCAAACCGCATTTACCGGTCATTCTTTATACAGGCTTCAGCAATCAGGTCAACAAAGACAATTACAAGGATCTTGGAATTGACGGTTTTTTAATGAAACCGGTTAAAAAAGAAGACGCCCTGAGACTGATCCGGCACCTTCTGGATAACAGATAAAAATTTGTAAGGATTGCCACGGACCAAAAGAAAGAGGACTTGCTATCTGTTGCCCGAAAGGGGCAGCATGATAGTAAACTTTGTCCATTGGCCTTCTTCAGATTCAACCGTGATATCACCATCATGGTCTTTGATAAAGCCGTAGCACACTGAAAGCCCTAACCCAACGCCCTGGATACTCTCAGTTTTTGTTGTAAAAAAAGAGTCAAAAACCTTTTTAACGTATTCCTGCTTGATCCCTGTCCCTGTATCCCGGATAACAATATAAAGCCTGTCGTTTGAAATCCTTGTGGAGATTTCAAGATTCCCGCCATCGGGCATGGCATACATTGAATTGGAAAACATATTGATAAACACCTGGCGAAGCTGGTCCCTTGATGCCAGAATGGTTCCCGGATCTTCAGCAAGATCCATGTGGACCTTTATGCTGTTTTCCCTGAACCGTTTTTCATACAAAAGCAGGAGTTCATCAATCACCACATTAATATTCATCTCAACGCGCTTGTCCTGGTCCGGCCTTGAAAAGGAAAGCATTTTTTTCAGCATGTCGGCAAGCCGGACAATTTCCGACAAGGACATGTCCAGAAGCCTTCTGCGCTTGTTTTCAGGGGGGATCTCCGTCTTCATCAGCTCAAGGGTATTCATAATACCGAAAAGCGGGTTGTTCAACTCATGGGCAATCTGGGAGGTAAGCCGCCCCATGGCCGCCAGTTTCTCAGACTGGAGAAGGTGCTGCCTTGCCGCACTCAGGTCTCTTTCCGTCTGAAGCCTTTCCTTTAAATCCACAAACAAACCCACCGAAGCAACTTCATTTCCTTTTTCATCATAAATCAGGCTGGCCGACAGATTGCCTTCAACCATATCTCCATTGTCCTTTGTAAAGGTCAATGGATACGAATTCAGCTTTCCCTTACCCCCGAATTTTTCATCCCTGAGCATCTCATTGACTTTTTTTGCCACCTTGACGGAAAAAATCTGTTGAATCGTCATTTTTTCAACGACTTCTTCGGATTTCAACCCGAAAATAGTTTCTGCGCCCTGGTTCCAGAGCCTGATGACACCCTTGGTATCCATGGCCATGATGGCATTGGGAGAACACGAAATGATCTTATCCAGAAAATCATGGGCTTCCTTGATCTCGTTTTCACTTTTTTTCCTTCTGGTCTGATCAACAACAATTCCCTCATATCCCAGAATTTCGCCTTTTGAATCATACCGGACATTGCTGGTAAGAAGAATATGAAGAATATGCCCGTCCCGCCGCCGCCACTTGACTTCATAGTCCACTACCTTGCCTCGTTTTTCAATTATTTCGGTATATTTCTGTCTGTCGGCAGGGCTTAAGTACACATCCCTGGCCAGATCCAGGGAAAGGAATTCTTCTTTATCCTGGTATCCCAGCATTTTCAAGAG
>CAZUDE010000005.1:0-28536 GCA_964619205.1 uncultured Desulfobacula sp. | reverse complement strand
ATTAACGTCCAGGAACCGTCCCTCCTTGCTGCTGATAAAAACACCGCATCCCACATGCTTAAACAGTCTCTGATAGCTTTCCTTTGAGGATTTTAGTTTTTCCTCCTGACGGATGGAATGGGTAATGTCCCGGTATATGGTAAGTTTTGATTTTGTCCCGTCCTGGTTGGCTACCGGCATTTCCGACAGGGAGAAAAATTTATTTACAGAATCAATATAAACCTCGCTGTGATGGGTTTCCCCTTTTTTAAAAATCTCGTCAAATTTACACCACTCACAGGGTTTGTCTGATCCGACCAGTACTTCATGACATTTTGTCCCAACCCTGTCCCCGAACAGCACCTTCATGTATTTGTTCATGTATTCAACTGTGAAATCATCACTGACAATATAAATGCCGTCTTCAAAGGCATCTAGTGCATCCAGAAGCTTTGGCGTATGATCCGTCATAACACTCTCCTTTATGTTCAGTATCACTTAATCATCAACCTAATACGTGCCGCCCTGTCGTTTGTCAAGCTTCCGCGGTGCATTCATTTTTCGTCGGGGTTCCCCTTGACAGTCTGAAACAAGCAAACTATAAGAATCATGAACCTTTAACCGGAAAAGTATCCTAAATAAGCGACATGGATTGTATTCTCAAGGAATGATATGACGGATAATACCGAAAAAAAAGCAGGCGGAGACGAAGAAAAACTGGGAAAAGTGATCTTTTATCTTCTCAAGGAAAATCATCTGACCCGGGAAAATATCAATTATGCCAAACGGATTCAAAAAAAACTTTCCCCTCCGAAGTCGCTTCTGGAAGTATTAAAAGAACTTGAATATGTAAATGACGAGAAAATAACCCAGGCCATCAAGGCCAACAAGGATAATCTCAAGCTGGGAACCCTACTTGTAGAGCTGGGGCACATCTCACGAAAAGAGCTTGAGGAAGCGTTAAGAATACAATATGAGGAAAAAAATAAAAGAAAAATCGGCGACATTCTTGTGGAACAGCGGTTTATTGATGAAAAAAGCCTTATCGAAATGCTGTCCCTGCAGATGGGCTTTCCCTATGTTGAACCAGAATTCCTAGATCTTGATCCTGAGCTGTTCAAGCAGGTTCCGTACAAGCTTTTCATGCAGAACAAATTCATTCCCATCCGGATGCAGGGGGAAAAAGTCCTTGTTGCATTTTCAGATCCGCTTCACAAACCCACCATTGATTCAGCCAGGGGAATATTTAAAAAAGACATTGAAATTGCCATTTCAAAAAAAGACTCCATAGATTTTGCAATCCAGAAAATGATCCGGGATGAAAACAAGGATAAAAAGCCCCTGACCATAGATGATGAATCCATTGTCGGCATCGTCAATACCATCATCATCAATGCCATCCGGGCCAAGGCCAGCGATATCCATATCGAACCCATGCACGACCGCTTCAGAGTAAGACTCAGAATTGACGGTATCCTTCATCATGTCAAAGACTATTCAAAAGACATGATGCCGCTCATCGCGAGCCGCATTAAAATCCTGACCGAACTTGATATTGCCGAAAAAAGGCGACACCAGGGGGGCCGTATAGATTTCCAGTTTGGTGAATACAAGGTTGATTTAAGGGTTTCCACCTATGTCACGGTACATGGAGAGAAGATCGTTTTCAGAATCATCAATAAAATGGACAAACTTTTAAAGGTCGAAGAAATGGGCATGCCACCAAGAATGCTCGATAATTTTATTAATTATTCGCTTGAATCTCCCTCCGGTGTTCTGATCGTAACAGGCCCCACAGGTTCTGGAAAAACATCCACCGTATACAGCTGCATTGACCATCTGAACACCCCTGAAAACAGCATCATCACTGCCGAAGACCCGGTTGAATATGTCATCGACGGCATTGCCCAGTGTTCCATCAACACCAAGCTGAACCTTACCTTTGAAGAAACACTCCGGCACATTGTCCGCCAGGACCCGGATATTGTTGTTATTGGGGAAATCCGGGATTTTTTCTCCGCTGATATAGCGGTTCAGGCAGCATTGACAGGGCACAAGGTTTTGACCACCTTTCATACTGAAGACAGTATTGGTGCCTTGATCCGCCTGATGAACATGAACATAGAGCCTTTTTTAATCGCCTCCACCATCAATTGTGTTCTTGCCCAGAGACTCCTGCGCCGTGTCTGCCCTCACTGCAAAAAAAAATACACCCCTGGTGCGTCAGAGATAAAACGGCTGGGATATATAGGCGGAGAACTGGCCGGCGGATCTTATTACAAAGCTGAAGGATGCAACCAGTGCCGCCACTCAGGATACAGCGGCAGAATAGCGGTCCATGAAATGCTCCTGCCCAATGAACATGTGCGGGATGCCGTCCTGAGACGTGCCACCAGTCATGAGCTGAGAACCATCAGCCTTAAGGAAGCAGGGCTTGTCACCCTTCTGGAAAACGGAATCTATAAAGCCTCAAAGGGTATCACCACTATTGAAGAAGCCCTCAGGTGCCTGCCGAGGGTCAATACCCCGAGACCCATCAGTGAAATCAAACGACTGCTTGGAGGATAATTTTGCAAAACGACCGCTCATTTCTGGACATTATTGACGACTATATTGAATCCGACAGGGTTACACTCCCCCCGTTTGATAAAACCGCACTCAGAATTCAGATGGAAGTCCAGAAAAAAGATGCCCAGCTTTCAAAAATCGAAAAACTCATTATTGCTGATCCTGCCGTATCGAGCCAAATCCTGAAACTGGCCAATTCTTCATTTTTCAGGGGATTGTCAAAAGTAATGACCGTCCGGGATGCTGTAGTCCGCCTGGGATTGGACGAAATCACCCGGATGGTGCTCATCCTGACTCAAAAAGAGCTTTACAATACAAAAGACAGCTTTATACGGAATTATCGCAACACCCTGTGGCAGCATGCCCTTGTCTGTGCCCTGACCAGCCAGTGGGTGGCAAGGGAAGCCGGATATGAAGAATTCATCCAGGAAGTTTTTTTTGCATCCCTGATGCATGATATTGGAAAATTGTTTTTAATTACCATTATTGAAAAAATAAAAGCCTCCGATGAGGTGCCCTTTATACCGTCACCTGCCATTATCCATGAAATCATCAGAACCCAGCATGCTGAACAGGGATTCAGACTCTTGAAAAAATGGAATATCCCTGAAAAATATTGCCAGGTGGCAAAAGAGCATCACGATGAAAAATTTGACACGACCAATATTCCCCTGGTTGTCCTGAGGCTTGTGAACAAAACCTCCAATAAAATCGGCGTTTCTGTTGATAAAAAATCTGATGAGGGAAACCCGATTGTAGCAGAAGCCAATTTTTTCGGGTTTTCAGAAATCAAACTGGCAGAGCTTGAGTTGCAGATTGAGGACTCGTTAAGAAGAATCTCAAGTCATTATAATCTTGTTCCCGCAGAAAAATAGTATGGTTTTTTTTTATCAAATGAAATGGAATAGAAGATAGGGTCCGAATTTATCATAATGGTCATGGGAAATGAACTCAACCCCGATATCGGTCCCGTTGGCTTTCCTGACAATGACTTCTTTTTCTACCCTTGATTCCCCGGGGTCATCCAGAGTAAAATAAATAATGAGTTTTTCTCCTGCCTGAATTTCCAGAATCCTTTTGGTTCTGATCTTGAGACCCTTTCTTGATATATCAAGGATTTTAAGTTCATATTTCTTATCCTTAAACATGAGATACCCATTCAGATTGGCTTCCTTTCGAATCTGGAGCCGGCGTTCAAGGGTGACTGAAAAATCATGGCCGCAGGCACAGGTTACCTTAAGATTCACAGCCTTATCCGTATGGGAGAACTTGGAAACATCCACGGACTTGACCTTCCCGCATTTGGGACATGTAATATTGGCCTTTCCGGTTCTTGTAATAAAAATCTTCTGTGTCATCCCAGCCCTTTTAAGTAATCTGTTCAACTAAAATTTATACCATGAAGAATAAAGTATCAAGTTCTATCTGAATATGGTAAAAAATGCCCTAAAAAATAGGAAAAGGAAATTTGATCATTCTTTCTTATATCCATGAAAATAGCTTTCCCCTGGAGATTGACACTGCGGTCAGAGTCCTCGGCAATTATTTTTTCAACCTTTTTCTGGTCATTGGTAAAAAACACACCGCTCTTTTTGAAGTGGGGATTTCAGGGGTTGTGGACACGGTTATCCGCCAGATGGAATATCTTGGGATCAGTCCGGATTTTATCATCCCTTCCCACCCCCACGCAGACCATATGACCGGTCTGCCAGGACTTATGGGAAGATATCCCAGGGCAGAGGTCATTGTTGCTTCAGGCGCAAAAGAATTCATCGCTCACCCCAAGGCTGAACCCCTGATGCTGAAAGAAGACGCTTTTATGTCCAAAAGCCTTTTGGGATTTAATATCAAACCCTGCCGCCCCTCTTTGGACCATATCCCGGATCTCGCTTCTTCCTTTACCGTTGAAGACAAAAGGTCCATTGATCTTGGTGGGATAACCCTTGATCTCATCAAGGTGCCGGGACATTCTCCCGGCAATTTAATAGGAAAAATCCCGGAAAAAGGAATTCTTTTTTGTTCCGACAGCCTTGGCTTCCATTTTCCGGGGCGAGGATTCCTTCCCCTTTTTTTTACGGGTGCTGGCCCATACTTCTCAACCCTCAGAGCCATCCGGGACTTCGACCCTTTTATCCTGTGCCCGGCACACCAGGGCCCATTATCGGGAAAAAATGCAGCAGAAAGCATCCGCCTTTCCATACAAACGACTACAGGCCTGATCAAAAAAATACAAGACTCCAGCCTTCCCGGCAATGCCCTTGCAAAGGAAATATTTGAAAATAACTACAAAGATGAATTCAGTCTTTATACGCCGGACAATATTCAAGCTTGTGCTGATCTGCTTGTCAAGCGGGCAAAGGAGTTGATGTGAAACCTGAAGATGGCAAAAGTCCATGGAAACTGATTTTTATCCTTTTCGGGGCCGGCATCCTGTCGGCCTTCCAGGTCGGGAAAGTACCGCCGGTATTATCCGATATACGGGTGGATCTGGCCATCAGCCTGTTTGATGCCGGATGGCTTTTATCTGTTTTCACTTTTACCGGATTTCTGATGGGAACCTTCACGGGAGCCATTGCTGATGCCATAGGGCACCGGCGCTTGATGCTTGCAGGGTTTGTTCTCCAGATCAGCGGCACTTTTTTAGGATCATTTGTCCATTCATTTCATGGTCTTTTAGTGACCCGGATTCTTGAGGGCACTGGATTTCTGGCAGTCATTATCAGCACACCGACATTGATTTTTCAAATCGTAAAACCCAAAGATCTGAAACTTGCCCTTTCAATCTGGACCTGCTATCTTCCTCTGGGTGTCTCCGTCATGATGATCGTTTTGCCCTTGATTCTGGCCGGTACGGACTGGAGAGGTCTGTGGCAGATCAATGCTGCCGTTCTTTTGGTGTATGCTCTTATATTGTCAAAAAAAACTGCTCATATCCGATTCATGAACCCGTCACAGGGAATCCGATTTAAGAGGCTTGGGCAGGATATTATCAAGACCTTGAAAAGCCCTGGACCGCTGGTTCTCTCGCTGATTTTCGCCACCTATTCCCTTCAGTGGCTCAGTGTCATGGGATTTTTACCCACCCTGATCAATGAGAAATACGGATTTTCAAAACCCGAGGCTTCTCTTTTAACGGCAGGCATGGTCTTTGTGAATATCTTCGGAAACCTTGCCGGCGGAAGATTACTGGAAATAGGCATAGCACGCTATAAACTCATTGCGTTTGCCGGCGTGATCATGGGCATAAGCGCCATTGCAATATATTTTGATACTGATCATTTTATCATCAATTATTCAGGGTGTCTTATTTTTTCAATTTTCGGCGGTTTAATACCAGCCTCAGTTCTGGGGGCGGTTCCTGACTGTGCACCTAGGAAAAATCTGATAGCAACCACCAATGGTCTTGTCATTCAATTCGGACAGGTCGGGCAGGTCATTGGGCCTCCCGCTCTTGCTTTTCTTGTATCACAGACCGGTTCATGGGCTGCGGGATCATGGTTTCTGGGAGGAATAGCCGGTCTCGGGGTTCTCCTGAGCTTTTTTCTTTCCCGGATTCAGCCGATCTCTTTATCATAATCACACAAGGTTCATAGCCATTTGTTAATGGTATTGGCATAAACGATATTGCTGCAGGGTTTGGATATATGATCCATTTTCTTATCACTGCCCGAAAGCGTTTTCATGGATTCCAGAAAACCGATATTTCCGGATATAAAAACAATGGGAATGTCTCTGTTTTTTTCCCGGATATGACGGTACACATCAAGACCGTTCAGATTCCCGGATAAAAGATAGTCCAGACTAACAAGATCAAAGGGTTCACTATTGAATGCATTGATTGCCTCCTTGCCGGTCTCTGCAATCCGCACATCATGACATAAGGGTTCCTGGGTGAGAATTTTATATTGAACCGCTGAAATAGCAATTTCATCTTCTACCAGAAGAATTTTTTTCCCCTTGCTGATCTTTTTCTGAAAAACCCGTTCCTTTTCCTTTTCCGACAACCTCTTTTGAACCACAGGAAGGGTAACCGTAAATATTGTTCCCTTATTTACACGGCTTTCAAAGGCAATGGTTCCTTTATGTTTTTCAATATATTTTTTCACATTGGACATGCCATAGCCGGTTCCCTTGATGGACGGGTCATAGGCACCAAGAAAGTCCCGGCTTCCCTTAAGGGTAAAGGCAGGAGAATAAATGGCATCCAGATATTCTTCAGGGATGCCGCATCCCGTGTCCTTTATTTCAATCACAAGGGACTCCTCCAGAAGATATGTTCTGACAAAGAGTCTTTTGTCGTTGACACGGCTCATGGCATGAACGGAATTCTGGACAAGGTTCACAAGTGCATGTTCGATCATGCCGGGGTCGGCCAGAAGCTCGGGCAGATCAGGCGTGAAATTTTTTACCACCTGTATATCCTTCAAATCCTTGCGAAGCAGGTTGAGGATGAGTTCAATTTTTAAATTAATATTAAAATGTTCTTCCCTGGGTTCCTGGTCCTTTGCAAAGGCCACCAGATTCTGGGTCAGGCTTTTTCCCCGGATGGCCTGCTCCAGAATAATATTAAGATTTTTAATAATTTCTTCTTCCTGACAATCCATAAGGGATATCTCTGCATTGCCCATGATAGCGCCAAGAATATTATTGAAATCATGGGCCATTTTCCCTGCAACCTGGCCCACCAGGGCATATTTTTCCTGCTGGGAAGCAAATCTCAAGGCCTCTGTTTTTTCTTTTTCCGTCAGTTTTCTTTCGGTAATATCCCGAACAGTTGAAAGGACCATTTTATCGCCATGGAAATCAAACAAAGTCGCGCTGACTTCGACGGGGAAAATCTCACCATTCTTTTTTCTGTGGCAGACTTCAAACACCCTTTTCCCCTGTTCACTAAGAATCTTTTTATGTTCAGGACTCCCAAGTTCAAAAATATCAGATGCATTGACATGGATATTATCCGGACCGATGCTTCTAAACTCCTCCCGTGTATACCCGTATCGCTTGCAGGCCCCATCATTGACTTCAATAAAATTAGGGACTCCTGACTCCATGAACCGGTGAACAAAAACAGCATCATCTATGCCGTTAAAAAGGGTTTTGAATTTGTTTTCACTTTCCTTTAATGCCTCTGCAGCTTGTTTATACCCTGTGATATCCCTTGCAATGGTCAGTTTCACCATACGCTCATCAGGCCATTGAATAGCCTGGTCCGTGACCTCAAATACCCTGTTTAAGTATTTATTCATAAATTCGTGAACAAAAACTCCGGCCGGCCGGCCCTGCTCATCGATCACCCTGGGGTTTGTGCAGTCTCTGCAGGGTGCTTTCCGGGTTTCATTCAAAACTTTCCAGCAGGGTTTACCGATAAGCTCTGATGGTGATTTGCCATAATATCCAGTCAGTGTCTGGTTAACAAACAATAATTCATACGTATGAATATCCACCACATATACGGCGGAATTCAGATTGTTCAGAACGCTTGTAAACTGTTCTCTGGTCTGTATCAGTTTTTCTTCAATTTCATTGTGAGCCATGCCTACATCCTGTTGTTAAAGGCCAACGGTATTGGAATCATTACCCAGTCAGTCTTTGCTATGATCAGCACAAGGGAATTATTTGATTTTCAGCTGTCAGGTCTGATTTGATCTTCGTCAAAAACCCTCACTATCTACATCATTTTTCCGGTCTTTTCCACTAAAAAAATTTAAATTTTCAAACCGGCTTTGGGCCTTGACAGGGGCTGTTTTTTATGGATATCATCCCGGAATATGAATTCCAATAATACCTTGAAAATTCAATAATCAGAGCAGAATTAACCCTGTCAACAACAAAGGAATATGATATTGATGATCCAATCCGACATTGCCGCTCAGAAAAAAAATGAGGCCGTACCTATTGGTGAATTGCTTGTCAGAGAAGGATTTATTTCAGAAACTGATCTGAAGAAAGCCCTTATCATCCAGAAAGAAGAAAAAGAAGAGGCCTCTCTGCCCTTTGAAACCTTGCTGGTTAAAAAAAATTTTCTGACCCGGTCACAGCTTGAAATATTGAAAGGTCATCCGGATCTCAGAAAAAAAATCGGTCGAATGGTTGTGGATCATGAAATTCTGAACGCAGAAGAAATAAAAAATGCACTGCAAGACAAAAAAGAAACCATAACCCTTGGCCAGTCTCTGATTGAAAAGGGACTTGTATCAAAAGAGGTCATCAATGACCTGCTTGAAAAGCAGAAAGAGGCTCTAGGGGTTGGCGAATTGGCAGTCAAACTGCAGATTCTCAGGGAAACAGATCTGGTTCGCGCAATAAGCTTCAGCCATAGCCAGCGAACCATCGGAGAAATTCTTTGTGATAACGGCGTCATCCGTCCGGAAGATCTTTCTTTGGCCCTGAAAAAACATAATAAACGAAAAAAAATAGGCGAGATTCTGATTCAACAGGGCATGATTGAAAAAGCTGCTTTCCAGGCCGCATTCAAGGAGCATGGTCATTCAAAGGAAAAAATAGGCGCTTTTATGGTTCAAAAAGGGCTGATCACCTATCATGAACTTTATCATGCTCTTTCAAAACAATACAATACGCCTTATATGGAATTGAATGATTTTTTTTACGATGAGCTTTTTAAAACCAACCTGATCAAATTTGTTTCAGAAAAATATGCCCGTCGGAATATGATTTTACCCCTGACCCTTGAAGACAGGCAGCTGTTACTGGGAATAACTTATCCTGAAGGATTTGCAGCAATTGAGGAGCTTAAGCTGATTTACCGGAACCTGACCATGAAAGCGGCTTTTATCACAGAAAAAAAATTTCAGACCCTGTTTACATCTCTATACGATAAAGAATTTCAGATGACCGATGAAACCCGTGGTTATTTTGAAAATCCCCCGGAAAATATTCATCAATTCAATTTTGAAAAACTGACCACCAGGGGGCCCCAGCAGATCAATATTTACTCCGGAACAGAAACCGAAATTAAAAAAGTAGTGGATTTTATTATCAACTACGGCATTACCAGCGGTGCCAGTGATATCCATTTTGAACAGGACAGGAAAGGCGTTAAACTTCGCTACCGCATTGATGGACTCTGCCAGGAGGTCGATATCCCCTGGCTTAAAAAACAATTGCAAGACAAACCGGAAGCCGTTATTTCCAGGATCAAGGTCATGTCCAACCTGGATATTTCTGAACGCAGGATCCCGCAGGATGGAGTATTTCGCGCCAGTTACAAAGAAAACAACAAAACATTTGACCTGGATTTCAGAGTGGCGGTCTGCCCAGCCATTGTCGGCGAAAATATCACCATCCGGATACTGGATTCCCGGAAAGCAGGCCTCGGGCTTGACAACCTGAACCATTCCATTCATGTCCTGACCCCATTGAAACAACTGTTCAAGAGTTCTTCTGGAATGATCCTGGTATCCGGGCCCACTGGAAGCGGGAAATCTTCTACTTTATATGCGGCCCTGCAATATATCAACGGGCCTGAAATCAAGATCATTACAGCGGAAGATCCCATTGAATACAGTTTCCCGGGAATCATGCAAACCCAGGTGAATGCAAAGATCGACCTGACCTTTGCCCGACTGTTAAGATCCTTTCTCCGATTAGATCCGGATGTCATACTGGTCGGTGAAATCAGGGATCAGGAAACCGCGGGAATCAGTTTTGACGCGGCCCAGACCGGACATGTGCTCCTGAGCACCATTCATACCAATGACTCTGTAAGCGCTGTATCCCGTCTTGTGGACCTTGGTATTGATTATAACCAGATTGCTTCCAGCCTCATCGGAGTCGTCTCTCAAAGGCTTGTCAGAAAAAATTGCATAAAATGTTCCCGGTCCTATAAACCGGCAAACGAAGAATGGAGTCTTTTTTACAACAAATATCCTGACCACCTTCATTTTCATAAAGGGATCGGCTGCAAAGCCTGTGATTTCAGCGGATACAGTGGCCGCACCCTGATTTCCGAACTTTTTGAAATCAGCCCCAAAATTACCCTTGCCATCAGCTGCAAATCAAGCGAGAGTGAACTGAAACGCCTTGCAATCGATTCAGGAATGAAAACCATGGCCGATGATGGGCTCATGAAAATGAACCAGATTTCTTTATCAGAGCTTATCCGGGTTCTTCCCCTTGAAATGATTAAAGAATTTAAGAGCAGGCATTAGCGCTGTTGAATCAACCTAATTTTCTGAACGAAACAGGGAAACAAATTCAAAAAATACCATTTGCCGGGTCATCATTCTCCCAGATCACATCATCCAGGATTTTTTTAAAATACGGGGTAATGTTTTCAAATTTGATGGCAAGCCCGTTCTCTTCAACCCTAACGATGCTTCCTTGAAGCTTGAAAGGTTTATTGTATCCCGGTACGGTGAAAACGACACGAACGCTTTTATGGGCTTCAAATTTCCCGGACGCATTGATAAAAAGACCGCTTGCACTGATATCCGAGGTCTGAGCCCTGACAACTTTGTTTTCCACCAGAACATCAATATCGGTTTTTGTCTGCAGACGCTGATACTCTCTTTGTTTCCCGGCCTGCCAGCTTTTCAGAATCTCCAGGATCTCTTCCTGTTTTTCTTTTGTCAGATTGCGAACTCTTTTGATAATTTCATCCTGAAGTTTCATATCTGCTTCCATCATCGGGTTATGATCATTTCCGTCTCTTGTTGATACTGTTTTTCTATAGACCAATTGGAAAGATTAAACAAGGCGGGATTACGATTTTTTTGTTCCTTTTTAGCACTGCAAGACAACACTGATTAGTGAATTTCCTGTCTTGCTTGAAAGACGTGAAGATTAATGATAATTCATTTTCAAAGTTGACAGGTCAATAAAAAGGACAAAATGAAAGAGAACACATCTGCATTTGAAAAAGAGGTCATCCCGCTGCGAAACAGAATCGACGACATTGATTCGCAAATTCTTTCTCTTCTGGCCGGGCGCCAGGCTGAAGTTAAAAAAGTCATGCGGTTGAAAAAAAAACACCATGTCCCGGTGTATCATCCTGCAAGGGAAGAGGATCTGATTTCAAAGCTCAGGGCAGAGGCAAAAAAGGCCTGTCTTGAACCGGATTTTCTCGAAGACCTTTACCGTGTCATCCTGAGACAATCCCGTGTTGAACAGACCGATAAAATGGCGCATAAAGGCCTCCGGCCAGGGGCAAATATCCTCATCATCGGCGGGTCGGGTCAAATGGGAAGTTTTTTTTCATCTCTTTTTCAAAAATCAGGATATCACGTAAAGAGCCTTACAGAGCATGACTGGGATCAGGCAGGGGTCTTATGCAAAGATATCGATCTGGCCCTTGTGTCTGTCCCCATTGATAAAACAGAAGGTGTGATTGAAAAGATTGCTCCCTTTCTATCTTCAGAGACTCTATTGGCCGATCTTACCAGCATCAAGGAAAAACCTCTGAAAAAAATGCTGACCTCCCACCCGGGACCCGTGATAGGGCTTCACCCCATCTTTGGACCGACCTCGGCCTCCCTTGACAAACAAATCATTGTTGTCACGCCTGGCCGAAACCCGGATCAGTGCCGCTGGCTCATTGATCAGCTTATCCTGTGGGGAGCCGTCATGGTTGAATCCAGTGCAAAAGAACATGACGATATCATGGCAATTGTTCAGGCCCTGCGTCATTTCGCCACTTTCTGTTTTGGCCGGTTTTTATATGAAAAGCATGTCCGTCTTGAAAAAACACTTGAATTTTCAAGTCCCATCTACCGGCTTGAACTCGGTATGGTGGGAAGACTCTTTGCCCAGGAAAGCGCTCTTTATTCTGAAATTATTTTTGCCACAAAAGAGCGAAGACTTCTTTTAAAAGAGTATATTGCATCTTTGAACACCCATATTGAAATGCTTGAAAACAATGATAAACAGCTTTTTGTATCCAGCTTCAATGAAATTGCCGGATGGTTCGGGCCTTTCAGTGAACAGGCCATGCGTGAAAGCACGTATCTGATCAACAGGCTCATTGAAAGATTCTGATCCGGGCCGGTTCAGATACCCCCGTACTGCTTTAATTTCTTTAGCAGTGTCTTTCTTGTGATGCCGAGTTTT
Source organism: uncultured Desulfobacula sp. (assembly GCA_964619205.1). GTDB lineage: Bacteria > Desulfobacterota > Desulfobacteria > Desulfobacterales > Desulfobacteraceae > Desulfobacula. The sequence continues at coordinate 15,924 of CAZUDE010000005.1, read as the reverse complement.
CTTGCTGTTTCACTCTTATTGCCGCCGGAGGATTCAAGGGTGGACAGGATGGCGGCTTCTTCAATCCGGGCAAGGCTCATGGGGCCGGATTCATTTGACACGCGATTTTTTTCAGATCTTTTTGACGACACAAAGGAAAGGTCGTCCATGACGATATAGTCCGATCTTGCAAGAACAACCCCCCTTTCCACACAGTTCATCAATTCCCTGACATTGCCTTCCCAGTCATAGCGGATCATGGCGTCCACGGCATCCGGTGAAAAGCCCTTGATATCGCGTTTGTTCTTTTTTGAAAACATTTCCAGAAAATATAGTGCAAGGGACGGGATGTCTTCTTTTCTTCTCCTCAGCGGCGGGATTTCAATGCTTACCACATTGAGTCGATAATAGAGATCATGGCGGAACTTTCCCTCCTCTGCCATTTTTTTTAAATCCCGGTTGGTGGAGGCAATGACCCGTACATCGGTTTTAATATTCCGGTCGCTTCCCACGGGTGTGATTTCTTTTTCCTGGATGACCCGCAACAGCTTAGCCTGCATGCCGAAACTCATCTCACCGATTTCATCCAGGAGAATGCTGCCCTTGTCTGCCAGAAGAAATTTTCCTTTCCTGCTCTTGTCCGCACCTGTGAATGCCCCTTTTTCATGTCCGAAAAGCTCGGACTCAAGAAGGGTTTCCGTGATGGCGGCGCAATTGATCCGGACAAAGGGCTCATGCTTTCTGGATGAATTTTCATGAATGGCGGCGGATACAAGCTCCTTGCCGGTCCCGGATTCTCCCATGACAAGGACACTGGCATCTGTGGGTGCCACCATCTGTATGGTATCCAGAAGGGCCTTCACAGCCGGGCTGTTCCCGACAATGTCATGGCTCAAGGTTTTTTCCTTAAGCCTGTTTTTCAAATCCCTGTTCTCGGTCTTTAGATACAGGCTCTCAAATACCCGTTCAATGGTCAGTTTCAGCTTGTCAAAATCCAGGGGTTTGGTGAGATAATCATAGGCCCCGATCTTCAATGCATTCACCGCAGTCTGGACCGATGAATAGGCCGTCATGATGATCACAGGCAAAGAGGGGTTATAGGCTTTGATATGCTGCAAAGCTTCCATACCGGACATGTTGACCATTTTCATGTCCGTCAGAACCATATCAAAGGATTTTTCCTTGACCATGGCAACTGCGGTTGATCCGTCATCCGCCTCGTCTATTTGATACCCCCAGTCCGTCATCAGGGTTTTAAGCATCCTAGAATGGGCTTTATCATCATCCACAACCAGAATTTTTTTCATTTTTCCATTATATCCTTTTATGAAACCGGCAGACTGATTATAAAACAGGTGCCCTCCCCTTTTTGGCTTTCCACCCGGATACTGCCCCCAAGAATTTCAATGATTCGGTAAACAATGGAGAGCCCGAGACCGGTGCCGGTGGTCCGGCTTGTAAAATAGGGATCAAAAATCTGATCCAGCAATTCCTCGCCAATACCGATTCCGTCATCCTTAACCCGTATTTCAATCCAGCCTTCCTGAGCCGTATCCTTCACACTGACCAGGAGGGTTCCGCCTGTTTCCATGGCTGCGACAGCATTAATATACAAATTCAAAAGAACCTGGTTCATGCGGTCTCCATCTGTATGAATCAGATCCTTTTCTGTATCAATATCAAGCTCGGCTTTGATTTTATTTTGCTCCAGGTCGTGCTGGACAAGTTTCAGGGAATGGGTGAGCATCTTCCGGATATCCACTTCTTTTTTTTCAATCTCAAGGGGTTTTGCAAACTCAAGCAATTGCGTAATGGAACGGTTGATGCGTTCAACTTCACTGACCATGACAAGAGCGGTTTCCTTATCGTTTTCGTTTTCTTCATAGCGTTTACCGAAATAGGTGGCAAACCCCTTGATGGAACTCAGCGGATTTCTGATTTCATGGGCAACCCCTGCAGCCAGTTTTCCAATGGCGGCAAGCCGCCGGTTGGTTTCCACCTGCTTTTTCAATTCGCTGATCTGGGTCAGATCCCTGAAAAGAAATACATATCCCGCAGTCTGATCTTCAATGGTCCTGACAGGGGATGCCGTGATATCCAGAAAAACTCTCCGGCCAGGGGCAACCTCAAGACCGACATCCCTGTTCACCTGCCCGGGCAAGGTTTCCATTTCCTTTATAAGATCTGTCATTTCAGGGAAAGGCCGGACCAGATCCGGCCCCAGGATATCCCTTGCCGCCTGGTTCATGGAGGTAATACGGTTTTTCATATCCACGGTCACAAGTCCTGAAGGCATGTTCTGGATCACATGATCGGAAAATGCCTTGACCTGGTTCAGGGATGCCCTGGCTGACCTGTAGGCCTGAAAAGCAAAAAGCGCAATCATGCCGGAGCACCCCAGAATAAAGAAAAAAACCGCCCTGAAAAGGGTATCTTTTAAAAACCTTTCTTTTTCCAGCCTTTCCTTTTTCATGGAAAGCCCTGCAAAGATATAATGTTCCGCAGCATCAGGGGGGAGTCTTTTTTCATCCTCAAGATAAGGACGGCTCCAGTCCCTGGCATCATGATTTTCAGAAGGTTCCGGTGACGGGATATCCATCTGCATCATCTGTCTTGCCCTCATTCTGCCATGACCGTGCATGCCTTCCCGGCGCACCGGTACAAACCGTTTGTAGACTTCAAAAACCTCTTCCTCACCGTCTGACTGTCTTTCCCTGTAAAGGATGAGACCCGGATCAGAACTGAGATTTTCCAGCAAAGGCATATCCCCCATACTCTGGCCCACCTTGCCCACATCGGAATGTGCGAGGATTTTCCCATCTTTTGATATGATCATCATATAGGCCACTTCAGGCTGCAATGCAGTTTCAAAAAGCATGGCCTGGATCCTGGTAGCACCCCAGCGCATGGTAAACATCCCTGTTCTTGTCCCTGCCTCAAAGGTCCGGATCAGAGCTGTCCCCTTTTCCAGCAGCTGCTGGGTAAAAAACTCTTTTTGTCTTTCCAGCCGGTCCAGGGTCATGAAGGTAAAAATCGGCAGCAGGATTAATAAAACCCCTGCCGGTAAAATGGGAGAAACCAATGATATTTTTTTCTTTCTCATTTTCTTTGTAATATCCGATAATAATTTATTCTTGTGTCTCCGATAACAGATGCAGCAAGAACAATACCATGGCTGAAAACAAAGCTCTCTTGAAAATAAGGGGCCATGGCGGCACCCTTAAACCGGGTATTTTATCCACACCTGGATACAAAGAACTGTATAAAAAATATACAGAAAAGCCCCTGCTAAAACAAGATCATATCTCCAATTTTTAAAATTGCCATTTATTTTAAGACAGTTATAACAATTTTATTATTTTGGCACAGCCTTTGCTAAGTATAAGTTCCAGACAGCGATCAAATAGATCCGTAAAACAAAACCATATAATTTGGAGGTATTATGAAAAAAACAATCGTTATCATCAGTTCAGTACTTTTACTTGCTCTTTTCACAGGAAGCGGTTTTGCCTTTGGGCCGGGAATGGGCATAAGAAATGGGGGGTGCCAGGGTTACGGGGGAGGAAATGCCTGGGGTGATCTTTCAAAGGAACAAAAAGATGACTTGACCACCCTTCACCAGAAATTCATTGATGAGACATATGAACTTAAGGCTTCAAAACTACAGAAGCACCAGGAAATGAATCTGCTCATGGAGACATCCAGCCCTGACAGAGCCAAACTCAGCAAATTGTCACAGGAAATCCTGGATATTGAAAAAAATTTTAGAGAGAAACAGATTGATTTCCAGCTAAACGCAAAGAAGATCTCTCCTGAAATAAGCTTTGGCAAAGGGTTTGGACGCGGCCACGGCAGATGGGCCGACAGAGGCCAGGGCAGAGACTGTGCCCGTAATCAGGAAGGCGGATGCCCATATAACAATTAAAATTTGAACAGAAAATGATCCAAGCGCCCGGAAGCCCCTCGTATTCCGGGCGCTTTCTATTCCTCAGAGACCACTTCATTTTTCAGCACACCAATATGTTCAATTCTTGTTTCCACTACATCACCCGGGCTTAAATACACCGGCGGTTTTCTTGTAAACCCCACACCGGCCGGGGTACCGGTCAGAATCAGCGTGCCCGGCAAAAGCGTGGTGGATTCGGACAGAAAGGAAATAATCCGGGCCACAGAAAAAATCATGTCGCCGGTATTGCTTTTCTGCATGGTTTCGCCATTGAGCACACATTCGATATCCAGGGCATCCGGGTCCGGGAGTTCATCCGGGGTCATTATCCAGGGCCCAAAGGGGCAGAAGGTATCAAAACTCTTTCCCCTTATCCACTGATTTCCACCGGCGTGCATCTGCCACCGCCTTGCAGACACATCATTGGCGCAGGTATACCCCAGAACATGATCCAGGGCTTTATCTTTGGGAACATTTTTTGCCGCTGTTTTAATGACAACTCCCAGTTCTGCCTCATAATCCACCTCCGGGGCCTTGGCGCAGCAGGCCGGAATCTTTATCTTATCGTTGTGCGCTGCGGCAGCACCGGGATTTTTCATGAACAGAACCGGATATTTCGGCAAATCAATCCCTGTCTCCTTTGCATGAAGTCGGTAATTCAATCCGATACATAAGATGGCAGCGGGGACAACCGGGGTTAAAAATTTATGAACGGCTTTTCTTTTACCGGTAACCGTAAACTCAGAAAAAATATCTCCCTCGATCACCACAGCGCCTTTGCCGTCAAAATCACAGCCCGAATAAATCCTATGGTCATCACTCACAAACCTGAGTATTTGCATGTTTCTTTTCCTTTGAGAATCCGATATATATGTCTCAGTGTAAAAATTGGTTTTTTATTGTATTAGAACCATTATCTTGAAAGATCAAGGCCCTTTGAACCATGCTTTTGAAATATTATTCCAAGGACTGTCTGTAAAAAAAGCAGATCTGATCCTGCTGATTTTGGCTTCACAGCACATTGAAACTTTTATTGAAAAGGAAGGAAAAACCTTTCATATCCTGGTTGACCCCGGCGACAAGGAAAAGGCCTATGCCGTGATCAATGAATATTACCGTGAAAACAGGCTTTTAAAAGTCAGACAGACCATTCAGGATTTCAGCATCAGCCCCTTCAAATCGATCCCGGCCTTTATGATCATGGGCCTTCTGGCGTCACTCCATATCCTTTTCGACCATTATCACCTTCATGAGACCATGATCCTCGATTACGGGGCATCCTCTCTTTATATCCTCGGGGGAGAAAACTTCAGAGCCATAACAGCCCTTTTTCTCCACGCCGATGCAAGACATCTTTTGGGAAACCTAGCCGGCATGCTTGTTTTCGGAGCGCCCTTCATCAGTCTTTCCGGATTTGGAACCGGCCCCTTCATGCTGATTTTCACCGGCACGCTGGGAAATCTCATGACAGCAGGGCTTTATAGGACAGCCTATCTTTCCATTGGCGCATCCACCTCAGTCATGGGGGCGGCAGGTCTTCTCACAGCCTTCCAGATGACCCGTGAAAGAGAATCCTTTTCCTTTGATACGGTCATCCCCCTGATTGCCGGGGCAATTCTTGTCGGCCTTCTGAGCCAGGGGGAACAAACCGATGTTTTTGCCCATATCTTTGGCTTTTCAAGCGGATTTGTTTCCGGACTTTTCTTTTTCCCGTTGAACCGGACGATCACCTGGCATTTAAAAGAACCCCTGGCGCTTCTGATAACCCTTCTGATCATGGGTTCATCCGTCTTATCCGGAAAATTTTAAGCTCCCGTTACCAAGGGCTGTGAGATTACAAGCCTTCGGGCCTGATATTAATTCTTGACTTCAAATTCAAGTTTGCTTACAAATATTGCCATCGGCAAGGCTAGGCGATTCGATGTATCTGGAAAAATCACTCTTACTGAAATAAGCGTCCGGCCTTGATGGTTTGTTTTTATTACCCATAAGGATGGAAAAATTGGATTTTTATGAATTTGCACGCGGCCCTCTGGCAATGATATCCTTTGCCATACTGATTCTTGGCTCCTGTTTCAGACTGGTCGGTTTCTATACCAGGGGCACAAACCCGAAACTGCTCTACCCAAAAGAAAACCTGACCCATGGGTTCATATCTGCCGCTGCCGGGCTGGTTCCCTTTGCCACACGGTTTATGAGGCAGAGACCTTTTTTTACCTGCATCACGGTTTTATTCCATTTGTGCGCCCTTTTCGTCCCTCTGTTTTTTTTCTCCCATATAGTTCTATGGTTTGAATCCTTCGGACTTTTATGGAGGAATATTTCCGATGGTATGGCAGACATCATGACTGTTTTTGTCCTTTTTGCCTGCATTTTTTTCTTTGTCAGAAGGCTTGTGATTCCTGAAGTCAAAATGGTGAGCCAGGCATCTGATTTTCTGATCCTGATCCTGATTTTCATTTCCTTTCTGACCGGCTTTCTGGCATTTCATCAATATGGCCCCTACCGTCCCATGCTCATTGGCCATATCCTTTCCGGCGAACTTCTCATTGTCATGATTCCTTTTTCAAGGCTCTGGCACATGATTATATATCCCTTCTCCCGGTATTATATGGGAGCGGATTTCGGGACGGTTCTGAAAGCCCGTGACTGGTAATTTATCCCTGTTGAAAAAAGGAACCCCATAATGAAACACATTGCTTTTTTGCCTGTTTTGCCGATCATATGTCTCGGCATCCTGTTTGTTTTTCAACCCTGTCTTTTTGCAAAGGAAAATAAAACCGATCCTCAAAAAAAACCGTTTTTTTCAAACCTGGAAAGACCTGTGCCTGCCTTTGACCATACCCGGCATGAGACAAGCCTCAATGACCAGGGATGCGGCATCTGCCATCATGTCCTTGATACAGCCCTGAACAAGCTTGTATATGCCGAGGGTGAGGAAGCCGCCTGCGCCCAGTGCCACCTTAAGGAAGCCTCAGATGGCCTTCCGGCATTAAGAGAAGCCGGTCATGAAAGCTGCACCGGCTGTCACAGGAATTTCAAAAAAGAAAAAAAACCGGCCGGACCCACCACCTGTGGTGAATGTCACAGGAACTAATTTTATAGGAAACAGACCATATGACTGCTCATCCCGATTCAGGCGCTCTGCCAAAAGAAGCTGTAAACAGATTAAGCTCCCGTGAATATATTGAAAAACTCAGACACATTTACGATACCTATACCAGCACCAAGTTTTTTTCCATGCTCAATGCCTGCATCAACTGCGGGGCATGCGCCAATGCCTGCCATTATTACTGTTCAGAACAGAAACCCGAACATATCCCGGCCAACCGGATAAAGGTGCTGGCAAAGGTTATCAAAGAATATTTTAATCCTTTAAAATCAACATTCGGCCTGTCCGGGTCCAAAGACCCCATGACCAACCCGAAATTCGACGCGCTTTATCAGGCAGCCTTTGAAAACTGTACTCTTTGCGGCAATTGTGCACTGACCTGCCCCATGGGGATCAATACCGGCGAAATCATGTATGTGGCCAGAGCCCTTTTATTCGGTCTTGGAAAACTTCCTTCAGGGCTTGTGGGCCCGGTAAACACTACCCTTGAAACCGGCAATTATCTCGGGCTCGCCAAAGAGGATTTCATTGATACCATTGAATGGATAGCCGAAGAAATGGAAGACGACATGGGAGAAGGATTCACCCTCCCCATTGATAAGAAAAACGCAGAAATCCTTTATATTCCCCATCCTTTAACGTTAAGAGATCTTCCGTTTCTTCTCATGGATGAACTTAAAATTCTCGCCCTGGCCAATGAAAACTATACCCTGTCCACCCATGGGTTCGATGTTGCCAATTATGCCTTTTACCAGGGAAGCCGGGAAAACGCTTCTCAGGTGGCCAGCAACCCGCTTGAAGCCAGACGGATCATCAATGCAAAAGCCATTGCCCTGGCACCCTGCGGACACGGGTATCGCGTCTTAAAACATGAAATGGAAAAAATACGGGGGAAGCGATTTGATTTCAAAATCTACACTCTTGTGGAACTTATTGACCAGTATGTGCAAAGCGGCCGGATAAAACTTGAAAAAGACCTTTTCACCGGCCCCGTCACCTACCATGATCCCTGCAATATTGGCCGCAGGGGCGGCGTCATTGAGGAACCCAGACGGGTTATCCGGGCCCTGACCTCTGATTTTGTAGAAATGACGCCCACAGGGGTTCACAATTATTGCTGCGGCGGCGGCGGCGGTCTAGCATCCACCGGGGATCTCGGCCATATCCGGCAGCGGATGGGGAAAATCAAGGCTGATCAGATCCGGAAAACCGGTGCCAAAACCGTGATTACCGGATGTTTCAACTGCAAGAACCAGATCCGGGATATTTCGGAAACCCATGGACTCGATTTCCAGGTTAAAAGTATTGTGGAAGTAGTTGCCAATTCCATAATAAAATAGCCTGACCCGGATCAGCCAGGCCTTATCAATACTTATGTTTAATTTTGGTCCAAAACCAAGTCTTTTTAAAAGGGGGAAGCATGGAACAGGTCAGAAAAATAAAACAGACGATAAAAGCGGCACCCGTCATTGAAGGCGCGGGTGTTCACCTGAAACGCGTATTCGGCAGTTCTGAGGTTCCCGATCTTGACCCGTTTCTGCTCCTGGACGATTTTCATTCCAGCCAGCCTGAAAAATATATCAAGGGGTTTCCCTGGCACCCCCACCGAGGGATTGAGACCATTACCTATATCCTTCACGGCAATGTGGACCATGGGGACAGCATGGGCAATAAAGGTGTGATTTCTTCCGGAGATGTCCAGTGGATGACGGCCGGAAGCGGAATCGTTCACCAGGAAATGCCCAAAGGAGACAAGGACAACCTTTTGTGGGGATTCCAACTCTGGGCCAATCTCCCGGCCTCCCACAAAATGATGCCGCCCCGGTACCGGGAAATCAAAAAGGCTGAAATCCAGGAAGTGGTAACGGCCGACGGCATCACCATCAGAATCATTGCCGGAAAAGTGAATGGGGTTGAAGGACCGGTCAAAGATATTGTCATTGACCCGCAATTTTTAGATGTCACGCTTTCAGAACACACTGTCTTTGATCATGAAATCACTCAGGGTCATAAGGCCTTTGCCTATGTCACGGAAGGCAGGGGGTTTTTTGAACCCGGCGCACAAAAACCCATGGGCCCTGAAACCCTGATCATCTTCGAAGACGGCAAAAAAGTGACCATTGCGTCAAAAGACAGCTCTGTCAGGTTTCTCTTGGTTTCCGGAAAGCCAATCAATGAGCCTATATCCTGGCAGGGGCCCATTGTCATGAACACGGATGAGGAGCTTGAAACCGCATTCCGGGAATACCGGAACGGAACCTTTTTAAAACATCAGCATAAATAAACCAGGAAGTTTTTTTGACAATGCTTTTCCTGGTTACTGATATTTTTGGCCGCACACCGGCCCTGGAAGCTATTGGAAAAGAACTTTCAGATGTTGCACCGGACATTCGGATCATTGATCCCTATCGCGGTTTTGATCACGGATTTGAAACAGAATCCCACGCCTATGACTATTTCATGAACCGGGTGGGAATGAAAAACTATCAGTCCATTCTGGAGGATTGTTTAACCCCTTTTGGTCCGGATATGGTTCTGATCGGATTCAGCGTAGGGGCCTCCGCCATATGGGCAATCGCCGGCCAGCCCTCATTTTGTCAAGTCAAAAAAGCCTTTTGTTTTTATGGCTCGCAGATCCGGGAGCACGCCCATATCGCTCCCCGCTTTGAAATGGAGCTGATTTTCCCGGAACAGGAGCCGCATTTTGATGTGGACGAGCTCATCAGCCGCCTGAGTCGGAAAGACCGTGTCCTCTGCAAAAAAGCCATTGGCCTGCACGGATTCATGAATGAACTATCCCCTAATTTTAACCCGGCCTGTTATGCTATGTTTATGATGCATTTAAAAACATCTTTGAACCCGTTTGATACCTATTTAAATTCGTAACACCTAATTTGAATACCCAATATATCCATATTGTTTCAGTATGAATTTTCTTGTGATTATACAGCTCAGATGATACGTATGAAATAAAAATTCGTAATCAAAAAGGAGTTCTCCATTGGCAGGCACTATTGATATTGACACACTGATAGGAATTGTATCAAACGGCGGCAAAGTTACTACAGGGATAGATGTTTATAATAATGAAGGAACCCTCCTGCTGGATAAAACATTTGTTGTAACCAACACTAAAATTCTTGAAATTATAAAGGAAAACGGAATTAAAAAAGTCCCTTTAAGCGCTGACGGGAAAAGCGGAATATGGGATGCCCAAGGGAAAAAAATTTCAGGTGATCCCGAAGTCCGTGTTTCAAAATCCGCTCAGAATAACCAGAGCCAGAGCCTGACCCGATCCGATTCGCCGGGGCCGACACTCAACAGCCTTGGAAAAAAGCTGCACGCAATAGAGGAAAGCAGAAAGCTGGCTCATGAAAACTACGAAGTGGCCAAGCAATGCATAAAAAAAGCCCTTACCGATATAAAAAACACGGGTGGCCGATTTGATTATGCTGAAGTAAGTTCGCATGTTTCTAACCTGGCCGGGTTCCTGACCGTCATGGACAATCCTTTTTCTTACCTGACCCGGGAAATCCTTTCCTATGATGATTATCTGTATAATCATTCCATCAATGTATGCACCATCGGAACCGCTATCATGAACAAATTCAACATCATATTCAGCGCCATGGTCAACAGCCACCTGAATGCCTCAGAGAGCGATGTCTACGATCCCTTCAACAAATCTTCCGGTCTTTCGAAAACCACCTATCGCCATTTTCAGAAAGATGAACTCCAAAGCATCTCTCTTGGGTTTTTCCTTCATGATATCGGAAAAGTGATGATTCCCGACACGATTCTGAACAAATCCGGCAAACTGACAAAAGGTGAATTTGATACTGTAAAAAAACATTCCTATGAGCTGGGTCTATCCATTCTTGAAAAAAATAATTTAAACAATCCCTTTATCACCAATATTGTGAAACATCATCATTCAGCAGTTTACCAGGACGAACCCCACTGCTATCCCGGGGACGGACTGCCAGAAGATATTCCTTTGTATGCCAAGGTCTGCAAGATTGCGGATATATATGATGCCATGACATCCAAAAAGAGCTATAAGGAAGCATCCAACCAGATTAATGCAGTTACGGAAATATTCAGAACCTATGCCAGAAAAGATTCTCTGCTTCAATATATCCTTCAATCCTTTATTAAAAGCATTGGAATCTATCCCCCCGGAAGCATTGTCTTTCTCCGCAACGGCCAGATGGGATATGTCCTTGAAAGCAACGGTCCTTTGGTTCTCCCTTTTACAGGTTCAGACGGGAGCCGCCTTTCATCCAAACCCGACCCCCTGGACCTGAGCGACCCCGGCTTGAATGATTCAATGAAAATAGATAACCGGAGAAGTATTAAAAACCCGCTGGAGGTTTACGATCTTCTTCCCTCATATTTACGGTCAGGATATTCGGAAACTTAAAAATTTCAGGCGATTTCAAACCAATGCCGACAAAACCAATGATCAGACAGATACTGACAGGCTTTATATTGTCCTTGTATATTTTCTGGGGATGTGAAGATACCAACCTGCAGCTTGCAACAGAGGCAGGCATTGATGCCTTGAAAGCTGCCGCCTTGAGCGACAGTGACGTCAAACGTCTTGCAGCAGAAGCTTCAAAACAGTCTGATGGAAAAAACCGGGTGGCCGGGCCCCGGGATCCATACGGAATCAGGTTGAAAAAACTTGTGGGGGACCGGCATCATTCAGACGGGTATGCCTTTGACTTCAAGGTGTATCTGTCCTCAGAAATCAATGCCTTTGCCATGGCCGACGGTACCATCAGGATTTACAGCGGCCTCATGGACATGATGACGGATCAGGAACTGATCTTTGTGGTGGGGCATGAAATGGGCCATGTAAAGGAAAACCATATCCAAAAAAAAATCATCCTGGCCTATGCGGCAAGCGCTGTAAGAAAAGGGATCGCCTCCCAGGAAAATCCGGTGGGCGACCTTGCCCGGTCTGCCCTGGGCGGGATAGTCCAGTCACTTGTCAATGCTCAATTTTCACAGGCAGAGGAAAAGGAGGCAGATGATTTCGGCCTTCTGTTTTTAAAAAAACATGGGGCTGACGCCAAATCGGCTGTCTCCGCCTTGAAAAAACTGGATTTCCTGGGAAAAAATCATTCCTTCTTATCCAGCCACCCTGACCCTGCACTGAGAGCGAAACGTCTGCAACAGCAGATTGACTCCCCCGATCAAAAAACCAAAACCCCTTCACTCCCGGATAAATTGATTGCGTGGATAAGAATCCTGTTTTCATGAGGCCATGACCATCACACACATAAAAGGCACCCCATGAAACCAGACCCTCCGACCAATATCGAAACAGCGGGCTTTACCCGGAAATGGCACGCCATGGCAGCCGTGGGTACCGGAGTTTTCCTGGCCACATTGGACGGCAGTATCATCAATGTCTCCCTGCCCACCCTGGTGCGCGCACTGGACACTGAATTTGCCGTGGTGCAGTGGGTGGTGCTGGCCTATCTTCTGACCATCACCAGCACCATGGCCGCTATCGGGCGGCTGGCCGACATGACCGGGAAAAAAACCATATACATGACCGGGTTTATCATCTTTACGCTGGGCTCAGTCCTTTGCGGACTGTCTCCATCCGTGAACTGGCTTATTGGATTTCGGGTACTCCAGGCCATTGGCGCAGCCATGGTCATGGCTCTGGGAGCCGCCATTTTGACGGAGGCCTTTCCTCCGGCCGAGAGGGGCAAGGCCATGGGCGTGATCGGTGCCATCGTTTCCATGGGCATTGTCGCAGGACCAGCCCTGGGCGGAGTAATTCTGGGCCTTTTGTCCTGGCATTGGATTTTCTTTGTCAACCTTCCTGTGGGAATTATCGGAACTATTATGGTGCATCGCAACCTGCCGGATTTTAAACCCGGCCGTCGCCAGCGCTTTGATATCCTCGGCGCCTTTTCCCTGTTTTCAAGTATCCTGTTTCTTTTGCTGGGATTAACCCTGGGCCAGCAGCAGGGATTTTTCCAGCCCTTGACCGGCTTTTTTCTGGGGTTATGGTTGATACTCCTGGTATTTTTCATTTTCATTGAAAACAAAACCGCCCAGCCCATGATTGATCCAAGATTATTCAGCAACCCTGTTTTCAACGTCAATCTGGCCACGGGCTTCATCTGTTTTGCAGGCCTTGGAGGAACTGTGATTCTTCTGCCCTTTTATCTGGAAAACATACTTGGGTTTTCCTCCATGAAGGTGGGCCTGCTCATGGGCATCATTCCCGTGATGCTGGGAATCACGTCTCCCCTTTCAGGAGCTTTATCGGATCGTGCCGGCAGCCGTAAAATTACCATGGCCGGTCTTTTACTGATGATCTTCGGATTTACGGCTGCGGCCACCCTGGATCAACATACCGCCATCTGGGGATATGCCTTGCGGATATTCATGGTAGGCGCAGGCATCGGTATCTTCATGTCACCCAACAACAGCGCCATCATGGGTACGGCCCCCCGACACCAGCTGGGCATCGTTTCAAGCATGATGGCCCAGTCCAGAACCCTGGGCCAGACAGTCGGCGTTGCAGTCATCGGTGCCGTCTGGGCCGGTCGAACCCTGTTCTATGCCGGATCCGGAACCAGCGGCGGCGCCTCCCTGGCCCCCACAGCGGCCCAGATCTCCGGTCTGCATGATGCCTTTCATACTGCCGCGGGCTTGACCATTATTGCTCTTTTTCTCAGCATCCGGGCGTATATTCAAGAATCCCGCCAAACTGGAAAATAATACATTACCCAAAAAATAATCATCAAAACCTTTAATGCCTGGAACATTTTTGTCATTGCAAAGTCGGGGAGGAACACATTTTACTTTGACATCTTAATTTGTTTCATAATATAGCTTATACCATTACTGAAATAATTCTGGCGATTATGGAAATTTAAGTCGGACGGTTAGTAATTTTCCATCCAGGCCATCCATTTTTTATCAATTGCGTCCATATCCGCCTGGAGGACTTCTTCCATGGCCTGGTCCAGGCAGTCCTGGGACGAGCCGGCCCTTTGATGGCATTTGCTATCCCTGGCGATTCTCTTTGATGCTTCCAGAATGGCCTTGTTCGTTCCTTTTCCATATGCCTCCTCGATATGTTTGACGATCATGCCGGCCATGCTGTAAAACCGGTTTACATCTCTATAATCTTTGAACTGGGAAAGTTTTTGCTCTTTTATCCAATTGAGTGATTTGGCAATGTCCTTACGGTGTATCCATCCTTTTTCAATATCTGTCTTTTCCTGAATACAGTAAACACCGAAATATTCGGCAAGGCCTTCAAAAAACCAAGAGGGAACAGGTGTATCAGGAAATTGGGTAGCGACTATTTTATGAACAAACTCATGGGCGAGGGTATGGTCCTTTATCCATTCCATATTGTCCTTGATTAATAATTTGATGGATCCCGGATACATATAATATCCGGAAAAGGATTCCATACCCCCTATTCTTGTCAGGTCCCGTATCACATTTCGGTCATCATAGAGTTTCAGGACGGTCTTTCCGTCCATGCCTTCTCCATAAGCTGCTTTAATTTTATCATGTGCAGCTTCCGCGGCTTTCCCAATTTCATCTACCAGATCCCTGTGAACCCCCATAACCGCTTTTATGATAAAATTTTCTGTCTCAACAACCGTCTGAAACTCCAGATCGGCATCTTTCCAGCCATTTTGTGTATGAATAAATTTTTCATTAAAAAAGCTGTTCTTGTAGGTTTTTTCAGACCCCAGCCGGTATGATTGTGTGATGGAAGCGACATAGGTATGCGGGGCCCGTTTTGCAATATCGGTTATTTTCAGATCATAGTCGCATGCTGTTGAAGATTGATAATATTTAAACCAGCGTTGCTGCTCGCAGGAAAACACCCTGTCCGAGGCGTCACACATGTCCAGGAATCCATTTAAATCATTCTCCAGCACCGCCTTCTTTTTTTTAAGTATCAACTGGTGTATTTCCTCTACTTCATCATCGACAACCGGAATATCATTTTTTTGATGCAGGGATACGCATCCGGTCAGGAATAATATCAAGGTAAGAATAAACGTCTTAAGAAACAAACCTCTGTATCGGTCCTTTTTTATCATACCGTTTCTCCCGGGGAAAAAAATGGAAATTCCACCGAACATATCTTTAATTCCCACCAAAATCAATCGGTGAAATAAATTATAGAGGGCTGGTGTCAGATTTTCCTGAATATATTGCGGTGTGGGTTTTCAAAAACTGATAAAAATTGGAGCCGAAAAGGCTTTTCATTCCGGATCGATTCTATATCAGGAAAAGCAGGGCTTTTGTCAGGATTTTATTCTATTTTTTTCAAACATGGATTCCCAATTTTAGAATACCATGAATCTGAATATGCACCGGATCTGATTGAAAAATTCCCTTTTTTAACTGAAATCCTGTGTGTATCTTTGATAAGGCAGATCCGTCAACTCCAGGATCTGATGAGTATAAAAGGCAAGCAGGTTCAGCATGAAAGAAATGAACGATAAATTGTTTGTGCCGTGGCCATAATTGTGCTCGATGTGATATCTTTGGTTCTTCAGGGTGTTGAATGTCTCGTTTTCAATTTTCCATCGGGCCTGGACCCGAATCTGCAACCCTGATGCTCTTTGGTACAGGGCTTTTGGCCATTGCCGGATTCAACAGAAAAAGAAACTGATTTTCAAGTGACGCCCAGGACATTTTCTACGGGGATATCCGGGGCATTAAGGTTCAGCCCTTGAAAAACATAGTTGGGTTTTCCTCCATGAAGGCGGGCCTGCTCATGGACATCATTCCCGTGATGCTGGGAATCAAGTCTCCCCTTTCAGGAATTTTATCGGATCGTGCCGGCAGCCGTAAAATTACCATGGCCGGTCTTTTACTGATG
>CAZUDE010000004.1:295200-297226 GCA_964619205.1 uncultured Desulfobacula sp. | reverse complement strand
CGATTAGAGTTTAATTTTTTAAATTAGGTGTCTCATTTTCATTGACACATTCCGATTACATAAAGAAAATGAAAGATGAAGGGAAAAAACTAATAAATTGTTATGTTGAATCAGAAACTTTTGAAACCTTAAAAACTTTGAAAAATCATTATAAATCTGCCAACAGGGGACATTTGATAGATGTCATTATAAAAGAACTTTACAACTATATTGAAAAGGACAAACAGGAAGATGAAATCAGCACATCAAGATTAGATTACCTTGAGGACAAGCTTGAAAAATTGGAAAGAAAGGTTGAAGAAAACATTCTGTCATTAGGGAAAAAGCCTAAAAGCCTTTTCAATGAAGAAGAGATTCATAATATTATCAAAAATCTTAAAAGCAAAGGTTTGACAACTCTTCAAATAAGCAAAGAACTAAATGACCAAGGTTACAAGACAAGAAGTGGACTGGATTATTCACAAAACACTGTTCAAAAGGAAATTAACAAAATTGATGGCAGGAAATATTAAAAAAGCCAAAAAATGTTGGAGTAAAAAAACCAATAAGGGGTTTCAAGCACTATAATCTCTTTTATTATCAGCCTTCTTGTCATTATGTGAATAATCCCAATTACAAGTCTAAATTGATTCTTTTCATCAATGATAAATACAAAGCCTGATTTTTATAGTCCAGGGTCTTTATCAAGTCATTGAGCAACTGTTTTGTTTTATTTTTGTTTTTGAGTATCTTTTCAATCTCTTTTATCATTTCATATCTTGTCATTCTGCCCTCCTTGAATATTAACAGTTAATCTTACACATTGTATTTAGCTGCAAAAGAAATGGGAAGGTGGTTTAAGATTGATAGATTCTGAGGGTATCAAATAGTGGTGTTAGAAATAGAGAGAAAGGATTATTTGACTGGGCTTTTAGGGGCTCTTTGTGATAAGAATTTTTTTCACAAATCTTTCACAAAAATAAGTTACATCAAGCAAAATTTTGTAACCTATTGAAATTGGAGCCAATGTGCGGACTTGAACCGCAGGCCTGCTCATTACGAGTGAGCTGCTCTACCACCTGAGCTACATTGGCTTGGGGCATAAAATACTAAATTATGCCGGAATATTCAAGCCCCTGTCTGCAGGAAGGCTTAAATAATTCCTTGTCTGACTCCAAAATCCGGAGAAAGTGCCTGCCCGCAAGCAGAAAGCAGATTAATCCTTCTTTGAACAGTGTTTATTATCTGAACCTTCTTTCTTTTTGCTTGACAACAGATACGCATAAAAAATAAGAAGAGACAGGGGTCATCTTATCAGGCCATTGAGCAAAAAGGATTATTTTGTATGGATATGAAAAGGGATTATTATGAGGATGTAAGACTTTTTTCCTCTCCTGTCGTTGTTTTCTGGTTTTTGGTTCTCATTGGCGCGCTCTATCTTTTTCCTTTTTTTGCCGAGAATTATTATATATATGTGGCAAATTATATTGCCATTAATATTATTGTCGCCACCGGTTTGAACCTCCTGGTCGGGTATACAGGCCAGATTTCCCTTGGGCATGCCGGATTTTTTGCCATTGGCGCCTATGGCACGATTATCCTCATGGCAAAGGCAGGGTTTCCGTTTCTTCTGGCTTTGCCGTGTGCCGGTCTGGTTGCAGCCGGTTTCGGGTTTCTTCTGGGGTTGCCCTCCCTTCGGCTTGAAGGGCCGTATCTTGCCATTGCCACGCTGGGGTTTGGCCTCACCATCACCCAGATCATCGGGAGAATTAAGCTTTTCGGCGGCAGGGAAGGGCTTCATGCGCCGGATATCACCATCGGCCCCTGGGTAATCGATACGGATAAGGAATTTTATGTCCTGCTCATCACCCTGACGATTTTCCTTCTGCTGTTCATGCGGAACCTCATCCGGACAAGGGTGGGAAGGGCTTTTGTCGCCATCCGGGATGCCGACATAGCCGCCGGCACCATGGGCGTGAATATACTCTACTATAAAACGCTTTCCTTTGCCGTGAGCGCATTTTATGCCGGGATCGGCGGGGGGGTT
>CAZUDE010000004.1:234564-295190 GCA_964619205.1 uncultured Desulfobacula sp. | reverse complement strand
GCCTTTGTGTTAAAATTCATTGAACCTGAAATCTTTACCCTCATGATGTCCATCATGTTTCTTGCCATGGTCGTGGTGGGGGGGCTGGGTTCCATGATGGGGTCCATTGCCGGTGCTGCACTTCTTTGCTGGCTGGACTTAAAATTAAGAAATATCCTGGATATTCCCTATATCGGAGACTGGCTGGAACATTTGTCCAAAAACTGGTTCTCCATCACAGGTGTCTCAAATATTCAATTTATCGTATTCGGCAGTATCATGATCATGATTATGCTGTTTGAACCTTTAGGGCTTTACGGGGTCTGGATCAGGACAAAAAAATACTGGCGCACCTGGCCTTTTTGACATGGGAGAAGTTAAATGACGGATTTACTCCAGATGATTGTGAGCGGGATTGCGGTGGGAAGCTCCTATGCCCTGATGGGGCTGGCCATGGTCATTATCTACAAAACATCGGAAGTGCCGAATTTTGCCCAGGGAGAGATGGCCCTGATTTCATCGTTTTTCGCCATGCTGCTTCTGACCTCTTTTCAACTGAATGTCTATCTTGCATTTTTTCTTGCCTTTGTGTTTGCCGCCCTTTTAGGGTGTTTCCTGGAATTTGCGGTCCTGCGGCGGGCAAAGGAACCCAATGTCCTCGGGATGATTGTGATCACCATCGGCATTGAAATGGTGATCCTGGGAATTGTGTCCTGGAAATTCGGGGCAGAGCAGAAAACCATGCCCTTTCCCATAGATCCCTATGACAGCCTCTTTATCGGCGATATTTTCCTGAAAAAACTGGATGTCCTGACTCTGGTCTCAGCCCTGTGTCTTATGGTGGTGCTGTTTTTGTTTTTCAGATTCTCAAAACTGGGTCTTGCCATGAAAGCCACCCAGCAGAACAGCGTGGCTGCAAGGATCGTCGGGGTCAGAACCAACGGGATTCTCATGGTGACCTGGGGGATTTCTTCTGTTGTGGGTGCTGTGGCAGGGCTTTTGATTTCTCCCACCATCATGCATCCCTATATGATGTGGGACCCCATGCTCAAAGGATTTGCCGCTGCCGTCATGGGCGGCATGACCTCTTTGCCCGGGGCTGTGGTGGCCGCCTATATGCTGGGCATCATTGAAAATCTTTTTGGCGGCTATATTTCCATAGAATTCAAAACCGTTGTGGCCTTTGTAATTATTGTAGCAGTATTGTGTTTCAAGCCTAGCGGCCTTTTTGCCCGGCATTATGTGAAAAAGGTATAACCGGGAAAAAAGCGGCAGGTAAGAAAAAAAAATAAATAAAAGGAGGGGAAAATGAAAAAAAGTGGTTTGCTTTTGTTAGTTGTTTCTCTGGCTTTTTTATTGAGCCTTGCGCCAAACCTTTTTGCAGAAGAGGGGGTGACGGATAAGGAAATTCATATCGGGCAGTGGGGTCCCCAGACAGGCCCGGCTGCGGCCTGGGGATCTGTGGCAAGGGGCACGGGCGCTTATTTTCAGTGGATTAACGACAATGGCGGTATCCATGGCAGAAAAATCGTTTACCACATGTTTGATGACGGGTATAATCCGGCTAAAACCATGGCCGGTGTAAAGGAACTTCAGGAAGGCACAGGAATTTTCGCCTGGGCCTGCGGGGTCGGGACCTCTCCCGGCCTGGCGGTAAAAGATTATCTGGCACAGAATAATGTTCCCTGGGTCGGGCCTGCTGCCGGATCTTTGAACTGGGTCAATCCGCCCCAGAAAAACCTGTTTGCCGTTTACCCGCTCTATGACGGAGAAGCAAAGGCCCTTGTCAGGTATGCAGTTGAGAAAATGGGAAAGAAAAAAGTGGCTGTGGCCTATTTAAATGACGAATATGGCAAGAACGGGCTTCGCGGCGCCCAGGAAGAACTCAAAGCCCATGGTCTTGCAACGGTGGCTGAAGTTTCTCTTGAAGCAGGTGATTCTGATCTGAATCCCCATGTGATGAAACTCAAACAGTCGGACGCTGACATGGTTCTGTTGTGGACAACGGTCACCCATGCCGCAAAAATCGTGGGTACTGCTAAAGCCATGAAATTTGTACCCCAGTTTATGAGCACCAGTACCTGTTCCGATTTCCCCCTGATGATGGCCATCACCAAAGGCACCTGGGAAGGCGTGATCTGCGCTACCTTTGGTGAATTATCCGACTCTGACCATCCCGGTATCGTCAAATACAAAAAAGAAGTGTTTGACAAATATGCAGCAAAGGAAGAACGATGGGGACTCTTTTATTATGCCGGCATATTGTTTGTGGAACCCATGATCGAGGCATTGAAAAATACGGGTCCGGACCTGACAAGGGAAAAATTTGTCACTGAAATGGAGAAAATAAAAGGATTCAGGGGGATCGGCCCGGAGGTCAGTTTCAAACCCTATAACAAGAATGACATGTATTCCCGCCAGGGAGCGTCCCAGACCTTTTTGATCCAGTGTCTGGCCGAGGGAAAAGCAAAAAAACTGACGGAATGGATGGATATCAAATAGTATGGAACCCGATTTTTTCAGGGTGGATCAGGTTTCCATATCTTTTGGCGGTATCAAAGCCCTTGACGATATCAGCTTTACCATGAACAAGGGTGAGATCTTTTCCGTTATCGGTCCCAATGGTGCGGGAAAGACCACCCTTTTCAACTGCATATCAGGACTTTATCAACCGGGTAACGGCGATATTGTTTTCAAGGGCCGTTCCATAAACCATAAAAAACCCGATACCATCGCCAGGATGGGCATTGCCAGGACTTTCCAGAATATTGAGCTGTTTTCCCATATGAACACCATGGAAAACATCATGCTGGGTCGGCATATCCATATGAATACCGGGCTTTTTCGCGGGATGTTCATGTGGGGGAAATCTTCTTTTGCCGGAAAAGAGGAACTCCTTCATCGTGAGAAAGTTGAACATATTATCGATTTTCTCGAACTCCAGAATGTGAGGGAAACCTTTGTGGGCGCACTTCCCTATGGAACACAGAAGCTCATAGAGCTTGGCCGGGCCCTGGCCCTGGAACCGGATCTCCTCCTTCTGGACGAACCCTGTGCCGGTATGAATTCAGAGGAAAAACAGGACATGATCTTCTGGATCAAGGATATCCAGGATGATCTGGGAATTTCCATCCTCCTCATCGAGCATGATATGAAAATGGTCATGGATATTTCAGACCGGGTTCTGGCCATCAATTTCGGCAAACCCATCACCATCGGCACCCCGGCAGAGGTCCAGACCAATGAACAGGTCCTTAAGGCCTATATCGGGGAGGGGGATTAAACATGCCGGGCATTCTTGAAGTTAAAAATATTGAGACTTACTATGATCTTGTCTATGCCATCCGGGGGGCATCTTTCAGTGTTGAGGAAGGCTCCATCACCGCCATCCTGGGTAATAACGGGGCCGGCAAATCAACTATTTTAAAGACCATCATGGGGTTGATCGAGGATCAGCCGGACAAGGGGGTCATTGAATTTGAAGGCGTTCCCATCCAGCATAAGGATACGGATGCCATTGTGAGAAAAGGCATTGCCTATGTGCCGGAAGGCCGTGAGATCTTTAAGGAGCTGACCGTCCATGAACACCTGCTCATGGGAGCCTATACCAGAAAAGACCGGTCCGGCGTAAAAGAGGACATTGAAAAAGTATTCCAGTATTTTCCGGTTCTCAAGGGAAGGATGAATCAGTGGGCAGGCACGCTCTCCGGCGGTGAACAGCAGATGCTGGCCATGGGAAGGGCATTAATGCTCAGGCCCAGGCTGCTTCTTCTGGATGAGCCCTCCCTCGGGCTTTCCCCCATCCTGGTCAAGGAGATTTTTTCCATTATAAAAGAGATCAACAAAACCGGGACCACCATTCTTCTTGTGGAACAGAATGCAAACATGGCCCTTTCCATATCATCCACAGGCCTGATCCTTGAAAACGGCCGGTTTGTGATGAAGGGGAAGTCAACGGATCTTAAGGAAGACAAAGATGTAAAAGAATTTTATCTTGGCATCAAATCTGAAACATCAGCCAAAGGCTATCAGAGATGGAAACGGAAAAAGGCATGGCGATAGATAAAAGTACGGGATGTGAAACCGTTCCCGAAGTATTTGAAAGAACGGTGGCTGAAAATTATTTTAAGGTGGCGCTGAGGACAAAAGCGTTTGGCATCTGGCATGATATCACCTGGGCCGAATACCATGATAGGGCCAAAAAGGTGGGAAGTGCCCTTTTATCGTTTGGGTTTGAAAAAGGGGAGTCAGCCTGTATTATCGGCGACAACTGCGTTGAATGGGTTGTGGCTGACCTTGGAATCCAGTGTGTGGGCGGCGTTTCCGTAGGGATTTATGCCACCAATGCCTGGCCCCAGGTGGAATATGTGGTTAATCACAGTGATGCAAGGTTTCTGTTTGTAGAAAACGAGGAACAGCTTGACAAGTGGCTGATGTTCAAAGACAATGCGCCCTTGCTGAAAAAAGTCATTGTTTTTGATCCAAAGGGATTGAAAAGATTTAAAGACCCCATGGTGATGACCTTTGATGAATTTCTTGAAAAAGGGAAACTGTCGGAGGAAACACACCCTTCCGCCTTTGAACTGAGAAAACAAAAAATCAAATCCGATGACCTGGCTGTGCTGATTTATACCTCAGGGACCACGGGTCCGCCCAAAGGAGCCATGCTCACCCATGGCAATGTCACCTGGATGGCCGGGGCTGTTGAAGGCACCGTAAGGATTGAAAAACAGGATAATGTGCTTTCCTTTCTGCCCCTTTGCCATATTTTTGAACGGCTGTTTACGGTTTTTATCCATATCAAATTTGCCTATATTGTTAATTTTGTCGAAAAACCCGATACTGTCATGCAGAATATGAAGGAGGTGTCTCCCACCATCGGGTATGCCGTGCCCAGAATCTGGGAAAAATATTATTCCAGCATCATGATCAAAATGGCAGATGCCACATGGTTCAAGCGCCTTGCCTTCGGACTTGCCATGAAGGCCGGGAAAAAACGCTCTGACCTGATCATGGATGAAAAACCAGTCTGCCCTTTAATGAGGGCGTCTTATTTTCTGGCCTGGTTTTTTGTTTTCAGAAAGCTAAAGGAAAGACTTGGGTTTGAAAATATCAGGGTGGCGATTTCCGGGGCAGCCCCCATATCAAAAGAGGTGCTGCATTTTTTCCAGTCCATCGGTATGAACCTGATTGAAGGATACGGCCAGACAGAAGGCACAGGGGTTACCACGCTTTCCCCGGAAAACGGGGCAAGACCCGGAACAGTGGGAAGAGCCCTTGAGGGCGTAAACATAAAGATTGCCGAAGACGGGGAAATCCTGATCCAGTCCCCGGGCGTGTTCAAGGGATATTACAAGAGCGAGGCCGCAACGGCCGCCACCATGGTTGGAGGATGGCTGTGCACAGGGGACGTTGGCGAGATGGATGCGGACGGGTTTTTAAAAATAACAGACCGCAAAAAAGACATCATCGTCACGGCAGGGGGAAAGAATATCACACCCCAGTATATTGAGAACAAGCTGAAAGCCAGTATCTATATCAATGATGCCGTGGTCATCGGCGACAGGCGGAAATACCTGACCTGCCTCATCATGATTGATGAAGACAATGTTGTAAAATTTGCCCAGGATAATAAGATTCAGTTTTCAACCTACAAGGATCTCACAAGGGATGCCGCGGTCATTGCCCTCATTGACAACGAAGTTAAAAAGGTCAATGAAGCCCTTTCACGGGTTGAAAATATAAGAAAATTCACCCTCATCCCCAAACGTCTCTACGAAGAGGACGGCGAGGTCACGCCGACCATGAAAATCAAGCGGAAAAAGGTCCATGAATCATATTCGGATCTTATCGAAGCCATGTATTAGGCTTAAATCTTAGCTTGACTTTATCCTGCTGAACAGGAATATTGAAAAATACCTGTTAACAATCTTAAAAAGCGATTACATGAACAATAAAAACAATGATATCCAGCGCCTTGTCAGCGGACAGGCGTTCTTTAAAGCAGCTGTGGAGGCTGCCCCGGTAGCCATGAGTGTTTATGATATAAAGGGCCGACATCTTTTTCACAACAGGGCCTTTGAAAAACTACTGGGTTATGATCTAAAGGATTTGAAAGATACCGGTGTTGGAAAACTCTTTGCGGAGAAATCCAATGGCATGGATATTCTCAAAATGGTCACCAATGGAAAAATCTCCAGCAGAGGAGTTGACATCATGGGAAAATCCGGATCACCCATGCCGGTCATGTTTCATGTTGATCCCATCCTGGATGAAAACAGTACCATCATTGCGGTTTTGTGTACCTGCCCCGATATGAAACAGGCAAAGGAAGTTGAAAAAAAACTGACCTTTCAGCGCGAATACATGGCAACACTGCATTCCATATCTCTGGGCATGTTCCGGCGACTGGATATTTCCGATCTCCTGAACGCCGTCATTGTCAGGGCATCAAAACTGACAGGGATTCCCAACGGGTTTCTGCACCTCTATGATCCGGAAAAGGAAGTTCTGGTAATCCGTTCTGCCTGCGGAAATTTATCCCGCCACGTCGGTTACAGAATCAAACCCGGGAAAGGCCTGGCCGGGAAAGTATTTGAGACCGGAGAACCCATGATTGTCAATGATTACAGGAACTGGCCAGAAAGAGTCAACGAGGTCTCTTTTAATGACATCCGTTCGATTGTTTGTATTCCCCTGGTTTCCGGTTCAAAAATTGAAGGGGTGATCGGTTTGAGCCATGAGAGAGAGGGAATTGCCATCGGGCCTGAAATCATCTCCATTCTTGAGGAGTTTTCAGGTATTGCCCAGATTGCCATTGATAATGCAAAGCTTTTTGAGAATCAGAAACTTGAGCTTGAAAAGCGTATTGCCCTTGAAAAGGAAAGAAAGGAAATGGAGCTGCGGCTTGTGAAAGCCCAGAAAATGGAGTCCATGGGGACACTGGCAGGCGGGATAGCCCATGATTTTAACAATATCCTGTCCGCCATCATGGGGTTTACCCAGCTTGCAATGGTGGATGCCCCAAAGGACAGCTTATTTTCCGATGATCTGAATGAAATATACAAGGCAAGCCTCAGGGCAAAGGACCTGGTTCAGCAGATCCTTACTTTTGCAAGGCAATCTGACGAACAGGTGAGTCCCATCAAGGTAAGCCTTATCATAAAAGAAGTATTAAAATTCATTCGTTCGTCCATTCCGTCCACCATTATCATTGAACACAGCATAAAGAGTGTTTCAAAGACCCATGCCAATCCGACAAAACTTTATCAGGTGTTTTTGAATCTTTTTACAAATGCGTCACAGGCCATGGAAAAACAAGGCGGCCTGTTGAAAGTGGATATGCAGGATATTGTTTTAGAACATCCCTTTGAATCTCTTAAGCCTGGAAATTATATCCGGATTATCATCTCCGATACCGGGATCGGTATATCAAAAGACCATATCCATAACATTTTTGAACCTTATTTTACGACCAAGAAGGCAGGAGAGGGAACAGGTCTCGGGCTTGCCGTTGTTCACGGTGCAGTGAGATATATGAAAGGGGAGATCATAGCTGAGAGCGAGCTGGGAAAAGGGACAGCCTTTACCCTGTATCTTCCCTGTTCAGAGGAAAGGGCGGCAGAGGATGATTCCCTGAAAAAGGACGAGGCATTGCCTTTAGGCCAAAAGGAACACATTCTTTTTGTTGATGATGAGAGCGCTATCAACCAGATGGGGAAAAAAATGCTTGAATTTCTTAATTACAGGGTGACGGCTCTGGACAGCAGTCTTGACGCCCTTGAGGTATTCCGGGTCTCTCCTGAAGGGTTTGATGCGGTTATAACAGACATGACCATGCCGGGCATGACAGGGGACAGGCTTGCAGAAGAACTGAAAAAAATAAAGCCGGATATCCCGGTCATCCTGTGCACCGGTTTCAGTAACGAGCTGTCAGGTAAGGATCTTAAGGCAAAAGGGATTGATTATTATTGTTTAAAACCGGTTTCAAAAGCTGAACTTGCGGCCGTTGTCCGCAAAGCCATTGATGACAGGCCATATAATGTGAAACCCTAGTCTTTTCATTACGCTGTGGTGTTTCTTAAATCCGCCACTTTTTTAAAATAGATGTCTTTACATGTGTTTTCAACCTTTAGAAGGGTTGAAAACGCTTCTGAAAAATCAGTGTTTCCAGTAGTAAAAAGTCCGTGGCCATAAACAATGGCGCTGCTTTTTTTTTCAAGGGCAGCGGGAAGGGTGTTGCAGAGACCGAAAGGTCCTGTGCCGACTTCTCCCGGAACAATGGGAATTCCGGCCACAAATCGTTTTTTTGGACATCTGATGTGACATTGATCTGAGAAGCTGCAGGCGCCTTTTTCAATGGGATCGCAATCCATGGATAAAATCACTGAAAATTTCGGATGGCCATGAAGAATAGACTGGCAGCCCGTTCTTGAAATGGTTTCCATGTGGGCGGACAATTCGCTGGAAGCTGTGATCCCGGCGCTGGTGGACCCGTCCATGGGCACAGGGTCAATGCAGCCGGAGAGTTCATCCAGGGAGCTGCCCGTCTGGCTGATGTAAAGAGTGTTGTTCCATAAATAGGAGACATTGCCGAAATAGGAGTCTACAAGCCCGTATTCAACTGTTTTAAGACCGGCCTCAATCACGGCTGAATAAATGGCTTCCTCGCTTTGAAACGGCCCTTTCATGAGGACGGGCATTTTCTTTGGAACCGGTTTAAGATAAGGCGTGACTGCATCAAAGACAGCATGGTCTTTGCCCGTTGTCAGTCCTTTTTGGAGGGCTTCCAGATAATCAGTAAAAAATTTGACAAACGAGGCAAAACACACCGAACTGATGGTTACAAATCCCTGTTCCGGACTGACTGTGCCCTGGGCAATAACGGCCGGCCCTGTTTCCTGTGGGCTGCCTTTTTTGGGAGCAACAATCACGCTTTTTCTTTTTTTCAGGACATGGATGATTTTCTCGGGGTTGAATTCGTCAATCACCGGCAGATCATGGAGAAAGGTTCTGGTTTCACAATCTTTGGGAGAAATGGTTCCATCTAAAGACCCAAGGGCTTTTTCTGCCAGAAAGGAAATAATGGTTTTATAGGGTTCAACAGGTCTTAGAAAGGCAAGCGAATTGATATGGAGTTCCTTGAATAACTGTTCAAGAATTCTTGCTTCATCTGCTTTTCTATTCCAGACAACCCTGTCATCCAGTCCTCCCATGAGGGGCCGGCAGGGGCCTGACCTTGCGCCCAGGTTTGCCATGATGAGTTTGTCGGCAAATTTTTTCAGGGTTTTTTCCATATCAGCCCCAGTGTTTTTGCTTTTTCTTCCAGGGGCAGGCCTTTTGCATCAAGACCCCGGATATCGTAATATTTTTTTCTGGCAGAAATAAAATCTTTGCGATGTATAGGGGGGATCAGAATATTATTCCCGCCTGATCCGGGTTCAATAAAAAACCTGTCCGGAAGATCGTCGCCTTTTACATCAAACCCGTTCAGGGCATTGATGATTCGTTCGTTATAATAGATTGCCTCTCCTTTTTTCAGCAGATCCTGAGCAGAGGTTTCAATACCGGTGACAGCCTCAAAGGCATTGGCATATTCTTCGAGACCGGCGGCAAAAAAAGTGAATTTGCAGGCTGTGAGGGAATCCACGATGGTATTTAAATCTTCTGCTATCTTTATGATGCGGGCTTTGCCGCTGAAACTGAACCGGTCTGTGGCCACAGGCTTTCTGAATATTTCATGGCTGATGGGATAGGCCCTTAAATGACAGCCGCCGCGGGTGGACAGGGCATATCCCAGTGCCATCCCATAGGCACCGCGCGGGTCGTAGGCAGGCAGCTCCATGCCCTTGACGGCCATGGCGGTCTCAGGCCTGCCCATTTTTCGGGCATAGGCGGCCGCTCCCAGTCCAAGGTCTTTTCCTTCCCCTTTTTGAAGGGCAATATCCGTTAGCAGTGACAGAACCGTTTCTTGTGTATACTCAATCTTTAAGATTTCCCTTCTGCAGGCAAGGGTTGAGGCTGCCGAAATCGTGTCCATGCCGTAGTGATTGCAGAGTTCATTGGCCTTGACCACAAGATCCGTGTCCATGCACCCGATAAGAGCTGTAAAATGCGACATGGTTTCAAATTCCGGAAGGGTCACTGCCTGTCCGTTCTTTTGCCCGATCTTTTTGCAGAGGATGTGGCAGCCCAGGCACCCGTGTTTTTTTGGGGCATATTTTTCTGCATAACCGGCAGCATTTAATCTGGAGGCATGTTCAAACCGGGTTCGGCGAAAATTGTCCGTGGGCATCATTCTGCGGTTGTCCATGAGATCGAACACGGCGCCCGTACCCAGACAGGTAAACCCAAATCGGCCCATGAGGGCCGGAGAGGCAGCCGTTAATCTTATAATATCCTCCCTTGCCTGTTTTAATTTTTCAGGGTTTTTTATCCTGGAGCGGCCGGTACCGTCCACAAGCAGATATTTGATATTTTTATTTGCAAGGCAAAGGCCAAGACCGCTTCTTCCGGCGATAAAATGGCGGTCAACGGTTATGGACGCATATTTCACCCCGTTTTCGGCCGCAGGCCCGATTAAGGCAAGCGACCCGTGGAGAGGGGAGAGACGAAGATGAACCGTTTTTGTGTCCAGTCCCCATAAGTCTTTTGCGTCACGGAATTGAACATGGCTGTCCATGATTTCAATTCCCACAGGATGAGCGCATTGACCCCTGATGACAATCCCGTCCCATCCAGCCTGTTTCAGCCGGGTGGCAAGCTTGCCGCCCACGGAGGAATCCCCCACAAGGCCTGTGAGGGGGGATTTTGAAACCACATGGGCCCTGCCGGATGTGGGGGCGATGGTTCCTGAAAGCGGCCCTGTGAAAATGGAGACTACCATGTCGGGATGATTCCAGGAAAGATGGGCCACAGGCCTCAGATATCTGCCGCCCATGCCTTTGCCGCCGACATAACGGGTATACACATCAATGTCCGGTGTCTCAACCGAAATTTTTTTTTTTGTCAGATCTATGTGAAGGATGTTTCCGGTCCAGCCGAATATCATGTTAAAAACCTGTCTTTAAAGTTCCAGGGTGTGAGGACCCTTTCCGAATTCCCATTATTCAATACCACAGGATGAGTTGAAATGATAGAACGGCGCACAAAGTTTTCTGCTATACAAAATTGCTTATTTACGATAAAAATAAAGCAATTGACACTTACGGACCAATCTTTTCTATATTAAAGAAACCTGTTTTTTAAAGAGGAGTATCCATGACCATCAAAAGAGTCGGCATATTAACCGGAGGCGGGGATTGTTCAGGGCTGAATGCGGTTATCCGGGCTGTTACGCGGGCGGCTGCCATCCAATACGGCGCCAAAGTTATCGGGATTGAGGGCGGGTTTGAGGGGCTTATTTCCGGTCAGACCCAGGAACTGACGGTGAAATCAACCAAAGATATCCTGACCCTTGGCGGCACTATCCTCGGAACCACCAATAAAGGCAACCCTTTTGAATATCGTGAGCGCATGGATGACGGCAGCATCAAAACAACGGATTATTCCGACAAGGCTGTCGAAACCTTTAACAATTTGAAACTGGATTGCCTTTTTGTGGTCGGAGGGGAAGGGACCCTTGAAATCGGGTATAAATTTTTCAAAAAAGGAATTCCCGTCATCGGTATTCCCAAAACCATTGATAATGACCTTGATAAAACCGATTATACCTTCGGATTCCAGACCGCCGTCCAGGTGGCCTGTGATGCCCTGGACAGGCTTCAGACCACAGGCCGCAGCCATCATAGGGTCATGATCCTTGAAGTCATGGGCAGAAATGCCGGCTGGATTGCCCTTGAGGCCGGGATTGCCGGAGGTGCCCACATCATCCTGATACCGGAAATCGAATACGAGATTGAAAATGTGATAAAAAAAATTGCATTTCGCAGAAAAGGCGGCAGCCCTTACAGCATCGTCATGATTGCAGAAGGCGCCAGGGAAAAGGGCGGAACCACGGTCAAGGCAGAGGAAGCAAAAGGCAGGCTCCAGGGAGTTGAAAAGCTTGGCGGGGTAGGGTTCTATCTTGCAAAGCAGATTGAAAAACACATTGACCTTGAAGTCAGGACAACGGTTCTGGGGCATATCCAACGGGGGGGATCACCCAATTCCTTTGACCGGGTTCTCGGGACCCGTCTGGGAAGTTTTGCCGTTGATGCTGCTGCCCAAGGAAAGTTTGGAACCATGGTGGCACTCAATACTCCGGATATGGTTCTTGTGGATCTCAAAGACCTTGCCGGAAAGGTCAGAACCGTATCCCTTGACTCTCAACTCATCCGCTGCGCAGAGTCCATTGGTATCAACATGGGAAGAGAAGCTATGTAAAAATCCAGAGCAGCCTCCTTTATCGGTATATTCATAATTCATGAATCATTACTAAAAAATTATTCTTAAAAAAATAATGAAATTGATATTGACATGAAATATTTTATACCTAAATTCTGTCCAGGAAATGGAAAAGACCTGGACATTACTCAGGCAGAAAACCCTAAAGAAAGGAGGAATCAACATGATTACAAGACTAAGTGATATCAACAGATTGTTTAACGCAATGGATTTTTTCAGGAACAGACTGGACAGCTTATACAGCGATATTGACTGGGCTTACACGCCGGGCCTGAATTGGGCAGAGGAAGACAGATTCCCTAAAACCAATCTTTATGAAGAAGGAGATTTCTTTGAAATCAGGGCAGAGGTTCCGGGTATTGGAAAAGAAGACCTGAATGTTAAAATCCAAGGAAATTATCTGGAAATCAGCGGAACAAGAAAATCCCATATGCCTGAAAAATATTCAATCCATAGAACGGAAAGGGATATTACATCATTTAGCAGGAGTTTCACGCTCCCGGCGGATGTGGATTCGGAAAAAGTCAAAGCCACACTGGAGAATGGAATTCTCACCTTGGTGCTTCCAAAATCCGAGGCTGCAAAACCAAGACAGATTGCAATTGCTTAAAGAATCATTAATCACTTTATAAAATAAGGAGGTGCAAAATGACCCAAAGAACCGATGTTATGAAAACAGGTGAAAAAAATATTGAGAAAACACGAAAGATTGAGACTGTTCTGCCTTCTGTGGATATTTATGAAAACGAAGAAGAAATCCTTGTGTATGCCGATATGCCGGGAGTTTTGAAAGAGAACTTGAAAGTCAATATTGATAACGGAACTCTTTCTCTCTCAGGAGTCCGGGAATTAAAATCCCAGGGAGCGGCAAGATGGCAGGAATTTGGAGATGTTGAATACAGAAGAAATTTTTCAGTTCCCCAGACCATTAACGTTGAAAAGGTTTATGCTGAACTCAAGGATGGGGTTTTAAAACTTCACCTGCCCAAGTCTGAAGCTGCAAAACCTAGATTGATAGAGATCAATGCAGCATGATAAAAGTAGAGGCGGCCCGCCATTAAGGCAGGCCGCCTCTATTGTGTCGACGATTTTTTTTCAAAATCCTTTCAAAGAATACAGCTTCAAAATCTTTTAAATTTTTAAAAATTGTGTCATAGTATGGCCTGAAATCAAACTGGAGAACCTTGCCCCCATGAATCTTTTGGCCATTTTATCAAATATCGGCTTTCCGGATATTCTGGATATCCTTTTAATATCTATTGTTTCCTATCAGTTATTTGTCTGGTTCTGGGGAACCAAAGCATTCAAGGCGCTCATTGGTATTGTCCTTTTAAGCGGGGTTTTCATTCTGGCCAAATCCTGGGGACTTTTTCTGACCACGTGGGTGTTCCAGATCCTGTGGCAGGTTTTTGTCATTCTTCTCATTATTCTGTTCCAAAAGGAGATCCGGCAGATGCTGGAGCGTTTCAACCCGTTAAAAACCATGGGGATGAAACATGATAAGCTGTCCAGCGACTGGATTCCACAATTTTCAAAATGGACATTTGATGCAGCGGAAAGAAGAATCGGTGCTGTTGTTATTTTTGAAAGAACAGACCCTGTGTCTGATCTTGTCACAAGGGGGCTTCCCATGGAGTGTGACCCTCAGCCCGAAATACTGAATTCTATTTTTTACAAGCAGTCTCCACTGCACGATGGCGCCATCCTCATTTCCAACGGGAAAATATCAAAAGTATCCTGTTATCTTCCCTTATCCACACGAGAAGACCTGCCCCAGGAGTGGGGAACCCGTCACAGGGCAGCCCTGGGCCTTTCAGAACAGTGCAACGCTTGGGTATTGGTCATTTCCGAAGAAAGGGGAGAGGTGTCTTTTGCCTTTGACAATGCGGTCAGAAAGATAAAAGATGAAGAAGAGCTGTCCTTTTTTCTTGAAACCCAGGTCTTCAACGAAAAAGAACCCGAGAGGAACATGCGGCAGGTCATCCTGTCCTGGTTTACCAAACGCTATAAGATAAAAGCCGCTGTTTTTGCCCTGGTGTTTGTGTTATGGTTTGCCCTTGCAGGACAGCAGAATTTTGAAAAAAGGATTGATCTGCCGCTGGGTTATCGAAACGTACCAGAGGGGCTTGTGGTTTCTCCAACGGCCGTAGCCAATATATCCGTCACCTGCAGGGGGTTGAGAAAGGATGTCAGCCTGTTGAGCAAGGACAACATGATTTCATCCCTTGATCTTGCTTCTGCAAAGCGGGGAAAATCCTTTTACAATATTACAAAGTCAAATCTCACACTTCCCAATGAGAGGATTGATATCGTCAATATCAGCCCTGCAAGGATTGAAATTGTCGTGGAAAAGGCCCCAAAACCCGATATCAAGGACAAACCGCCTTCGGCATCATAGTTTTCCTGGGTTATAATTTAAAGGTTAAGCTGAGAGCAATAAACTATGGCCTCCTTTCTTAGAAGGGCTCCCAAGGGTTTTAAACCCTATCGTTTCGGCGTCTTTGCCAATCTGCTGAAATTGTTTTCTTGTTACATGGAACATGGGTTCTACAAGAAGGAATTTCCCTTGTTCTTTTAAAAGGCTCTTTACTTCGGCCAAAAATTTAAAATGGTCCGGAGTTTCGTGGACCATATAATAGGCCAGGATAAAATCAGCCTTAATCTTTTCTGAAAGGCCGATTTTATCCTGGGGGCAATTATGAAAAATGATCCGGTCTTCAAGGGAAAGGTTTTTTGCTTTTTTTTGTGTTTTTTCAAGCATTTCTTTTTGAAGATCCACGGCAAACACTTTGCCGGTACGACCAACCATCCTCGCCATATCTATGGAAAAATATCCAGGGCCGCACCCCAGATCAATCACTGTATCTCCTTTTGAAATATATTCACCAACAATTCTCTTTGGGTTCTGGAGAATTCTTCTGAAAAAATTATCCAGGAAAAATGAATGGGTGTGGCTGCATACATCGCCTTTGTATTCTTTGTTGTACATGATGGTTATCTCCTTTATGTGTTTAATGGCTATACGCTTTGATCAAAAAAAATCAGATATCGGAACGAACTCTTCGTCCCAGGAAATCCTCTATTTTTTCCATGAACCGGGTCACGACCGCAATATCTTTCTCATCCATATCCTCCAGGTATCCGGCAAAACCGCCATCCATTGTCTCATGCCAATGTTTGTGGGCATAATAGGCGGTATATCCTTTGGATGTCAGCATTACAATGGTTCTGGACAAGTTTTCAGGATCGGTTTTTTTTTGGGAAAAGCCTTTGGCCTCAAGTTTTTTTAAGTTTTGAGACACGGCCCCCTTGGTTATCCCGAGAAGGTTACCGATATCTGTGACGCTGAGATTTTCATTGCCCCCAATGATTTCGATCAAATGGATTTCAGAGTGGGAAAGGGGTTCGCCGGTGCCAAAGTTCCGGGGTGTTTTTTCAAGCTCCCGGGTCAATCGCATAATGGATTGAAATTTCCCGTGTATGGCAAGCAATTCTTTTTTCATGTTCAATAGTGTATATAAGATAAACGCTATTGTCAATCATTTTTTTAAGGAGTTTTTTATCATGCCAAAGATAAAACCGGCCTGATCAGTATTGACGGTTTTCAGCAGCATCCCCCCCCGCCGCAGGACGCTTTTTCTTTTCCTTTTATCCAGACCTGGATAATATAAGCGGCTCACCCCACCCCCGGACTGACTGCTATGGCTTCAGAAGGGCAGTTGTTCACGCAGGCGCCGCATTCCATGCAGGCATTGAAATCGACAATTTCAGCTTTGTTCTGATGCATTGCAAATACAGCCTGGGGGCAGACTTCGGTGCAAAGGCCGCACCCGATACATTTTTCCGGGTCAAGCACCAGGGTTGATACGTCATCAAGATATCGCAATTCTTTCATGGTTTAATCCTTTTTTTGGGTTTCATGTTAAAATGCAGAATAAATCCAGAGCCCCGAAGAAATTACAAGGCTTGCCAGCTGAACCGGAATAAACCGTTTCATTTCCTTTTCAACCCCTGAAGGGGATGTAAAGGGGGTGGTTCCGGTAAAATTCATGGCAAGATAGGAACTGATGGTCACACTGAAGAGAAAGAGGGCAATAAATCCTGAAATCCCATGGATGGCGGAGGCCGACACAAAAAGAAAGAGGCCTGCAAAGATGCTTCCGGATATGATGCCTTTAAGGGCAAAATGCCGGGACGGGATATAAGGTAGAAGAATGGGGGTAACAAAAGCCCCGGAAATTATCCCGATCACAAGGGCAAAAAAAGCGGACATGCCCCTTTCAAGAGCCCCTGAAAAAGAAAAAATGCCGGGCCCGAAACCGGAAAGGATGAACAGAACAAGGGCAAGAATCAGGGCAGGTTTCATCACAATCTGAATTTCAACAGGTGTGAGAATAAACCGCTCGTAAAGAGAGAAAGTGACCTGCCTCATGGTTTTATCCGCGGTTTTATTGTTTTTCAAAAAGGCCGGGATATCCTTGGCCCGCACCGGTCCATATATCACCCTGAATCCGGACAGTTTTTTTACATCCCTTGCCGATACACCTGTTGCGCCGAGCTGGGGAACAATGATGCGGTGATGGCCCACTATTTTTTCAAGGGATGCGGTTTTTATCCTTTTTACGAGTTCTTCAGTGGAAAAAGTGCCTTTGCCCGCCGCACACCAGACATTGATTCCCCTTGTATCCAGAACCAGTATCCAGGCATTGATGCCCGAAAGCTCCTTTCTCAGATGGTCAAAGGTTAATTTAAAATTGGCTGTCACAAGAACCTCGGAATCTTTATCCGGTTTCCCGATGCCGTAAAGTCCGGGTGCCACGGTATAGGAATAACGCCCGATGCCGCATCTGACGTAAAAATTCGAGACCAGGTCCTCTTTTTTAAGTTTTGGTGTGATGATGGGAACAGGACCGGCATCTGTTATGAGAAATTTATCCACATAGGAACAGATTTTGTACCCGGGTTTTGCATAAGAGGAAGCTGTGTCGGCCGTTTCGGTCATACAGGTGGATGTTTCCCCCATGGAGCTCATAATGCTTACACCGGAAGTTGATATTCTAACCTTGTCTTTAGATGCGTCATCGTTACATCCGCACCCTTTTATTTTGTCCATTGTTTTCATCCTTAAAGGGTTTTTATATATTGCCTGAATTGTTCCAGAATGGTTTTGTCTACACAGAAATACGTCTTCGGGCCCTCTACCTCGCCGCAGACAATCCCGGATTCCTTTAAAATCTTTAAATGCTGGCTGATGGTAGACTGGGAAAAGGGGAATATGTTTACAATTTCCCCGCATACACAGGTATTGATATGGATAAGATGTTCCACAATTTTTATTCTTGTGGGATGTCCCAGGGCCTTGAATATTTTTGCAAGCCGCTCTGTTGTCATATGCATGTGAGATTTACTCATCTGTTCTTTTTTCAAAATCGTTTATCGTGAATTAACGATAAACAAATGAGAGACTCCTGTCAATATAATTTTTTCTGGAATGAAAGTCTGCTTTACTAACTCCAGACGTCTTGATATGGTTGAGGCCGCTTTTTTAGAAATATGATTTTAAATGCTAACCTCCTGGAGTAAATTAGAATGGATCTGCAGATTGAGTATTTCAACAACGGCGCAGCATTTCATGAGATCGACCCCCTGTTGATAAATCCGGATTGCCTGATGGATTTTTCCATTTATGAAAAACGGCAGTATATGGATAACCAGTACAAATTCCGCTGTCTTCTGGTTGATTCTTCATCTATTCCAAAAGATCGATTGAAGGAGCTGTTGAGATCCTGGGGAAAGGTTTATATTCATGAACAACAGTTAAAAAAGTATCATCAATACATAAGAAACAACCTTGCCTATATCCTCAAGCATGATGAAATTGATATCGGGAAAAAAACGGATGCACTTATCAGCCTGTCAACAGAAGTGGTAAAGGAAACTTTTGAATCCAATCTTTTATTTCCCGATGCCTGCAAACAGTCTCTGGATAAGGTCCAGCGGCTTATTACCCAGGCCGTTGAATTTATTTCAGATATCAAATCATTGAATGGGCTGGCAAATCTGATCGGTCATGACTATGACACTCATATCCATTCCATAAAGGTTGGCTGGCTCATGGCTACCTTTATTAATGCGAATCAGGAACTGTTTAACCTCGAAAGAACCAACGACCTGAACCCTTTTCTGGTCCAGGCGGCAGTTGCAGGCCTGCTTCATGATATCGGGAAAATAAAAATCCCTCAGAATATTCTCAATAAAAACGGGAAACTTGATAATCTTGAATATATTGTTATTCAATCTCATACCGCTTATTCAGCCAGCCTTTTATTTGATACGGGAATTTCACGGCATGCCATGCAGGCGGTTTTATATCATCATGAAAATGAGGACGGCAGCGGATATCCAACCGGTTTGAGCCGTGAGCACATACCGGTGATAGCAAAAATCTGCCATATTGCCGATGTCTTTGATGCACTGACGTCCAAACGTCATTACAAGGATTCAAAGACTCCGTTTGAAGCTCTGAAAATAATGACGGGAAATAACCCTTATCTTGACACGCTTAAAAAATTTGAACAGGAAGTAAATGAAAATATAAAAACGCCTGTAACAGCAATCGTCAGGGATGATTATGATATAAAGCTTCGGCGGCTGAGAGAAAGAGAAATGATGGAAGAAGAGGCAGCAAAACGGGTCGAAGCCCGGATGAAGCTCAGAGACCAGGGGATGTCCCATTGTTTTGATAAGGACATTTTAAAACGGTTTATTTATACCATCAACCGTTCTGAAAGTTTTGAGCTTGGGGAATTGTTATGACCATAGGCCGGGCAGTTTATTTTTGAGATGCTTTATATCCGGCTTCATTGATCTCTTTTACCGCTTTTTCAATGAGTGCTTCATCTGTTACTTCAAAATCCGCTTTTTTCCCATTCAAATCCACAATGACTTTGGAAATGCCGTCAATGCTTTCAAGAGTCTTCTTTACCATTCCAGAGCAATGTCCACAGCTCATGCCGTCAACACTCAGTGTTATTTTTTGAGAAGCCATTTTTCTCCTAATTATATCATTAGTTTTAATTCCAAAGGGTTTTTTATGCCCTGCGCATAACTTTTATAATAAGGTTCAAATATCTTTCGTCAACTATTGGATAAACTTGTTTTCCGTCTTCCCGGGGATAAGGTCATCAAGACTGCGGCGGATTCCAAAAGCCGGGCAATATGCTAGATTTTTCATCAGGGGTTCACGTTACAGGTATACTGATTTTAAAGGCAGAGCCTTTATTCCTGGCGCTCTGAACGTCAATCTTCCCGTTGTGATACTGGACAATATGTTTGACAATGGCAAGGCCAAGACCTGTACCGCCATCTTCTCGGCTTCTGGACCTGTCCACCCGGTAAAAGCGGTTGAAGATTTTCGGAAGGTGTTCTTTTTCAATTCCGCAGCCGTTATCCTCTACAATGATATTTGTAAACACATCGCTTTTTTTTACACTTATGTCAATGACGCTGTTCTCCGGGCTATACTTGACGGCGTTGTCCACAAGGTTGAGGATGGCCTGTTCCATGAGGAGGGGGTCTGCCAGGAGGGTCATATCTTCGGGACAATCGACATTTAAAGTAATGTTTTTTGCCTGGATGCCGCTTTCACAGGAATTGACAGCCCCGCAAATCAGGCTTGCCAGGTTGTGATGCTCAAAAAGGATAGGGGTTCCCTGAAGGCGTTCCAGTCTTGACAGAGAAAGAAGATCATTGATCAGGGCAACCATGCGGTTAACATTTTTTTCAATGATATCCAAAAATTTGCCGGCTTCTTTTGTATTATTTGCCGAAATTATTTCTTGAAGGGTTTCAATAAAGCCCTTTATTGATGTCAAAGGGGTTTTCAGTTCATGGGACACATTGGCGGCAAAATCTTTCTGCATTTTTTCAAGACGCCTGATCCGGGTGATATCATGGAAAATGATCAGGGTCCCCATGCGCTGGTTATGGGTGTTGTAAAGGGCCGAGGAATGGATATTCAGAATCAGATCCTCATCTCCCGCGATCAGGATGTCCTCCTCCACCGGCTCATGCGTTTCAAGGGCATTCTGAATAAATTTCTGGAATTCGAGAGTTCTTGCAACCTCAAGGATATACCGGTTTTTAAGGTCGCGGGCATCAAAACCAAAAATCTTTGCCGCAGCCTGGTTGATGGTTATGATCCTTTGATCCTTATCAATGGCGATGACGCCTTCCTGCATGCTGGTGTGAACTGCTTCCAGCTCTCTGCTGCGGTTTTCAAAGGCTTTTATTTTCTCATCCAGGCTTTCTGCCATCTGATTCATGACAACAGCCAGTTCAGACAATTCTTCAGAATCCGGAGCTGCTATTCTTCTGCTCAGGTTTCCTTTGGCAAATTCCGCAGCATTTTTTTTCATCTCCTCGATGGGTCGGGTAACATACCGCGAGACAAAAAGGCTTACGACCCCGGCAATCAGAATGGTCGCCAGCATGGCCAGAAATATGCTGTTTCTGACAGACCGGATTTTATCATCAATGACCGTGACGGATAGAGCCGTCCTTACAACGGCAATGATCTGTTCGTTCTTTATCACAGGCAGGGCAATATACATCATGCTTTTATCTAGGGTTGAGCTGTATCTCCTGGATATGCCCGCGTCTCCCTTGAAGGCTGCCATGATTTCGGGACGGGTCAGGTGATTTTCCATGAGATCTGTCTCACCAAAAGAATCACCGATCACAGCGCCTGAAGGAAGAATGATCGTGACCCTTGTTCCCGTCTTGTTTCCGATGTCTTTGCACTGGTCATCAATATAGCGCAGGTTTTGAGGATCAGCCTCAAGGATGTCGGAAAATTTGTTCTTCAGAAGTGTTGCCCTGATCATGAGGTCTTTTTCAGAATTTTCAAGAAAAAAAGTTTTAAAATAACTGGTGGAATAGGATGCCACAGCAGAAAGGGAAAGCACGATAATCACCAGAAAGGCGGGGAAGATCTGCCGGATAAGTTTTGTTTTTTTCTTCATGGATATTATTCTTTAAACCGGTAGCCGACACCCCTGACG
The DNA here is from genome assembly GCA_964619205.1 of uncultured Desulfobacula sp. Taxonomy (GTDB): domain Bacteria; phylum Desulfobacterota; class Desulfobacteria; order Desulfobacterales; family Desulfobacteraceae; genus Desulfobacula. The sequence goes on along the minus strand of CAZUDE010000004.1, from coordinate 273,765 downwards.
GTTTCAATGACCTCGGCATTATGTTTAAGTTTTTTGCGCAGCCCCACAATCACCACATCGATACTCCTCTCCGTCACGGCATAATTTTCCCCCCGGATGGCATCCACAATCTGTCCCCTTGTAAACACCCAGCCTTTTTTTTCCGCCAGAAAAGACAACAGTTCAAATTCTGAAAGTGTCAGGTCCAGGGCATTTCCTTCAAGGGTAACGATATGCCGTGTCCGGTCAATGATCAGGTCCCCTTCCTGTTTTACGTTTTCAGATGTGGCTTCGGATTCTTTTCTGCGCCGCCTTAGAATGGCCCGGATTCTTGCGGTCAGCACCCTGGGGCTGAAAGGCTTTGAAATATAATCGTTTGCACCCAGCTCAAGCCCTGTGATGATATCGGATTCCTCTCCCTTAGCCGTCAGCATGACAATGGGCAGATTACGGGTCTCTTCATTGTTTCTCAGATACCGGGTCACTTCAAGACCGTCCATTCCTGGCAGCATGAGATCAAGAACGATGAGGTCGGGTCTGGATTGCTTTGCGATTTTAATGGCCTGTTCACCGGCTCCGGCCGTCAGGATGGTATACCCTTCCGTCTTCAGATTATATTTGATCAGTTCAATAATGTCTTTTTCATCATCAACGATCAGGATGGTTTCTTTGATCATTCTTTTTCCAGTATTTTTAAATAGTGTTCATAAGTTCTATTTTTTTACGGAATTTTATCTGTTTGTCAATTATAAAGAGGCAATCCTTCATCATCTTATCTATGTCTTACAATTTCACCTTCTATCAGGTATATCACTTCTTCAGCAATATTTTTGGTATGATCTCCAATTCTTTCAAGATGCCTTGAAATCAGATACATATTAATGATCTCACCCACCATTTGCGGATGGGTCTGGATATCTTTCTTCATTGTTTCATAGGCTTCGTTTCTCATGGCGTTCACCACGGCATCCATATCCCGGATGGCATAGGCCATATCCACATCCATGCGGACCAGGGCATCCAGGCTTTTCTTCAGCATTTTAGCTGCCTGATCCGCCATGGGGGCATAGTCATATTTAAAAATACTCGGGTCATGGGAAGAAATGATAAACCGTTTCGCGATATTGGATGCGTAATCTGCAATTCTTTCAAGATCATTGTTGATTTTTATCACAGCCACGATAAATCGCAAATCTGTTGCAACGGGCTGGTGCAAGGCCAGGATCTTGAGACATTCTTCTTCCATTTCAATCTCCCGCTGGTCAATTTCAAAATCCGTATCCATAATTTTTTGAGCAAGCACCTGATCCTCTGTTTTGACGGCATAAATAGCCTTTTGAAACCTGTCCTCCACCATTGCCCCGAGGCAGAGGATTTCTTTTTTGATCTTTTCGATCTCTCTTTGCAGATGAATGCTCATCCATAATCTCCTTAACCTTTTGAGGCTGCATAGCCCCTTTTATCAAATCATGGGTCTTTTGAACAGAACACTACGATAAATGTATTAGATTTTTGTTAAACTTATGTTAAAGACGGGTTAAATCAGGAGGTGATAATTTTTTCAAGATATAGGACATTGCCTTTTTCATTATACGAATAACGGCTGAAATAGGTCTCCATGATGATGATGCCACGTCCGTGGTCTTCATCATCGGCATGGAGCTCATTGAGCTGTTCCCGCCAGTCAAATCCATCTCCCTCGTCTTCAACCATCATTTTTATCATTTCCTGGTTGACAATGCTTAACTCAAATCTGACAATTTTTCCGGGGTCGCCTGCATTCCCATGTCTAACGGCATTGGTCAGCCCTTCCCGGATAACAAGATTGATGGGGAATAAATGTTTTTCAATTTCTGAAAAAGCTGAGCGAAGATAGCGATTCGACTCTTCACAGACCGTATCAATATTCTTCAAAGTGGAGGAAAAAATGAACCGGATGGAATCTTTTGTCTTCAAAACATCAAAGGTTGTCTTTTCTATTGACATGGACTCATATCTCCACACACAAGACAACAATATCATCCTCAGGCAGACCCGATTTCCCGAAAAGATGATCAATCAGCGCTTCCGGTGCTTTTTCATAGGGAACACCGGAAACCTCCTGGTAAACCTTTAGAAGGCTGTCGGCACCGCTCGCCCATGTAATTTTTTTTTCAGCAGATTCAACAAGCCCGTCTGTATATACAAAAAATCTATCCCCTTGCGATACGGTAAGCGTCTGAACACCGAAATGAGCATCCTTGAACATGCCCAGGATATCTCCTTCCGTTTTGATCAGAAAAGGCTCTCCTTTAACCGGCAGACAGACAACCGGCGGGTGGCCCGCATTGATAATGGTCAATTTGCGCGTGGCTCTGTTGATATGCATATAGCAGGCGGTCAGATATTTGCCCTCCGGCATGATTTCCGCCAGAACATCATTGATCATTTTAATGCTTTCAATGGGTGAGTAAACCGGTGTGCAGTTCTGGGCCAGCAATGCCTTTACCGATGCCGTCATATAGCTTGTTTTGATGTCGTGCCCGGAAAAATCCGCCACAAAATACCCTTTGATATTTTCTGAAATATTCAGGATATCGTAAAAATCGCCGCCAGCCTCTTCAAGGGCTTTATAATATACACCGAACCGGGCATCGGGGTTGCCTGCCGGTGTCGGCAGCATGGAGACCTGGGCTTCGGTCAACTGCCGAAGTTTGTCTGCCTGACCTGTAATAAGCGAATTGGTCGCTATCGACAGTTTCAGGTGGATTCTGACCCTTGCCAGAACTTCGAGGGGATGAAAGGGTTTTGTGATATAATCCACAGCACCCAGGTCAAAACCTTTCAGCTTGGAATCCACCTCGCTGACACCTGTCAGAAACAATACAGGGATGGCATTGGTTTCCGCATTGTCTTTCAGCTTTTGGATCACTTCAAATCCGCTTTCGCCCGGCATTTCAATATCCAGAAGGATCAGGTTGGGTTTTTCTTTCAGGGCAATGGCCCTGGCATCCGGCCCATTGTCTGAGCAAAAAAGTTTATATCCTTCTTTGGACAGGGATTTTTCAATCAGTTTCAGATTCAACCGGTTATCGTCAACCACGAGTATTGTATAAGGCTGCTGTTGCTCCATGCATTGAACCCCTTTTTCTTATAGGCCGCAGGACGGGTTAAGGGCATTTATCCTGACTTCAAGGTCATTGATATAAGTGGTAAAATTTTCAAGGGTGCCTGTCTTGGCCTGCATTTCCATATCTCTGGCAAGGGAAAAAATTTCATCAAATCCAAGATTTCCTGCCGCTCCTTTGATTGAATGGGAAGCGGCTGCCGCATCAGCAGGATTGTTTTCCAGGATTCCTTTTTTTATTTTTTCGATATCTGAAAAAGTTGTGGTTATAAAAAGCTCGACAAGTTCTTTAAAATCCTCTTCATCAAACCCCAATCGTGACGCAAGATCTTTAAAATCCATAAGGGCTCCTTAAGTTGAAACGTGAATGAAAAAAGAATAGATTGTTTTAAAAACTATAAAATTATTTTTTCTTCTTGTAAACACCTGTTTCTTTTTGCCCGGTTATTTGAAATTGACAAAACTGATAAAAGAATCATTTTAATAGCCCAGGCAAAGGAGTATGACAACAATGGGAAAATGCAAAAAACATCCGGATCAGGAAACACCTTACAAGTGTGAAAAATATGATATTTATTTCTGCCGTGATTGCCTTGCCTGCAAAGACCCGAAAATTTACTGCAAACACAGACCTGCATGCCCTGTTTATTTCATAACGGAAAAAGGGTTTGAAAAAGAGGAGTAATCCCCCATGAAAAAAGATACCCATAATTTCATTCAGGAATATAAGGGTCTTGGAGCCTTTGGGCTTGACCGGGAAACCGATGAGGAAACCATCATGTTCTATCTTCAGAAATTTTCTGAAGACCAGTTTTTAAAAACATTCATCCCGCGATTGACAGACAGGGAGCTTGAAGAGATATACCTGTTCGTTAATGCCAAGATAAAACAGCATATTTCAGAAGATGAATATCACAGTCTCTTTTTAAAGGATCGATAATGTTTAACTGTTCTTTATAGTTATTTATAGTTATTTTTAAAATATTTTTATCTTATTAAAAATAAATGTTGACAAATTATAACCATAAATATATAAATCTCACCAAAAGCATATAATTTAAAAAAACAGCCCGATCATGGATAATGAAAGGAAATTGTTGACCTAAAACAAACCCCATCTCCTTGGCAAGCATTATCCAGCAGCCTGTTCTGTCCCGACCCTGGCAGAACGGGCTGCACTTTTTGGAAATTACAAGACCTGAAAGCTCATCCGTGCTCTTTACAAAGGCTGAAGTCCCTTATATGATATCGCCTGTAATATTTAATTGGCAGTTCACAGGCAAGGGAGCGAATCGTTGAAAATACGATGAAATAAGGTTATCGAGAAAAGGAGACCGGCAATGGAGGAAATGTATTCGACCAGGGAAATAGCAAAATTTTTAAATATCAATGAAAAAATGGTGTATTCCCTTATCTCGGAAAAAGGCCTGCCGGCATCTAAAGTCACAGGGAAATGGCTTTTTCCCATAAACCTTGTACGCCAATGGGTTGAAGCAGGCACTGAAAATTTTCCCCAGACGGCAAAACTGCCTCCTTATCACGGCCTTGTTCTCATCGCCGGCAGCAACGACCTTCTGCTTGATAAAATTATCTCAACCTTTAACATCAAGCACGAAAAGCACATGGCCATGTTCGGCATGGCTGGTTCCCTCGGCGGGCTGAGAGCGCTAAAACAAAATCTTTGCCACATTGCATCCAGCCATCTTATCGGAGACAATGACGAGTATAATTTTCCGTTTTTAAAAGATGAAATGAACCAGATCCCTGCCGTGGTAAATTTCTGTTTAAGAGAGCAGGGCCTTATCGTTCAAAAGGGGAACCCCAAAAAAATCCTGTCCGTAAAAGACCTTGGCCGACCCGGCATCACGATTGTTAACCGGCAGCTCGGCACAGGAACCCGGAAGCTGTTTGATAATCTGCTGAAAAATGCAGGAATTCAAGGCGACTCCATAAAAGGCTATGAATCCACACTCTCCAGACACATGGATGTGGGGCTGGAAATCCTGAATCAAAAAGCAGATGCCGGTCCCGGTATCAGGCCCATTGCCAATATCCTTGGGCTTGATTTTATCCCCGCCTGCTGGGAACGTTTTGATTTTCTGATCAATAAAGACAGGTTTTTTGACCAGGGTATCCAGCTTTTTCTGTCCCTTTTAAAAGGAAAAATAATTCAAGCGGCGGCAGAAGCTTACGGCGGCTATGATCTTTCCATGACCGGGAAAATGGTTTACCCGGCTTCGGTGCCTGAAAAAGAATAGCTCCATTCAATTCTTATCTGTTATAATTAGTATGTTTTGGTTATTTTTTTGACATATTCACTGTTTTAGTATTTAACATGTTGACTATCTCCGAATATTAACATATTCAGACTCTATTTTTTATAGAGAAGGAGATCGTCATGAAAATATTTATCAGCTTTACAGCATTTGTTGTCTTTTTACTGGTCTTGACCCCTTTGACCGCGTCGGCAGATTCATTAACGCTCTATGCTGCTGGAAGTTTGAAAACAGCAATGAGTGATATCGTGGCTTCATATGAGAAAATTCATAATATAAAAATTACCACAAAATTCGGGCCCAGCGGTCTCTTAAGAAAAGCCATTGAAGAAGGTGAAGCCCCTGATGTTTTTGCTTCAGCAGATATGAATCATCCCGGAAAACTTGCATCCAGCGGGTGGGGCGGCGCGGTTGTTCTGTTTGCCAGAAATCAGCTCTGCGTTTTGGCTCAGCCCGAAGTAGAGGTGACAACTGAAAATCTTCTAAGAATTTTGCTGGATGATAAAATCAGGGTAGGAACTTCGACACCCAAAGCAGACCCAAGCGGAGACTATGCATGGGAACTGTTTAATAAAGCCGAAAAGATAAAAGAGGGAGGATTTAAAATACTTTCCAACAAGGCCCTCCAGCTTACGGGCGGCCCGGACAGTGAAAAGGCGCCCGATGGCCGCAACCAGTACGGGTGGGTGATGAGCGAGAAAAAGGCCGATGTTTTCTTGACCTATTGCACCAATGCTGTACTGGCTCAAAAAGAAGTTCAGGCGCTTAAAATTATCAAGATCAATAAAGCCCTTTCCGTAGGGGCCGATTATGGCCTTATCGTCAGAAAAGATGCGTCCGAAGCGGCATCGCAACTGGCCAAATATATTGTATCGCCGCAAGGACAACAGATACTTGGCAGTTATGGATTTGAAACCATTGATGCTCAATGAAACCAATAAGGTAAATACAAATTATGCCGGCGGATATTTTGGATGCCGCTGCTGAATTCAAACAATATACAGGAGGTTGGAAAATGAATAGAAATCGAATAGTGAATGGGTTAATCGTATTGTTTCTGATAATGGGCCTCAGTGTTGCCGTCCAGGCTGAAACCAAAAGCCTGATGATGGCCACCACCACCAGCACGGAAGACACCGGTCTTCTGGACTATTTGAAACCGCATTTTGAAAAGGAAACCGGTATTGAATTAAAATGGACAGCCACCGGAACAGGAAAGGCTTTAAAGCTTGGTGAGACATGCGATGTGGATGTTCTTTTGGTCCATGCACCGGCTGCGGAAAAAAAATTCGTTGAGAGCGGTTTTGGCAAGGACAGAAAGGAAATCATGTACAATGACTTTGTCATTATCGGGCCGGAAAATGACCCGGCCGGTATTAAAGGCAAAAGCCTGGCCGACACTCTCACTGCCATCAAAGCAAAACAGGCCCTGTTCATGAGCCGCGGTGACGATTCCGGTACCCATAAAACAGAATTGGGATTATGGAAAAGCGCCGGTATAGAAATACCTGACAAGGAAACCTGGTATGTCCAGACAGGACAGGGTATGCTGGCCACCATAAATGTTGCCCAGGAAAAAAAGGGTTATACCATGACGGACAGAGGGACCTATATCAAATACCAGTCCCAGAATAACGGCAAAGCCCCCTTGAAAATTCTGGTTGAAGGGGATAAGAATCTTTTAAATCAGTATAGCGTATTAACCCTTGAACCTAAAAACTGCCCTAAGGCAAAATATGATCTGGCGATTGAATACATGAACTGGATGGCTTCACCAAAAACACAGAAACTGATCGGGGATTTTTTGTTAATGGGTGAAAAACTGTTTTTTCCCAATGCAAAATAGGACGGAATGGATTTTATTGTTGAAGGCTTTTTTAAAGCCATAGAAATTCTGATAAATGGCGACAGAGCCACCTGGACAGCCGTTCTTGCCACTTTGAAAGTGTCTGCCTGCTCCATGCTCATCAGCACTGGAGCAGGCCTTCCCTGTGGATTTCTTGTAGGTTATTTTGACTTTAGAGGGAAAAAACAGCTCAGAATTATTCTTGATACCCTCCTTGCCCTTCCAACTGTTTTTATCGGACTTATGGTCTATGCTTTTATTTCACGCCAGGGCCCCTTAGGTGAGTTCGGGTTGCTGTTTACGCTGCCGGGGATTGTCATCGGACTGACCATTCTTTCCTTTCCCGTTGTTACGGTGATTACCGCCTCCACCATAGAAGGCATTGACCCGGATCTTAAACTGACCCTTGTTTCCCTTGGCGCCGGAAAACGACATATCATTGCCACCTGTCTCTGGGAAGTGCGCTACGGCATCCTGACCGCCATTGTCAACGCTTACGGCAGGGTATCCACCGAAGTCGGCATTGCCATGATGATCGGCGGGAATATCAAATACCATACACGGACCATCACCACTGCCATTGCCCTTGAAACCAATAAGGGCATGTTTGCCGACGGGATTGCCCTGGGGCTGGTCCTCATCACCATTGCATTCATGGTCAATCTATCCCTTTCCTTTTTAAGAAAACAATGATGGGAAATAACGCTGTATACCATTTGAAAGACATCCGGCACTATTACGGACAAAAAAAAGTGCTTGATATTGATGATCTTGAGATCAGCACCGGTTCCATAACAGGCCTCATCGGGCCCAACGGCAGCGGAAAAAGCACCCTCCTGAAACTGCTGGCTTTTGCCCTGAAGCCAAGTAAAGGCCGGATCTTCTATAAGGGCCGGGAAGAATCCGGGTTTTCCCCGGATGTCCGGTTAAAGGTAACGCTTCTGACCCAGAAGCCCTATCTCTTGAAACGGACGGTCTTTGAAAATATTATCTATGGCCTGAATATCAGAAGGGATAAAAATAATCTGGAAGAACGGGTCAAAAATGTCCTTTCAACCGTCGGTCTTGATTTCCAAAGCTTTGCCCATCGCCGGTGGCACCAGCTGTCCGGCGGAGAAGCCCAGAGAGTAGCCCTGGCTGCAAGATTAATCCTGAAACCGGAAGTCCTTCTCCTGGATGAACCCATTGCCAGCGTTGATACGGAAAGTGCAGGACTCATCCGCAAAGCTTCGCTCAAGGCCCGAGATGACTGGGGAACCACCCTGGTCATAGCCAGTCATGATTTACAATGGCTGTATTCCATCACGGAAAACCAGGTTTCCATTTTTAACGGGAACATATTCCCCACCGGGATTGAAACCGTCATCAGTGGTCCCTTTGAAAAAACAAACAATGACAGGATTGTAAAAAAACGCTTCAATGGACAGACGCTTATCCTAAAAGCCCCTGCCCAAAATAAAGAAATAGCCGTTATCAGAAAAAAAAATATCCTCATCGAATCTTTGGATCAGCCATTCAAAGACAATATCAACCGTCTGTGCGGAAATATTGCCGCCATGCTCCTTGAAAAAAACAGCGGATATATCATGGCCACGGTTTTTGTCCATGAACTTTCATTTGTCTTAAGGCTTACACCTGATCAGGTCAGCAATCTTGGGCTTTACCCGGGAAAGGAGATCATTCTCGGATTTTTTCCCGATGATGTGGAATGGTTTTAAAAATCGAAACCCTATGCTTTCTCCGGCTTTAAAACAAGGAAAAACAATCTGCCGTAATGCTTCATGTATCCGGCAGTGAACTCTGCATAATTCCCATTCCCACAGAAAAGGTCTGCCCTGGCAGGTCCTTTGATGGCACCGCCCGTATCCTGGTTCAGCACAAACAGCGAGGCATTTTCCCATTCCTTTTGCGGGTCCATGGCTTCTTTATCAGGCAGTTTTGTCTGCATGAAACAAAGTGCGCCTTTGGGAAAAAGCCCGCTGTCCGTGGCCACGGATCGAAAGGCCGTTACTTTAACACCAAGGCTTCCATAGGGGCCGTCTGTTTCTTTTTTAAAAAATACATAGCTCTGGTTATAGTTCAGAACCTCATCCACCCTTTCCGGGTGAGCCTCCAGCCACTGCCGGATGGCCTGCATGGACATGTTTTCCTTTGAGATCTCATTTTTATCAATAAGATATTTCCCTACAGCGCTGTATGCCCGGCCATTGCTTGTATCATAGTGTACCCTTAACAATTGCCCGCCACCCAGATCAATCCTTCCCGATCCCTGAATCTCCAGAAAGAACCCGTCCACACGGCTTTTCAGCCAGGCAACAGGCTCCGCCTGGGTATGAAAATCCTTTGATGCGCTGATCTCTTTTCTGGAATAATAGGGCACCACTCTTTTTGTGGCATCATTCACCCTTGCCGTCAGGCGTTTATGCCCTTTGTACTGGTCTGAAAACAAAGAAAGATCAATTTCCAGAAGGTCATGGGGTTTTGAATAAATAGCATAAGGATATTCCTGACTTTTTTGCAGCCTGCCTTCATAGGTGGGCTCAAAATACCCGGTAAAAAGAACTTCGCTCTGTTCATTTCCGGTTGCTTCATACACAAGGAACCGGTCTTTGATCAATTCATTGAGGTCTTTTATGGAAGGGCTGGTTTCAAGAAGAGCTTTAAAGGTTTCAAGGGATCGAATCATATGGCCGGCAGTATAGATCTCCTTTTCATAAGTGTATGGTCTTTCCAAAGGTATTTTTCTAAAATAGATCAAGCTGTTGTCAATTGATTCCAACAGCCCCTGATATGCCATATGATCCATGAACAGGGGATATTCTCCCGGTTTTAGTTTTTTCAAGGGACCCGCTTCTTTTTTTTCTTCTCTGATCGCGGATGTGCAGCCGGTAAAAATACAGAGAATGACTATGAGACAGATCAGTCTTTTTTGCTTTAAAACCATCTTTTATTCACCTTTTTCATATCGCTTGTTAAAATCCCTGGTCACTGTTTTTGAATAGTCTATGGGGTGAAGGGCTTCCATGGTTTTTTCAGAGACCTTCAAATTCTCAAGTTTTCTGGCCGTGGACATGACCCTTGTCTCCATGGCGCCCACGGTTCTGTTGTACCCGGACACACATTTTTCAATATCCCTTCCCAGCTGGTTGATATTGTCGGTCATACTGCAAAGCCGTGAAAAAAGTTCAATTCCTAAATTCCTTATCTCTTCTGCGTTCTCATGGCTTTTCTCCTGTTTCCAGGAATATGAAACCGCCTTTAAAAGCGCAATCAGGGTGGTTGGCGTTGCAAGAATCACCCCTTTTTCCATGCCTTTTTCAATGAGATCCGTTTGAACCGTCAGGGCTGCGCTGAAAAAATTTTCTCCCGGAATAAAGAGCACCACAAATTCCGGTGAAGGCTTAATCTCCAGAAAATAAGTCTTGGATGCAAGGGTTGAGATATGCATCATCACCTGGCGGCCGTGGTCCCTCATCCGTTCCAGTTTTTCTTTTTCATCCCTGGCTTCAAGGGCGTCCAGATAGGCCATGAGCGGGACTTTTGAATCAACAATGATCTTGCGGTTTCCCGGCAGGGTAATCACCATGTCGGGCCGGATGGACCCTTTTCCACTGCCCGAAGCAGGCTGTTCTTCAAAATCACAGTATTCACTCATACCGGCCAGCTCAGCCACCCTTTTCAGGGTCATTTCCCCCCACCGTCCCCGGACATGGGGAACCCGCAGGGCTTTTACAAGGTTTCCGGTTTCAACGGAAAGATGATTCTGGGTCCTGCCCATTTCCAGGAGCTTTTCCGTAATGGATCCGTAAGCCTTTTCCCTTTCTTTTTCCATGAGGATCAGCCGCGATTCATATTTATCCAGGATCTGCCGGACCGGATCAACGGTTTTGATGATCTCGTTTCCCTTGATATCAAAATCCTTTCTGGCCTCCTTGACATAGGATGAAAAATACCGGTCCGCAAGCTCCATGAACCGGGTCGAATTTTCAAACAATGCTTCGCTGGAAAGGGCTTTCATCTTTTTTGAAAATAAGAAACCCCATGCTTTTGCAAAAACTGCACAGAGGATCACCCCAAGACAGACACCACAGATGAGCCAGGCAATATTTTCAAGGGATATCATGCTATGTTGCAGTATAAGTTCCGCTTTTGCCCCCGGATTTGAATTTAAGATGGATATCTGAAATTTTCATGGCCTTGTCATAGGATTTGCACATGTCATAGATGGTCAGGGCTGCTACTGAAACAGCAGTCAGAGCTTCCATTTCCACACCGGTTCTCCCGGTCAGGGACACTTCACCCTCTATATCAATGGCATGGCTCTCTGTGTCAAAGGAAAAGTCGATCCTGGCATGGGTGATATTCAAGGGATGACACATGGGAATCAAGTCCGAAGTTTTCTTGGCTGCCATGACCCCGGCAATTCTTGCTGCTTCAAGGACATTTCCTTTTTTGATTTTTTCATCCATGATCCGTGACAGAGTTTCTTTTTCCATGGAAATCCTGCCCGCAGCAATGGCCTTTCTGTGGGTTTCGCTCTTTTCTCCCACATCCACCATTCTCACCCGGCCGTCTTTATCCAGATGTGTAAATTCCGTCATTTTTTTTCCTGTGAGAAAAACTGTTTTTTGCTTGTCACTTCTGATTTTACCAGGTTTAATGTATCTGTCAGGCTGGCAATAACATTCTCCCGGATATTTCCTGCCACCACGAGAAACATCACATCATCCCCCACCTTCAGAAACTTTCCCTCATTGATATGGATCAGGATGTCGACAATGCCCTCTCTTTTCTTCTGTTCAGCAATAATCTGTGACAGCCTTTCATGGTTAACGGTAATTTCAAGGCCTGTCACCCCATCGCCGTCACGGGATGTTTCCCGGACTACGCCGTTATGACACAAGATCATGCCGGCCTTATGGTAATCCGGATGCTTTTTGATCTGTTCCAGCATGGTTGGAATATTCATGGGTCCCTCCTTTATTCATTCTAAATTCTTATTGGCCATTGCCCTTGCTTTCTCAAGGTCTTCAGGCGTATTCACATTAAAGATAAACTGAAGTTCCGGGTCCAGGGCTTTCAATTCCCGGATAGAGATTTCTTTTACTTTCCCGGGCCTGAAAAATTTTTTAATCATATAGATATTTTTTTTAAGATTTTCTTCAATCAGGGGGATGCATTCCTTTGAATAGGCGGCAGACAAGGTTTCAAGCCCGTCATCGGTTTTAGGGACAATGACATCATAACCTTTTTCAATCCGCCCGACAATGTGTTCAACAACTGACTGCCGGACAAAGGGGGTATCACAGGCAGTGGCATAGACATAGGGATATGAGGCATAAAAAAGCCCGGCATGGAGGCCTGCCAAAGCGCATTTTGCAGGGATGATATCGGTCACGACGGTCATGTCCCAGCCGGCAAAGTCTTTTGGGTCATTGACCACGATAATGATCTCTCTGAAAAGGTTGGAAAACACCTTGTAAATGCTTTCAAGGATCATTTTTTCCCCGATTTTCCGGAATGTTTTTTTCTGGCCCGGCAGACGGCTGTTTTTACCGCCTGCCAGGATCACGCCTGTAACATCAAATTTCATTTATCCATGCCCTGATTTGATTTGCTTTTTTATTCTACACTGATTATAGCAACTCAAACTTAAAATCAAGGTGTTGCCCGCCATAAAAAAAGATGATACAGAATCTACAACGCATATAAATCAAGGAAAGTTTATCATAATGAAAAAGAAAAAAACCCTTCTGAATGACCAGGATTTTAAACGGATCATCACCCGGATGTCCCATGAAATTATCGAAAAGCACAGAGGAACAAAGAACCTTGCCCTTGTTGGGATTCAGACCCGGGGGGATTTTCTGGCCAAACGGATTGCAGATCAGATCAAACAGATTGAAAACGTCACCCTACCCGTGGGCAGCATGGATATCAACATGTACAGGGACGACTGGACAAAGATCAGTCATCAACCCACAGTGAGGCCGTCCAATATCCCCTTTTCCGTGGATGATATCGATATTATCCTGGTGGATGATGTCCTTTTTACAGGGCGGACCATCCGTGCAGCCATGGATGCCCTGATGGATTTCGGCAGACCCTCCCGTATCGAGCTGGCCATCCTCATCGACCGGGGACACCGGGAGCTTCCCATTCAGGCGGATTACAAGGGGATTTCCATTAACACCGAACATGAAGATATGATCAATGTCCTTGTGGCTGAACATGACCAGAAGGACCTTGTTTATATGGAACAGGATTAACCCATGAGTACCTCATCCCATAAGAAAAATGCCCCGGAACATATCCGGGTTGCCGTGATTTCAGTATCCACCACAAGAAGCATTGAACAGGATGAATCCGGTGCCTGGATCAAAAAACAGGCCAAAAAAGAAGGCCATGAAGTCGTCATTCATCAGGTGGTCACCGATGACATTGCAGCCATCCGGGAACTGACCCTGCATATAACCGGAAAAATTGGACCGGATGCCGTTATCATGTCCGGCGGAACAGGCATCAGCCCCAAAGATGTCACTATTGAAGCCGTCAAACCCCTGTTTGAAAAAGAACTCACTGCCTTTGGCCCGCTTTTTTCACAGCTCAGTTTTGAAGAAATCGATTCCGCTGCCATCCTTTCACGGGCTACGGCCGGAGTTATCGGACAGACACTTATCTTCTGCATGCCGGGCAGTATTAAGGCCTGCAAACTGGCCTGCAACTCGCTGATTTTTCCTGAACTTGGACACCTCTTGAAACACATTAAGGAATAGAACATGAACACCATTGAAACCTTTATCCAAAATTGGACTGAAACCGAAACCAAAACCCGGCAGGCATTTTTTGAACTTTATGAACATCTGAAAACTCTTTCCGGCACTGTCTTTGAATTCAATGAACGGCCGGGTGTCAGCTATTCGCTTCGCCCGAGACATGAAAGCCAGAAAAAGCGTTCCCTTTTTGCCATGGTGGATGTCATTGATGACACCCCTGATGAAAGATGGCTGTCCGTATGTTTTTACGGTGAAATGATCACAGACCCGGATGAGGCCGGAGACCTTATTCCCCAAGGCCTTATGGGTGAAGACGGGTACTGCTTTGATCTCTATGAATATGATGAGGACGAGATCAATTATTTAAAACAGCGGCTTTCAGAAGCCTTTGAGAATTCAAAGGAATAGTGTTAAATTGTTCTGAATCGCTGTTTCTCTTTGGCTGTAAAACTTCCCGGAAACTGCCGTCTCGGATACCATCTCCTGCAAGGGTTTAGTAAAGCCTTTTTAGACAGGCCCTTAACAATATGAACCCGGTGCATATTTGTAACCGAAAGAGCGGAGCTGTTTTTCGAGGCCTATGGAAAATATTTACAAGAATTCTCAACCCCTTTCACAATGTTCTTGGAGGGCAAAGATCAATAGGATAGGACTGATATGAAAAAAAAAGCGCTCATCACAGGCGTCACTGGTCAAGATGGAGCATACCTTGCTGAATTTCTGCTCAAAAAAGGATATGAGGTCCACGGGATCAAACGGAGATCCTCACTTTTCAATACGGACCGGATCGACCACCTTTACCAGGATCCCCATGTGGAAAACAGAAATTTCATCCTCCACTATGGGGACCTCACCGACGCCACCAATTTGATCCGCATCCTTAAACAGGTCCAGCCGGATGAGGTTTACAACCTGGCTGCCCAGAGCCATGTGGCCGTATCCTTTGAATCCCCGGAATACACAGCCGACACCGATGCCCTCGGCACCCTCAGGCTCTTGGAAGGCATAAGACTTCTCGGCCTTGAAAAAAGGACCCGGTTTTACCAGGCCTCCACTTCAGAACTTTACGGTAAAGTCCAGGAAACTCCCCAGACTGAAAAAACCCCCTTTTATCCCAGAAGCCCTTATGGCGTGGCCAAACTCTATGCCTACTGGATCACGGTTAACTACAGGGAGGCCTATAATATCTATGCCTGCAACGGCATCCTGTTCAACCATGAATCCCCCTTGCGGGGCGAAACCTTTGTCACCCGCAAGATTACCCGGGCCCTGGCCCGCATCAGCCTCGGCCTCCAGGACTGCCTCTATCTGGGCAACCTGGATGCGAAACGGGACTGGGGCCATGCCAAAGACTATGTCCGGATGCAGTGGCTCATGCTCCAGCAGGACACCCCTGAAGACTATGTCATTGCCACGGGGAAACAATATTCCGTCCGTGACTTTGTCAACATTGCCGCAAAAAATCTGAACATGGAAATCGCCTGGAAGGGAAGCGGCGTCAATGAAAAAGGCATAGATAAAAAAACGAAGCGAACCGTCATTGCCGTGGATCCGACCTATTTCAGACCCACGGAAGTTGAAACCCTTCTGGGAGATCCATCAAAAGCCAAACTCAAACTAGGATGGGAGCCTGAGATTTCATTTGAAAAGATTGTGAAAGAAATGATTCAGGCTGATTTTGCAAATGCAAAAAAGGATCATCTTTGTCAGACCCATGGCTATAACACCTTTGACTATAATGAATAGAAATGAAACAAACCGATAAGATATTCATCGCAGGTTCCAAAGGACTGGTAGGCTCGGCTCTGGTAAGACATTTAGAAGAAAAAGGCTTTACAAATCTTTTGGTTCCCTCTCATGTAGAACTGGATCTGATGGACACCCAGGCCGTGTCTGCATATTTTGAAGAGAACAGGCCGGACCATGTATTCCTCGCTGCGGCAAAAGTCGGCGGGATAATGGCCAACAGCACATATCCGGCAGACTTTATTTTTCAGAACCTTGTCATCCAGACCAATGTCATCCATCAATCCTTTATCCATAAGGTTAAAAAACTGCTGTTCCTGGGCTCTTCCTGCATCTATCCCAAACACTGCCCCCAGCCCATGAAGGAAGATTATCTCATGACCGGCGCCCTGGAACCCACCAATTCTCCCTATGCCGTGGCCAAAATTGCAGGCATTGAAATGTGCTGGGCCTACAACCGCCAGTATGGAACAAAATTCATTCCGGTTATGCCCACAAATCTTTATGGCCCCAATGACAATTTTGATCTTGAAACCTCCCATGTCATGCCGGCCCTGATCGCAAGATTTCATGAAGCAAAACAGAACCGGCAAAATTCAGTCGCTGTCTGGGGAACCGGAACCCCCAAAAGGGAATTTCTCCATGTGGATGACCTGGCCAATGCCTGTCTTTTCATCATGCTAAATGATTTTTCCGATGGAGAGTATAAAAGCAACCCTCTTTTCAATATCGGTACGGGAAAAGAGATCAGCATCAGGGAGCTGGCAGAACTGATCAAAAAAGTCACCGATTTTGAAGGAAACATTATATATGATCCTTCAAAACCCGATGGAACACCCAGAAAACTTTTGGATGTTTCAAAAATGAATAACCTGGGATGGCAAGCCCGAATCCTCATTGAAAAAGGCATCGAAACGACCTGTGCCGCTTTTCTGGAATCTCGTTCCGGCTGATTATGGATATGTTTTTGGCATATCACATATCATTCATGAAGTGAATAAATATAAAAACTTGTAAAAAAATCATCTAAATGATCACTTTTATCAGTAGATATCGCCATTTGAACTGGGCTCTGGCTGATCAGGCCATGGTGAGCGGTGTCAATTTTTTTACGGGAATTCTTCTTGCACGTTATTTAGGGCTTGAAGAATATGGCAGATTTTCTCTTGCGTGGATGGCTGTTCTCTTATGCAACAGTTTCCAGCAGGCCGGTATTATTGCTCCCATGATGAGTATCGGCCCAAAACAGAAAAATGAGGACAGGCAGGCCTACTACGGAACGCTTTTCCTTCATCAATTGCTTTGGTCTGCAACCTGCTTTTTTGCCCTTTGGTTTGCAGCATGGGTCACCGGTTTGCTTTTTCCTGACTGGAATACAGGCAGTATTGCCCTGCCTTTGGCTGCTGCCTTGTTTACATGGCAGTTTCAGGATTTTATCAGGCGTTATTTTTTTGTCACAGATGAATTAGGCCAGGCCTTTCTTAACGATGCCATAAGTTATTTGAGCCAATTGTTCCTTCTTTTTTTTCTTTTCAGAATCATGTCTCTGGATGCACCCATGGTGCTTTGGCTGATTTCCGGCACATCGGCGGCGGCAATAGTAATAGGCCTGTTAAAAATTGGCTTTATTTCCACAACTCGCAACATGTTTAATGAGACATCAAAAAAACACTGGGATTTCTCAAAATGGATGATTGCATCTGCCATGATGCAATGGATCTCTGGAAATTTTTATCTGGTGATCGCCGGGGGCCTTTTAGGCCCGGTAGCCGTTGGCGGCGTAAAGGCAGCTCAGAACATAATAGGGGTGACCCATGTTTTGTTTCAGGCCATGGAGAATTTCGCACCTTCCCGTGCTGCAAAGGAGCTGTCCAGCGGCGGAATAGCAGCCATGTCGGCATATCTTCGGAAACTGACCCTCGTCGGTACGTCAGCAACAACCGCCGTTGCTTTAATCGCATTCAGCATCCCCACCATTTTGCTCTCATTGCTGTATGGACCGGAATCCGGAGAATATGCCTATGTTTTAAGATGGTTTTGTCTGGTTTATATTTTCAGCTTTCTTGCCATGCCGGTCAGTTCAGGGCTGCGAGCCTTGGAAAAAACAAAACCCCTATTTTACTCTGTTTTTTTTGTAGGGGTCTTCAGCCTGTTATCTGCATATCCGCTGATTCATTATTTCAAGCTTCATGGCCTCATGGCCGGATTCTTGACTGTAAAAATCGGTATAGCCCTTTACCTCTACCAATCCTTGAACCGGTCATTGCCAAAGGAGCAGCAGCATGTCACCGGGTGAACTTTTTCTGGCCTTCATCAGACATCTGGAAATGAAAAACATCCCCTATGCGGTTCTTGGAGATACGGAAAGCTATCCTTATGAAATACATTCAGATGTTGACATGGTATTGCTGCCTGAAGACTATAAAAATTGCGGTGATATTATCCGGGAATTCACGGAACACACCGACTCTGCATTAGTACAGCTTCTTCAACATGAATTTTGTGCATCCTATTTTGTTCTTGCCTGGAAAAATAAAGATAGAAAACGGTCTTTTATTTCCCTTGATATTTGCAGCGATTACTATCGAAAAGGGAAACCGTTCTTAAAGGCGGCTGATTTACTGAAAAATACAAATATCGGTTCTGATAATGGAGATCAAAGCCTTTTTAAAACCCTTTCACCTGAAATGGAATTCATTTACTATTTTATAAAAAAAATAGATAAGGGGGCAATAAACGAAACCCAGTTTAACCATCTTCAAAAACAATTTATAAAAAATCCCGAACCCTGCATTAAAAACCTGGAGATCTTATGGCCCCCTGAAACCGCAAAAGATATCGGCCTGTGGTTGAAAGATAGCAGGTTTCCAGTGCTGCAAAGTTCTATTTCGGAGTTAAAAAACCAACTTAAAAAAAATCCAGGGCCCACATTCACGGACCTTTTCAGGGAAGCACGCCGGAAAATAAGGCGTGCTTTTCAACCCACCGGTCTCATCATTGCCCTTCTTGGCCCGGATGGCTGCGGCAAAAGTACACTGGGCACCATACTCCAAAAAGAACTTGCCCCTGCATTCAGAGGTAATATTGGTTTTCATCTGCGGCCAAATTTTTTCAGCTTTAAAAAAATGGACACAACTCAACCAGTTTATGATCCCCATGCTCAAAAACCGCGCAGCGCAGTCGCCTCTGCCTTAAAATTAATCTATTTCCTATCGGACTATGTCTTGGGATTCATATTTATTCTTTATCCTTTAAAGGCCCGTTCCAACCTTATTTTATTTGATCGCTATTATCATGATTTAATGATTGACCCAAAACGCTATAGATATAACGCTCCCATGTGGCTTGCCCTGATGATCGGGTATCTCATTCCAAAACCGGATCTGTTTTTTGTCCTGGATGCTCCGGCCCGGATCATACAATCAAGAAAACAGGAAGTCCCTTTTTCTGAAACCGAACGTCAGCGGGATGCCTATTCCAATTTTACACGTTGGGGTGCGCGGTCCTTTGTTTTGGATACTGACCGATCCATAGAGGAAACAACAGGCGAAATTAATGATATTGTTTTAAAATTCATGAATAAGCGCATAAATAATCGGATGAATTCAAATTGAACCTGGAACCGGAAGCCATAAAAATCCTTGAATTGATATTCAATAAAGCTTCTGAAGAAAGAGATGATCTTTCAGATTCCAATGAATCATACAGATTCCTCACCATTCCCGGTCAGGGGAATTTGCGGTGGATTGTCCCGGATGATCCTTGTCTTGGGATTCCAGTCCTCTCCCAGTGGCGGCCTTATAAGTTCTGGTCATACATTAAATGGAAATTAATTCTGTTTCTATATTCAAACAGGTTATTAAAAAAAATCCAAGGCATCGGCACACTGGAATTTACCCCTGATAAGGCACCCACGCTCAATGGCAACTACCGGCAAAGATTGGCTCCCGTGATCTATGTCGGCACACCAGGGCCCCATCAGAAAGCGGTTGCAACATTTATTGACCCTGTAAATGGCATCCCGGTGAATGTTGTAAAGGTAGCTTTGAAAAAAAGCGCCCGGAAAAATTTAACCCGGGAAGCGGACATGCTGAAAAAAATGGATGATCTCAATGTCACTGGGATACCTAAAATTATCAGCATGGAAGATGACGGAGCCAAAACAGTTCAAACGGTTATCAATGGGCGCCTGACATCCAGAAAATTAACAAAAGCCCATATTGACTGGCTCCTGAAGCTTCCACGATCTGAAAAAACCACAACATTTGATGAACAAAGAAAAATAATTCAGGCGCTGCTTGCCAAAGAAGAACCCGGGCTTAACAAGATGGAAAGAGATTCCATCGCCAAGGTTGCCGAAACGCTTCAAGGGAATAAGCCGATCCCTTATCTGATCATCCATGGTGATTTTGCGCCCTGGAATCTTAAATGGCCGGCCAATGACGTGATCACGGCCATTGACTGGGAAGACTCGAACCTGAATGGATTGCCTCTATGGGATCTCAGTCATTTTTTCTGCATCCAGAGCCACCTCTTTGGCGGCCCAAACCCCTTTAGAAAAATTCGAGAATGCCCTTTAGTCTCCCGCTATATAAAAAAAATAGGGCTGGACCAAGAAAACAATATCAGGCAATTGTACATCCTATATCTGATTAAAAAATTCATCAATGCAGGCCTTTTTTCCACAAATTCCTATGGATCATTCCTGATCCAACAGATTCACCGGATCAGCCAACAATGAAAATACTGCTATCTGCATATGCCTGCGAACCCAACAAGGGGTCGGAACCGGAAGTGGGATGGAATTGGGCCATCGGGCTGACAAAGCTTGGTCATGATGTATGGGTGCTCACCCGTGCCAACAACCGACAATCCATAGAAAAGGAACTGATAAAATATCCGTCAAAGTCAAATCTCCACTTTATTTATTTTGACCTTCCTGACTGGGCCATCCGGTTGAAAAAAATACCAGGCGGGATCTATCTCTATTATTCAGCCTGGCAACTGGGGGCATATCGCCTTGTAAAAAAAAAACACAACACATTAAATTTTGATATTGTTCATCATGTCACGTTTGTAAGTATCCGGTTTCCCTCCTTCATGGGCGACCTAAAAACCCGTTTTATATTTGGGCCTGTCGCCGGCGGAGAGACAGCACCCATGAAATTACGCGCCGGTTATCCCATGAGAGGCACCATACTGGATTTACTGCGGGATGCTGCAAACTGTTTCATCCGGTTTGATCCGCTTATCAGATCAACATTGAACAAGGCCGAAACCATTTTTGTAACGTCTGACCAGACAAAAAAACTGATCCCTCCAGAATTCCATTCTAAAACCAAGGTTAAACTTGCCATAGGGATCAGTGACAAATGGCATGAGCAATATGTCGGGGCGGCATCAAAAGCGTCTGAAAAATTTAAAATACTTTTTGTCGGGCGGTTCATATACTGGAAAGGCATGCACTTGGGTCTTAGAGCAATAGCTGAAGTTTCAAAACAATTTCCCAATATTCAATTGACCATGGTCGGTGAAGGGCCGGAGGAGTCTGAATGGAAAAAACAGGCACAACACCTTGGCATAGCATCAAAAATAGAATGGATCCCCTGGATTTCAAAACAGGACCTCATCAAATTATATCAAACTCATCATCTCTTTTTATTTCCCAGCCTGCATGATTCAGGAGGGATGGTGGTATTAGAGGCATTGGCCCTGGGTCTGCCGGTGGTTTGTCTGGATCTTGGAGGGCCGGGTGTTATCATTGATGACTCCTGCGGGATAAAAATAACCACCACTAAGAAAAGAAGAAAAGACATTATAAAAGATTTAAGTGCCGCCTTATTAAAAGTGCTGAACGACTCTGATACTCTTTGTAAGCTTCAAAAAGGAGCATTGAATAGGATTCATGAATTCTCCTGGAAACATATAATCCGTGACATATATAAGTAATACAATAACTCTACCGAAATTTAGAAATCAGATACTGCAATGGATAGTTGCGGGGTACCTCATTTTAAACTATGGATTTATGCAGCTTCGGTTTCCTCCTAATTCACTCGGAGTCCCTATTGCAGAACTATCAATTTTTTTCTTTTTTTTGACCATCCATTATCCTTCAATGGCACCACGCTTATCGATTGTCTTTCCCATAACCCTTTTAGCCTGCTGGTGGATTTATATTTTCGTTCGAGCCATCATGGGATATCCCTCATTTGGGTTATGGACATTTCGGGATGCAACAAATGTAATTGAAAGCCTGTTTCTTATAGGAGGATTTGTCTATGCTCAACATCCTGAAAATATTGAGAAATTTTTTAACTGGCTTCCCAAAGTTCTATTTATCGGTTGTGCATATGCTTTAACCTATCCCTTTGGGAATATGATACAATCAATTTCACCCAAAATAGTCAGCGGCTCAGGTCAAATAGTTCCAATCATCGGGAAGTATACAAACAGCTCTCTTATATTAATCTGGACGGCTGTTTTTATTCTGATTTTCAGTTCAAAAGAACAGAAAAACATTTTTAAAAAAAATCTATTAGCTACCTTTCTCATAGGGTTTGCATTATTATTATTTCAAGCTCGAACAATATATTTGCAAGTTCTCGCTGTTTTTTTCATTTTTTTCATATACCGTCGGGATCTTATGAATAAACTATTTATCGGCTTAATCCTATGCCTGATCTTTGTTTCACTTCTGCCTTTTTTTGAAATCGCCTTTTCTGGAAGAATAGGGCAAACAGTATCGATCGACTTTCTGCTCAAACATTTTTGGGCCATCTTCGGCATTTCTGGTGAAGGGGTGGAACAAGCTGCAAGGGGTGTATCACAGCGGACAGATTGGTGGACCTCCATATACTATAGATTAACTGATAATTGGCACAACTTCTTTTTTGGATTAGGCTATGGTTTCCCACTTATTGATTTTCAGGTTACAGGAGGTGTTCCAGTCCGGGAGCCCCATAATTCATACCTCTCCTTCATTGCCCGCAGCGGATCAATCGGTTTATCATTCTTTCTATGGGTTCATTTTCTGCTGCTGAAAGTCTGGTATAAAACATATAAAGCCTGTCTTAAACTTAAATGGGAGATCGGTGCAAACAGGCTTATCATACTATTGGTTTATTTTGTTTTAGTCTGGGTGTATGCCATTGGAGAAGATGCTTTTGAAAAGCCCTATAATGCGGTTCCTTATTATTTTTTCTGGGGTATTGTTCTTCGTTTTTCATATCATTTAAATTCCGGGAAGATAGGCCCGGATAAGAGACTGGCATGAGAATCCTGTTATTACACAACCGATACCAGAATCAGGGAGGCGAGGATCAGGTTCTGAGCCAGGAACAAAATCTGTTAGAAGACAAAGGCCACGATTGCGAGCTTTTTCTTCTCTCGAATCAATCAATCACAGGGAAAACCAAGGCTCTGAATACTGCCTTTGATCTTACGTATTCTTTAAAATCAAAGGCATGGATAACCGCAAAACTGCTCAAATCAACATTTGACATTGTCCATGTTCATAATTTTTTCCCGCTGCTGACACCTTCCATATACGACGCCTGTATTGAAGCAGGGGTGCCTGTTGTTCAGACCCTGCACAATTATCGAACCATATGTCCAGGTGCGCTACTGATGAGAGACGGGAAAATATGTGAAATCTGTGTGACTGCTTCACCCTATAGAGGAGCCCTTCATAGGTGCTACCGGAATTCCTTTTTTGCGTCCTTTGCCGTTGCACGAATGGTGGCATATCATCGAAAAAAGCTCACCTGGCAATACAAAGTCGATCGCTTTATCGCGCTGACTGAATTTGGGAAAAATAAATTCATAGAAGCTGATTTCCCGGCAAAAAAGATGATTGTCAAACCCAACTTTGTTGAAGATCCGTTGAAGTCAGAAAAGTCAACCCATCATAACCGCAATGGAAAAGCTCTTTTTGTCGGCAGACTGAGCCCTGAAAAAGGGGTCGATATTCTCATCAAGGCTTGGAAAAACATTCACTACCCCCTTGAAATCGCAGGGACCGGACCTCTTTTCAGCGAACTAAAGGCGAGTGCGCCGGACAATGTCCGTTTTCTGGGGCAATTGTCTAAAGATAAAGTGATCAGCAAGATGATGGAATCCTCATTTCTCATCATGCCTTCGATTTGTTATGAAGGCTTTCCCCTGGTTATGGTCGAAGCATTTGCCTGTGGGCTGCCGGTTGTGGCTTCAAGATTAGGAAGCATGGAAGAAATCATTCAGGATGGAATCACAGGGATGCATTTTGAGGCAGGAAATGCCGAAGACCTGGCAGAAAAAATCAATAAAATGTTTTCTGCCCCGGAGAGGATGATACAAATGGGTGTCAATGCCAGAAATGAATATGAAGCTAAGTATACGCCTGAAAAGAATTATGAGCTGCTGATGGACATATACAACCACGTTATTGAAGAGCATAAGGCCGGTGAGCATGCAAAAAAAATATAAACTATTAAAAATGCGTGTTGATGTCACTTCATATCCCAATGCCTTGGATCAAATCATGAAATGGTCTTTGACTGAATCGGGAAAATATATATGCGTTTCAAATGTCCATATGTGCATGGAATCCTTTGACAATCCGGATTTCTGCGAAATTGTCAACGAGGCCGACCTGGTGGTTCCGGATGGGAAACCCCTGGTATGGGCTCAAAAACTACTGGGAGAAAAAAAGGCATCCCAGGTGAGGGGCTCGGATTTACTCTTAACTGTCTGCAAAGCGGCGGAAAAAGCAAAAATTCCCATCGGTCTTTATGGGGGAACTGAAAAAAGCCTTTCCGACTTTGTTCTATTTTTAAAAGATGCCTATGCGGATCTCAATATTCCCTTTGCCGGTTCGCCTCCTTTCAGAGAGTTAACACAATCAGAAGATTCAGACTATATCAAAACAATTAATGCTTCAGGCACAAGGATTCTCTTTGTCGGCATTGGCTGCCCCAAACAGGAAAAATGGATGGCAAGCCATAAGGATAAACTCCATTGTGTGATGATCGGGGTCGGGGCTGCCTTTGATTTTTTCAGCGGGCAGAAAAAACATGCGCCCCGCTGGATGCAGCAGGCCGGAATGGAGTGGATGTTTCGACTGGCCAGTGACCCGAAAAGACTCTGGAAAAGATACCTGAAACACAACCCAAGATTTGTGTTTTATTTTTTAAAACAGCTCCTGTTTAATAAGACCTTTTGTTAATGGATATCACCCAGGGCGGTTCTTTTTCCAGGGAGGTTGCGCTTGTCCTGTTATGTTCCAGGATTGGGACTGAAAGACAGGATCTGGAGCAAATCAGATACCTGTGTATGCAAGGTATTGACTGGGATTTTTTTAAAAAACTTATTATCCGAAATCGAGTTTATGTTATTGTCTATCACAATTTAAAATGTGTTAAGGAAAGCTTCCCTGAAAATTTATTATCTGAATTAAAAGAGTTGACCATATCCACAGGTACCAGAAATTTTATTCTTACCGTCTTTCTGCAAAGGCTTATTGCAGAGTTTAATCAACAGGGCATTTTCATTCTGCCGTTTAAGGGACCGGTTCTTGCCCAACAGGTCTATAAAGATATCATATTCAGACCTTTTTCAGATCTTGATGTTCTAGTGGACAAATCAGACGCTGTTTTTGCCTTTAACCTGTTAAAACAAAAGGGATTAACCGCACAACTTGAACTGAACACTTCTCAATTTAAAAAATATCTGGATGATGAAGATCATTTTTCATTTTATGAACCACAACAAAAAATCACCATTGAACTCCACTGGGATATGTCCGGTCTGTATTTATCCAGACCGATAACACTATCCGACCTGAAAAATCAAATCATCAGCGGGACCCTGAATAAAAAGGCAATCCCCTGTCTTTCGCCTGAAGCGGTTTTAATATACCTTTGTGTTCACGGTTCCAAACACGGCTGGGACTATTTGGAACAGATTTGCTGCATAGCAGAACTTCTAAAGCTGAATCCGCATCTGAACTGGGAAAAGATAATTAAGACAGCCTTGGACTGGCAATGCAAAAAAATGCTTTTTATGGGCTTGCATCTGGCAGCAAAGGTTTTTAAAGCATCCTTGCCTGATACCATTCTTTTAACCATTAATGATGATGAAACAATCTTAAACATGGCCGATAAGGTTACAGACAATCTTTTTAACCCCTTACCAGATCCCAAGAAAAACACCTCTGATCGATTTTCATTATTTCACATCAACATAAGGGATTCCTATGCCGATAAAATCCGGTATGCACTCAGGCTGCTGTTCAGGCCGACAGATAAGGAGTGGCAATATTTTCCCGTCCCTGCTTATCTGTCATTGGTTCACTATTGTTTAAGACCTTGCAGACTGCTGTTTTATAAATTAAGAAGGAAACATGCTTAAAGAACAAGGATCGCTAACCCTGGAAATGCAGAAGGCTGTTGACATCTGCATTACCGGGTTTTCATTTATTGCTGCCTATTTTATCAAGCGGAATCTTCTGCCGGAAGGGCTGAGCAATCTATCCAATAATCCAAATTACTATATTGTTCTGCTTTTGATTGTCATTGCCTGGTTTATTTCCTTCAAATGGATGGGCATGTATATGTCCTACCGCCAAAAGGCCTTCTGGCAATTTTTTGTCGTTATCCTGAAATCCTGTTTCATGGGCATGGCTCTGGTCGGCACTGCCATGTATCTGATGCGTATCCAGAGTGTCAGCCGTCTCTTGATGGGGATTTTTTTCATCCTGGATATAAGCCTTTTGACCTTGTTCAAATATATTGTCTTTAAAACCCTGGAAAAAGTCCGGACAGACGGGTTCAATACCCGAAATATCCTGATCATAGGCAGCGAGGACCTTGCCTGCCAGGTGATTGAAGCGGTTGAAAAATTTAAAGCCACTGGTTATCGTGTGCTGGGATGTTTTGAACTTGAAGAAAAAACCCTTGGAAAGACGGTTTGCGGGGGTCATAAAGTAATCGGCCTTATTCAGGATCTTGAAGACTACCTGAGAAACAATATTGTGGATGAACTTATTTTTGCCATGCCCTTGAGAAAAATCAAAAGAGGGGACCGATATATCGCCCTTGCTGAAAGCATGGGCATAAAAGTCAGGATCATCCCGGATTGGGAACTGCATTATCTGATGTATCGGCCGAACATCGCCACTATTCAATTTGAAGAATTTTTAGGGGTGTACAGCATGGCGCTTCAGTCAACCCCCCAGAATGAAGGAAAAGTATTAATAAAAAATGTCTTTGATTTTATTTCTGCCGTTTTTCTGATACTGATGCTATCCCCCTTTTTAATTTCTATCGGTGTTGCAATAAAAATTTTCTCAAAGGGGCCGGTTTTATATAAGCAGGAACGCTTGGGAATGAACGGCAGACGATTCTGGGTATATAAATTTCGAACCATGGTTGAAAATGCAGATGAGCTTTTAAAAGAGCTTGCGGAAATGAATGAAGCTGACGGACCGGTCTTTAAAATAAAAAATGATCCAAGGATTATTCCCCATGTGGGGTCTTTTTTAAGGAAAACCAGTCTGGATGAGCTGCCGCAGTTGCTGAATGTGATAAAAGGCGAAATGAGTCTGGTTGGGCCTCGGCCGCCCATTCCCAAAGAAGTGGATGAATACTCGGTCTGGCACCGGCGGCGGCTGTCCATGAAACCCGGAATGACTTGTCTTTGGCAGATTGCACCTAGGCGCAATGACTTAAGCTTTGAAGAATGGATGAAACTGGATCTGAAATATATTGATACCTGGTCATTGTTCAATGATTTTAAAATTCTTGTCCTCACGGCTAAAGCTGTTCTGACCGGGGCGGGGAGATAGCCTTCTGTTCCCTGAAAATGGAAATCCATATCAAATATTTTAAACTGTCTGATATCATCATTCAGATTATCTCAGATCTGCCAATAGCGGAAGATACATTCCACCCTAAATTTAAACTTTTTGAAACCAGTGGCCCGGGAAAAGACACCATCCGTATTTACCATCATTTTTCAATCCCGGGAAAAATCTTGAAGCTGTTAAATCAAGACAATACTAAGAAAATATTTTCCAATAGTTTCTTGTCTGTTTTTAAATCTGAGGACAGCTGGATTTATGAGCACAAGTATTCAGCAGAATTTAATATAAGATATAATGCCGTTGTATTGTTTAACAATGAACATACTGTCGGCAATGTCTATACAAATGATTTGGATGCTTTTTCATACTCGAAAGCAAAACTCAGTTCGGTTGTCCTGTTTGGAGGTGATCATTATCTGATATCAAATATTTTCTCCTCTCGAAAAGGGCTGTTGCTTCATGCAAATGGGCTGATATACAATGGCAAGGGAATTGTTTTACTTGGAAAATCAGGGGCTGGGAAATCAACGCTTTCAGGCATGTTAAAAGCAAATGGTTTCAAGATGGTTGCGGATGACAGAATTATTTTACAACGAAAAGCAAAAGGGCTTTTTTTGATTGGTTCGTGGTGCCATGGATCTGTTATAGAGGTCACGAATATGGAAGTGATGGTTGATAAAATTTTCCTGCTTGAAAAAGCTCTGGAAAACAGAATTACCACATTAAGCTCAAACAGGGAAATAGTAAAGCATTTTGCAGGAAGTATTGTAAGGCCTTTTGGTGATCAAAAAAAATGGGCAGACATCCTCAACCAGATTGATGAAATTATTAAAGAGAAACTGTTTTGCTCCCTTCTCTTTGATTTAAGCGGGGAGATTTGTAGAGAGTTAAAGGAAACCCTATGAACATGGACAAGGCAACCATTAAAAAATGTTACGCTGTTTCAAACGAGGTCATATCAAAAGAAATTGAAGGTGAATTGATAATAGTGCCTCTGGAATCAGGTATCGGGAAACTGGATGAAAGCCTTTTTTCATTAAATGAAACTGGAAAAATTCTTTGGGATATGTTAGATGGAACCATGCCCCTTGAAAAAATGATTGAGAAGCTATCAAAGGAATATGAAGCATCAGAAGAAACGATTACGTCTGATGTGCTTGAGATCGTGGGCAAATTGCTGAATAAAGGATTGATCGTTGAAATTAAAAAATAATTCAGTGTTGTTGTTGTCCTCTCAATCCCTGAAACTTTTGATGGAGGAAGCTAAAAAAAAAAAGCCGATCTTAGATTAAATGTCAAAGGGATGAGTATGATGCCCTTTATCCGGCCAAATGATACCGTGACCATTATTACTCAACTTGAAAAAAAGCCTGATGTCGGGGATATTGCAATTTTCTCACGTAACAGAACCGGAAAAATATTTATCCACAGAATTGTAGCAAAACGATTCGATAAATTTTTATTTAAAGGTGATAACAGATTTTTAAGCGATGGATTTGTCGATCAAAAGGATATCTTTGGATTGGTCGGAAATGTTGAAAGAAACAATCGGAAAGTCTATTTTGGAGTAAAAAAAGGACAAAAAATCATTTCTCTTTTTTCAAGATTAAATTTTTTAACCTTGTATTTCTTTATATCAACCCATGTGTTTGGCACAGGATTTGCTTTAAGTGTTTTTAATTATATTGAGAAATTACAACATTTTAGGAGTAGGATATGAGCGAAGACAATAAAAACAAATGGATCAAACCTGAATTATTGATACTTTGCGAAAGTGAAGTTGACGAGAACCTTCTGGGTTCCGGCGGGGTATGCTTTGACGACAAGGGGAATCCAATCCCCTGCTGATGATAGGTTTTTAAGATAAATTTAACTGATTCCAAAAGGAGTTGACCATGATAAGGCTGTTAAGATCCGTATTTATAATTTTTCCTGCAATATTATTATGTTACAATGGTGCTCTTGCAACAACATATACATTCATTGACCAGTCCAAGGACAATATTTATATTGGCTTCAGCCATCCTCTGAATAATAATAAATATGGTATGCCCAAAGATCAAAATGGATTCTATACTGAAAATGGGGCTTCAGTAGACCACATTGGAGCAAATTATGACACTCAGCGGGTTGATATAGGCATCAACAATACTACCGGCATGACGGTTAAGATTGAAACCAAATTCAGCGGACTTGCGACGCTGGTAAATCCAAACGACAATGAGATTGCAGATTTTTTTCTTGATTTTAATTTGGATGGTGTTTACGAAATTGGCGTTGACCTGTCATATGGTGCTAACGGGTTTTTTTCATCAGGGGTCTATTCGCTCAATTCATGGATAACCAGCTGGGATATATTCAATAGCAATATTGCCGATAAGGCTGCCTGGTATGGTGGATGGCTTGATTTCACCAAAGAGAAAGGTGATATCATAGTCGATTTCGATCAGAGTTCTAATGCTAAAATAGGTGATGTTTCCGGGCTGCAACGAGTAGCCAATAATGGCTATTTTTCGTATACCTTTATCATTGATCCGGCTATTTTAAAGGCAGTGGGTTATACAGATGGGTTCGGCTTTTTCTTTGGAACAGCAGAGTGCGGTAATGACGTTATTCGAGGGGTTGTTCCCGAGCCCTCAACGATGATGCTTTTCGGTTTTGGCGTGCTGGGGTTAAGTGCTCTTGGCAGAAAAAAAAAATAGCTTCAACCTAAAAAAGTTTCTTTAGCAAAGACAGTGTGGACGTAATCTACGCTGTCTTTTTTTTTGCTTTTATGTATAATCTGGCTTAATGCCCCCTAACCCTTTACATACCAAGCTTAAAAATGCCGTTCGCATTGACCGGGCCTTGAAATTCGTATGGCAGGCGTCACCTTTATATACAATGCTTTCCGGATTAGTAGTGCTTGTTCTTGGCATCCTGCCCCTGATTTCTCTTTATCTGATCAAACTGATCATTGATTCGATCACAGGACTTGATTTCAGCAGGAATTCGGGCATCTTTGACCCGGCCTTTTCCAACCCTTTTTTCTATATCGGATTGGCTTGCGGAGTCGGGCTGTTAACTGCTTTTTTTAATTTTCTCACCGATTATATTAAAAAAGCCCAGTCCCTGATTGTGGCAGACCATATGTTTTCCATACTCCATGAAAAGGCGGTAGCGGCAGATCTGGCCCATTATGAATCCCCGGAATATCGGGATACCCTTTTCAGGGCGCAACGGGAGGGCCCCTATCGACCTACAAGCATTGTGAACGGTCTTTTTACCGCAAGCCAGAGTGGGGCTTCGTTTGCAGCCGTATTCGGGCTCTTGTTCCTGTTCAACCCGGTCCTAGCCGTTGTGATGGTGGCAGCCGCGATCCCAGGCATTTTCCTTCGCCTGAAATATTCTGAAAAAATTTATTCCTGGCAGGAAAAAAGGACTGAGGATGAACGCCGGGCTTATTATTTTAACTGGATGCTCACAGGAGATGCCCACGCCAAGGAGTTCAGGCTTTTCAACCTGGGAAAACATTTTATTGAACAGTTCAAAGCCATCCGGGAGCTCTTAAAAAAAGAAAAACTATATTTTGAGAAACGGCGCGCCTTTGGCGATTTCATTGCCCAGTCCAGTTCAACGCTGGCGGTTTTCGGATCTTTTGTGTATATTGCGTTTCGAACTGCCCAGGGCACCATTACAATAGGTGATATGGTCATGTATTTCCAGGGCTTCCAGAAAGGCTTGGGCTTTTTGAAAACGCTTTTGGAGAGCGGCGCTCAGATGTATGAAGACAACCTTTTTCTATCCCATCTCTATGATTTTATGAAAATCAGGCCCCGGATTCTTGACCCGGAAACCCCGATTCAAATCCCGGACAAAATCAAAACCGGCATTGAATTTAAAAATGTGAGTTTTTTATACCAAAACAATGTAAAAAAGGTGCTAGATTGTGTAAATTTTTCCTTATGCCCTGGAGAAGTCGTAGCCCTTGTCGGAGAAAATGGGTCAGGAAAATCAACCATCGTAAAACTATTAACACGGCTTTATGATCCTCAAGCAGGAGAAATTTTCCTGGATGGGCAAAATATCAAGAATTTTCAAATAGAGGAGTTCCGGAAAAAAATCAGTGTTGTATTCCAGGATCATATCAGATACCAGTTGTCTGCCGGTGAAAATATCTTTCTCGGGGATCTTTCCGAACAAAATAATATTAAAAGGATTAAAGAGGCTGCCAGACAAACCGATGTGGATAAAAAAATTGAAGATTTCCCTTCAGGCTATGATACGATATTGGGCCGCTGGTTCAAGGGCGGAGAGGAATTAAGTATAGGCCAATGGCAGATGGTGGCCATTTCAAGGGCATTTTTCCGAGATGCGGAGATTGTTGTACTGGACGAACCCTCCAGCGCACTTGACCCTAAAACGGAAACTGCCATTTTTTCCAAACTGAAAAGATTAATAAAAGGCCGATCCGCATTGGTTATCAGCCACAGATATTCAACTGTCCGCATGGCCGATAAAATCCTTGTTCTCCACAATGGGCAGATCATTGAGCAGGGCTCCCATGAGGAGCTGATCAAACAAAACGGGAAATATTCAGAATTATACAAAACTCAGGCAGACAGTTATTCATGAGCTCCTGGATGACATAATTTGGTACAGACACACCCCAAATTTGTCAAACATACAGACCCTGAATCCATTTTTAGATTGAAATATTTCTTTGTCTTTTATATTACTGACGAATGAACAACACATTGAGTACCCAACGGAGATAATGTTGTGAAAAAACGCAGCTGCAAGAGATTCAGCATTCCTGGCACCGTTCTGTATTATAAAAATAAGCCCCGTTTTTTCGGAAAAGGGAAATATTCAGACGATTATTATCCGGTTATCAATATTAGCAGGGGCGGGCTAAGCTTTTTAAGCAATCAAAGGCTTAAAGCCGGGACCTCATTGATTTTAAAAATTATAATCCCGGAGATTTCCAAGGAATCAGAGGTTATTGCGGTAGTCAAATGGATATCAAAAAACCCTGAGCAAAGCTATCGATACCAGACAGGTCTTGCTTTCAACTCTTATGGGAACAGGAAAAACCAGAACCCGAAAGAAGTCCTCTTGTTGCTGGAAAATCTGGAAAGCGCATCTGCAAAACAAGAATAGGCAGAATTTTCCATGAAATTGTGAAATAAATGTTAGCTTTTAGTTCTTTAATTACACGATTCTTTTGTTAATTGCTTTAATCTACTGAAATTCGTCAATATTTTATCTTGGCACACTACTTGCTTTAACTATAACACATAGCGTTGAAAAAACAAAAAATACAGGAGCATGTTAATGAAAAATATAACAATTACAAGTCTGCTGATAATAGGGATGATGATGTTTGCATATCCCTGCTTTGCAGCCGAGAATGCCTGGGAAAAAGAATTTGTGCAGGCATTGCAAAAAGGCAAAGCAATCCCGGCAGGGCAGTCTCAGGGACTGGGATACACACCTGCTGAAGAAACAGTGCTGGAGGGTGCTGTTAAAAAAGCAATGGATTTGAAAGCCCCGCCCTGTGAAGCAATGAAAATAGCCGTGGATTTAAAATACAATCCGTTTTCGGTTTTAAAAAATATTTTTGGTTATGCCGGAGAAGTGGATCTGGATCAGCTTTGTATGTGTGCCACGGAAAGCGGTGTGAACAAGCAGATCATTGCAAAGGCTGCCGCGGATGCCGTAACCCCCCTGGGAACCCCTGTTTTTGAACGCGATGAAATCACCCAGGCGCAATGTTTAAGGGAAATAGGCTTAGGGTATACGGCTGTAGAGGACATTCCGCCGCCAATCCCTCCGCCACCGCCACCTATACCATTTTCCGTATCAAGCCCGAGCGCTTCATAGCAGAAAATTCGAAAAATGAAAAAACGCCCTGAATTCAGTACAAAAGGGCGTTTTTTTATTGACATTATGCCTTTGCAAATATTAAGCTGCTCCAAATTCGATACAGCTGCTATTGGATTGTATCCTTTTGATATTTTTTCATTTTAGTAATTTAGAATAATATATTAGGCTAAAGGTGAGTAAACAAAATGAGACATCATAAAAACTTCATCCAGTTCCTTATCATGGTTTTTTTTGTTGTTCTATTGACCCATGGTGCCTATGCTGATGAAACGCCTCCTGTCGGTCAGTCCAAAAGCAGCCCATCATCGGTTCCTGAAGGTCAATCTAAAGGAAAATCGGTTTCAGAGGATGAGGGTATCAGTGCAGATATTTTCGGGAAGCAGGGTGGGAACTTTCATCCGTTTCTGATTTTTCAGGAAATCTATACCGACAATCTTTTTGCCACACATTCCAATACAAAAAGTGATTTTATTACAACCATTGCCCCGGGAGTATGGCTGGCCTTCCCTGCCAACCGGGAAAAACTTTTGTCGATAGATACGAAAACCACTTCTCCCGGAGGGCTTCAATTGAGCCGCATTAAGCCTGAGGCCACCCGGCGGTATCAATCTTATTTCCTGTATTCACCGGAATTTTTGCTCTATTCCGACTATTCATCGCTTGATCATGTCAACCACAGGGCAGAAGGGCTTTTCCAGTATAACTTAAATTCAGGGCTCTCCTTTGACATCATTGATCTTTTTCATGATAAAGAAGATATTGCGGGGAATGGTATCATTGATACACTTTACAGATATCAGGACAACCTTCTGGATTTAATCGCCACCTATGCAGCGCCTTCAGGAAAATTCAAATTTGAGATGGATTATTCAAATTATGACATTGATTATAAAGATACAGCTGCATCCTATAGAAACAGAAACGACAATTCCTTTGGCATCTCGGCATTTTATAAATTCTGGCCTAAAACTTCTCTATTTGTCGAATATAATTTTTCAGATATTGATTTTGACGGCGGAGTTTCAACCGACAGCATAGAAAACAGGTATTATGCAGGTGTGAACTGGGATATGACCGCAAAAACAAGAGGCACGTTGAAGCTGGGGTATATTCAAAAAGACTTTGATGCTCCAGCCATTGAGGACCAGGAAGGGTTTTCCGTTGAACTTCAAACCCAGCATAATTTGACTCCGAAAAGGGGGCTCCAGATCAATGGATACCGGAAATTCAATGAATCAGACTTTGGGAGTGCGTCCACTTTTCTTTCTACCGGAATCGATATCGCCCTGTTACAACGGTTTACTGAAAAATGGTCCGGGACTTTTGATGTTGTTTTTGAAAAAAATGAATACAAAGGATTTGACCGGACCGATGATTTGTTCGGAGTCGGGCCGGCCATAAGGTTTGAACCCAGAAAATGGCTTATTTTTGATTTGGGGTATCATTATTATTTAAATGACTCAAATGTAACGACTTATGACTATGACGCCAGCCAGATTTTTTTCAGAGCAACCCTGTCCATGTAAAATAAAAATGCAAAAAACAATTATTACCATATGGAGTCTGGTTTTGTTCCTCATGCCTCTGGTTGCGTTTTCCCAGGAGTATACCATTGGTGAAGGGGATGTCCTCGATATCAAGGTATATGAAAATGACGATTTGTCCACCACTGTCCGAGTGAGTTCAAACTCTACCATACGGGTTCCTCTTTTGGGTGAAATTTCCATTAAGGATCTTACGGTTTCCCAGATATCGTCCAAAATTGAAAAATTATATGCAGACGGGTATCTTGTAAGCCCCCAGGTTGATGTTTTTATTAAAGAACATCGAAGCAAGAAAGCCGTTATCCTCGGGCAGGTTAAAAATCCCGGTCAGTATGAACTCAGGGGCAGGGTGACCATTCTGGAATTTATTTCCACGGCAGGCGGATTGACTACTGATGCGGGCGGAACGGCGACCATTAAACGAATGACTGAGGCCGGAGAGAACAAAGACCAGATCGTTCTGGATCTTGAAAAGCTCATAAAAAAAGGGGATGTTGCCTTGAATATCCTTATTCAGGACAATGACTCCATCTATATTTCCAAGGCAAAGACCTATTATGTGTCCGGCGAGGTAACCAAACCCAATCAATATGTATATGAACAGGAGTTAACCGTTATTAAGGCGATTACAATGGCAGGGGGCTTTTCAAAAATAGCGGCAAAGGATAAAGTTCAGATTATCCGGCTGATAAAGGGCGAGAAAAAAATTCTTGAAAAGGTTAACATGGACGAACCAGTACTTCCAGATGATGTGATTGTCGTACCTGAAAGTTTTTTCTAGATCATGGATGAAAAAGAAATACATTTAAGAGATTATCTTCGAATTATCAACAAGCGAAAAGGCTCGATTCTTACATTTTTTGTTCTGACACTTCTGATCGTCATTATTGCAACGTTTACAGCCACCCCCTTATATCTGGCCGGCACCAAGGTGATGATAGAAAGAAACACTGCCGGATCATTAACCACAACCTCTACCTACAGTCCCTATGACCCTGAATTTATTGAAACTCAAAATCAATTGATCATGAGTACTGCAGTTATCGAAAAGGCAGTTGAAGCCCTGAATCCAGATAAAATCTATGATGCGTTTTTTAAAAAGACGGAAGAAAAAAAATCTTATTTTCATGCTTTTGCAGGATGGATAAAAGATCAATACGTGTCATTTAAAACGATGATTGGCATTGAAAATATTCTTTCAACGTCTGAGGATACTGTTGAGAAAAAAATTTCTGAAGAATTTGATATCCCCTTAACCAAGGCCCAAATTATTGGAAATATAATTAAAAAAAATATATCAGTCACACCGGTTGAGAATTCAAGAATTCTGGCCATCGGGTATCTTTCCGACAATCCGGCCGTGGCAATGAAAGTGGCTGATGCAGTGGCCCAGGCGTTTATTGAAGAGCTTGTTGACATGCAGATGGAGGTGTCCGGATACAGTATCAGCTGGATGTCACAAAAAGCTGAGGTCCAGCGTAAAAAACTGGAAGAATCCGAACAGGAATTGCAGGACTACAAAAGACAGCAGGATATTGTCACCATTGAAGATAAGGTCACGATCCTTCCGGAAAGACTGGCTGATCTTTCAAGGAACCTGACGGCCTCTGAAACAAAAAGAAAAGAGTTGTTTGCTGTTTACAACCAGGTAAAAAATGTCAGACGGGATCAACTCGAAACCATTCCGGCCGTCGTCGCGAACGTCTCTCTTGAATCCATCAATCAGAAAATTATTCTGGCAGATCAGAAAATTTCAGAACTGTCAAAAAAATATGGCCCGAAACATCCTAAAATGATTACTGCAAAAAATGAACTGGAAAGTCTTAAAGGAAAAAAATATTCAGAGCTTGAAAAAGTCGTTGAGACTATAAAAAACGAATACCTGCTTGCT
This sequence comes from uncultured Desulfobacula sp., assembly GCA_964619205.1. GTDB lineage: Bacteria > Desulfobacterota > Desulfobacteria > Desulfobacterales > Desulfobacteraceae > Desulfobacula. The sequence continues at coordinate 236,891 of CAZUDE010000004.1, read as the reverse complement.
GAAGGAAATGAGAGGGATTTAAAAGGACTTGTGGATCAGACCCGGTTTGAAGCGGAAACCTTGGGGGGAAAATCCATTCAGCTCGGCATGCTCCAGCGGAAAGTGGACACCAACAGATTTCTTTACGATGCCCTTGTCAAAAAGATGAAAGAACGCGATATCACAGAAAGAAACCAGGCCGTCAATGTATGGATTATTGAAAAGGCGGAGTTTCCTAAAGAACCTGCCAAACCCAACAAGAAAAGAAATATACTTCTCGGAATTATTCTGGGCCTGTTTGGCGGTATCGGTCTTGCCTTCTTTTTTGAATACCTCGACAATACGGTAAAAACGCCTGAAGATGTCGAGGAAAAATACAATATTCCCGTCATCAGCACAATTGATCTGATGAAGGATAAAAATCAGACGGTTATTCAGACCGTTATGAACAATTCATCGTCTTTGATCGCCGAAAGCTTCAAGGGAATGAGAACCGCTGTCTTGCTGTCATCTGCTGACAACCCACCCAAAATTCTTCTTGTAAGCAGTTTTACGCCGGGAGAAGGTAAATCTTCCGTCAGCGCCTCTCTGGCCATCTCCCTTGCCCATGCAGGGAAAAAGGTTCTGCTGATTGATGCAGACATGAGACGGCCTGTACAGCATAAAAATTTTAATTTTAAAAACGAATCTGGCTTAAGTTCATTTCTGGCAGGGGTGGCTGACGAAAATGAAATCAAATTAGAGAATCCCCTTGAAAATCTTTATATCATAGCTTCCGGACCTATTCCCCCCAATCCCTCAGAACTTCTGAGTTCAAAAAAACTGAAAACCCTGTTATCAAATATTTCTCCCGCCTATGATATGATCATCATGGATACCCCGCCCCTTGCAAGTGTTACAGACCCGGTCATCTTAAGCAAACTCGTTGATGGAGTGATTCTTGTTACCTGGGCCGGAAAAACCACTTATGAAATGCTGGGAAAAGGCCTGAAACAGCTTAGAGAAGTGGATGCCCCATTGACCGGTGTGGTTTTAAACCGTTTTAATGCAAAGAAAAGCGGGTATTATTATAATTATGGTGATTATTATTACTCATCCGAATCATAAATAGCATGCTGCTGAGACTTTCAAAAAGTTTATTTTTCTTTTTGTTTATATTCAGCCCATTAGCGTTTGGGACAACTGAACCTTGGTCCTATGCAATAATGGAAATCATTTCAGCTCTCGCACTGTGCCTCTTTTTTATTCATATTATTAAAAATAAAGACCCTTTTTATGAAGTCCCAGGTATTACCCCCTTACTGCTTTTTCTTTTTTACATTCTTTTTCAACTTATCCCGCTTCCACCCTTTATTGTAAAATTTTTTTCTCCAGAAGCCTTTGATATCCATCAGACAACTCGACTGATAACCCATACGGATTCATGGATGCCGCTGACCGTTAATCTGAAAGCAACTTTATCCGAATTTTTCAGATATTCATCCTATGTCATGTTTTATGTGCTCACGGTTCAATTGCTCAGCAGAAAAGAAAATATTCAGACAACAGCCCTCACCATCACACTTTTTGGCGGGCTTCTGGCTTTTTCTTCTATTCTGCAGTTTTATATGACCGATGACATGGCCCTTTGGTTCCGTCATACGCCTACCAATTCAATTGTTGTCGGTCCTTATGTGAATCACAATCATTATGCCGGATTAATGGAAATGATGTTTCCCATTGTGCTGGGGCTTTTCTTATTTTATCGGCCAAGAATGGGAAATACATCTTTGATCAAAGGAATTGCTGAAATATTATCCCAGGAAAAAGCAAATATCCATATCCTGATCGGCGCATCTGCATTGTTAATCATCATCTCGATATTCGTAAGCCTCTCCAGAGGCGCTATGATCAGCACCTGCCTGTCCTTGCTGCTTTTCACCTTTTTTCTTATGAAACGGAAAATCAGCAAAGGGAATACCGCATTGATCATCGGTGTCATTCTTCTAACGGCTCTTTCCATCGGCTGGTTCGGCTGGGACCAGATTTTTGAACGGTTTGCAAAACTGAAAAACACCCAGGGGATTATTTATGAATTCAGGCTTGACTTCTGGAAAGACAGCCTGGATATTATCAAACATTTTACCATTACCGGCGCAGGTCTAGGAGCTTTTTCAAATATTTACCCCTTACACCGTTCCATTGTCAGCAAATTATTGGGATTTCTGCGGGACAGGTTGCTGGCTTCTTATTTTGGCGCGGGCGATATTTTAGACAGTTATTACGCCGCTTTTCGCCTGCCTGATTTTATCTTTAATACCTTGATATTCGGCGCTGTCGGCAGCGCTTTTATACCCCAATTTGTAAAA
>CAZUDE010000004.1:19515-234554 GCA_964619205.1 uncultured Desulfobacula sp. | reverse complement strand
CTCCGTAGGAGCGGCCTGTTCTTGCTTACAATCATTATTTTTGAACCATGCCCACAATGATTATCTTGAATTGCTTGCCGAAGGTGGAATTATCGGTTTTGTTATTATTTTTTGTTTTTTGGCAACTCTTTTTTATAAAACATACAAAACCTTTTCAACCCGGCGGGATGCAATATCGATTTACCTCTACATGGGAAGTATTACCGCTCTTGTTGCAATCCTTATTCACAGCGTTACCGACTTTAATCTGCATATCGGAGCAAACGGCCTCTGGTTCTTTTTTGTTGCCGGGATTGCGGTTACTTCTGCCAACACCGGAATAAGAAAACAAAGCCGGCCAACAAGACTCCCGGTAGTCGACTCAATAATAAAAAAAGCGAGTACCGGTGCGATCCTTGGTTTGGTCACCTTTTTCTCCATTGCATATAATTTTTCTAATTTAATAGGGCTTTTTTATTATTCAAACATAAAAGGATATTCCCTCAGTGCAAATATGCCGACGCCGGCGATTGAAAAAATTAAAAAAGCGGCTGTAATTGCATCGCGCTTTGATCCGCTCCGGGCTGAATATCAATTTATATCCGCCAATGCAGCCTGGTTTTTAAATGATATAAAGAGATCGGATGATCTGTTTATATCGTCTATTTATCTTGATCCATTGAATTCAAGATATCTGAATAGATATGCGACTTTCCTGGCCCGCCGGAATGAATCGGGAAAAGCGGAAACGGCATTCAAAAAGAGCATGCGATATGACCGAAGTAACCCTGAATACACATTTCAGTATGCAGCCTGGCTTCTTGCGAAAAAAGATCTGGAACAGGGGCTTTCCTACATGAAAAAAACACTTGAAATGGATGGTAAATTCATGGAGAGAGCTTTGACTGCAATGATTGTAGCAGGGATTGACTCGGAAACAATTGAACAGGCCATCCCCAATACACCCGGCCCTTCCATTGAATTTGCAAGGTTTTTGTTTGATACAAAGAAAATTGACCTGTCCATTGATCGATTTATTAAATCCCTTGATTTAATAGAGGGAATGAAATTTTCTTATTATCAGAACCAGACAGAGCGAGACAGGATTAAAAAATCTTATTATTTTACAGTATTTCATTTTTTTAAAAGCCACAACGACATTAGAAATGCCATGGACACCATGGAAAGAGCTGAGAAAAACCTGCCCATTGACCCTGATGTCAAAATTGCCTTGGGTGATCTGTATTACCAGCAGGGGATTCTCTTTAAAGCTTTGGATAAATATGACTATGCCCTTCTTCTAAGCCCTGGGAATCCTCATGCATTAAAAATGGTAAAGAAGATCAATCCGTGACATGCTGTTCTGCATACTGGGCCATCACTTCATGAATTCGCTGGGGAGGGGAAATAGGAAAATAATTTTCCGCGACGACATGGCCTATCTCATGGGCCACAACCCTTAAAGACGCATTATCAGCCGAATAGAACACCGTTTTTTTGGAAGGAGAGAAAAATGCAATATAATCCACATCGACTTTGTATATCTCATAGAAATCCTTGTGGACGGATTTTTCATCCGGGTGAATCACGATTGAAAATTTCAGATCAGGAAGAAACATATCCAGAGCAGTCATTACCTTTTCGACAATAAAGTCGATTTTGGATATCACTTCATCCTCTATCGTCTCCCCGGTATTCCTCCTCATCTGGGAACCGAGACGGCCCATATACAATTCATCATTAAACCGTCTTAATGCATCATGATCATAAAAAGTGATAACCGCATATCTTGACTCAAGATCAACAGCCCCTGATGGAAAAGGTAAATAAACCAAGACAACAATGAATATAATGACATATATGGTTCTGGAATGATTCAAACCATCATTCCTAAAGCTTTTCTCTGGGGAAGGTATAGTCATTAATCATGGCCTGGATATTTTTCTGGCTATCCAGTATTTCATTTAAAAGAGGGGTAAATTTTTCAACTCCCAAATCCGACTCATCCAATGCCTTCTTTAAATGCAGAGATGACACAGCAATCTGGGCATTAAAATTTTCTATTATTGAGAGCTTGTCTCCCAGCATATAATTAAAAGCGTTCATTTTCTGGGCGAGATCTTTGCCCTCATCTTTTTTCCGCAGTATTATTTTTTTTGAAATATCGCCCGCCATCATTTCATCAAGAGTTTTTTCAAACCTGTAGAATGGGCCGGCCACTCTGTGTGTCAGAATAAGCGTGACTACCACGACCATGCCCCCTCCCAGTACAATGAACAGCCATTGGGTGCTTAAAATTTTTTTGAACAGGATACCGGGGGTAAGCCCTATTTGAAGATGATAATTGTCATAGACAATAGAGAGGGTATTTGAAGAAAAAAAACTGAATACGGCTATGAACAGGATGCTTCCAATTGCTGCAAGAAGGAAATAATTAAAGATATACCGGCCTTGAAATTCTTTGTTGATAAAATAATTACGTCGCTTATATTGCGGGTAGGCGCTCATTTTTTCCTCCAAATTTCTGCAGATTCGCGAATTGAATCGGTCCATTCATCAAGAAGCTGCTCCTTTTTTTTGTCCTGGATAAACAAGGAGACTTTTTTAACATCAAATTCCTGGTTCTGTTCTGTTCCGGTCTTCTCAATTTTCTGTACATCATTGAGCCTGTAAATCAGAACTCCTTCCATGCCCTTTTTCTTTGGCTTTGATGATTTTCCTTTTTCAAGGGAGAGTAAAACAAACTTCAGGTCATCCGACAGATTCGCAAAATCACTTTCCATTTCCTGAACGCTTTCGTTGGTTTTCTCTTCCATATCCTTCAGTGTCGGATAAATAAATTTAGTTAAGAAGATTTTGCTCTGAGTCAATTCCTCAAATTTCCCCATTTCTTCATTGGTAACGTCGACCACAAGGGAGTCAAGTTTGCGATCCAGAAGTATTTTTATCAAAGACTGTTCATAAAAATTTTCTACAGCGCTTCTGAAATTTTCTTCTCTGTTAATCTTAATTCTGATGGCTTCCTGGATCAAAAGCTGTTTGTCAATAACAGACTCTGCAAATTGTTCCCGACTCATATAGGAAGGTTTTCTTTTTAATGCTGATTCAAATTCAGCTTCGGAAATAATTCTGTCATTGACCGATAAAAATGGTTTTGAAATTTCAAGACGAGTGTCGAACAGCCCATAGGCTGCCAGCCCGGAAAAAACGATCATGATCACAAGTATGTAGTAAATATACTTCATCTTTGCCCTGTCCTTTTTACATTATTTGCCGTCAACAATGAGACGGCCTGTATTTCTTTCCACCTGAATGCAACGATCATCATAAAGCCGTTGCATATTATAGTCCTTCACATTGGTTATTTCAAGCTCGGGCAGGTTATTGTCCTTAAGCCATTTTTGAATGATGGGGAATTGATCCGGGTCCTCAGCTCTGGCGGTGAATATCTTTATTCTGATACCGTTATTGATCATTTTTCTAACCAGGGCCATCATGGCCGGAACAGGCTCGCCCACTTCATTGTAAGAGGAATTTCTGTCAAGGTATGCGAGAGTTCCGTCAAGATCCACGCCTGTCCAGATTTTCGGCAGGACTTTTTTTTCAGAATCGATCATAACAACTTCTTCGGGATTAACATCATATTCCCTTGCAATCTCTTCTTTTGCCTTATTAAGATATTTTTTTATTGATTTGAGCATACTTGAATATATAATATAAATCCTGTTGAAAACCAATAAAAAGGGAGATCCTGATTGAAAAAAATCGTTTTTTGGATTTTATTGTCCGTTTTCTGTCATACTTTATGTTTTGCTGAAACAGAGAAAGAACTCTTTGAAAATGGTGTCATTCTTTTCAAGCAAGGCCAGTATCAGGACGCCGTTGATAAATTCTCAGCCCTGATTGAAATCGCTCCCGGCAACGCCGATGCTTATAAAAACAGAGGCGTCTGCTATATGAAACAGGATAGATATGACCTTGCCATTGCGGATTTTGAAAAAGCAAAGGAACTGTTCCCTGAATTAAAAGGTCTTTACAGCAATCTGGGGGTCGCCTGGTATTATCGGAAAGAATATGAAAAAGCCATTCAAAATTATGATATTGAAATCGAAATGGCTCCTGACAATTATATTGCCCATTTCAACCGTGCCCTTTGTCTTGCTGAACTTCACCGGGACAAGGATGCCCTTGATGCCCTTGCCAGAACCCTGGACCTGAAACCTGATTTTTACTGGGCACTCTGCTATAGGGGAGATCTTCTGGCCCGGTCGGGGGATGTTGAAAATGCGGTTGAATCCTATGAGAATGCAATCCAGAAGGACCCGAAAAATTCCTATGCCAAAGAAAAACTGGCTGTGCTCAGAGGGAATAATAAAGGAAAGGAGCCCCCTGAATCCAAAAATAGTCAACCCGCCGCCCATAAGAGTCCAGATGAAACACTTTCACTTCAGGCCGGCGCATTTCTAAACCGGCCAAATGCAGACAAGACAAAAACAAAACTGGTTCAAAACGGTTTTGACGCTGACATCCTAATCTTGAAAGATTCAAAGGGCAGGGACTGGTACCTTGTCCGTTCAGGCAGTTATTCCTCCACTGATGAGGCAAAAAAAGCCGCTGCTGCCATAAAGGAAAAAACCGGCATGGAACCAGCCATCCGCCCATCCGGCAACTGGTAAGCAAGCCGAAAAGACTCTTTTTTTGATCAGACGGAAAACCGGATATTTAAAATATCCCCGTCTTCCACCACATAGTCTTTGCCTTCAATATAAATTTTTCCAATTTTCTTAAGCTCTGCTTCACTGCCCTTTTCCATGAGGTCGGTATATTTGAACACTTCCGCCCGGATAAATCCTCTTTCAAGGTCTGAATGAATCACACCTGCCGCCTTTGGTGCTTTTGATCCTTTTCGGATCAACCACTGGCGGACTTCATCCTTTCCAACCGTAAAAAAAGAAATCAGGTTCAAGGATTTCAGGCAGAGCTTGGTCAGGCTTTCAAGGGCGGTTTCCTTGATGCCCAGATCCTTTAAGAACTCTTCTTTTTCCTCTTTTGTATCCAGAAGAGCAATTTCAGCCTCAACCTTGGCTGATACCAGCATGACTTCAATCATCCGACTTTCACACCGCTCCTGAAAGGCTGACAGAATGCTGTTATTTTCAAGATCCTCTTCCGAAACATTGACGGCAATGACAAGTTTTTTCCGGGTAATAAAAGGATAGCTTCTGATCATCTTTTCTTCATCTTCGCTTAGCTCAATAAGTCTTAAAGGCGTTTCAGTTTCAAGAAAATCTTTTAATTTATTCATCAGAGTCAATTCTTTTTGCTGATCTTCATCCTTTATTTTTTTCACCATGGCAGTAAGCCGCTCAATCCGTTTTTCGGCAAATATCTGGTCATGGAGGATAAGCTCGGAATTGACCATCTCAAAATCCCGCAAAGCATCCACAGACTCCCCGGCGTGATAAATGGCCTCATCTTCAAAGGCCCGGACCACATGACAGATGGCATCCATATCTGCAATATCCCTGAAAATCTCTCCTTTTGAGATGGTTTCAGCCTCCATCCGGGGCAAGAGAACAAGATCGATCCTGGCCTTGACATTTTTTTTAGGTTCATAGAGGTTAACCAGTTTATCAAACCTTGAATCAATAATATCTGCAGCACCGGGTAAAAGTTTAGATGCCCGGGATGCATCTTTGACCTCGTTTCCCGTTAAAATCTGAAATAACATTTTTTTGCCTGTCTGGGGCAGGCCGATAATTCCAACCTTCATGTTTCTTTTATATCCTTTTGTCTAATAAAATTTTACATCACAAGGAAAATAATATATCAGATTTATGGTGAATTAAACAGCAGAAATAAGGAGCTGACAAGTGTTTGAAAACCCCTATATCCCGCCTTTTCTTTTTGGAAACGGCCATGTTCAGACGATTTTTCCCGTACTTTTCCGGAAAGTGGCCTCTGTCATGTATGACAGAGAAAGAATTTCAACACATGATAATGACTTTTTAGATCTTGACTGGTCCGTCAAAGGCTATGACCGACTTGCCGTGATCTCCCACGGCCTTGAAGGCAATACCCACAGGGCCTACGTCAAGGGCATGGTCAAAGCCGTCAATGACGGCGGCTGGGATGCCATGGCCTGGAATTACCGGTCCTGCAGCGGGGAACCCAACCGCCAGCTTCGATCCTATCACAACGGCGTCACAGATGATCTTTCCCGGGTTATCGAACATGCAAAACAAAAACGTCCCTACAAGGAAATTGCCTTGATCGGATTCAGCCTCGGCGGCAACCTGACCCTTCTCCATCTTGGAAGGGAGAGCCCCGACCCTCTTGTCAAAAAAGCCGTGGTCTTTTCCGTGCCCTGTGATTTAAAAAAAAGTGCAAAGGTTCTGGCAAAACCTGTGAACCGCCTTTACATGAAACGGTTTCTGGTCATGCTGCATCAGAAAATAAAGGCAAAAATGAAACTTATGCCCGGCCTCATTGATGATAAAGGCTATGAAACCATCAAGGACTTTAAAACCTTTGATGACCGGTATACAGCCCCCATTCACGGATTTAAGAATGCAGAGGATTATTGGGAAAAATGTTCCAGCAAACCTTATCTTCCCCATATCAAAATCCCAACCCTCATCATCAATGCGAAAAATGATCCGTTTCTTCCAGAGGCCTGCTTTCCCATCAAAGAAGCCCGTGAAAATAAAAACCTTACCCTTGTCATGCCTGAATCCGGAGGACATGTGGGGTTTGTTTCCTTTAACCGGCAAAACCTCTACTGGTCGGAAAAACAGGCCATAGACTTTCTAAACAGGGACAGGATCGAAATTTTATCCATCTAATTCTTTTTTAAACTGCCGGGTCATCAGGCGCTCATAAAGAGCAGGAGACAGCCTTGAAACAAGGTAGGCTATTTTCCCCATAAAGGTGAGAACCAGGATGGCTTTTTTCTTTTCAATCCCTTTAATAATTTGTTTGGCCACATTCTCTGGGGTATCCTCAGTTCCAACCCTTGTCTGCTCATGAACGGCAATTTTTCCATTATAACCAAGAGCCCTTGTCTGAAGATTGGTCCGGATAAAACCGGGACAGACGATCATGACATGGACGCCTGTATGGCGCAGTTCACATCTTAAGGAGGTGAACAGTCCATGAAGGGCGTGTTTACTGGCACTGTATCCGGTTCTGCCCAAAAGGGGGGCAACTCCGGCAATGGATTCATTTACGATGATAGTGCCTTTTGTTTTAAGGATATGGGGCAGCGCCGCTTTTGTGCAATATAAAGATCCGAAGAAATTGACTTCCATGACCTGCCTGAATACGCGGGATTCAGTTTTTTCAAATAACCCTCTCTGAGTAATCCCGGCATTGTTAAACAGGATGTCGATCCGGCCAAAATCATTTAAAATTTTATCTATGGCTGTTTTACAGGATTCATCCGATGTGATGTCACAAAGAATGGATAGAACCGGTATCCCTTTTGCCGAAAATTCCTTGGAAATTTTTTCAAGCGCCTCCTGATCCATATCCAGCACGGCGATCCTGGCCCCATGCCCTGCCAGCTCCCGGCACACGGCAAGACCGATGCCGGAGGCTCCGCCAGTGACAACCGCAACTTTATCCTTTAACATATCTGGCCTCATGTTTCAGGAAACCTTGCCCATTGAATCCTGGGGCAGTTTTTTTAAATTAAAAACAGCTGCCGCGACAAGACCTGCGATGATATGCCAGACTCCCCACCAGGCCACCACAATGGCCATACCGCCAAGCCCGTTAAAAAAACTGAACACCAGCACAAGACCCAAGGCCGAATTTTGGATACCCACTTCAATACAGACTGCCCGGCAGTCTTTTTCGTCAAGCTTTGCCAGTCTGCCGGACCAGTACCCTATGTTTAAAGCCAGGGCATTGTGGATAAACACAGCAAGCATCACAATACCAACATATTTGATAAAATACTGAAAATTGGCTGCCAGGGCGCCGCAGACAATGATGATAAAAAAAATAAGAGAAAAAATTTTGAATGGTTTTTTTACCTTGCCGGCAAAATCAGGCCGGAAGTGACCAATGGACATCCCCACCACAAGGGGGATGCCCAGAATCAGGAATACCGTGACAAACACATCTAAAGGATTCAGGCTCACCTGGGTTAAAATCGGGGCAGTGTTTGGATTCATGCTTCCCCAGAAAGAAAGATTAAACGGCGTCATTATGATGGCCACTGCCGTTGAAACCGCTGTCATGCTGATGGACAAAGCACTGTTGCCATTGGACAGATAGGTCAGCAGATTGGATAGATTTCCGCCCGGACAGGCTGCCACCAGCATCATGCCAAGGGCAATGGAGGGGTGGGGTTTTATGAGGAGCACCAGAAGAAAGGTAAAGGCCGGCAGCAGGATAAACTGGGCCACAAGCCCTATCAGGGGCGCCTTCGGGCTTTTGATAATCCTCATGAAATCATCTGTCTTCAATTCCAGAGCAACTCCCAGCATCATCAATCCGATGGCGGCATTGATGATGTTGATACCTGCCTTATTAAAATTCAGTTGAACCTGATCAATCAATACCGATTCCATTCTTTCCCCTCCCTGTTAAAAGAAATCAAGCCTTATACGCACCGACATTGGCCAGCATCATACTGGCCGGACTCACCGTTGTCGGGTCTGTCATGACATTGATACAGCATACTTTTTTGGATGCAAACGCTTCTTCCAGCGCGGCTCTGATATCTCCTGGTTTTTCAACAAAAAAACCCCTGCCGCCGATGGCTTCCACCATTTTGTGATAATCCACTTTTCCGATAAAGGTTCCGTCCTCTATGGCATGGCCGATGCGAAGCTCCTGGCTGTGGCGGATCATGCCCCAGCCCAGATCATTGGAGATGACCACTACAATGGGAAGGTTTTTACGGATGGCGGTTTCAAATTCCATGAAATTAAATCCCACTGACCCATCACCCGTCATCAGACACACTCGGGAGTCGGGGTTTAAAAGCTTGGCTGTGTTTGCATAGGGCAGGCCCACGGCCAGGGAACCGAAAATGCCGTAATCCAGGTACTGCCCCGGACGGGTCATGGTTCTGGTCATGCCCATCCAGGTGGTTGTATCTCCTCCATCTGCAATAACCAGATCTGTTTCCCTGTTCATGAACGCATCGATTTCTCTTGCAAGACGGAGGGGATGGATGGGGACATGATCCGACTGCCAGTCCTTTTGAGACGCTTCTTTGCTGTCTTTATGGGCGGCAGTCAACTTTTCGATCCAGGGAGCAAATTTTGATTTTAATTCATCTTCAAGGGCTGGACCCATCAATTCATTTAAGGTGCCGAGAAATGCCTTAACATCACTGACCACAGGAAGATCAATACTCTTGTTCCGGCCGATTTCTTCAGGTGCAATATCCACCTGGACCATTTTAGCGGCTGGGTTGAAAAGATCACCAAACAGATAGTACAGGCAAATCCTGGAGCCCAGTATGATGATCAGATCTGTCTCAAAATAGGCGGTAAAACTGCATCCGGGCCGGACAGCGACGGCGCCCTCAAAGCAAAGCGGGTGGTCGTCTGATACCGTTCCCCTTCCGGACAGAGACGTAAACAAGGGAATGCCGGTTTTTTCAATAAACAGTTTCAGCTCATTTTCAGCATGGGACTGCCAGGCGCCGGTACCCGCGATGATGACGGGCCGCTGTGCAGTTTTAAGCATGGTGATCAATTCTTTGGCTTTGCCGGGGTCAGCCGGGTTTGAGAACACATCTGTGCGGGGATATTTTACCAGCGTTTTTTCCACCGGTGTGTTTAATACATCAATGGGAAATTCAAGATAGACAGGCCCCGGCCGTCCGCTCTGGGCGATTCTGAAGGCAAGGTCCACATATTCCGGAACCCGTTCAGCTTTCTGACAGACCAGGGCTTTTTTTACCATTGGGTTGATGACAGCTTCCTGGGCCATGTCCTGGAGATCCAGTTTTTCCTTGTTATTCAGCCCCACACACCCTGCGATCAACACAAGGGGTGTGTTTGAAAAAAAAGCGCTGGCAATCCCGGTCAAGGCATTTGTAAAGCCCGGGCCTGCTGTAACCATGGCCACCCCTGCCGTACGGGTCAGTTTTCCAAAGGCCTCGGCCATAAACACGGCCGACTGTTCATGCCGGGTGTCGAAAATTTTTACATCTGAACCTTCAAGGTATTGATAAATCGGTGTAATATGGCCGCCGCTCAATGAAAAAACATGTTTTATCTTTCTATCTATCAGCGCACCTGCTGCAAGTTGTGCCCCTGTTATGGTTTCCGTCATAGCCTGACTCCTTTTCAATAAAAAAAATATACTGATAATACCGGACCGTTTCCAACCGGTTTTAAAGTTCCATCAACTGTCCCCCGCAGATATTCAATGCCTGTCCCGTGACATAGGAAGAGGCGTCCGAGGCAAGGAAAAGCGCCATTTCAGCGACTTCTTCCGGAGTCCCGATCCGGCCCATGGGAATGGTTTCGCACATTTTTTGCTCCTGTTCTTCCGCCGTGGTGTTGAAAAACTGCGCTTCCAGTTCAAACCGCCATCTTTCAAGGTCGGTCATGATCTGGCCGGGGCAGATGGCATTCACCCGGATCTTCAATCCCGCCAGCTCTCTGGCCATGACCTTGGTCATCATGATCACTCCTGCCTTGGACACGGAATAGGCGCCGTTAAACAGGGCAGGTACCTTGCCCGCACGGGAGGCGGTATTGATAATGGCGCCCCCCTTTTTCTGCATCAGGGGAACAATGGCCTTGGATATCCTGAAAACGCCATTCAGGTTTACATCAATGGTTTTCATCCAGGCTGTCTCATCATAAGTGTGAATCCCGTTGGGTACCCCAAAGGTGGCGCCGGCATTGTTGCAAAGGATATCCACACTCTCGAATTTTTCCCGGATAAGGCAGACCATGTCTGCAATGGTCTGAGCAAGGGTCACATCCACGTTCACCACCAGGGTTTCCACCTGATGGGCTTCGTTAAGTTCTTGGCCGATCAGCATCATCTCATTCATGGAGCCTGTCTTTACATCTGAATTCAGGCCTTTTTCACTCCCGTAATCAGCAATGATGATGTTACATCCCTCAGAAGCAAATTTTTCAGCCATGGCATATCCGATCCCGGTCTTTTTACCCGAGCCGGTTACCAGCGCGGTTTTTCCTTTTAATTTCATTTTTTCTCCTTTTCACCTCATTGACATCGTATCGCGTCAATTAATTTGTTCACACTATATTCGTAGAGTTCCCCATGGTTTTCATTTTCAAGAACTGTATTTTCAAGCTTTTTAAAATGAAGCAGGCCATGAAGGGTTCCCCAGAACATGATGGAGAATCGCCTGGGTTCATTTTCTTTGAAAATACCCTTTTGAATACCGTTTAGAATAGTATCCTGGATAATTTTTATAATTTTATGGCCTGACATATCAATCTGCTGTTTTAATTGTGGTTCAAAGAAAACCCTTGGGGAGGATAAAAAATAATTGATGATATCAAAATAATTTTTATTTTCTTCGCTGAACCGGTAATATGCTTTTGCAATTCCGGTCAACTGATTTTCCGGGGCCGGCTCTTTTTTTGTCAGGTCACGGATCTTCAAATAAAGAAGGGCCAGCCCTTCTTCCTGAAGTGCTGCAAAAATTTCTTCTTTGTTCTTAAAATAAAAATAGATGGTTCCGACACTCAGTTCGGCCTTATTTGAGATACGGCTGATGGAGATGCTGTCGATGCCCGAAGAAAAAAGAAGCATCCTTGCCGCATCCAGAATCTGACTCCGGCGAAGCTGTTTCTCCAATGCTTTTCTTTCCTGTATTCCCATGGTCTGCCTTTTTTATAGGGGCCAAGTCTAATTCATTTTTCGAACGTCGTTCTACAATCTATATTGATGATATACATCTCATTTTTCAGGTTTGTCAACGGGTAGTAAAAATAATTTAATGAAGGGAAAAAAGATGAGGGGCTGTTATCCCATGAAATTGAGAGGATCGAGATCTTTGATAAGATCAATGGCCTTATATTTATTCAAGGTCATGTCATAACTTATTTTTGAGGCGGCATAGGCAGGGTCGTGGGTATAAAAAATCAGGGCATTTTTTTCAAGGACACGATTGAAAAACATCATTTTTTCATCAATGAGACATTCTGGAAACCTGTCGTATCCCATGGAAAGGGGGAGATGGATCCAGGCGTGGCCAGGCGCAAGATCCCCTGCAAAAAATAAGTTCTGCGTCCGGGCCTGAATATAGGAGAGCATCATGCCGGGTGTATGTCCCTGGCTTTCAACAAAGTCAACCCTGACATCATCAAGGTTGAGGACATCCTTGCCGTTTATAAGTATCAGTCGTCCGGTCTCCTCAAGAAGCTGGGAAAGACCGGGGATAAATGAGGCCTTATCTCTTAAGTGGGGTCGACATGAGCGATGAAAATTTTTTTTCCCCACATAAAATGTTGCATTGGGAAATAAAAGCTCAGGCGATCGTCCCTGTTCCCATTGACTCAGAAGTCCTCCTGCATGATCAAAATGAAGATGGGACAGGATCACATGGGTGATATCTTCATGGGATAATCCCATAAGGGATAGTGATGCCAGGAGAACATGGTGGGGTTCTGTTATCTGGAATCTGTTTTTCATGTCAGGGGACAGATACGCTCCGGTTCCTGTTTCAAACAGGATTTTATGATGCCTGGTTTCGATTAACAGGGATCTTGACCCGATATCAATCATATTTCGGTCATCCGACGGCGTCCATCTGTTCCATAAGGCTTTGGCGGCATTACCGAACATGGTGCCGCCATCCAGTTTCATTCTATTGCCTTCAAGGGCTGTAAATCTGAGTTGTGACGGTATCATAGAGTTTTATCGTGAAACTTAGGGTAGTTTTATGACTTGTTTTTCCGGATCTTTGTTCTGACGATAAAAAATAGCCACATGTCCTATCATACCGGCCATATTGGATTGAGTTGCATTGGCGATTTTTTCAATCAATTCTTTTTTCTGATCTTTTTCCTTAAACTCATTAAATTTCACCTTGATCAGTTCCAAGGCCTCAAGAGCCTGGTCAATCTCTGCCACCAAGGAATCCGTCAGCCCTTTCTGGCCGATAAGTGCCGCTGGCTTCAAGCTGTGGGCAAGGCCTCTTAAATATTTTTTTTGCGATCCTTTTAATTCTTTCAAATTTGTTTCCTTTAATGTTTCCGTTAATATGTCCGGGGACTATATCACAGAAAATTTTTCTTTTACAGTTTTGTTCGCAGCCAATATAAAATTGGAATAAGAACCCCAACCTGGTTGAGTCCGTCCCATGGGTACCATATATTGAATTGCATCAAGCATTGGATAACCAGAAAGAAAAGAATGTTATCCAAACAGCAGACCGGCATTTTTGCCCAGTATCATCTCCCTTTGACGGGCTGTGATATGGGAATTGTCCAGATCTTTATAATACCGGTCCGGGGCCAGGAGCGGGAAATCGGTGCCGAACAATATTTTTTCAATCACACCGGCAGTGACGGCCATATCGTAGATCTGCGGATCAAATAAAAACGGCGAGGCAGCAGTATCATACCAGATATTTTTGAGTATTTCCTTTGTTTCTTTTTTCATCATATTATAAAAAAGGATGCCGCCTCCCCAGTGAGCAAGGATGATTCTGTTATCCGGAAAGGTTTGGGCAAGAGCGTAGATCTGTTCCAGGGTGACGGGGGTTTTTCCCGGATAGGGGTGGCCCACCGGCTCATTGGTATGGATCATGCAGGGCAGATTATTGTTTTCCTTTAACACGGTCATGATGGGATCAAGGGAATTTAAAGCGCCCTTATCAATCCCGGAAAGGTAAAAGGCAAGCTCACCGGCACCACTGAGTCCCGCATCAATACACCGCTTTGTTTCAGCCGCAGCTCCTTGCCATGCAACATCAAAACAGGAAAGGCCCTTAATCCTGCCCGGAAAGGTTTGGACGGCATTGATAACAACATCATTGTTCAGCTTAATCAAGTCCGGGTTTCGCCAGGGAAATCCGCAGATAATGGACATATCCACCTTGTGGCGGTCCATGGATTGGATCAGGTCATCCACGGCAATAATCCTTGCTTTTGGAGAACTGTAAAGAAGATTGAATTCAGGTTCGGTTTCAAAATATGGGGAGCGGTCCTGTTTTATTTTTTCCGGGAAAATGTGGGTATGAACATCAATGATCATGACAGGCATCCTAAATAAACGGGTTTGATATTGAAAAAAATCCTAGGGCAATATATATTAATCCACTTATGCAGACAAGGGTTTAAATAAAGGAATTCAATGAGATATTACCCCATTTTTCTAGATATGAAAGACAAAAAATGCCTGGTGGTCGGCGGGGGCCTGGTGGGGATCAGAAAAGCCCTGACCCTTGAAAAATGTGGTGCCAAGGTCAAGGTTATCAGTGACCGGTTTTCACAAGGCATGGATGATTTCAAAGGAACGTCCATCCTTTTTATCGAGAAAAAATATGAAAAAAAAGATATCAAGGGAATGTTTCTGGTGTTTGCCGCAACCAATAATGCGGACCTCAATAAGGAAATAAAAATGGATGCAGCCGGTTCAAATATCCTTTGCAATGTGGCGGATGCAACGGATCAAAGCGATTTTCTCGTACCTGCCACTGTGGACAGGGGGGATTTGATTGTTGCAGTTTCAACTTCAGGGGCAAGTCCGGCCATGGCAAAAAAAATCCGGCGGGAGCTGGAGGAGTTTTTTGATCCGGCCTATGCTCAATTGTTATGTCTAATGGGAAACATCAGGAAAAAACTCTTGTCTACCGGCCATGCGCCGGGTGAACACAGACAGGCTTTCTCAGGCCTTATTCAAAGAGGTATCCTTGAACTTATTAGAACAGGAGATGAAATCTCCATCAATTCGATCCTGTATGAAATTTTTGGGAAAGGTTATACCTATCGGGAACTTGTTTCCTCAAGGGGGGATGGATGAGTGTTCAGGCCGCCGATGTGCTGTTGCAGATAACAACCGCACTCTATTTTTCAAGCATGGCAGGATATATCGGGTTTTTATTCAGTCAGAAAAAGGCATATCAGAAAACAGGGTTATTCCTTATTTGCGCAGCTGTTTTGCTTCATTTTATCAGCGTCGTGGTTTACACCCTTTCCACAGGTCATGTGCCTATTCAGAATCTGTCCCAGAGTCTTTCGGTGTCAGCCTTTGCCCTGGGCTGTATGTTTCTGTTTTTTCAGTACAAGTCTGATCTTAAGATCCTAGGGGTTTTTGCTTCTGCTCTCCTGTCGGTCATCATGGTGATTGTCCTGTTGATCCCGGATGCGCCAGTTCAGAAAAATGAGATTTTTAAAGGGTTCTGGTTTTATTCCCATATTATTTTGATTTTTACGGGTGAAGCAGCCTTGGCCCTTGCCTGCGGTACAGGTATTTTATACCTTCTTCAGGAAAAAGGAATCAAAACCAAGACGCCGGGCTTTTTTTATAAGCGGCTGCCCTCACTGGATTTTTTGGACGATGTCGGGTATACCTGTCTCACCACAGGATTTGCCCTGTTGACCATCGGGCTTGTGACAGGGTTTATTTATGCAAAGGTCATCTGGGGAAGGTTCTGGAGCTGGGATCCAAAGGAAGTCGCTTCCATGGGAACCTGGCTCATCTACGCAGCCCTTTTGCACCTTCGTTTTTATTCCGGATGGCGAGGCCGCAAATCCGCCATTATGACCATCATTGGTTTTTTTATTA
Source organism: uncultured Desulfobacula sp. (assembly GCA_964619205.1). GTDB lineage: Bacteria > Desulfobacterota > Desulfobacteria > Desulfobacterales > Desulfobacteraceae > Desulfobacula. Next base: position 218,831 of record CAZUDE010000004.1, on the reverse strand, counting down.
TCATATTTACCTTTATAGGCGTGAATATCCTCATTGGCGGGCATCACGATACCTTTACAAAATAAAGAAAGAACAATGCCGGATATTATATTGATAGGGTTAAACCATAAAACCGCTCCTGTGGAACTCAGGGAAAAGCTGGCCTTTACAGGTGAGGAAATTCTTCTTGCACTTGATTTTATAAAAGCAGATCAGGACATCAGAGAAGGTCTTGTGTTTTCCACCTGCAACAGGACCGAAATTCTTTTTATTCCAAAAACCAATGATCAGACCGAAAAAGACCAGACCGAGAAAATCATTGAATATATTTCCAGTCATAAACATATTGATATTTCAGAATTTAAAGGCGCTTTGTATATTCATGAGGGGGATGATGCCATCCGGCACCTGTTCAGGGTCGCATCCAGCCTTGATTCAATGATGATCGGCGAGCCCCAGATTCTCGGTCAGATAAAGCAGTCCTACAGAATCGCCGTGGAAAACGGATCTTCAGGTGTTCTGCTGAACCGGCTCATGCACAAAGCCTTCAGTATTGCAAAAAAAGTCAGAAGAGAAACCGGGATCGGTGACAATGCTGTTTCCATCAGTTATGCCGCCATTGAGCTGGCCAATAAGATATTCACTGATCTGTCCGAGAAAAGTGTCCTCCTGCTGGGGGCAGGGGAAATGGCCGAGCTTGCCGTGGAGCATCTTTTGTCCAACAATGTCAAAGAGATTGTGGTGGCCAACCGGACCTTTAAAAACGCAGTCACCCTTGCTGAAAAATTTAACGGCAAAGCGGTTAAATTTGAAGAGCGTGAGGATGCATTGGCCCAAGCGGATATCATTATCAGTTCAACCGGCGCCACAGACTATGTCCTGACCCATGATCAGGTCCGAAAGGCTATGAAAAAGCGGCATCACAGGACCTTGTTTTTTATCGACATTGCGGTTCCAAGAGATATAGACCCGAAAATCAATTCTATTTCCAATGCCTATGTCTATGATATCGACGATTTGAAAAATATTGTGGAATCCAATATTGAACAGCGGGAGAAAGAGACTGTAAAGGCGGAAAGGCTCATTGAGGAAGCTGCTCTTAAATTTAGAAAATGGCTGGAAAGTCTTGCCATTGTGCCTACTATCAAGGCATTGAATGATAAAATGACATCCATTGTGGAAATGGAATGCAGAAAAACCCTTTCAAGCATGAAGCATCTGACAAAGGAGGATATCGAAGCCATTCAGCGTATGACTCAGGCCATTGCCAGCAGGACCATCCATGATCCTATCCGGTTTCTGCGCAATACCGGCGACCACAGGGATGATTCCCTGTATCTGAACGTCACCCGCCAATTGTTCAATCTTGGAGGTTCGGAGGAAGAATAGGTAAGAAAACTCTTTGGGCATAATGTCGGTTTAAACTTTAATTCTTTACATTTTTTTAATTTTTTGTATAATATCTGACTTTTGGATACTTATAATATAGACAAAGGGGAGAGGCTATGAAAAAAGAAGATCTGGATTTTTTTAAGAATCTTTTGGCAGAGAGGCTGGGTGAGCTTCTTTCCCACGCCGACAATACAGTAATCGGTATGACAAAACCCAAAGAGAATTTCGCCGACCCTACAGACAGGGCTTCCCACGAGGCAGACAGAAGTTTTGAATTAAGAATCAGGGACCGTGAACATAAATTGATAAAGAAAATCAGAAATGCACTCGAGAGAATTGAAAACGGCACTTTCGGGGTCTGTGAAACATGTGATGAAGACATTTCCATTCAGCGCCTCAAGGCAAGGCCCGTCACCACTCAGTGCATTGATTGTAAAACCCGTGAAGAGGATATGGAAAAGGCTCTTGGTATTTAACCGGAGCAGGATAGCTTTTTGATTGACCTTCATATACATTCAACTGCTTCAGACGGATCTCTCACCCCTTTTGAAATTTTGACCCTGGCCGGGGAAATAGGGCTTAAGGCAATTTCCATTACCGACCACGATACCATCGACGGTGTCCTTGAAATATATAAAAAACCCCTTTGCACATGTCTGGAATTTCTTACCGGTGTTGAAATCAGTTGTGAGCCTCCACCCGGGTTCAAAGAGCTTGGCAGTATTCACCTTCTTGGGTATGGATTCAGTCTTTATGATAAAAAGCTCAATGCTGCTTTAAATTCTGCAAAAGCAGCCAGGATCGAGAGAAACCCAAAAATAATAGAAAAATTAAATCAGCTTGGTTTCAAGATCAGTATGGATCAGGTCCAAAAACGCTTTGGTGCAAATCAAACGGGACGGCCTCATATCGCAGAGCTCTTAAAAGAACTGGGGTATGTTGAAACTTTTGCCGAAGCCTTTGACAAATACCTTGGCAAAGGAAAACCTGCCTATGTGGAAAAATATAAAATGTCCTGCGAGGAGGCTATTAAAATTATTCTTGAAGCAGGCGGAATTCCGGTACTGGCTCATCCCGGACTTCTTTCCTTTACCAGAAGCGATCAGGCTGAAAGCTTTATCGATATTCTTATCTGCCATGGCCTTGGCGGCATGGAGGTTTATTATACGGATCACAGCGAGCCTGTCACTTCTTTTTATGAAGCCCTTTGTTCCCGGAAAAACCTTATTCCTACCGGGGGTTCGGATTTCCATGGATCATTCAATGAAGGGGTTTTTATGGGTACGGGGAAAAATAATCTGCATATCGGGTTTCCCATATTCAAAGCATTGAATGGTTTTTTAGAGAAAAAAAAGGAGGCCGACAACGATTTGGGCATCCTTGAAGACAATATGGAGTATAAGTTTAAAAACCGATCATTTTTAAATAATGCGCTTTGTCACAGATCCTATCTCAATGAGAACCAGGATTCCTGTGATTCGGACAATGAAAGGCTTGAATTTTTGGGAGATGCCGTCCTCGGGCTTTGTATTGCGCAACTTCTCATGGAAAAAAGTCCTTCAAAAAAAGAGGGGGATCTTTCCAAATTAAGGGCCACTCTGGTCAGCGAGCCGGCTCTGGCAAAAATGGCAAGGGCCATTGATCTTGGAAGGTTCATCCGGCTTGGGAAGGGTGAAGCAATTTCCCGGGGTTATGACAAAAATTCCATCTTGTCGGATGCATTTGAGGCTGTGATTGCGGCTGTGTATCTTGACGGCGGGTATGAACAGGTCTGTGGACTGATAAGGTATCTTTTTAATGAAATCATTGATGATATGGTGTCAAATGAAAAAACCATTGATTATAAAAGCAGACTTCAGGAGTATGCTCAGGAAAGGGGTGTCACTACCCCTTGCTATGTTGTGGTGAAGGAGACGGGACCGGATCATGATAAAACCTTTGAGATGTGTTTAAACCTTTTTGGTCTTGAATCCAGAGGATTCGGGAAAACCAAAAAAGCGGCTGAACAGGACACGGCAAAAAAAATCTTAAAGAAACTGAAAGATGCTTTTCCCTGATGGTCTGCCTATGAATCTGCCGGAAAAACCCCTTGTCATTCCCTTATTTATACCTCATTCCGGCTGCCCCCACCAGTGTGCATTCTGCAACCAGTCCATTATCACTGAAAAAAAAATACCATTGCCGGGCCCTTTTGAAATTGAAGAAGTGGTCAGCCAATACCTGAAATATCAAGGCAGGCGGGAAAAGGTGGAAATTGCCTTTTTCGGGGGGAATTTCCTGGGACTTGGCCGGGAAACCATTGTCTGCTTGCTGGAGCATACAAAACCCTATATCCTTGAAAATAAAATTCATGGCATCAGGTTTTCCACCCGTCCCGATACCATTACAAAAGAATCCCTTCAATTAATTGCACCATATCCCATATCCGCCGTTGAAATCGGAGTCCAGTCCATGAATGACGAGGTCCTTTCTGCATCCAAAAGAGGGCACAAAAGCCTTGATACCATCCGTGCCATCCATCTGCTGAGACAAATTCCGGTGAAAATCGGAGTCCAGGTCATGGTGGGGTTACCAGGGGACAATGAGAAATCATTAATGGAGAGTACAAAAAAAATCGCCGGGCTTTTTCCTGACTTTGCGCGGATCTATCCTTTATTGGTACTCAAAGGCAGTCTGGTAGGAAAATGGTACACCCATGGCCGCTACAATCCCCTGGATCTGCCTGAAACGATCCGGCTTGTAAAAGAAATGTATCACATATTTCAGTCCTTTGGTGTGGGTGTGATCCGCATGGGGCTTCAGGCATCGGATATGATGGAAGACCCGTCCATGGTCCTTGCAGGCCCATGGCATCCGGCATTCGGGCACCTTGTTTTTTCCGAGATTCTGTTTGACACTGTCTGTGATAAATTTGACCAACGTCCGGATCTTTTAATCTCAGAAGAGATTCTGCTCAAGGTTCATCCGCGATCTGTGTCCCGTTTGAGAGGAGAAAAAAACAGCAATATGAAGAAATTGAATGTAAGATACCCAGAGCATCGGTTTCTGGTCCACATGGATGAAGCGCTTTCCATTGATGAAATTGAAATTTGCCGGCATGATCAGATGAATAAAGGAAAAACAGCATGAAGTTTTTTGATCTCCATTGCGATACCATCCGGAAAATAGTTGAAGAAGGATATGATGTCGGTGCGTCATCGGATCTTCATGTCAGCCTGTCCGGCATGATTTCTTCAAATGTAGCGGCTCAAGTATTTGCCTGTTTTGTTCATGGGTCAGACCGGTTTGATAATCCGTTTCAAGCCTGCAATGCCTATATTGATTCCATTGAAAACATGATTGGGGCCCACAATGACAGGCTGGCTCTGGCCACATCATCCAAAGCGCTTTCTCTGGTTTTGGAATCAAGCGGGAGAACAGCCGTGATCATTGCTATTGAAGGTGCAACCCCTTTGATGGGGAAGGTGGAGATGCTGGAACATTTTTATAAAAGGGGTGTCCGGCTTCTCACCATAGCCTGGGATGACAATGAATTCTGCGGCACTGTGTTTGGAAATAACAGCGGGCTGACAAAATTGGGTGAACATCTTATCCGCTACTGCAATGAACTAGGGGTCATCGTTGATGTATCCCATGCCTCGGACAAGGCTTTTTATGATATTGCCGCCATTACAAAAACTCCTTTTCTGGCAAGCCATTCCAATGCTAGAAAAATTTGCCCCAATAACAGGAATCTGAACGATGACATGATTCGGATCATTGCCCAGAGAGGAGGTATCATCGGACTTGTCTTTGGATCAGGGTTTATCAGTTCTGAATACTATCAACATGAAAAGGCCAATCGGGACAGGGTCATTAAAGGGCTTAAAGATAAGACCATGACATTTCAGGACGTCAGGGAAATCAGTCGGAAGACCTTGGCCGGTTTAACGGACGCCCCGCTTTCCCTGCTGGTAGAACATGCAAAACACATTTTAAATGTCGGTGGAGAAGACTGTCTTGGGTTGGGAAGTGATTTTGACGGCGTAGACAGCCTGCCGCAAGGAGTGGACGGAGTTCAATCACTTCCGCTGATAGTGATGGAAATGGAGAGAATGGGGATTGCTTCTAGGATAATTGATAAAATCTGCTATCAGAATACGTTTCGGTTTTTTAACGAGGTCTGGAAATCAGATTCTGATCAGGTCCCATCCTTATAAAAGTCTTCAGCATCAGAAGCCTTGTCCGGTTTGGGGGAAGATTCTGTCGGAACAGTGCCTTCTTTGAAACATTCAAATATAGTTTCTTGCGAATTTGGATTCGGCAGGAGACCTGTTCTGGCGTCAATCCTTGCAAATACAATTCCTTCCGGTACTGTAAAAGATCTGACCGGTTTTCCTTCCAGGGCTTTTTTCATGTATTCGAGCCATATGGGAGCGGCAGCTTTTGAACCGGTCTCGTCTTTGCCAAGAGAGGCTTCCTGGTCAAGTCCAACCCAGACGCCCGTGGTGTATCTTGGTGTATAGCCCAGAAACCATGCATCAAAGAGGTTGTTGGTTGTTCCGGTTTTTCCTGCGGCGGGTCGGTTAAGGGCCTGAACCCGTTTCCCAGTTCCTATTTTTATAACACTTTCCAAAATGCTGGTCATAATATAGGCTGTGCCCATATCAATCACTTTTTTTCGAATCAGCTGAGAGCTTTCCAGCGTTTTACCATTACGGTCTTCGATTTTTGTTATGAAAACAGGTTCAATGAAATATCCCAGATTGGAGAATACGGAATAGGCATTGACAAGCTCAAGCAGGGAGACACCGGAAGAACCAAGGGCAATGGAAAGATTCCGGTTGATTTCGGAAGTGATGCCAAGTTTTTTTGCATAATCGATAACATAGTCTATCCCGATATCCTGCAGGATTTTGATGGTGACAATATTCCTTGATTTTGCAAGCGCCTCACGAAAAAGAGTGGGGCCATAAAATTTCTCTCCGTAATTGCGGGGTTTCCAGATATTATCACTATAAGGGTCTTCAAAAACAACGGGAGAATCAATAATTACAGTCGCTGCTGTATACCCTTTATCAAGAGCCGCAGCATAAACAACGGGTTTAAAGGCGCTCCCCGGCTGGCGTCTGGATTGATAGGCCCTGTTGAATTGACTGTTTCGGTAATCCCGGCCGCCGATCATTGCTTTGACATGACCGGTTTCTGCTTCAATGCTCAATAAGGCGGATTCGGCAACAGGTTCCTGGTCCAGTGTGAATTCAAGGTCACTGTCTTTTGTGGAATCATTGAGAAGTTTCACCAGTATGATATCTCCTGGCCTGAAAACCTGGGAAGGTTTTTTTACTTTTGCTTCATAATCAGCAAGCTCAGGATTGGGTTTTCTTGCCCAAGTCATGGTTTCAAGCCTGATGGTTCCCTGGAAATCTCCAACCCTGACCCGGGTGAGGGCATGCTCATCATCAACGTTGAGGACAACTCCCTGATAGGGGGTATCTTTTTCCAGTATGGAATTGCCGATATTTTCAGATACTTCCCGGCAGAAGTTTTCTATCTGAAGGGCTGGAATATTTTTCAGGGGCCCCCGGTATCCCATGCGCCGGTCCAGTTCCGTTAGACCTTGGGTTACTGCATCTGTTCCGAATTTCTGGAGTTCAATGTTGACGGCGGTATGGATTTGAAGGCCTTGATTATAAAGGACATCCTTGCCATAGGTTTTTTCGGCATAGCGTCGCACATGTTCCGTGTAGCAGGGCACGCTCTCAATGAACCAGTTTTTTCGCGGCTTGATGTCCAGTTTCAGATTAATCGCTTCCGTAGCCTCAAGATTTGTAATAAGGTTGTCTTCTTTCATGCGGTTTAACACATAGATCTGCCGCTGCTTTGCCTTGTCCGGAAAGCTGAAGGGCGAATACTTGCTCGGTGCCTGGGGCAGTCCGGCCAGTATTGAGCATTCTGCCAGGTTAAGATCTTTCGCGTGTTTGCCAAAATAATTTTCAGATGCCGATTCCACGCCATAGGCGCCGTGACCTAGATAGATCTGATTCAGATAAAGAAAGAGAATTTCATCTTTTGAAAAATTTTTTTCAATTCTATAGGCAAGAATGGCTTCTTTGAGTTTTCTTTTATAGGTTCGTTCCGGGGTCAGGAGAAAGGATTTGGTGACCTGCTGGGTAATGGTGGAACCTCCCTGAACTATCTCACCGGCCTGGACATTTTTCAGCGATGCCCGGAGAATGGATATAACATCAATTCCAGGGTGTTCCCGGAATCTTGAGTCTTCTGCTGCAACAAATGCATTGATAAGGTTCTTCGGCATTTCAGATAAGGGAATGACAATTCTTCGTTCCTCGAAAAACTCACCGATTTTTCTTCCGTCGTCTGAAAAAACATTGGTAACGATGGGTGGATGGTAATCCCCGAGAGTGTTGATTTTGGGCAGATCCTGATTCAGATAATAATAAAGCCCCACAAGGCCTGCAATTCCAAGAAGACCTAAGAATATGAAAAAAATAAACATCCATTTCATTAAGGAAAGGATGATATGAGTTTGTTTTTTTTTGCTTCTCTGTTTGAGTACCTCGGATTTGCTTTTTATTTTTGCCATAATACCCATTCAAATATTTGATTTTTTCTGGTTATTACCAGATTGCCAAAGAGAAGGCAACAGTTATGAAAACGTATCCTTTTACTATTGGGATGGGTTGAATTAAAAATTGACTTTTTTAACAATACCGGCTATTTAATTAAGTTTTGATTACTACAAAACACGGGGAGTTTGTTTAGATGTCTTCGATAAAACTTGATTTTAAAAAGAACAATGGTCTTATTCCCGTCATTGCCCAGGATTACACAACAGGGGAGGTCCTGATGCTTGCCTATATGAATGAACAGGCCTTTGATGAAACCGTGAGAAGCAAAAAGGCAGTTTATTACAGCAGATCAAGGAAATCCTTGTGGGTAAAAGGCGAGACCTCCGGTCATATCCAGCATGTAAAAGAAATCAGGGTGGATTGTGATCTGGATACGATTCTGTTAAAGGTTGAGCAGATCGGCCGTGCAGCCTGCCATAAAGGCTATAGAAGCTGTTTTTTTTCAAGGTTGGAAGAAAATAATCTAAAGATAACGGAGTCAATCGTTTTTGACCCGGACGAGGTATATAAATAATGGAAAAAATACTTAAATTAGGAATACCCAAGGGAAGTCTTCAGGACGCAACCGTCAATCTTTTCAAGCGTTCCGGATGGAAAATCAGTGTTGAAGGAAGAAGCTATTTCCCTGATATTAATGATGATTCAATTGAATGCGCCCTTTGTCGTGCCCAGGAAATGTCCATCAATGTTGAAAGCGGTGTTATTGATGCAGGATTGACAGGGCTTGACTGGATTGCCGAGCATGAATCCGATGTCCATGTGGTGACGGATCTTGTTTACTCAAAGGTCAGCAACCGACCGGCACGATGGGTGATCGCCGTTGCCAGCGATTCCCCCATAAAAACCCTGGAAGATCTTTCCGGGAAAACCATTTCAACTGAACTTGTCAAGTTTACAACCCGGTTTTTCAGGCAAAGGAATATTGATGTCAATGTGAAATTTTCCTGGGGCGCAACTGAAGCAAAGATTGTTTCAGGACTTGCCGATGCCATTGTTGAAATCACGGAAACCGAAAGCACTATAAAAGCGCATAATCTGAGGGTGATCCATGATATGATGCAGACCAACACTCAGTTGATTGCCAATAAAAAAGCCTGGGAAAACACCCTGAAAAGGGAAAAAATAGAACAGATCGCCATGCTGCTTCAGGGCGCGCTTCTGGCTGAAAAGCTGGTCGGGATAAAAATGAATGTGCCTGAAAATAAAATCGCAAAGGTTGTTTCTCTTCTGCCCAGTCTGAATGCACCCACCATTGCATCCTTGTATAATTCTGACTGGTATTCCGTGGAAAGCATTGTGGATACAGGGCTGGTCCGGGATCTTGTCCCAAGGCTTCTGAAAGCCGGTGCTGAAGGCATTATTGAATACCCGTTGAATAAGGTGCTGTAAATGGAACCTGCAAAACGATGTCATCAGATCAAGCCGTTTATTGTGATGGAGATTCTGGAAAAAATCCATAAGATGGAGGCATCAGGGATTGATGTCGTTCACATGGAAATCGGGGAACCTGATTTTAATGTGCCGGAATGTGTCAATAAAGTCGGTATAGAGGCGTTTCTAAGCAATCAGACCCATTATACCCACAGCCTTGGTGATATCCGGTTGAGAGAGGCCATCAGCAACTATCATAAAAAAACCTATAATACCTTCATTGATCCGGGCCGGATACTTGTGACATCGGGGACTTCTCCGGCCATGCTGTTATTGTTTTCAGCCCTTGTCAATCCAGGGGATGAGATCATTATTTCCGACCCCCATTATGCCTGCTATGCCAATTTCATCACCTATGTCCAGGGGGTCCCGGTTATGATTCCCGTTTATGAAGACGAGGGGTTTGTTTTTACACCGGATGCCATTCAAAAAAAGATTACATCCAAAACAAAGGCTATTTTTATCAATTCTCCGGCAAATCCCACCGGGGTTGTCATTCCCCGTGAGAGGATGAAAGAGATTGCGGATATTGCAAGGGCAAATAACCTTTACATCATTTCCGATGAAATCTATCATGGTCTGGTATATGAGGGAAAAGAACATTCAATCTTTGAATTTACAGATAAAGCCTTTGTGTTGAACGGGTTCTCCAAACTTTTTGCCATGACAGGCCTGAGACTGGGCTATCTGATTTCGCCTCTGGAATTTGTCCGGGCATTGCAGGTCCTGCAACAGAATTTTTTCATCTGTGCCAATTCAGTCGTCCAGCTGGCAGGAGCGGCTGCTCTGACACATGCGGATAAAGAAACGCAGGCCATGAGGGAAATCTACAATACTCGACGCATTTATGTGATTGACCGTCTGGAGAAGATGGGGTTTGGGATAGCAGCAAAACCCACCGGAGCATTTTATGTGTTTGTCAATGCCAGGCACATCTCAACCGACTCCTATGCCCTTGCCATTGATATCCTTGAAAAAGCCCATGTCGGGGTGACTCCGGGGATTGATTTCGGTTCAAACGGAGAGGGCTATCTGCGATTTTCCTATGCCAATTCCATGGAAAATCTGAAAACCGGTCTCGACCGTGTGGAAGGCTATTTAAAAAAACAATTATGATCATTAAAACAGTCCAGTTTGTTAAAAGTGCTGTCAAACCATCCCAGTATCCGGAGTATGATTTTCCTGAAATTGCCTTTGCAGGACGCTCCAATGTAGGGAAATCCTCTTTGATCAATGCCCTGATGAACCGGAAAGATATGGTGAAAACAAGTGCAAAGCCCGGATGCACCCAGCTGATTAATTTTTTTTTGATAAATGAAGATCTTTCATTTGTGGATCTTCCAGGGTATGGATATGCAAAAGTGTCCAGAGAAATAAGGTCCCAGTGGCAGCCAATGATCAATCAGTATCTTTCCGAGCGCAAGAATCTTCTGGGGCTGGTTCTATTGATCGATATCCGCAGAGACCCTGAAAAAGAGGAATTTGAAATGGTGAAATGGCTGGAAGGTCGTGAACAGCCTTATCTTTTAATATTGACCAAATCCGACAAGCTGTCAAAAACACAGCAGCAAAAAAGACTTGCCTCAATCTGTTCCATGATGAACCGGGAAACGAGCAGTGCGATTCTTTTTTCATCAAAGACAAAGCTTGGAAGAGATACTATATGGCTGGAAATTATGAATTTATTGGATTGGAATAATGAATAACACAGATGAAGAAAATATCCGATCCGGATTTGTCGGCATTATAGGTGCTCCCAATGCCGGAAAATCAACACTCCTCAATCAGGTCCTGGGGCAAAAGATTTCCATCACATCCAAAAAGCCCCAGACTACCCGGGACAGGATTCTGGGCATTGTCAACAGACCTTTATCCCAGATTATTTTTATTGATACCCCGGGGATACATAGGAGTAAAAGCCTTTTTAACCGGAGAATTGTTGATCAGGCCATTCTGGCCATGGAGGATGTGGATATTATCCTGTTTATGATTGACGCTTTTTCAAGAAATCATACTGCAGAAAAAATGATTCTTGTTCAACTGAAAAAAACACAAAAAACAGTGATTCTGGCTTTAAATAAAATCGACCTTGTAAAAAAGGATCAGGTTTATACCCTGGTTGAGGAATTTAAAAAATTGCATGATTTCAAAGCCATTGTCCCTGTTTCGGCAGAAAAGAATATCCAGGTTGATGATCTTTTAAATGAAATTGAGACTTCATTGCAAAAAAGCCCAAGATTGTATCCGGAGGAAACACTGACCGATGTATCGGAAAGGTTTCTTGTAAAAGAGATGATCAGGGAAAAGGTATTCCGGTTGACCGGGATGGAAATCCCTTATTCAAGCGCAGTTACGGTTGATGCTTTTACCGTTGAAAAAAGGCTCATTGTCATTCATGCAAGCATTCATGTCATCAAGGATTCTCAGAAAGGGATCATTATCGGGAAAAAGGGAGCCATGCTGACAAAAATAGGGGAAAAAGCACGAAAGGATATTGAAGAAATGACCGGTAAAAAAGTCCTCTTGAAACTTTTTGTGAAAGTAACAAAAAATTGGGTTGAAAACGAAAGAATCCTCTCTGAGTTCGGCTATTAGTGAAATGGATCTATTTTCTAATTTAACAGATGACGTCCACCTGAAAAAAGAACGGGACAAGGCCAGAAAGCTCAGATCGAGCCAGTGGTGGAAACGGAGATGCTCCTTGGGAATTTGCCATTATTGCAAACAAAATTTTCTCCCAGGGGAATTGACCATGGATCATATTATTCCGCTTTCAAGGGGCGGGAAGACTGAAAAATTCAATATAGCTGCCTGCTGCAAAAACTGTAATACGAAAAAAAGAAAATTCCTTCCTTCCGAGTGGGAAGAATATATGACATCTTTAAAATAAAAGAGAGCGGGAGAAATACCTTCCCGCTCTCTTATCATCATTATGGAAGACAGGCTTATTTTTTATTGCAAAGCCTGTGAATGGTTTGTGCATGCCATTCGCCACGGCCTGAGAAAGTGGGTTGCCCAAGTTCAATTAACCGGGCGGCAACCTGATCAAATGTGGCACCTCCACTGCGCATGGTATGGATAATATCCATTACGGCTTCGCGACCAAGAAGCTGGGATCCTGTTGGAACGGTTTCTTTTGGTTTTTCAGTGACGACTTTTTTTCTTATTCGAATGGAGGATTTTTCAGGTGCTGTAGCTTCAACCGTGGCTTCTACAGATGCAATTGGAACAGGTTCGGATTTTTGCGGAGTAACATAGTGATGCTCAAATACTCTTGCCGGTTCATTTTCTTCCATGGATTCTTCAGCGCTAAGTTCGGGGGCGATGTTCAGATGTTCGACAATTCTTTCAATGGCAATAGCCTGGCGTTCCAGCATATCCGCAGTTCTCTCCTGGACATTGATCAGGTAATCTTGATTCTTTGCCAGGGTTTCAATATGGCTGCACAGATTTTCAATGGCTTCTGCAAGCATGGATGTAACCGATGTCTCGTCCACGGGTAACCCATTTCCGCCTTGAAGTGACGGGATAGGGGGTCTTTTTGCATTCTGGCTCCTGGTATTCTGGTATCCTCCGCCATATGAATTAAATCTTTGGGTGGTGTAATGATAGGAATTATCAAAGTTCTTGCGTGTTTTTGGGGCACGCGGTTTTTCAGCCTGACCATTTCTCAGGCTTTGTAAAAAGTCGTTCATTTAGTTCATATCCTCCTTGGACTATTTAAATGCCAACCGGTGACACCGGATTTGACAAAGGTAACTTGGGATTTTGCAACTTATGGATTTTATAAAAGTTACAGGGCTTATAGTGCTAACGGCTTCACATAAAAGCTGCATATATATCCTTTTTTTAGAGATCTTTGTCAAGCTTTTTTTACGATTTTTGAAATGGCGATATGGATGCGCCTTTTCGTTGTTTTATTCGTTTGAAGCAGAATTTTTTTTATGCTAAAAGGTATTTTTCTGTTAATAATATGAGAGGGGAAACATTAAAATGGTTGAAAATAAAACCTATAAGACCAATTATCAAACCGAGGACCCCGGCACTGTCAAAGCGGAAATTCTTGAATCGATTCCCTATGCCTATAAATCAAAGAGAAGCATTGATATCACCATCCGGCAGCCGGAATATACATCGGTTTGCCCGATGACCGGGCTGCCGGACAACGGTTGCATTACCATAAAATATCGACCGGATCAAACCATTGTCGAACTTAAATCATTGAAATATTATCTTTTGCAGTACAGGAATGTCGGCATGTTTTATGAGCATGTGGTCAATAAAATACTGGATGATCTGGTTCAGGTGTTAAATCCGTTACGCATGGAAGTTACCGGCGAATTTACACCAAGAGGCGGTATCAGCTCTCTTGCAACAGCTGTGTATGAAAAAAGAGAAAAGACCTAACTTATAAGAGTTCCAAATTCTTTGATGAGAGTCAGGGCCTGATTTCCGGATTCAATCGCGGAAAGCCTTTTTCTAAAGGATGAACATCCGGGTATCCCTTTGACAAACCATGACAGCCTGCCCCGGAGCATCCTGCAGGCAATCTCTTCTCCGAAAAAATCAATATAGCCATGGATCAGATGCCCCATGGCGCTGAATATCTGCGGATGGGAAGGCACCTGATATCTGCCTGTTTCAAGAAAAGAATCAATCTGTGAGAAAATAAACGGGTTGCTCAAGGCAGCCCTTCCCACCATGACAGCATCACACCCGGTAACCGTTAACATCTTATGGGCGTCTTCAACGCAGGTAATATCGCCATTGCCGATAACCGGTATGGAAATTCTTTTCTTCAGTTCTTTAATCAGGGTCCAGTCCGCCCTGCCTTTGAATCCCTGACCCGCTGTTCTGGGGTGCAGAATCACGGCATCGACCCCGGCAGCCTGTGCAATTTGTGCTATTTTAAATGCATCCTGTCCGGAAGAGTCCCATCCGGAGCGGATCTTGATGGTCAAGGGAAGTTCTATGGCCTTCCGGATAGAAGATAATATGATATGCGCAAGTTCAGGCTGTTTCATCAGAGCAACCCCGGCCCCCTGTTTGACAACTTTTTTTACACTGCACCCGAAATTGATATCAATTATTTCTGCTGCTTTCATATCCTGAACCGCCTTGGCGCAGTTTGCCAGCAAATCTGCATCAGCGCCGAAGAGCTGAATGGATAGAGGCTGCTCTTCATTTTTTGAGGACAACAGTTTCATGGTTTTTTCAGAATTATAGAAAAAACCCTTGGCGCTGACCATTTCAGAAGAGACCACTGCACAACCGCATTGTTTCACAAGAAGCCGGAAGGGCAGGTTGGTAATCCCGGCAAGGGGTGCTAAAAATGTTTTTCCATGAATGAGAAGGTCTTTGATTTTCATTGAGCTCTGTCTTTTTTTTGTGTGTTATCGATATCGGGGGAGGCATAGCAGAAGATGCAGTTATGAAAGCAGGGGTGTTCATCATAGGACCCGATATCTATGGATTGGGTGCATCTGCATCCCTGTTTTGAACGCTGACCAAAATCTCTTTTGGTTTCAGGAAGCCCCCCAAAATTTTTTTCTAAAAGAATTCCATCCACGCAGGCATTTTCAAGAACCCTTGTGCCGGTCTCCAGATGAGAAAATAATTCTTTTTCACAGCAAAGAGAAAGGTTCATATCGAGTTTTAAAAGATGTTTTTCCATCCATTGTATCACCTGTATTTTTTTTTTCAGGGGAGGATCAGTAAAAATAAGGTTTGCCTCTTTTTTTCGGGATAAAAAAGCCAGTCTTTTATTAATTTTAGGGTATATATCCAAATAACTTGTCACACATTTTTTTATTCCAAGCGCGGAAGCCTGTTCCGAAATAAGAAAAAAATCTGAAAGATTATTTATTTCATTGCCATCCGGCGCTGTTTTATAAAAACAGATAGGGTCAAAACGCCAGGCAATGTTTTCGGGACCGAACAGGGATGCAAGCTGCTTTAGCTGGACCAGTCTTTGGCTTAAAGGCAAGAGCCCAGGTTCCAGCAGGGGGGACTCTGAATTTATGGTAAAATTGAAATACAGGTTGAATCCAAGGGTTCTCAGTTTTTCACCAGCTTTGCTATGAATAAGGACCTCATAGTTTTTTGACCAGAAGACAATGGAATGAATGGATTCCTTTGACACATCAACTCTTTTAACCTTTCGGGTATAGGGGTTTTTGACTTCAAAAAAACCACGGCGGATACAATCCATGAACCAGCCCATATAAAAACCAGGGATATCGGTTCGTCGTGAGGCAGATAAAATTTTAGCCGGATTCAGGCTCATGATTTTTTTTAAAATCAGAAAAAGAGATAATCCGGCCCTGTTTTTTCTGCTCCGGGTCGAATTTATCCTTTGTTTTCAATTTGATTCGGGTGGGAGCGGGTGAAACCGGGAGATCTTCACCAGGGGTTTCAACTTTTTCCAGCCTCATTTTTTTACCGTTCATAAAGAATTCATGACCGTTGATATAATCATTTTTCAAAACCCACGACACAACCTGCATAGGAATCTGAAGCATCAGGAACCGGACATGATACCAGTCTTTTTTAGCATCCGGCAGGATGCTTTCAATCCTGGCAAAGGACACAGGTGTGTCTTCAAGGTATAAAAGAACAATATCATTGACAGTGGCCATGGTTTCCTCAATGTGTTTTGATTTTTCTTGTCAACTGGTCTGATATAACATAATCTTTTCAGAACAGAAAGATTGGAATTCAGTTATGGCCTTTGTACTTCAAAAAAAGTGGCAGATATTCTTTCTCGTGGCGACATCCATTTTCATGTCCACACTGGATTCCAGTATTGTTAATGTGGCCCTTCCTTATATGATGAAGGATTTACAGACCCATATTCCAACCATCCAGTGGGTTGTCCTGATATATCTTGTAACGGTTTCCGCTTTGCTTTTAACCTTTGGCCGGCTTTCCGATATAAAAGGCAGAAGACCTGTTTATGTTATGGGGTTCACTGTGTTTGTGGCTGGCTCTCTTTTGTGCGGTATGGCCGGAAGTGCTTTTTTTCTGATTTTTTCACGGTGTATCCAGGGGTTTGGAGCGGCCATGCTGATGGCCTGTTCTCCTGCTCTGGTGGTGGATGCCTTTCCGGTCCGGGAACGGGGAAAAGCGCTTGGCATGATCGGGGCTGTGGTGGCCGCCGGGCTTACCATTGGACCTGTTGTCGGTGGAATTATCCTGGAATATCTTTCATGGCGATACATCTTTTATATCAATATCCCCATTGGTATTGCCGCTGCCCTTGGCGGGATGATTATTTTAAAGGATTTTCAAGCGGCCGGCAGCAGTGGCGAACCCCTGGATATAATGGGAAGCCTTCTTTTAATCCTTGTATTATCCTGTTTTATTCTTTTCATGACGCAGTTGTCAAAATGGGGGGCTTTTTCACTGCTGTCTCTCTCGTGCGCAGGGGCGGCTCTTCTGGCTGGTATCGGGTTTGCCCTGAATGAATCCCTGACCCCATACCCTCTATTTGATATGGCGCTTTTAAAAATCAGGCTGTTTCTATTTCCAGTGATCGGCGCAGCTCTTTTATTTGCCGCTCTTTTTGTCATGGTCTTTCTAATGCCCTTTTATCTTACCTATCCCTGTGGGTTTTCTGCTTCAAAGACAGGGTTTATCATGATTGTTCCTTTCTTGTTTCTCCTTGTCATCAGTCCGGTCTCAGGAATTCTGTATGATAAGTTCGGGTCCAGACGGTTGTGTTTTATCGGTATGAGTATTTTGATGCTGTCCCTTGTCTCTTTGTTAACGGCTCAGCCATCCCAGGGGGTTTTATCACTTTTATGGCGGGTTGGTCTTGCGGGAGTCGGGACAGCCCTCTATGTTTCTCCAAACAATACGGTCATCATGAGTTCCATCCCCCCTTACCGGCGGGGAATCGCTTCAGGCGCCGTTGCTACGGCGAGAAATATGGGGATGGTAACAGGTGTAGCCCTGGCCGGGCTAATTTTTTCATCCTCGTTTTCATCCCTGACCCACGGCGCAAGCCTTGAAAAATACACAGCGGCAATGGAACCGGTTTTCCTGATCAGTTTTCGGCGGGCCATGATAACCGGTGTTGGCCTTTCAGTGATGGGACTGCTTGTGACCCTTGTCAGGGGCACAGAATCAAAATGATAGAGGAATTTTTAAAGAGAGGACCCGTGACACAATGGAATATTGGAAATTATTCGGTTCTGGATCAGCCACGGGTATTGAGATATCTTTTTCATCCGCGGTTTGGAAATGGATACAGACCCGTCCAGAGCAACCGGGAGGATATCATGATCCGGGCTGATGAAGGCGTCTATCTGTCAGCTGCTTTCCATTTTGTCCGGCATGATGCGCCCTTGCTTCTTTTTTTCCACGGCAATGGTGAAATCGTATCTGACTATGATGATTTTGCAAGGTTCTATAACGGAATAGATTTGAATTTTCTGGTTGTGGATTACAGGGGATATGGGCAGTCCAGCGGAACGCCCACGGTTACATCAATGATCAGGGATTGTCACACGGTGTTTGATTTTGTGACAACTTATAGGCAGAAAAAAAAGCTGACCGGCCCGTTCTGTGTCATGGGCAGATCTCTTGGAAGCGCGCCTGCAGTTGAATTGGGTTCCACAAGGTCAGACAACTTTGATTGCCTGATCATTGAAAGCGGTTTTGCCCGCATTTCCCCATTGTTGAGAAAATTGGGGGTAGATCCTTACCTCATAGGGTTCAAGGAAGGGCAGGGGGATGAAAATATTGATAAAATAAAAACGTATTCAAATCCCTGTCTTGTGATTCATGCCGAGTTTGATCATATCATTCCGTTTTCTGAAGGCAAAGCCCTCTTCGATGCCTGTGGTTCCAGCAGTAAAACATTTTTAGAAATCAAAGGAGCCGACCATAATGATATTTTTTTTAAAGGCATGGCGTCATACCTGGGGCATATTAAAGAGATTTGTCATGCTTAATCTTTGCAATAAGCCGGATAATAGATTTCAATAAAGTATCGGTAGCTTTTTTTAAATCCTTGCATAAAAACTTTTGATTTTTTACTGTCCAGTTCATTCCGATGCTTTTTTTCCAACAGGTCTATGATTAAGGAATTATTACCAAAAAGACCTGAACTCAAACATTCCATGGAATCCATTTTTGCAAGGTTTTCTCCAAAATCATATCCGTCCTGATAGTCTTTCGGGTATACAGGGGTTGGTGTCATTTGACAGGAAGGAATGATCAGTAAAGCAAAAAGGATAAAAAACAAACTAAAATAATATTTCATGGCGATTGCCCTCTTTGTTGGATCGATGATTGACATCCGTCAAGGATCGGTTGCCTGAATCTAATCACGGTTTATAGATACTTCAATATATAAATCCAGATTCCAACGAAAAGAAGTCTGCAGATGTGTCCTTGTATCTGTTTATGGAGTCTGATTTCATAATATTTTTCAATGATTTGTCCTTTTTTCTGAAAGAAGGGCCAAGATAGCTCCAGAATCCTTTCATTCGTCCGATCAGATGGGCAGGACCTGAATAAATTTTTTGATAGCCAGAATAAAGATCATCATGAAAGTTTTTCAGCCGGGTCATTTTATTCTCATTTGAAGAAATTTCTTTTATGGTCTCAGCGAGAAATGGGTTTGAAAGAAGACCCCGGCCGATCATGAAAGTCCGGATATTTGGAAATTTTTTATAAAGGCTATTAAAGGAAGTCAAATCCGTTATGTCGCCGTTGTAAACAAAGGTGTGGCGGCTTAAAAGAAGCACTTTTCCAAAGGCATCATGATCCGGGGTTCCTTCATACATCTGTACGCCGGTCCTTGGATGGAGTATAATTTCATCCAGCGGGTATTTGTCAAACACAGGCAGAAGTTTATAGATTTCATTTTTTGATAATCTTCCCAGCCGGATTTTGACTGAAAGGGTATTTGAGATTCCGGATAATACAGTGTTCAGAAAGGCATCTATTTTTTCCGGATGCATTAATAAACCTGATCCCCTGTTTTTATTGGCCACTTTGGCATGGGGGCAGCCAAGATTCCAATTGATTTTTTGGTGTCCCATATCATGGAGGCAGTTTGCCAGAAAGATAAAATCTTCGGCATTGTTCCCGAGGATCTGGGGGATGGTGGGTATGTTTTTATTATTCTCGGAAGCCACATCCTTGAGCCTTGAGAGCTTTAACTTCTTTCTGCCCATGGTAGGGATAAAAGGTGCTATTGCTTCATCCACACCTGAAAAATGATCGGCAAAAACATTTCGGAAAGTTACATCGGTAAACCCCTGTAAAGGAGCAAGTATGATCTTGATGGGGATTTTTTCCATAAAATTGGTTCTGATTTGATTCCTGTTATATTATGTTGCTATCTGAAAAAAACTTTGACAAACTTGATGGTGATAATCTATACACCAAGTATTTTGGCCTTTGCCTTTATAATCGAAGACAACCTAAGATTGCAAGGAGTGTTTTGCAGGTATGAAAGAGTTTTTTAAAGAAGTCATCCGGATAAATATGATGGATAACGCTCTTGAAAAGGAAGCCTCAGCCAGAGAAATGTTCATAAGGCTCAATTCAATGGATACCCCTGAATATTTCAACTGGGCTGCCGAGATATTCGAAGACCTTCATGTCAGTCAAAACCCAGATAAAAAGGCCCTGATCTGGACCGATATGGATACTCTTGAGATTAAAATCTATACCTACAGACAACTGCTGCAAAAAGCCAATCAATTGATTAATTTTTTGTATAAATCAGGGATAAAAAAAGGGGATAATCTTTATATGATGAGCCCTGTTTTGCCTGAAAACTGGTTTGCCTGTCTTGCCTGCATAAAGGCGGGAATCGTGATGGTGCCGACAGCCATGACAATGACGCAACGAGAACTGGAATTCAGGTTTGAAACCTATTCTCCTGCGGCTATTCTGGCAGATGAGAATGGGGCCTGCCTCATTGATAAAGCCCTTGAACAAACCCGGACCGAACCCGGGGTTAAGCTTGTTCTGGGCAAAAAAGGAGGCTGGGTATCTTTTGAAGAGACTGAAAATGAATCCACAGAAGCTGAGGCTGCAAGAACAAAAAGCCAGGAGATCCTTTTTTGTTTTTTTACATCGGGGACCACAGGCCTTCCCAAAAGGGTCGGCCATACAGCCGGGTCATATCCTTTGGGCCATTTGTCAACCACAGTAATGATCGGTATTCAGCCCGATGATATTCATCACAATTTAAGTGCGCCGGGTTGGGCAAAATGGGCCTGGTCCAGTTTTTTTGCCCCTTTTAATGTGGGGGCCGTCACAACCGGGTTTAAATTCTCCGTTCTGGATGGCGAACAATATCTGGATGCTATTTCAAAACATGGAATAACCACTTTCTGCGCCCCTCCGACAGCCTGGAAAATGTTTGTCAACATGAATCTTGACTCTTTTAACCTCTCCGGCCTCAGGCAATCCGTCAGTGCAGGAGAGCCCTTGAACTCCAGTGTTATTGAAAGATGGAAAAAATATACCGGAACAGAGATAAGAGATTTTTATGGGCAGACGGAAACCACGGCTATGATTGGAAATCCTCCATGGATGACCGGTCGTCTTAAACCCGGATATTTTGGTTTCCCTTCTTTTATGTACGATGTGGCGCTGGTGGATAACGAAGGCAATGAGATCCATGAGCCGGGTCAGGTGGGGCATATTGCCGTGAAACTGGACAAATGGCGGGCAAAAGGATTGTTTCTGGAATATATCGGCAGTCCTGAAAAAATGAGTTCAGTGTTTGTTGACCATTATTATTATACTGGGGACCGGGCATCCTTTGATGAAGATGGATGCTGGCAGTTTGAGGGAAGAGCCGATGATGTCATTAAATCCTCAGATTACAGAATCGGCCCCTTTGAGGTGGAAAGCGCCCTTATTGAGCATCCTTCAGTAATGGAGGCAGCCGTTGTCGGTGCGCCTGACCCAAATCGCTATCAGCTTGTAAAGGCCTACGTCATATTAAATTCAGGGTATCAGGCTTCCAGGGAGCTGGCCCTGGAGTTGTTTAAACATACCATCACGATTCTGCCCAAATTTAAAATTCCAAGGATTATTGAATTTGTTCCTGAAGTGCCCAAAACCGTCAGCGGCAAAATCAGGCGCATTGAATTAAGACAGCATGAAGCCGCAAGACAGGAAGGCGGGGCACCTGATCAGAAAATAAATGAATATTTTTATTGGGATTTTCCGGAATTGAGTTCAAAAAAAGACAAGCAGATGAAGAGCGATTAAAAACAAAATCCTGGATTACTGGGCTGTGTCGGTTTCAAAGAGCATTTCGATTTCAACTTCACCGCTCAGGCTTCTTAGGAGTTTGGCAGCAGGATATTTTTTCTGGAATACATTGATCATTTTCCGGTTTTCCGCCAGGACGGTTGCGATAAATTTTTTATAATTGTTTTTTCTTGCGATGCTTTCAAGGATATCCAGTAGAAATGATCCGATTCCCATGCCGTGAAGCCTCTCTTTAACCAGGAAGGCCACTTCTGCGGAATCTTCATCTGCTTCGGCATAGGAGCCAATGGCAACGATCTGTTTTCGTTTTCCAAGCTGCATCAGTCCAATAATGGTCATATTCCTTCGATAGTCCACTTCAGCCCATTGCTTTTGAAGCATATCCCTTGAAAACACTTTCCGCTTATTGAAGAACCGGTAATAAATGGAATCTTCCTGAAGGGAATAATAAAAATTTCTGGATTCAAATTCATCGGAGGGAAGCAGCGGGCGAAAATCTATATTTTTCCCATTGGCCAGTTTTTTTGAATAAAGATACCGGTCTAAAAATAGAAGATCCTGGGTTGTGGGGGGAAGCTGGTCTGCAAAGATATATCTTCTTTTCTTGGCCTCTTCGATCAACTCTTTTCTGAATTTGGGGTGGGCAATCCTGGCCAGTTCCATGACCCTCTGGTAAATGCTTTTCCCCCTCATCTCAGCAATACCGTATTCGGTTACAATAATATCGATATCACCCCGGGTAGCGGCCACTCCGGCGCCTTCGCTCAAATGGGGGACTATTCTTGAAACCTTGCCGTCCTGGGCTGTGGAGGGGATAATAATAATGGAAAATCCTCCTTTGGACCTGGAGGACCCCCTGATAAAATCGACCTGGTCACCGATGCCGCTGTAAAAAAGATATCCTTTTGAGTCTGTACAGACCTGGCCCGTCAGATCCACTTCAAGCGCAGAACTGATGGAAATGAAATTGTCATTTTTTGCAATCACATTGGGGTCATTGACAAATTCCGATGATTTGAAATAAAAAATGGGATTGTTGTCCACATAATCATATAATTCTCTTGATCCCATGCAAAGAGACGCAATCACCCGGTCCTTGAGATATGATTTTTTCTTATTGGTGATGACTTTGGCCTTTAAAAGAGGCAGAAATCCGTTTGTAATAACCTGGGTGTGGATACCCAGATCCTTTTTGTCGGAGAGATAGGGTAAAATGGCATCGGGTAGGTGGCCAAATCCGATCTGCAGGGTGGCACCGTCATCCACCAGCATATTTACATAATGGCCGATTCTTTCAATTACGGTCTGGTTTTTGATCCCGGGCATGGATTGTAAAATGGGTTCTTTATGCTCAACAAGGTAATCAATCTCATCAATGTGGACCATGCCGTCTCCCCAGGTTCTCGGCATTTCAGGATTCACCTGGGCAATGACCAGATCCGCGTTATTCATGCCGGAAAGGGTTATGTCTACAGATATGCCAAGGCTGCAATATCCATTATCGTCCGGCGGGCTGACCTGCACAAGGGCAATATCAAGACCGATTTCATGGCTTTCAAAGAGTTTGGGAATCTGGGACAGATAAACCGGGATATAGTCAATTTTCCCTTCAAAAGCAGATTGGCGCATGAGAACGGAAATAAAAAACAGTTTAATGGAGAATCTTGAAAGAAAATTTTCATCATTGACATAGTGTGAAAGGGTGGAAGAAAGCATCTGATAAATCACGATATCCTGGATGGAAGGGTTCTCAATCATGGCTTTTATCAAGCACTGAGGCTCTCCGCATCCAGTACCGATAAAGACCCTTGACCCATTTTTGATTCTTCTGACACTTTCTTCCGGTGTCAAGAGTTTTTCAGGGCACACATCCTTAAGAATCATCCGGTTTCTCCTGCCAAGAAGGTAAAGACATCATAAATTAATAATTGAAGAGATTATTCAATACTTTTCCATGAAAGTATACAAAAAAAACAAGGCGTTTATCTTTCAACGCAAGGAATCAGTTGAAAATTGCGCCATATTTATCAGAAACCAGTTTTGGGATTTCAAGTTTTCGGTGACAGGCGACTTGATGCCCGTTTCCGATATCTTCCAGATCAGGTTCTTGTGAAAGGCATTGTTCAACAGCGAAAGGACATCTCGGGTGAAACCGGCACCCGTTCGGCGGATTTATGGGGCTTGGAACGTCACCTTCAAGAATGATTCGGTTTGGAGCTTTATCCACATCCACATCGGGAATAGCAGACAGCAGGGCAAAGGTGTAGGGGTGAAGGGGGGAATCAAAGAGATCGTCTGTTTTTGCCAGTTCGGTGATTTTCCCAAGATACATGACGGCCAGGCGGGTGCTGATATATTTCACCACAAAGAGATGATGGGTGACAAACAGATAGGTCATGTTCAATTGTTGCTGCAGCTTTTTCAGAAGATTCAGGATCTGGGCCTGGACAGAAACATCGAGAGCGGATGTGGGTTCATCCAGGACCAGGAATTCAGGGTTGGCGGCAATGGCTCTTGCAATAGCCAGGCGTTGGCGCTGACCCCCTGAAAATTCATGGGGATACCGCAGCATATGGTGGTTATCCAAGCCCACAATACTCAGCAGCTCTTTAATTTTTTTATCCAGGTCAAGACTGCTTAAATTTTGGGTCTCCCGGATGGGTTCAGCAATGATATTTTTTACCAGCATTCTCGGGTTCATGGAGTTTGTCGGGTCCTGGAATACCATCTGGAGCTTGTTTCGGATATTTCGGCGTTTTAATTCCGTTCTGCCCATATGGGTGATATCCACGGGCTGTCCAGCGTCTTTGGGATAGTAGAGGATAACACCGTCTGTTGCGTCATGGAGCCGGATGGCGGCTTTTCCCGCCGTCGTTTTTCCACATCCGGATTCTCCGACAAGGCCGAGGCATTCCCCTCTGTAAAGGTCAAGATTGATTCCGTCCAGGGCTTTTACAAAATTGACGGGTTTTCGAAGGATGCCGCCGATGATGGGATAATATTTTTTCAGATTTTTTAATTGGATTATTTTTTCCATAATTTTATCAGAAGCGTCAGATGGTTCCTGTTGATTCATAAGGGGTTACGGCATAGCATGCCACCAGATGATTATGGCCGACATCTTTGAGTTCAGGGGTGACTTTTCTGCAAATATCCATGGTGAGTCTGCATCTTGGGTGGAACCTGCACCCCGGAGGGGGCGTCACCAGATTGGGAACATTTCCTTCAATGGTTTCAAGCTCTCCTGTCTGGGCTCGTTTGGGTACGGAATCTAATAAGGCCGAAGTGTAAGGGTGTCTGGGGAAGTGAAACAGATCTTTGACATCTGCAATCTCGCAGATATTTCCGGCATACATGACACCCACCCGGTCACAGGTTTCAGCCACAACCCCAAGGTCGTGGGTAATCAAAAGGATGGATGAAATGATATTTTTTTTCAGTGTATTTAAGAGTTCCAGTATCTGGGCCTGAATGGTTACGTCCAGATTTGATGTGGATTCGTCGGCAATGAGGAGGATGGGGGAACAGGCAAGCGCAATGGCAATGACAATCCTTTGTTTCATTCCTCCGGACAGGTTATGGGGATAGCTGTCAAATATCTTTTCCGGATTGGGGATGGCCAGTTTCTTCATAATCTCTATGGACAGACGCCGGGCTTCTTTTTCTAATCTTTTTTCCCACAGGCTCAACATGGGGATTCTGCTTAAAAATTTGAGAAAATTGGACTGGGGATTTTGGTGCAAAAGGGAATAGGTGAATTTAAGATAGACGTTTATCAAGGGCCAGGTTTTATTATCTTTGGCATTCAAAGCTTTTAAAATCGTTCCTGCCATATCCTTTTTTTTATGGAATAAAAAGCTTTCAGATACCTGATCTCCAATGCTGAGAATGGGATTTAACGCTGCATTGGGCTCCTGGAAAATCATGGAGATCTGATCGCCCCGAAGGTCCCTCATTTCCTCATCGGATTGCAGCAAGAGGTCAATGGGAGGATTCTGCGTTCCATCGGCCTTGTTTTCACCATAAAAAATGATTTGTCCGCCTTCAATGACACCGGGTGGCTGGACAATGCGCATGATGGACCGGACCGTAACGCTTTTGCCGCACCCGGACTCACCCACAAGGCCGAATGTGATGCCTTTATCAATATCCAGGCTGATCCGGTTAAGGGCTTTGACCACGCCTTCATAGGTATAAAAATTGGTTATAAGATCTTTTATTTCAATTAGTTTTTGCATTCAAACAGTTCCCGTGTATCACCTCTGTCATCTTAATCCTCTTCAGCTTGGCCGAAAAAAGCATTACCGTCGTCTGAGTTTTGGATCAAAGGCATCTCTCAGCGCATCCCCGATAAGATTCCAGGCCAGAACAAACATTACAATGGCTGTTCCCGGATAAAAAATCGTATACCAGAATTTCAAAGGGTCTCCGGGAGGGCCCACGATATAATTTCTGGCCATGGCTACCATCTGCCCCCAGTCCGCATACCCGAGGGGTGCGCCAAGACCCAGGAAACTCATGAATGCTGCTATTAAAACGATGGAGCCGCAATCCATAAAGGCAATGACCATAACGGGAAATACGGCGTTGGGGATAATATGCCGGATCATTATTTTAAAATCCGACACGCCCATGATTTTTGCTGCTTCCACAAAATCCTGGTCTCTCAAGGTTAGAATCCCGGAGCGGATGACCCTGACATAATTTCTCCAGAAAATGGCTGCGATGGCGATCATGATGTTATCCAGCCCCCGGCCGAAAGCAACCACAATGGCCATGGCCAGGACCAGAAAGGGGATGGCGAACACCACATCCACAAGCCGCATAATGGTTTCATCAATGATGCCGCCGTAATACCCGGCAATGGTGCCAAGCGACACGCCGATAAAAAGGGCAATGCTGATGACAAATATGCCGATCTTAAAAGCAGTCCGTGTGCCCCAGACAACCCCGTAGAAAATGTCATATTGCCCGGTGGTGGTTCCGAAAATATATTTTTCAGAAGGGGGTTTCGGGGTTACGCCATACCCGTCATGGGGTATCATGTACGAATTATGGATGTTTTTCGGGGGAGCAATCAGGGGGGCAAAGACAGCTATGGCGATGAAGAAAAAAAGCAGGGCAAACCCCATGAAGGCGGTTGGGTTCCGGAAAATCCGGTCCAGAGTAAATTTCAGTTCTTTTAATTTGGGATGATTTTCTAACATAATAAAATTTTGCCGTTAATGTTCAACTTAATCGGATTCTTGGATCAATGTACGCATAAAGGAGGTCCACAATGAGATTGGTCAATACAAAGATGACAGCCATAACCAGGCACATGCTCATGAGGACCGGCATATCAAGCTGGGTTGCAGACTGGGCCAGCCACCAGCCGATTCCCTGACGGTTGAAAATGATTTCAACGGCAATGCTGCCTTCCATAAGGGATGCAATCAATTGGCCTGCAATGGTGATCACCGGGATCAGAGCATTTCGTCTTGCATGCTTCAAATAAATGGTTTTGTCATCCGCCCCTTTTGCTTTGGCTGTGATAATATAATCCTTGGACATTTCTTCCAGCATTCCGGATCGCATCACCCGCATCAGAAGTGCACAGATAACGATGACTTCGGTCAATACGGGCAGGACAAGATATTTGAGGGCATTCAGGGTAATATCCGGTCTTCCGTTTAACAGACCGTCAAGGGTATAAAGATAGGTGTATCGTTTAAATTCGCCGGAATTTCTGACAAACATGGTCAGATCGTCGCTCAGCACACCGGGCGGAAACCAGGGAAAATATCCGTAAAAAATCATGATAAGGACAAGGGCAAACAGAAAGGTGGGCAGAGACCATCCCACAATAGAGAAAATTCTTGAAAAATGGTCAAAAAAGGAATTGGGCTTTCTACCCGCAATGGTGCCCATCCAGATTCCGAAAAGAACAATGCAGGGTGAGGCAAAAAGATTTAACTCAAGGGTAATGGGAAAATAATACAGCAATGCTTCGGTAACAGACCGGGATGCCACAAGGGAGTATCCGAGATTCAGATGCGATACCTGTTTTAGCCAGGTGAAATATTGAATATAAAAGGGTTTGTCAAATCCGTAGGTTTTAATCAGCATCGGGATATCTTTTGACATTTGAGGGGTTGTGACAAAAACAGCAGCCCTTCTTTCAGGGCTGAAGGTCATCATGAGGCCGAAGATCAGAATGGAAACCCCGAACATTACAAAAATCAGTAAAATCAGACGCCTTGCTATAAATGTGGTCAAAACTACACCATCTTATAAGTTGCAGGTTTGATCTGCAGGGAGTTTTGTGGCCCCCTGCAGAAAGGTTCTTTGTGTTTAAGGCGAATTATTTATACAGGTCTTTTAAGATCTCATGGGAATCATCAAACATGGGATTTCCAACAAACCCTTTAATCTCGGACCGATACGGTTTGACCATGATTTTCTGATACACGTTGTTACCAATAGCATATTCCCGCCACAGATCCTGAAGTTTTGAATAGGCTTCTTTTCTTTTGGCAGGATCTATGTTCTGGATACCGGCATCACAGAGGGCATCGACGTCTGGATTTTTAAATCCGGCATATTTTGCGTACACACCGTTTGAATGCATGAAGGTATATAAAAAATTATGGGGATCAGGATAGTCCGCACCCCAGCCGATGATGAACACAGGATAGGCGAACTGACGGTATTTTACGGTGTAGTCTTTCCATTCGATATTTCTGACTTCGATCTTAAATTTAGGGTTCAATGCCATCATGTTTTCAGCCATCATGTGGGCAGCAGCTTCTCTAAAGACATTTCCCGTATTATGGGTAATAGTCATCTTGAATCCGGTTTCCCACACTTTCCCGCCAAAGGCCTGTTTTATTTCCGCCTCAGCTTTTTTCAGGTCAAATTCATAGAGCGGCACTTCTTTATAATAAGGAAGACCGATAACATTCGGAGAACCAGGCAGCTCAATCAGGTTTTTGCCCACATCCTCTTTCATAGCTTTCCAGTTGATGGTATGGCAAAAGGCTTTTCTGACATGGATATCAGAAAAAAAGTCAGGGGGGATGCCTTGGCCGTCAAGCTTCCCGCTGCCAATGTCCGGATTTCCGGTGGGGTTGATGGCCTGACAGAACATGGCGGCAGTGTAAGACAGCTGAGGAACTTTATATATGGTAACGCCTTTCATTGACTGAACTTCATCAATATAGGTTGCATCCAGCTGGACCTGATCGGCATCACCGTTTTGAAGCATGAGTTTCCGGGTGGTCCATTCAGGGACATATTTTACAATGGCATTTTTAAAATAGGGTTTTTTACCCCAGTATCCATCAAAACGCTCAAACACAAACTGATTTGAAGGAACCCATTCTTTCAGTTTATAAGGTCCGGTTCCATTGGTGATTTTCTGTAAAGGCTCGGTGTTGAAATCCGGGCCGTTGAATTTGGCGGCATTTTCAAGCCTGCCGTCCCAGCATTTGTTTTCCATGGCCCATTTTTTATTGATGATGGAGGAACTTGCATAGGATAGAATACCCATCAGTGGCGGGTAGGGGACAGGAAGGTGGAAGATGACCGTGTCGCCTTTAGCTTCAACGGCATCTATGATTTTTTTAAAGATGCCGGCTACTATTTTATTATCCTTGTCTCTTGTGCCACCTTCACCGGTCAGGGCTTCCAGCATCATCCACTGGGGTCCGCCGGCCTGGTCAACAATCATGCCGCGTTCAAATGAGTATTCAACATCTTCCGGTGTAAGGGTTGCGCCATTATGAAATTTTACACCTTTTCGGATTTTGAACGTATAGGTTTTTCCATCTTTCGAGATGCCGCCGTTTTCAAAAGTGGGGACTTCCACGGCCAGTTCGGGGATGAATTTTTCAGTGGAGGCGCCGTCAAAGGCAACAAGCCTTTCATAGATGTTGTAAACCCTCATGCCGCTTGTTGTGTCATATACGGTGCCGGGATCAAGGGTTCTTTCCGTTCCATAGTCTGCTTTTACAAAGGTGTCCTTGTCTGCTGCAACAGCAGGGTTTAAAAGCACTGAATACAAAAAGGCAGAAAATAGAAAAAGTAAAATTTTTTTCATGTTTGATTCCTTTCAAAAAGGTTGATAACCGGTTTCTCTCCTAATTATCCGGGAATAATAGATCACTCCGGAATTTTTTTATCTTTATTCAATAATATTTTTTAATTGAAGGATCAACACTTTTTTATTTTTGTTCATTATAAAATATAAATTTTGTGCACAACATCAATTATTTGCCCTTATCTTTATTTATCCTTATTAATATAGTATTTTTTAATTTTTTATTGACGATTTTAAATTAATACTATATTAATACCATATTGATTTATGGAGACCCTATGATTAAAATTGAAATCGACAAAAAATCAGATCAACCTTTATATATTCAGATACGGGACAGCCTGGAGCAGGCCATCATAAACAAGACGCTCAAACCGGGCGACAAACTCCCGTCAGTCACCTGTTTTGCCAAGGATGTAGGGGTTACTCAGGCCACAATCCGAAGAGCCCTTGAGGATCTTTCAAAACAGGGATTTACAAAATGTCATGTGGGAAGAGGTACATTTATTGAAGATTTTGAGGGCAAAAAACAGATGGTCGGGGATGCAGCCATCAACTCTTTTAAAGAAAACTTTAATGTCTTTAGAAGCTCACATGCCCGTCCGGAGTTGAAGTTTGCAGCCCGGCGACTCAGGAGAGGGATTTCAGATGGATTGAATGAACTCATGAATCTCGCTCAGCAGGAGGATCTGATAACATTCGGCAAAGGCATCCCAGACCCTGGGCTTCATGAACCTGGTTTTTTTGAGGCTATGGTAAAAGATGCTTTGCTTGAAAATCAGGAAAAATATATTTCTAACATGGATTGTCAGGGCCTTATAGAGTTCAGGGAAGAAATTGCAGCCCATTATGCTGTCAAAGGTGTTCACATTACACCGGATCAGGTTTTGATCACAAACGGTTCTATGCAGGCAGCAACGCTGGCGGCGCTGGATGCTGCTGAGAAAAAGCAGCCTGTTATCTGCGAAACACCATGTTTTCAGGGAATTACAGAAACATTTTCAGCTCATGGCAATTGGGTGGATACAGTCCTGAGGGATGAATCCGGCCCGGTTCCTGAATATCTGGAGCAGTTTACCGGCCTGCCTTTTCTTTTATATGTGTGCCCGGAGTTTCATAGTCCCATGGGAACCAATATGACACCGGAAAGACATGGGGCTTTGGTCGAGTGGGCAAAAAAAAATAAAGCAACGATTCTTTCCGATGAAATTTTTCAGGACTTGAGATTTGAAGGAGGGCCTCTGCAAAGTTTTTATAACACTCTTGGAGAAGAACAGACCATCATCATCAGTTCGGTTTCAAAATCACTGATGTCGGGATTACGGGTCGGCTGGATGATCAGCTCGGCTGCGCGGATCAGAGAATTTACAAGACTCAAGAGGCTTATGGACCATTCATGCCCGCCTCTGATGCAGGGGATTGTGGCGAAACTCTTTCGGTCCGGTAAATACGAAGAACACCTTTCGCGTATTAGAAAAATATATTCTGAAAGAAGAAATCTGATGCTGGAGCGCCTAAAACAATTAATGCCCGAAGGCGTGACCTGGACAACCCCCCTGGGGGGATTCTCTCTTTGGGTGACGCTTCCGGAGGGGTATTCCAGTATTGCATTACTATTGTCCGCTATTGACAAGGGGATCAATTTTTTACCCGGTCCCCTGTTTGATATAGATCAACGTTTTGTGAGGCATTTCAGATTAAGCTATGCCTGGTCTGATCCGGAAAAGATTATTGAAGGAACTGAGATCCTGGCAGAAGCGGTCAAGGAATTATTGCGCCGTCCCCCGGGAGATGCCGGTCTGAGCGGTCTGGGCAATTTTCAATAAGAAGACCGAAAGGAGGATTGAGATGAGTCTTTTACATTTAATGTTCATGGAATTGCAGATAAGAGAACACCAGGCCGTTTTGGAAAAAGAAGCCGAGCATATACGAATGATAAGATCTGGCCGGAAAGAACATGGGAAAATTAAAAAGCAGTATATTGAAAAATTTGCCAACCTTCTGATATCTTTTGGTGAGCGTTTAAAAATGAAATACTGTCCTGATACAGCTGAAAAAAAAGATCTGTCTGTATACTCGTCAAGTGATGTGTGCCGGAGTTAATTTTTGTTATTTTAAGAAAATGTTAAGGAGATGCAATGAAGGTTCTTGTTATGTATTATTCAAAAGGGGGCAACACCAGAAAACTGGCTGAAGCCGTTCTTAAAGGAGTTGACAGCGTTGAAGGTGTTCAGGGGGTATTGAGACACACAGATGACGTAACAAAAGAGGATTTTATTGAAGCAGGAGGTATTATCGCGGGTTCTCCGGTCTATTTTGGAACCATGGCCGCACCATTGAAAGCTGTAATGGATGATTTCGTGAGTGTTAGAAGAAAAATGGAAGGAAAGGTAGGGGCGGCATTTGCCACATCAGGCGATCCCACGGGTGGAAAAGAAACGACCATGATGTCGATCATTCAGGCGTTTTTGATATACGGCATGGTGATAACCGGAGATCCCCTGGCTGCAACCGGTCATTATGGAGTCGCCTGCACAGGTGAACCGGATGATAAAACAAAGGAAAATGCTGAAAAATTAGGCAAAAGGGTTGCCGGGCTTGCATTAAAGCTTGTTGGGCCGGACTGATTTAAAGATGAGATGGAATTTCAGGAATTTCACAAAACTTTGGTTGTATTTTCTTCCATCCAGCCAAGGTATTCATCAGATCCTTTGGTGATGGGGATTTGAACAATCTCTGGGGTCTCATAGCTGTGGTGCCGGCGGATGAATTCTTCAACCTGTTTATAAAGACTGGATTTTGTTTTGATCAGGAGCCTGATTTCAGGCTCCTGATGTGTGATTTCTTTCCACGTATAAAAACTTGTTATGGCAGAAAGCTGGACACAGGCGGCAAGTTTTTCCTTTACGATTTTTAAGGCAAGGGTCCTTGCTTCTTCGTTATTCGGGCAGGTTGTCAGAATGATACAATATGTCATAAGTTTTTTTATTCAACGCGTTTGGCAGTGCAATACGGCAGGATCAAATTTCAGTGTTGAAAAATAATCATCCGCGGTCTCGGCTCTTCTGATCAGTTCAACGCTTGAATCTTCCCTCAACAGGAGTTCTTTGGGTCTTAAATGGCCATTATAGTTAAATCCCATGGCATGACCATGGGCACCTGTATCATGGATCACCAGGATATCGCCCTCAACCGTGGGGGGGAGGTCTCTTTGAACGGCAAACTTATCAATGTTTTCACACAAAGCACCCACCACATCAACCTTTTCAAGTACTGGCGACGTATCCTTACCGTGGATATGGATATGATGGTAAGCATCATACATGCCGGGCCGCATGAGAGATGACATGGAAGCATCCACTCCCACATATTTTCTGTAAATATTTTTATGGTTTATAACCGAAGTGACCAGCACACCATGAGGTCCGGTTATATATCGGCCGCTTTCCATATAGAGTTTCGGGACCCAGCCCTTTTGTTTTTCAAATTTATGAAACAGTTCTGTGGTCTCAAGGGCCATGGCTTCAAGGTTGAAGGGAGACGCATCCGGTGTGTAGGGAATTCCAAGACCGCCACCGATATTGATAAATTCAAAGGAAATAGGAAGCGTTTCGCATATCATTTCAACAATATCCAGAAGCATTCGAGTGGTTTCCACCATATACTCATAATTCAATTCATTGGAAGCCAGCATGGTGTGAATCCCAAACCGCTTAACTCCCAATTCCATTGATTTTTTATAGGCGTTAATAATCTGATCATGGCTGACACCGTATTTGGATTCCACCGGGTTCCCGATTATTTTATTGCCTTTCCGCCGCGGGCCCGGGTTATACCTGAAACAGATAAGGTCTGGAATTTCTGTCAGTTTTGAAATTAAAGAAATATCATCCAGGTTTAAAATACACCCGCCATGGCTGAGCGCGGTTTCAAACTGTGATATGCTGGTATTGTTGGATGTAAACATGATATCATCTGAGTTGCTGCCAATCTGCCTCGAAAGCTCTATTTCAGGAGCAGAGCTGCAATCAAACCCAAATCCAAAGGCTTGCAGGAGTTTCATAATGGAAGGGTTGGGCAGCGCTTTGACTGCAAAATATTCCCTGAATCCTTTTATATCTTTAAAAGCTGAGATTAAACGTCGGCAGGTTTTTTTTATCCCTTTTTCATCATAGATATGAAATGGGGTTCCAAAGGTGCCAACAATCTGTGGAAGAATGTTTGAAAGTCTTTCCTTATATGGCTCCGACATGGGCATGGGTCGTCTTTTCCTTATTCAAGAGTTTCCGGCAACAGGATTTTTGCACTCTCCTTATACGTGGAAATTGCAATCAAGGTCTTTATGTCCTTCACAGCTTCAAGGGATGCGATTTCTGATCTTAAAACGGTTTCAAGCTCGGTATTGTTTGCAACCCGCAATTTTATCATAAGGCAGTCTTCACCTGCAAGATAATGCACTTCCTGGATCTGTTCAATGTCTGAAAGATGCCTTCCGGTTTCCGTAATCAGCGCAGGTGAGTTCAGTTTGATCTGGATAAAGGCGATCATGGAACAATGGAACATGTCTGCGTTGAGTCTGACTTCGTACCCCTCAATGATGCCCTGGGCCTCCAGTTTCTTGATTCGTTCCAGTACTGCAGATGGCGCCATTCCAATATTCCTTGCGACTTCAACATTGGGGATTCGGGCTTTTTTCTGTAAAATCTGTAGAATCTGAAGGTCGGTTTTATCCATTGTCTTAACCTTGTCTTAAATAGCAGTCAAATTATTTATTTTATAAAAAATGTCGTATAATATTCTTAAATTATTGGCTTGTCAAGAATGTTGTTTCGATAAACCTGAATATATTAGAACTATATTCATAGGCGTCAAGGAATTGGCAAGTGACGGATTTTTGTTGATATATTAGGATCTTTAAGATACATTTACAGATCAGTTTAAATATAATTCAGTGAGGGCGGATATTGATAATGATGAGACATGACCCTGTCAAAATTCTTGTTGTAGACGACGAAGAAGGGATTCTAGATGTAACGGAAGGGTATTTTCAAAGAAAGGGTTATGAGGTTTACACTGCCTGTAATGGAGTTGAAGCACTAGATATATTAAAGCGGATAAAAATAGGGTGTGTCTTTACGGATATTAATATGCCGCAGATGGATGGCCTGGAACTCGCAGAGAAAATAAGAGAAATAGAGAGTACGCTTCCTGTGGTTGTCATGACGGGATACCCTTCTCTGGAAAATACCATACAGACATTAAAAAACGGTGTTGTTGATTATTTGATAAAACCCGTCAATTTAGAGCAGATGGAACTGACTCTTAAAAGAATATTGCGGGAACGCGAACTTTTTATCGAAAATATTATTTTAAAGGAGGAAGTTGAACGCCAGGAGAGGTTAAAAATGCTGAACAGTGAACTCCTGGAAAGAGTTGAAGAAGTTAATACATTGAACAGGGTGATGGAGGATTTTTCATCCACGGATTCAAGCTATGGCATATTTAATAAGGTGGTGGATCTGGGTGTCGAAGAATTAAATGCTGAAAAAGTTTTTTTCCATATCTACTCAGATCAGGACAAATCCCTTGTTCAGGTTGCCAGCTCTGATTGCGGTATTGAGAATGAAACAGTTCGCTCCCTCTTTGGCCGGGACCTGTCCAAGGCTGCCAATACATTTATACTGGATGTGTTAAGCACGGATCATAACCCTTGTCTGATTTCAGGCTCGGGGAAAAATAAACGTTTGGATGATGTCATCAGCTCATTAATGATTGTGCCTCTGAAAATTCGAGACAAGATTTTCGGTGTTGCCAGCGCTTTTTCATTCAACGAAAAAAAGTTGTTTAATGAAAAGGATGTGTATTATATGAGTTTTATCACCCAGAAAGCTGCTTCTGCTATTGAGAATATTGCTTTATATGAGAACATCTATGATAATCTTTTTTCAACACTCTATGCATTTGTAACGGCTCTTGAGGTGAGGGACCTTTATACAAGAAAGCATTCGACAAGAGTTGCAAAGTATGCGCATATGATTGCAGAAGAAATGAAGTGTACAGAAGAAGAACTGGATATCATTAATTTTGCGGGAAGTCTCCATGATATCGGGAAAATAGGCATACGGGATGATATTCTTTTAAAACCAGGCCGGCTGACGGATGAGGAATATGAGAAGATCAAGGAGCACCCGGTCATCGGTGCAGATATCATCAGCAAGCTGGGTCTCTGGGACCGCGAAATGGAGATTATTCGGCATCACCATGAACGTTTTGACGGCAAAGGTTACCCTGATGGATTAAAAGGGGGTACAATCCCTAAGCTTGCACGAATCCTCTGTGTTGCGGATTCCTTCGACGCTATGGCATCGGACAGGGCTTATAGGAAAAAAATGGATAGAAGCAAAGTGATTGAAATCATAAAAATAAATTCAGGCACGCAGTTTGATCCTGAAGTTGTGAAGGCTTTCCTTGAAGTGGCGGATCAGGAACTGGTTGATGATTTTTAATGGCTTGAGCCCTGGATTAAAATGTGTTATTCGGGTAATAAAATTAGCTGCATAACCCTAAAAAAGCATGGAGTAATTTGCGATGACCATTCCCAGCAATAATGAAAAAAGAAAGCATTCCAGGGTCGGGTTTTCTACAGCAATTGAGATATTGCTTCAGGCAGACGGAAAAGAGGTCAAATTAGCAGGCAATTCAATGGATTTAAGCTTGAAAGGAATATTTGTCAACGCAGAAGAAACCTTTGCTTCAGGAACAAAATGTCTGGTTAATGTGTATCTTACCGGCGGAATAGACAAAATTGAATTGCAGATGAAGGGAACGGTTGTCAGGATGAGTGATAACGGCATGGGGATTATCTTTGATTCCATGGATGTGGATACCTATTCTCATCTGAAAAATATTGTATATTATAACAGCAGTGATGGTTCAGTCTGAGTATTGATTTGGTGTTGAAAACGGATATTTATTTATGAATGTGAAATTGATCAATCCTTTTATCAATGCAACGATTAACGTCTTGGAAACAATGGCCTTTATTAGCGTGAATGCTGGTAAGCCGTATGTGAAAAAAGACAATGTTGCAGTCGGAGACGTAACCGGCGTCCTGGGGCTGACAGGGATTGCCAACGGCACAATTTCAGTTACCTTTGAATCAAAATGTATCCTGGCTGTGGTATCCAATATGTTTGGAGAAACAATGACGGAACTGAACCATGAAATCTCAGATGCCGTCGGGGAGCTGACAAACATGATTTCAGGACAGGCCAGAAGGGAGCTGGAAGAGATTGGAAAAGTTTTTAAAGCCGCCATCCCTTCTGTTATAACCGGAAGAAACCATAGCATTACTCACTATACTGACGGGCCGAAGATTGCGATCCCCTTCAGTACTGAAAATGGTGATTTTACAATAGAAGTCTGTTTTGAACGATAGATAAGGATGTAGTAACCCAATATAAGGAGGAAAACGTGGCAATGGACACATCCATCAAGGTTTTGATTGTTGACGATTTTGCTACCATGCGCCGTATTCTTAAGAATATTTTAAAACAGCTGGGCTTTAAAAATCTTGTGGAAGCTGATGATGGGACCTCTGCCTGGGAAGTACTGCAGGGCCAAAGCATTGATCTGATCATATCAGATTGGAATATGCCGAAAATGACCGGCCTTGAACTTTTAAAAAAAGTCCGCGCCAGTGATAATCATAAAAGGACACCTTTTTTAATGGTTACTGCTGAGGCTCAAAAACAAAATGTCATAGAGGCCGTTCAGGCAGGGGTTTCAAATTATGTTGTTAAACCTTTTACTGCGGAAGCGATTTCTGACAAGCTTGAAAAGATTTTAAAATGATAAATGCCCCGATATCTGCTGCAAAACTTGAATCCGAAATCCGAGAGGTTCAGGATCTGCCGGAATTTGACCGGTTTGAAATAGCCGGTGTCAGTAAGGGTTTATTGAAAGTGCTGGAAACCACCAGAAAAGTATCAAAATCCAATTCATCTGTTCTTATTACTGGGGAAAGCGGCACAGGAAAGGAATTGATTGCAAGGGCCATACACAGAAACAGTTTAAGGTGCAACGGTCCCATGGTGGTGATCAATTGCGGGGCCATTCCCGGCGAATTGCTTGAAAGCGAATTGTTCGGACATGAAAAAGGGGCTTTCACAGGGGCTTTCAGATCAAGAGTTGGTCGGTTTGAAATTGCAGATCGGGGAACCATTTTTCTTGATGAAATAGGAGATATGAGTCCTGACCTCCAGGTCAAATTGCTGAGGGCAATCCAGGAAAGACGATTTGAACGTGTGGGCGGAACAAACACCATTGAAGTGGATATCAGGGTAATTTCCGCTACAAATAAAGATCTTCAGGCGGCGATGAACCAGGGGTCGTTTCGAGAGGATCTTTACTACCGCCTTAATGTCATACCCATCCACATTCTTCCCCTCCGTGAACGGAAAGAAGATATTTTTCCTCTGGCCGATCATTTTCAAAACGCCCTGAGTCAACGGATGCCTGGGTATAAGGTAAAAATTTTTTCAGAAAATGCCCGGCAGGCGATGCTTCGGCATGACTGGCCGGGGAATATCAGAGAACTTGAAAATTTGATTGAAAGGGTATCTGTTCTTGTTGAGAATAATACTATTGAACTCCATGACCTGCCGGATTATATCGCTGAAACCTCTTCTCAGAGTATGCCGCCTTCAGTGGTGTCTGTTTTCAATAATGGAATCGGATTTAATGAGGCAGTGGATCTATACCAAAGGTCTTTGATCCTTTATGCCCTGAATCAGACAAGCTGGGTAAAGGCAAAGGCAGCTGAGATTCTGAAGATAAACCGGACCACACTGGTTGAAAAAATAAAGAAGATGAATCTCGAACCGGAAAACGACAACCCTGTTTTTTAATTTTTTATGTCATTTTTTTGACGTTTTTTGTCCTCAGCCGCCAGCCAAAGAAAAAAGCAAATATTGACAATTATCATTTTCAGCTTTGACCCCTTGGTTTGATCTGTTATAATGCAAAATATAATCCTGATATGGCATATTACTTGCTTTAAAACATTTGAAAATGGTATGAAATCAACAGGCAAGGATAATGCAAAATAAAAAATATGATCCGATCAAACTTAAAATTAATTAAATTTTTTCAAGTCTTGATAATATCCGGCCTTCTGTTTTGTGTATTTCCGGATAAGGTGTCTTCTGCACCGGCAGTAATCCGTAAGATAGACATACAAAAGGACCCTTTGTCGGTGAAGATTTTTTTAAGCCGTGATATTTCCGTGAAAGTGATTCAGGTTGAAAAAAAAGAGCTGTTAATTGCCTTAACAAATGTGACCTTGGGAAAAGGATTCAAGGTACAGGAACAGGAAAAATCCTTGGTTCAGAAGATCACTGTTGAAAGGATGAAGGGAAATGTGATTGCCATCCTTTTAACCGGTCATCACCCATATGAATATACCCAGTCCGGGTTTAATAAAGCTGATTCAAGCTTTGTTCTCACGCTTGAAAAAAACGTGGAAAAAAAGAAAACAGAAGATCTTTCACCTGGAAAAAAAGAAAGCCCGGCGGATGAAGGGATTGATCCGGAAAAAGAGCTCTCTGAAAAAATGAAGACTCTGCCTGAAGCAAGCTCAAAAAAAATCCCGGTATCAAAGGAAGAAGAGAGTGATTCTGAATCTTCAACAATAAAGGGAACCGGTAAATTCGTCAGTGAACTGGAGCTGAAAAAAACTGATAAAACAGTTGCTCCGCCGGTCTATATTCCGCCTAAAAGGACACAAAGCGGAAACAGGGGGGATATCAGCGACCTTGTGAGGGCCATTGACGGTTCCGGCTGCGATTCAAACCTGATCTCAGATTCACTCCTCCTCTTGAAAAAAAATCTATACAAAGAAGCCTTTGATTCACTGGATCAGTATATTATTCAGGGTGGTTCCACCTGTCTAGAAAAGGCCTATTTTCTGAAAGCCCATGCTTTTTTACAAACTGTTCAAAAGGATGATTTCGCCCAATTTTTGAAAGCTGAACAGATGTATCAGGAGGCACTGGTATCATATCCTAAATCCCCATATGTTCCATATGCCTATTCCTCCATCGGCATTATCCATAAATTGATGAACAATGATGCAGCTGCCGAAGGATATTTCAATATTGTCAAAAAGGATTATCTTGAATATTCAGGGCTTCCTGAAGTTATTTATCATCTGGCGGATATTTATGAAAGAAAAGGGCTTCTCGACAAAGCATTAACGTATTTTAAACAGGTTTTTGAAGATACGGTTGAGAACAGTTATGTCCCGGATGCCGGTATTGGATATGGCAGAGCGCTTTTTGAGAAACGTCAGTATCTTGATTCATTATCGGTTCTGAATTATGTTGTGGAGTCAAACCCGAACAAAGTCTATTTGACTCATGAATTGCTGTTGATTATGGGGAATGCCAATTTTGAAGTGGGACAAAGCAGGGCGGCAAGAGAGATATTAACCCGTTTATTGAATCTTTTTCCTGAAATAAAGGACCCGGATATTGTTTTAAGCAAAATCGGCGACACTTACAGCATGGACAACAATGGCGAAAAAGCGGTAAGGATATATGAACTGGTCAGACAAAAATATCCTGATACAGAAGGTTATATTGCAAGCTCCATTGGTATTGCAAGGTATCTGAAGTCTGATAAGGATAAAATCGATATTTACGAGATGATAAAAAAGAAATTTCCTGAAAACACATATTCAAGAATCGCCATGATGCGTCTTGCTGAAATATATCAGGCCAATGGTGATTACAGTAAATGTATAAAGGAAATAGAAAATCTATTATCGGTGTATCCGAGGGGCCTCCGGTATGAGGCGGTAAAACTGATGCAGAAAGCCTATGAGGCGATGTTTAAGATTCAATTGAAATCAAATGAATTTACCCAGGTACTGAATCGGTATGAGCTTGAACATCCCAGAATCGACAGGATGGGAAGCCGGGAAATAGCCTTGAGCGTTGGCCTTTCATACCTTAAGGCAAAATTATACGATGAATCATTTAACCATCTCATCAGTGCATATAAGCAGTATGACAGGGTTTCTAGACCACCTGAACTGCTTTTCGGGCTGGGGGTAGCCATGGACGAATCCGGCAGGGATGATGATGCCTTAAGAATCTTGAACGCATTTTCAAAGCAATTTCCAAAAAATGAAAACCGGGTAGAAACCTTGACCCGTGCCGGAATTATCTATCTTGAGAAAAATGAGTACCAGATGTCTTCTGATAAGTTTGAAGAGGCTCGTAAAATATCTAAAAGCCATATTGAGAAAGGAAAGATACTCCTTTCTCATTCATCCGTATATGAAAAAAAAGGAGATATGAAAACAGCTTCAGATCTCCGGGAAGAAGCGGTAAAAGAGATTGCCCTGGCTTCCGGCGAGAATTATGAAGTTTTGACTGAGGCATATAAAGAACTCGGGCAATCCTATATTGCTATAAAAAATTATGTTAAAGCAGCAGATTCATATCAGAAAGCATTAAACCTTTCCAATAATGATCAGGAAAAAGCAAATCTTGGATTCCTGCTCGGAGATGCCTATCAGAAGGGCAATATTATACCTAAAGCCAAAGAAGCGTTCAAACAGGTGGCGGCTTCCTATGATTCGGTCTGGGCAAGGCTTGCACAGCAGCGGCTGAATACACTTGAATTGGCGGAGACGGTTCAGAACTCTTAGGAGGTCAGGAAAGCAAAATAAAAATGCCGGGGCATAAAATTTTTTTTATCATTGAAAACCCAAAAGAAAGAATGGAATGTGTCCGGTTTTTTGAGAATCTTGGCTTTGTGGTGGAAGCAAGACCTGATGGCTCGGATGCAGTTTCTTATCTTACTGAAAAAAAACCGGATATCATAATAGCGGATCTATCAACGCCTGGGTTTTCTGCTGTTGATTTTTTGAAAAAAATCAATGAAGCAAATATTTTCTGTCACACTCTTATCATTACCTCAGAGCCTGTGGTTGAACATGCTGTGACCCTTATGAAGCTTGGAGCTTTTGATTATCTGATCAAACCGCTTGAAATGGAACAGCTTGATTTGAGCGTCAGAAGAGCCCTTTCCCTGTTAAAAAAGAAACACAGCCCTCCCTTCCTCCCTTCTTCCCAGACTCGGAAGGTCAAGATTATTACCCAGGATGAGGACGTCCAAAAGCTGTTGTTTCTTGCCGAGAGAGTTGCAAAATCAAGTGCTTCAGTGCTGATACAGGGAGAAAGCGGTACAGGAAAAGAGCTTTTTGCACAATATATCCATGAAAAAAGCGACAGGTGCAATAAACCCTTTGTTGCCGTAAACTGCGCGGCATTGCCTGAAAACCTTCTTGAAAGTGAGCTGTTTGGGCATGAAAAAGGGGCTTTCACCGGAGCCATTTCAAGAAAAATCGGAAAATTTGAACTGGCCCACAAGGGCACCCTCTTTTTGGACGAAATAACAGAAATGCAATTCCATCTTCAGGCGAAATTATTAAGGGTGCTTCAGGAAAAAGTGCTGGATCGGGTGGGGGGAATTGATCCTGTCGATGTAGATGTAAGGGTCATTGCCACAACAAACCGGGATGCAAAGGAGGCTGTGAAAAATGGTGATTTCAGAGAGGATCTTTTTTACCGGCTGAATACCATACCCATTGTTATTCCGCCCTTAAGAAACAGAAGAGGTGATTTTGAAATACTGGCCCGGTATTTTATCCAAAAATATTGTAAAATTGACGGGCGCCATGTCAAAGGGTTGACAATAAAGGCAATGAATATCCTGAACAATCAATTGTTTCCAGGGAATGTAAGAGAACTTGAAAATATTATTCACAGAGCTGTTCTCCTTGCTGATTCTGAGTTGATTGAACCTGAAAATCTGATGCTTGATATATCTGAATCCGATGCCCTGCTTCCGGAATCCGCAGAGGGAGGGGCACCTGGCTCTGAGCCGGGTTCTCTCAGAGATATGGAACAGAAAATGATCTATAAAGCCCTTGACCAGACAGAGGGCAACCGGACCCATGCTGCAAGGATTCTGGGCATCAGCGTCCGGACCCTTCGAAACAAGCTCAACGAATACAAAGAAAACAGCTAATTCAATATCCAGGCATATAATTTGCATGATGAATAAAAAAATAATATTTTTTATCTTATTTGGATGATTTATTCTGTATCGGGGGAAAATGGCGGATTCAAGAATTTTTGGCCACACCACGGAAGTAATCGGCAAAGCGCTGGATGTATCAGCCAGGCGTCACAATCTGATTGCAGGCAATATCGCCAATATGGATACAATTGGTCATAAACCGAGTGATCTTGATTTTAATAAAACCCTGAAGCGCCTCATGGGAGAAAAAGAGCCTGATTATCTGGAGAAGACCCATCCTCAGCACCTGCCGCCTGACCAGGATGAAAAATTTGTCATGAAAGGTTCTGACAGCGAAGAGGTGGATCTCTATCATCTGGATTCGGTTAACATTGATACTGAAATGATGAATCTCATGGAGAACAATATAAAATATCGGACAACAACAGAGTTGTTATTACGGAAAATGAAAATATTGCAGTATTCCATAGATGAGGGAGGAAGATAATTCATGGATCTTTTAACAGCTTCAAAGATAAGCGGCACCGCTCTTGCCGCTCATAGAACAAAAATGAACGTCATTGCAGAAAACCTTGCCAACGTAGATACGACAAGGACCAAAGAGGGAGGTCCCTATAGAAGGAAAATGGTTGTTTTTAAAGCAGAAGATATTGATTCGTTTAAGAGTGTGGTTGAAAAAAAACAGCTGAAACAGGAACAATGGGGCATAGAACTTTCCCCCATTGAATTTGACTCTGAAAAAAAATCGGACAAGGGAACAGGCGTCAATGTGGACCAGATCATCAGATCCCAGGAGGATTTCAGGCTGGTCTATAACCCGGCCCATCCGGATGCAGATCCGGATACAGGGTATGTAAGGATGCCCAATGTGGACCATTTGACGGAAATTGCCGATATGCTGGTGGCCAAAAGAAGTTATGAAGCCAGCACAACAGCTCTTTCTGCCACAAAGGACATGATATTGAAGGCACTTGAAATCGGTAAATAACAGGAGGATGAGTCATGATGACCGGCATTAAAGGAATAAATTCAATCAGTTTAAACACCGAGTCGCTTCCGGATAAGATAAGCCGCCGGAATCCTGAATTTGCAGAGAGAATTAAGGCTGCTGTTCTGGATGTAAATGGGAAACAGCAGGTTGCGGATGACTCCATTGAAAAAGTAATAAAGGGAGAAATGGAAATCCATGAAGGCATGATGAATATAGGAAAAGCTGAAACCTCCTTGAAACTTCTTGCACAGGTCAGAAATAAGGTCATGACGGCCTATAATGAAGTCATGAGAATGCAGATATAATGTGGGTAAGCGTAAAATGGGAGAGATAAACGGTTATGAATCCTGTTATTGAAAAAATCCTTGCAACCCTCAGAGAAATGCCTTTATCAAGGAGGATTGCTCTTGGGATAATTGCCATGGCAATTGTTGCCGGATTCACTACCATGTTTATCTGGGCAAATAAAACAGAGTTCAAGGTTGCTTTCAGCGGTCTTACAAAGGAAGATGCCGCTCTTGTTGTTGAAAAATTAAAGGAATCCAATACCCCTTACCGGCTCACTGGTGACGGCACAACAATTATGGTGCCTGAAGCTGTTGTGTATGACGTCAGGCTGACAATGGCAAAAGACGGAATTCCAAAGGGGGGCCATGTCGGGTTTGAAATATTTGATAAAACTGAATTCGGAACCACGGATTTTGTGCAGAATATTAATAAAACAAGAGCGATTCAAGGAGAGCTGGCAAGAACGATCACGGCTTTTGATGAGGTTAAGAC
Organism: uncultured Desulfobacula sp.; assembly: GCA_964619205.1. Lineage (GTDB taxonomy): Bacteria > Desulfobacterota > Desulfobacteria > Desulfobacterales > Desulfobacteraceae > Desulfobacula. Next base: position 174,184 of record CAZUDE010000004.1, on the reverse strand, counting down.
GGCGCGTGTCATGATTGTCATGCCAAAAGATTCAGTATTTGTTGAAGAGATTAAAAAACCATCCGCGTCCATATTGCTGGAGTTAAATTCAGATCTTGAAAAAGAAAAGGTGACAGCCATTGCCCATCTGGTGGCCAGTGCTATTCAGGATTTGACACCCAAGCTGGTTACCATTGTAGATACAGCCGGCAGGATTCTTTTTGAGGGAAAATCTGAAGAGGAACAGGCAAAAATAAATGCTGAAAACCTTGCAGATGCCCAGTACCAGCATAAAATCAGGTTTGAGGAAAATCTGACCAAAAGAATTCAGACCATGCTTGAGAGAATTGTCGGAAAAGACAAAGCCATCGTACGGGTGACCTCTGAAATGGATTTTTCCCAGAATGATATGAATGAGGAAATTTTCGATCCCTTTGAAAGAGGAGGAGAATTTATCCGCAGCCGGAAAAACAGAGCGGAAAAACTGGTGACAAAAGCAGAAGAAACACCGATTCCATCCACAGTGAATCCCATTGTGGGAGATGAAAATCTGCCGGAAAAATTGAACAATGAACTGGCCAATAAGAGTGATGATACCTTTAATTATGAAATCAGCAAAAGGGTCAGGGAAGTTAAAAAACCCATGGCAGTTCTAAGCCGTCTTTCCGTTGCAGCTGTTGTGGACGGAAAATATGAGAATAAAACAGATGAAAACGGGAATCAGAAAAAAGTCTATGTTCCCAGATCTGCGGAGGAAATGAAGCAGTTTCAGGACATTGTCGTTAAATCAATGGGATATAGTGAGGAAAGAAGTGACCAGGTGTCTGTGGAATGTTTTCCGTTTGCCTCCATTGCTGAAATTGAGTCTGAGACTTCTGTCAAGGGGTTGGAAAAAATTCAGGAGCAATACGGCAGGCTCATTGCAAATCTTTTGATCGTCGTTGCCTTATTCCTTCTGGTCATTCGGCCCATTGTCAGGACTGTAAAAGAGATCAGAGCTACCGTAGAGCGGGAAGCCCTTCCGTCTCCTGAAGATGCTGCGTTGCTGGAAGAAGAGAAAAAACCACCGAAATTTATAGAAATGGATGCCAGACAGCAGAAAGAACATCTGGAAATGATGACGGAAGAACAAAGAGCATTGTTCTTACAGAAACTGGGTCCGGAAGAACGGCTGTCTTATCTGATGAATATGCCGGTAACCGAGAAAGCAAAATATTATGCCGGAAAAGATCTTTACAAGACGGTTAATATACTGAAAGGCTGGATCAGTGAAGGAGAGGAAAAATAATCATGGCTGACGTTCTGGACCCTTCAAACATCCCCGGACCTAAAAAGGCTGCCATCTTACTGATGGCACTGGGAGAGGAATATGCTACAAAGGCATTTGAAAAAATGAATGAACAGGAAATTTCCGATCTTGCATTTGAAATGTCATCCATTGATCATATTACTCCGGAAATACTGAAAGCTGTTTCCCTGGAATTTGTGGGTAAATTTGAAGGGGAAACAAAAATGATTATTGAAAATGAATCCTTTATCAGAAATGTGGTGAAAAATACACTAAAGGATAAAGAAGCCAATGCTATTCTTGATGATCTTGAGAAGAAAAAGCAGGATAAGCCCTTTATCTGGAGCAGGAATGTAAATGTGGCAACACTGGCCGGCTATGTTGTGGGAGAGCATCCCCAGACCATTGCAATGATCCTTGCCCATATGCCGTCTGAAATATCTTCGGAATTAATGATGGCCATGCCCACGGAATTAAAAGGGGATATTGCCATGAGAATTGCAAAACTTGGCCAGATTTCCGAAGATGTGGTCAGGGATGTTGACAAGGCATTGAAACTTGAGCTTTCCGGGGCTGTAGGGCCTGGAGGAAAAGCCGGCGGCCTGCAGGTGCTTGTCGATATTATTAATGGGGTGGACAAGGCCACGGAAGATGTAGTGATGGCACATGTTGAAGAAGACAACCCGGAAATGGCCAATGACATCCGTAACCTGATGTTCGTATTTGAAGATCTTACCGGTATTGATGATACGGCCATGAGAGAGATCTTAAAGAAGGTTGAGGGGCAGCAACTGACCTATGCGCTTAAGACGGCAACCGATGAAATGAAGGAAAAGATTTTTTCCAACCTTTCCCAGAGAGCCGGTGAAATGCTTAAAGATGATCTCGAGGCCATGGGTCCTGTGCGCCTGGCAGAAGTTGAAGAGGCTCAGCAGGCCATCGTTCGCGCTGCCAAAGAACTTGAGGCCGATGGAACGATAACGCTTGGAAAAGGAAAAGATGATGTCCTTGTCTAATCAGGAAGAGGGTTTCAAACCAATCGATTTGAACTCCCTTGAGGTCTATAACAAAGAGATCATAAATAAAACCGGTGCATCTGAACCCGATTTCAACCGGTTTAAGCTGTTGTTTGAAAAATCAAAATTTGAAGAAGAAGAGCCTTACGAGTTTAAAGCTGTCTATCATGAGACACGGAAGCGGGAAGAAATAGTTTTTAAGCCCTTGATTGAACCCAGAAACAAGAAAAATCATCAGGCAGAGCATGGTAATGAGACAGGTTTTATGGATAAAGTCATTCAAGAACCCGAAGAGACACCTGAAGAAAAAGGGTACCGGGAGGGTTTTGAAAAAGGCTTTGAACAGGGGATGGTGACAGGTGCGACGCAGGGCTATGAAGAAGGATTCCAAAAAGGAGAAACCAAAGGATTTGAAAAAGGAGAGCAGGCCGGGATAGTCAAGGGCCATGAAAAAGGGTATGAAGACGGGTATAAAGAAGGAGAAGCAAAAGGGACCGAAGAAGCCCGGCAAAAAGCAGTCGGGATATTAAACACACTTGAGGAATCTTTGAGCATGGCGGATCAGACCCTGGGTCTTCTGGTTGAAAAATATGAAGCACGGATCATTTCTCTTATTCAGCAGATTGCGAAAAAAGCAGTGATGGCTCAATTGAAAATTGATGATGGTATTGTGAGACAGATGATACTGGATGCATTAAGAGTGCTGGTCAATCCTGAAGAGGTGGTCTTAAGCATATCTGAGGAAGATTATGAATATGTTGAAATGATCAAAGAGGAATTTTTTGATGAGATTGAATCTTTAAAAAGCATTGCCGTAAAATCCGATCCATCTGTTAAAAGAGGAGGGTGCAGGATTGATACCAGCACAGCCTCCATTTCTTCAGACCCGGAATCAAGACTTGATGCCATATTTGAAGCCATCAGAAATGCAGGGATTTAAATGAGGCTTGACCATCTTGCTAAAATAGATTTTGGAAAATATGAAAACGCCATTGACCAGAGTGTCCTGATACGACCCGAAGGCAGGGTTTCCCAGGTTATCGGGCTTATCGCGGAAGGGGACAGCCTGGGTCTAGGGATCGGCAGCCTTTGCAGTATCATCAATGATCAGGGCAAAGGAATCCAGGCTGAGGTTGTGGGGTTTAAAAAGGAAAAAGCCTTGTTCATGCCCTACGGGGATATCCGGGGGATCAGCCTTGGCAGCCGAATTATTCCTGTTATGGCCACCCAGGAAATCGGTGTTTCAGATCAACTTTTGGGAAGAGTCATTGACGGCATGGGGAATCCCATTGATGGAAAAGGCGGAATCGAATATACCAAAGCGTATAATCTGTATGGAAAACCCATGGGCCCCATGCAGAGAAAACCCATTAAAGAGCCTCTGGACGTGGGTGTTTCAGCCATCAACAGTATGATCACGCTGGGCAAGGGCCAGCGGGTTGCCATTATGGCCGGATCAGGAGTGGGAAAAAGCGTTCTGATGGGTATGATGACCAAGCATACCAGCGCTGATGTTGTGGTTATCGGCCTTATCGGGGAGCGGGGCCGGGAAGTTAAGGATTTTATCAACGATACCCTGGGGGAAGAAGGGCTTAAAAGAGCGGTTGTTGTTGCGGCGACTTCAGATTCCCCGCCCCTTGTGAGGATTAGAGGCGCTTATCTTGCAACAACCATTGCAGAATATTTCAGGGACCAGGGTAAAGATGTTCTGCTGATGGTGGATTCAATTACCCGTTTTGCGATGTCTTCAAGGGATGTCGGACTTGCCGCCGGAGAGCCGCCCACATCAAGGGGGTATACCCCGTCATTTTTTGTCCAGATTCCAATTCTCCTGGAAAGAGCCGGGAACAGGGAAAAAGGCGGTTCAATTACAGGGATCTATACGGTTTTGGTTGAAGGCGATGACCTGAATGATCCGGTCGGTGATACTGTCCGGTCCATTGTTGACGGTCATATTGTTCTGTCCAGATCTCTGGCCAACCAGGGACATTATCCTGCCATCGATGTTCTGGCAAGCATTTCAAGGGTTATGCGGGATGTGAGCGAAAAGGAACACGTGGTATTGAGGAATAAGGCCGTCAGTGTCATTTCTTCTTATAGAAGCGCTGAAGACATGATCACCATCGGTGCCTATATTGACGGGTCAGATCCTGAGGTGGATGAGGCAAAAAAACTAATGCCCGGAATCACACAGTTTTTACGGCAGGACATGTACAGGCGGGTGGATATCCGGTCCAGCGTGGACGGGTTGAGAACTGCGCTGGGAATAAAAAAGCCGGATAAGCAGGAATCATGAAACGGTTTGATTTTAAATTGCAGCCCATGCTGAATTACAGGGAGTACATGGAACGTGTCGCAAGGCAGAAGACTGCAAAGGCACAGATGGATGTTGTTCTTTGTGAAAAAGAGATGATGGAGTTAAAGAACACTCTGGACCAACACACCCAGAAGGTTGAAAATGAGATGGAGCAGGGGATCAGCTCTGTTGAATTCAGGCAGTACCGTGATTATCTGGATGCTGTCGAGGCTCACATGGAACAGGAAAAATTAAGAAAAATGAAATTAACCGGGATTTTAAAAGAAAAATTGCAGGAGCTGAAGAAAAAAACCATTGATAAAAAAGCCATGGAATTTTACCGGGAGAGATTAAAAGCTGAATATACGCAGAAAGGGATTGTAATAGAACAAAAAGAGATGGATGAGGTTTCATCCTTAAAGACAGCAAGGAAATTATCCAATGAAGCATCTTAATACTAAGAAAATGGTCTGTTTGGGGGTCTGCATCATCCTGTCTCTTTGTTTTGGAACAGGGGTTCAGAATGATGGTTTTCTGCCCATTCATGGAAAAGATGCCTTTGCCGAGGATAAACAACCGGAGAAAAAAGAATCCCCAAAAAGTCCTGAAAAAAAAGAAGAAAAGGCCGACAGCAAAAAATCTCCAGAAGAAACCAAGGAAAAACCATGCCCGGACTGCCCGGAGTGCCCTGACCCTGCCAAGGTGGTTTTAAGGGGGCTGGAAGAAAAAAAGAACATGATCGATAAACAGCAGAAGGCCATAGAACAGGAAAAAAAAGAACTGGATGTCTTTAAAGAGCAGGTTGATGAAAAAATTGAAAACCTGACGGCTCTGAAAAAACAGATTGAAGAAGACCTCGTACTTCTGGATCAGAAAAAATCACAGAAAGAACTTGAAAAAGAAGCTGAATATGAAGGAAAAATCGGGCGGCTCGTTAAGATGTATGCCGGTATGAAACCAAAGAATGCTGCTCAGATTGTTGATAAAATGGATCTTGAAGTTGCCCAGGAAATTTTCATGAGGATGCGGGAAGCATCGGCTTCCGAGATCCTGGCATTTGTCGACAGTGAAAAAGCAGCAAAAATCAGTGAACGTCTTGCCTTTAAGCGAAAACAGTAGGACCGGAAAACTCTATTTTCAATCCCCTACATCATCCGGTAATATTTTCCCATGATATTTGTTTTGTTGGGAAATAAGTTCCAAAACACTCTTGAAACAATCTGTCACCCTGTTCCATTAAATGTATAACATATTGAATTAATATTAAATATTTAATTCATTTCCAGATGGCATGACTATTGCTGTTTTATCTGTCAAAAGAAATCAAATGACAGGTGCTATATGGATTTTATGTTTTCAGACATTGGACGCTCATTCGTAAGCATGATACAGCAGGATATCCCGAAGGAGATTCTGTCGAATACCAATAACGGCGGGACTCAAAAACAGGCGTTTGCAGATCATCTCAATAAGCAGCTTGAGAAGGCTAATCCCCCGGGGATTTCTTCCCCTTCCCAGTCAGGTGCGGCAGTTTTGCAGGCAGGCCAGGAGTCAGTTTTAAAAAGCCCTTCCTTGCTAGAAGATCTTTATCAGGAAGAAGGGATCAATTTTATCACAGCATTGAAAAATTTTTTTTTAAAACTGTCAAAGGGCGATTTGAAAAATTTTTCAATTGATGCAGGTGGTCTTGAAGCATTGAAAAAAATGCTTTTAACCGCAGGGTTCAAGGAAACAGATATAAATGAGATTTTTTCTGAACTTATGGGAAAAACAAAAACCGGGAAACTTGCCCTGGCTGATTTGATGTCTAAGCTGTCCGACCTTTCCCTTGAAGAAAATTTGGGCGGGAAAACCCCGTCTGAAACTTTTCTTGAAATATCAGCCCTGCCTTTTCTTGAATCCATTCTGAATTCACTGGGGGTTAAACCCGGGGAAATTCAGAAAATTATGGCTGAAGCAGATAAAGGGGAAAAAGGCATCAGCCTTGATGTGATCATTGAAAAGCTCAAAGGTCTTCAGAAAAATTCATATTTTGCTCAGGAACCCATCAAAACCATTGAAAGTGATCGAAATTATCAGCATCTGTTGAAACAACTCGGAATGGAGCAGGCCGGGGAAAAAACATCTCCTCTTTCTTTGAACGAATTTATGGATGCGCTTGAAACTCTTCGAAAAAAATTGTCACAGGAAAGAACAGCAAATAAAGGACTTGGAATTTCTGACCCCCAAAATCCGGAAAAGTCCTCTGAAAAATCATCTGATCTTCTCAGTGCGCTGTTCAAAGGTATTGAACAGTTAAAACAACCGGAGAAAACGTCAGTATTTGGATTCTCACTGGATCAGATCAAAAATCAGTTTGAAAACAGAATGCTTCTGCCCGATGACAGGAACACCGGCGGGAACACTCTTTTTGCAGCAAACAAAGATGTGATGCAGGGGACGGACTCAAAGCAAAAGGAATTGAACAAAAATTTTGAAGTGTTTCTCAATCAAAAGAAAAACAGTGATATGGACCTCGCTGGCTTGCCAAAAGAAGTCAAGGGGGTATTTAAACAGTTGAAATCGGAAAATTCAAAATTTGTTGATCAGTTACAGGTTTCGGGTACAGATACGAAAACCCAGGATTTACAATCCGGAACAAATGTATTACGGGCAAAACCCTCCTTAAAGGATTTGCCGACTTATGTGACCCATCAAGTGAGCAAAAGCCTTGTCAGGGCAATCAATCAGGGTGAAAACAGTTTAAGGATCCAGTTAAAGCCTCCTGAGCTTGGACGGCTTTTAATGACCATAGACAATACCGGCAATAACATGAAAATCAGTATCATTACCGACAACCAGGCTGCAAAAGATATTCTGGTGTCCAATATGAATGATATCAGGACCGCTCTGTCAAATTCCGGTGTGACCCTTGAACGATTTGATGTGGATATGAACAGTAATTTCCAGCAGTCCATGGCAGACGCAAGAAACCAGGCCGGTAATTCGGGTAAACGGCAACAGAACAGGGAAAGGCTGTTGGTTGACCCGGTAACAGGTATGAGCATGAATGATCCTACAGGGGTTCTGAAGGCTTTGAACCTTGATGGATCACTTCACTATATTGCATAAAGGAAAAAAATCATGACCATTTCATCTACAGGAAACAGTTCGCTTGATAATATCTCAAATTCTTATCAATCCAATGATAAGGAAAAAACAAAAGAATCAGAGGCTCTTGGCAAGGACAGCTTCTTAACCATGCTGGTTGCCCAGCTTCAGAACCAGGATCCATTGAATCCAATGGATGGGACGGATTTTTCCGCCCAGCTGGCACAATTTTCCCAGCTTGAGCAATTGATCAACCTGAATAAGTCCATGGACGACCTTGCCGGCTCATTTGCCAAGAAATCAGAAGGTGATGCAGTGAGTTATATCGGAAAACAGGTTACAGGAAAAGTGGATACCATGAATGTCGATGATGGAACTGTTTCAGGCGGATTCTACAGCCTGGCAAAACCTGCGGACATCATGGTTACCATTACAGATGCAGACGGAAAAACTGTCAAGACGCTGTTCCAGGGGCAGCAGACTGCCGGTTCCCATATTATTTCCTGGGATGGTACCGATAACAAGGGCAAGGCGGTTGAAGACGGGTCCTATAAATACAGTGTCATGGCCAATACCGGCTATGGATATTCAGATGTGCCGTCAACCGTTACAGGAAAAGTTGACGGTGTTGCCTATAATAACGGCAAAGCTTATCTCGTGGTACAGGGCGTTCTTCTTGATCCGAAATCACTGACCTCTGTCATTAATCAAAACAATGACACTGGAAGCGGAAATTCGGATTCTGCATTAAGCTACCTCGGGAAAACCGTATCATCCAATTCACCCATAGTGCTGGTTGAAGATGGTCTTGTTTCAGGCAAGGAATTGGCTTTCAAACTTGATACACAAAAAGATGTCACCATAAAAATATATGATGTATTTGACGAACTTGTCCAAACCATCACACTGCCCGCCTCAAAAACAGAAGGAGGAGAGAACAAGGTGGACTGGAACGGGATCTCCAGCTCCGGCAGCAAGGTTGCCGACGGATTATATTATTATACCGTGAAAACAGATTCAGAATATGCAAAAACCCCTGAACATGGAGAAGTGTCAGGTATCAAATATTTGAACAACAGCCAGTATCTTGTCATGAAAGATACCGGGCGCCTTGTTTCCATATCAACCCTTACAGGAATCAATTGAGGGTATTAAGATCGGCTATATATCAACAGTGTTGAGTTTAAATAATTAGGAGAGGGATTATGTCTTTATCAAGTTCACTTTTTACAGGTACCAGTGGGTTGAAGAATATGGGAAATGCCCTGCAGGTTGTGGGTAATAATATTTCCAATTTGAATACCGTGGGGTTTAAGAAGGGAAGAACAACCTTTGCAGACACCTTGTATGAGAGTGTGGCCACCCAGGCCGGCAACGCCCAGATGGGCCGTGGTATGGCAGTCGGCTCTGTGTCTCAGAATTTTAATCAGGGGTCCTTTGAATCCACAGGCAATACAACAGACCTTTCCATCGGCGGAGACGGTTTTTTTATAGTGCGCCAGTCCAATTCTCAAAACACATTTTATACCCGGGCCGGGAATTTCCATTTTAATAAATCAGGCCAGCTTGTAAACCCGGAAGGTTATGTTGTCCAGGGCTGGAACCTGGATGATGAAACCGGTGAGGATATCGGCTCCATTACCGACCTTGTGCTGGCGGAATTCACCAACCCCCCGAAAAAAAGCGAAACCATTACGGCCATAACCAACCTTAATGCCAAGGCGGTTTCAAAAGCCGTTGTTCTGTCCAATGTATGGGATTCCAGCGAAACCCCCTATATCGGTTCCGGCAATTATGAATATCAGACCGTTGTCAAGGCCTATGACGCGCTTGGGAGTACCCATGATATTACCATCCTTTATGATAAGAAAAGCGGGACGGAATGGGAATATATTGTGACCATGAATCCAGAGGAAGACAGCCGGAACCTTGTTCAGAATACCGATTCAAAAGGCCTCTTGGCACGGGGGACCATTAAGTTTTCACAGAGCTCGGGAGATATTCTGGATTTTACCATGAGCAAATTCACCGGCCGCCTTGGAAATTTTACAGCCAATGGGGTGAATACCGTCAAGAATGTAGATTATCAGATTGTGGACTATGATGCCATGAATCTGGACGGCTATGGTTTCAGTCTTGAGTTTGACGGGTCTACATGGTCATTTACCGACAGGAACAATGACGGATTGATCACAGCGGTTGACCTGCCGAATAATTACGGCAATGCAAAAATTGTCTATTCGGATAACCAGAACATATATCTGACCCTGAACCCTCTGGATGCGACAGATGTGGAGCCTGATCTGAAAATCAAGCTGGCCCAGTCTGCCGTTGCCACTGACAATATCGGTTTTGATATCAATAATAAAAACGACCTTCATATCCAGGGAATCGAAGGATTGACCTATTCCGGCGATACCGCCAACGACAATACAACGCTTGAGATCAATGCGCCGGGCGTAATGGATGAAGATTCTTCCGACCTGAGTATCGTATGGAACCCCACGGCAGAACGATGGTACTGGAGCAATCCCGCCTCTGCCTATTCCGCGGGAACTCTTGTCACCGGTGCCTCCACAAACGCTCCAGCCAATGTTGACACAACCGCTGTTAATTACCTCAATGTCGGTGATGTCACCATGGTGGCATCTGATATCAGTTTTATCTATGATGCAAGACTCAACGGAGGTGCAGGCGCCTGGGACTGGAATATGCCGTTGAAAGATGCGGATTTTGTCAATGAAACCTTTACGTTTTTACCGATCAATGATCCGGTTTTAAGCATCCTGTCCGCTTCTTCGGGGGAAGGTGAGGGGGCAATGGCGACGGCAAATGCTGCCGGTGTTGCAACCAGCGTAACACTGACCTGGGACGGTACATCCTGGGCAGCCAGTGCCGGCGGCGGCACCACCGGTCTGACCATTGATACGGCATTAAGTTCCAATACCCAGGTTCAGCTCCAGGTCTGGGAACTGACCAATACCGCCAGTACCAGTGTGATCCGGTATACCTTTGGGTCAACCCTGACAACTGCCGGTGCCCAGAGCCTTTCTTTCCAGATTGACCCGGCCCCTCCACTGGAATATCCCAAAGCCGTCATTGCAACCAACGGGGCTTATGCCACAGGGATTACCCTGGACCTTGATTTTGACCGGATCAATGATATTGAATTCAATGTCACGGCAGGGGGCGGCGTCATTGCCGGAAACAATAGTTTCAGATTTACTGCAAATCCCAACAGGGTTCCCATAGAATATGCCAGTGCGACTTTGAAAGGAAACCAGAAAGAAGCTGTGATTGACCTTGACGGTTCAGGAAATGAAAAAGATAAGCGGGATATTGTTTTTTCCTTTACCAATGCTTTAAAATACGGCAGCAGCACCCATCCCTTCAATGACCGCAGTGTTATATCCTTTGACATCAAAGGGTCTACGGCATGGACGGAAATTAAAAAGGACGATATCAGAAATACCGGGTATTTTGAGTTTACCACTGATTTTCTAGGTGGGGAATTCGGGAGCACGGAAACGGATATTAAATTAAATATCGGCACCAAATATGACGGTATCAATTTTGTGAATGATTCCTTATCCACTACCCAGTATTCAAAATCCTCTTCAACGGTATTTCAGGATGCAGACGGGTATTCGGCAGGTGACCTTCAGGGTGTTGATGTCGCATCGGACGGTATTCTGACCGGGGTCTATTCCAACGGGCAGTTGATTCCTCTCTTCCGTGTCGGTCTTGCCAAATTTTTAAACAATTATGGTCTTTCCAATGAAGGGGGGAATCTTTTCAGGGAAACCCGGGAAAGCGGAGGTGCCATTACCAACAAGCCGGGTGAAAACGGTCTTGGTACACTCGCACCCAATTCCCTTGAAATGTCAAATGTTGATATCTCTGAAGAGTTTGTTGCAATGATCGTGAATCAGAGAGGATTCCAGGCCAATTCAAAGACGGTAACGACAGTTGATGATATGATGCAGACGGTCATTAATATGAAACGGTAAATTAAAACCCGCGCAATACAGCGGGAACAGACATGAGACTGTTTTGTTCCCGCTGTCAGTTTTCTGACGGACCAATGGGCTGGTTGACGTCTTCTTTCCTTTTGCCTTCCCGGTTAATCCCGATAGTTTTCATTTCCAAGGGCTCACTCAAATAAATTAAATGTTTTGCAAATCATGAACAGTATATTTATACTGGTATCTAAAGAAGTTTTCGTCATTTTGTTATCGGGGAACATGAAAAAACTGCCGGTCCTGGCACAGGGATTGCTTTTCATCAGGATACGACAGATAATCAGTTATTAACATCAGGAGCTGTGGTGGCTAAAAAGACCCTGAAAGAAATGAAACCCGGTTTTGATGAAGACGCGCAGGAAGATATTCCAGCCGTTTTTTCAGGTAAGATGGGAAAAAGCAGATGGAAGGATTTAACGTCTGCTGTGTTTGTTAAGGTAAGAGCGGTATTCAGGCCTCTTTTCAGTTCAAAAAAAACAATAATGATCACATTGGCCGGAGCAATTCTTTTCATGGGTCTGATTACCGGAGGACTGCTGTTTTTCTCAAAAAGCTCTGAAAAAGATAAGAATACTCAGGATGCAACCGCGGGAAAAAAAGAAAAAACAGAGGCTGCCCTGAAGCAAAAGGGTGTTTTTGAGGATATTGTTGTTTTAAAGCCCTTTGAGCGTATCCATCTCAAAGAAGGCTCAAGCATGAAGCTTATCAGTCTGAATCTGTCTTTGGAGCTATCCGACGGCCGGTACAGAAAAGAAGTTACTGCCATGGAAGACACAATAAGACAAATCATCACAGGACAGGTGGAAAAGATGACCTGGTTGGAATTGAGAAATCCGGAAGGTAAGATCATGCTCAAATATGACCTTTTGAAGCGGATTAATTCAATTTTTTCTGAAGCCATGATTCGAAATATTTATTTTACAAACTTTTTAATGCAGTGATGACCCTATGAGTGAAATATTATCCCAGGATGAGGTGGACAGTCTACTGGACGGACTGGACTCAGGTGAAGTTGAAATCGCAGCGGACAAGTCTAAACCTGAAAAAATAGAGGGTATTGTTGCCTATGATTTTACCAGCCAGGATAAGGTTGTCCGGGCAAGAATGCCGACCTTTGATGTCATCAATGAGAGACTGTCAAGGGAGGTTCGGGCAACGCTTTCCTCATTGCTGCAAACCAATGTTGATGTCAGCGCCAATCCGTTTGATACATTGAAATTTTCCGAATTCGTAAGAAGCCTGCCGGTTCCGACAAGCCTTCATGTATTCAGGATGGAGCCGTTAAGGGGGCACGGGCTGATTGTTCTTGAAAGCCAGCTTGTCTACAACCTGATTGACACGTTTTTCGGAGGAGAAGCGCTTGGAAAGGCCAGGGTGGAGGGCAGGGAGTTTACCAATATAGAGGAAGTAATGATCAAAAAAGCCGTGGTTGCGGTTCTTAAAAACATTGAAGCGTCCTGGGCGCCTATTGAACCTGTGAAAACGACACTGATCCGGTCGGAAATGAATCCCCAGTTTACTGCCATTGTTCTTCCCACTGACCTTGTCCTTGTAACACGGTTTGAGATTGAGCTTGAGCAGTCTGCAGGGAATCTTGTTGTCTGCTATCCCTATTCCATGATTGAGCCCATGAGAAACAAATTGTCTTCCGGTGTCCAGGCTGAAGTGGAAGAAATAGATACCAACTGGAGAAGAATGATCCGGGAGGTTATCCTTGAATCCGATGTCGTTTTAAGAATAGAACTCGGGAAAACGGAAATTACCGGAGAAAGGCTTATATACATGCAGAAAGGAGATATTATTCAACTCGATAACGATGCCTGTGATCCTTTGATCTGCTATGTGGACGGGCTTGTAAAACTTACGGGATTTGCAGGTGTACAAAGAGGGTTTCAGGCGTTTCAGGTAAAAGATAAAATTCAAACCGATTGCGAGGGTTAAATATGGCTGAAGAAAATGATAATACCGAAATTCAGGAAGGTATGGATGAGGCGGAAACCAGAGGAGAAAGAGAGCTTGATTTTATTCTTGATATTCCTCTGGAATTGTCTGTTGAGCTAGGCAAGGCAAAACTCCTGGTGAATGATCTTCTTCAACTGGGGCAGGGATCTGTCATTGAATTGAATAAGCTTGCCGGAGAACCTCTGGAAGTCTATATCAACCGAAAGCTCATTGCCAGGGGAGAAGTGGTTGTGGTCAATGAAAAATTCGGTGTCAGGCTTACCGATGTGATTACCCCCATTGATAGGGTTAAATCCCTGGCATCTGCAGAATGAATACATCTTCCGAGATATGGATTGCCTTTGCCAGAACTTTTTCCATGCTGTTTCTGGTTCTGGCTGTTTTGATTCTTTTGTTTTATCTGATCAGGAAATTTTCGAGCATAAAAGGGTTTAAAGGCGGTAAGGACTATATCCGGCTTGTATGTGTTCACCATCTTTCCGCAAAGGAGAAGCTGGTGCTGGTGGATGTTATGGGTGATATCATTCTTTTGGGGGTTACTCCACAAAACATTAGAAAAATATCCTCTGTGGATTACCCTGTTGAGCCCGCAAGCAATGAGAAGAAGACAGTGCCTTTCAGATTTTCGGATTTTTTAAGCCGGAAACTTGGTCAACGGGAAGAAAATAAACCCGATGCTCCTCTCAAAAAAGAGAAACACCCATGATGACATCATCATCTAAAAAGGTTTCAAACCTTAAATTAACAGGTCTTGTTCTGGTATTTTTCTTCATTGCAGGTCCATCGGCCTTTGCAGTGACCTTTCCTATTCCCTCCCTTCAATTGAACGTGGAAACCGCAAAAACCCCTGAAGAGGTTGTAGTTGTTCTTGAAATTATTGCTCTTCTGACCATACTTGCCCTGGCGCCGGCCATTCTGATTTTGATGACGCCTTTTACTAGACTTGTAGTGGTTTTCCATTTTCTGCGCCAGGCCATGGGGATTCAGACCAGTCCTCCCAACCAGGTGATTATGGGATTGGCCCTGTTTATGACTTTTTTTATCATCAAGCCGGTGGCTCTCGAGGTTTACGAACAATCCCTGAACCCGTATCTGGAGCGACAGTTGACCTATGACAAAGCTTTTGAAAAGGCACAGGTGCCGATCCGGAAATATTTATTAATTAATACCAGAGAAAGTGATATCGCTCTTTTTGTAAAAGGGGCGGATATGAAAAAGCCTGAAACAAGAGAAGATGTGTCTTTGCTGGTGCTGATTCCAGCCTATGTCATCAGTGAATTGAAAACTGCTTTTATTATCGGATTTGTCCTTTATATCCCATTTCTTGTAATTGACATGGTGGTGGCTTCCGTACTTCTGGCCATGGGTATGATGATGCTTCCGCCGATTATGATTTCCTTGCCCTTCAAGCTCATGCTCTTTGTCCTCGTGGACGGATGGCATTTGCTTTGCGGGTCCCTTCTGAAAAGCTTCGGTGTATAACCATGACCCCGGAATTTGTTGTTCAATTTGCAAAAGAAGCCATTACCCTCACTATTTATCTGTCCCTGCCCATGCTGGGCCTCGGACTTGCGGTTGGATTGGCTGTCAGTGTTTTCCAGGCAGTCACCCAGGTTCAGGAGATGACATTGACCTTTGTTCCTAAAATTCTGGCGGTTTTCCTCGGGCTTTTGTTTGCCGCCCCCTGGATGCTTGAAAGAATCACGACTTTCACCATCAACGTGATTGAAAATATACCCATGTACATCAGATAAGGATGATACGGGATGGATATTCTCAATGTCATAGACCCGAATCAGTTAAGGGCGTATATGCTTGTCCTCTTGAGAATCAGCATGTTTCTTTTCATGCTTCCTGTTTTTTCATCAACGGTTTTTCCGGACAGACTGAAACTGGGGTTTGCACTTGTTGTCTCCCTGCTTTTGTATTCGGTTGTAGACGTTGATTTGTCAAGATTTCCCATGGATGTAATATCCACTGGTCTTTTGATTCTGGCTGAAGCTTTGATTGGTGTTACACTGGGGCTGTGCATGAGGATGTTTTTTGCCTCGGTACAGCTTGCAGGACAGATCGTCGGGTTCCAGATGGGGTATGCCATGATCAATGTAGTTGATCCCCAGACCGGGGGCAACATATCCATTATGGATCAGCTTGGATACTGGGTCTGTATGGTTGTTTTTCTGCTTTTGAATGGTCACCACATCATATTCCTTGCCGCCATTGAAAGTTTTAAACTTGTCCCTGTAGGCTTTTTCATGATGCATGAGGCGATCCCGGCAAAGGTTGTCGAGATAGGGGCCCAGCTTTTTTTATTATCTGTAAAAATCGGGGCACCCGTTATTGTCTCACTGACATTTGTCAGTGTGGCCTTTGGTCTTGTGGCAAAATTCTCTCCCCAGATGAATGTCATGATAGTGGCATTTCCCCTGCAGATTGTTTCAGGGCTTGTCCTTTTCGGGTTTGTGCTTCAGATCATCGTTATTATGACCCGGACCTATGTGTCGGAATTAAAGGGAGTGTTGATGTATTTTCTTTTTTATATGGGCGGGGGAGGATAGGAGAATATGGCTGAAGATCCGGAAAGCGGCGGGGAGAAAACCGAAGATGCATCGTCGCGAAAGCTTTCAAAATCCCGTGAAGAAGGGCAGGTGGCAAAGAGTGTTGAAATTCCATCCGTATTCGTCCTTCTGACAGGGGTCATTGCTTTATATTTTTCAGCTTCTTATATCTATAACAACCTTGCTATTGTTTTTCAGCATAATCTAAAATTTGATAAAATCCCTGTTTTAACCCATCTTGAAATTGTAAACCTCCTTGCCTATCATACTGAAAAAATTATCTTCATCTGTATTCCCGTCATGTTGACCATTGTGGTGTTTGCCATGATCTCAAATTTTGCACAGGTTGGATTTTCCGTGTCCTGGCAATCACTGCAACCCAAATTTTCAAGGCTTGATCCCATCAATGGATTCAAACAGAAATTCACATCCAGGGCTGTTGTAGAATTTTTAAAAACCCTTATAAAAGTTGGCGTAATCTCAATGGTTGCCTATAATTCAATTAAGGCAGAGCTTTCACCGATAACCTTTCTTTACGACAACAGTGTGGGGTATATCCTTTTATACCTCTTGAAGGTTTCTTTCTGGATTTTTGTCAAGGTATGCCTGATTATGTTTGTGGTGGCAATTATAGATTACGCCTACCAGAAATGGAAATTCCTGGAAGACCAGAAAATGACCAAGAAAGAAGTCAAGGATGAAATGAAGCAGACTGAGGGTGACCCTCTGGTAAAATCCAGGATCAGGCAACTTCAGCACCAGGCTGCCAGGAAAAGAATGATGGCGGATGTTCCCCATGCAGATGTGGTGGTGACCAATCCGACCCGCCTGGCCGTTGCTTTGAAATATGACGGAAAAACCATGGCTGCCCCGAAAGTTCTGGCAAAGGGAGCGGGCCCGGTTGCCGAGAATATCAGGCGAATTGCAAGGGAAAATGATGTTCCTCTTGTGGAAGATAAACAATTGGCCCGGAATTTGTATAGCAGTGTAGATATAGGCGGAGAGGTTCCAATGGAATTATACCAGGCTGTTGCGGAATTGCTGGCCTATGTATACAAATTAAAGGGAAAAAAGTTATAGAAATACGGCAGGAATTTGGCGGTGTGCGTCAAAGATTTATTGAATCATACGGAGTTTAAATGGCAACGACTATAGCCGGAATTATTGCAGGGATAAAGAAAGAATCATCCGATATCCTGATGGTGTTTGCCTTTATCGGGATACTGATGGCCATGATTCTGCCTCTGCATCCCATTATTCTTGATTTTTTCCTGGCTTTGAATATTTCTTTAGCTATTGTTGTATTGATTACAACCATGTATACCACGGCTCCGCTTGAATTTGCCATTTTCCCGTCACTTCTTCTGGTACTGACCCTGTTCAGACTTTCCCTGAATGTGGCATCCACCCGTCTGATTCTTTTACACGGCAATGAAGGCCCTTTTGCTGCAGGCGCGATTATCAAGGCGTTCGGCAGTTTTGTGGTGGGTGGTAATTATGTTGTAGGTCTTGTTGTTTTTGTTATCCTGGTTCTGATCAATTTTTTGGTTATTACCAAAGGTGCGGGCAGGATTGCTGAAGTTGCCGCCAGATTTACCCTGGATGCCATGCCGGGAAAACAGATGGCCATTGATGCAGATCTGAACGCCGGCATGATTGATGAGGTCGAAGCCAGGGAAAGGCGAAAAGCAATTGCAAGGGAAGCCGAGTTCCACGGTGCCATGGACGGCGCCTCAAAATTTGTCCGGGGAGATGCCATTGCCGGTATCGTAATAACCATTATCAATATTGTGGGCGGGTTTATCATTGGCGTGCTCCAGCAAGGCATGGAAATGAAGGATGCCCTCACCAATTATACGCTTCTGACCGTTGGAGACGGTTTGGTATCACAGATGCCGGCGCTTCTGATCTCAGCCGCAGCAGGTCTTCTGGTATCAAGATCAGGCTCTGAAATGAAAATGGGCGCAGAGTTTGCCAAACACCTTTTTTCAAGCGCAACACCGGTCTTTATCGGATCGATAATTATCTTCTGTATGGGGTTGATACCGGGATTGCCCACCATTCCTTTCATGACAATGGGTCTGGTTTTAGGGACAGTGGCCTGGTATTTTTTAAGGGAAGATGAAACGGGAAAAGAAGAAAAACGGGCTGCTGCCAAGGCAGGTGCAGAAGAAGAGGCCACAGGTGCTCCGGAGGATGTGGACCACCTTCTGAATCTGGATACCATAGAGCTGGAGGTCGGCTATGGATTGATTCCCCTTGTGGATAAACAGCAGGATGGGACTCTTCTTGGAAGAATCAGGGCCATCAGAAGACAGTTTGCCACAGAGCTGGGAATCATTATTCCCCCTATTCATATCCGGGATAATCTCAATCTGAATCCGGCGCAATACCGCTTGCTGATAAAAGGGGTTGAAACAGCATCAACAGAACTCATGGTCAATCATTATCTGGCCATGGATCCCGGGGGAACTGCTCAGGAAATTGACGGGCTTGACACGGTGGAACCCGCGTTTCATCTTCCAGCCAAATGGATTCCCCAGGAACGTGAGGAAGAGGCCAGATTTGCAGGGTATACCGTGGTGGATAATTCAACGGTTATTGCCACCCATCTGACCGAGATCATCCGGAACAATGCCCATAATCTTCTGGGCCGTCAGGATGTCCAGCATCTCATGGATAATCTGGCCAAAACAAGCCCCAAGGCAGTTGAAGAACTGATTCCCAATATTTTAAGCCTTGGCGTGGTTCAAAAGGTGCTTCAGAATCTTCTGAGGGAAAGAATTTCCATCAGAGACATCCTGAGCATTGTCGAAACGCTTGCCGATTTTGCACCAGTCGGGAAAGACCCGGATCTTCTGACCGAATATGTAAGGCAGAGAATTGCAAAAGGGATGATTGCCCAATACCTTCAGGAAGGAAAGGTGCTTAATGTGATCACCTTTGACAGGAATCTGGAGGAAATTTTATCCAAAAATGTCAAACACACGGATCATGGGGCATATCTGGCTCTGGACCCGAGGCTGGCAGAAGAAATGATAAAGGCTGTAACAAAAGAAGTGGAACAGCAGGTGGCATCCAATACACAGCCGGTCCTGATGACAACACCAAGTTTGAGACGGCATGTCAGAAAATTGTTAGAGTCCTCTTTGCCCGCTGTTTTTGTGGTATCACATGCAGAAATAGTGGATGGTATTAACCTGCAGGCAATTGGAAAGGTGAGTCTGAAAAATGAATAGAAAAGTGTTTAAAGCCGAGAATATTCAACAAGCCATTGCTACCATTAAGGAAGAGCTGGGATCAGACGCCATGATCCTGAGTACGAGGAAAATAAAACGAAAACTCAGCGATCCATATGCAAAAGAAATGTTTGAGGTGGAGGCAGCAGCCCCCCCGCCTCCAAAGGATATAAAAAAAGATAAAGGGAATCTGATTGAAGCGATTCAAGAAGATATTGCACAGATAAAAGACATGATTTCCATTGCCGGGTTTGGAAATGGAATGCACAATATGGTCTGTAATCATTTTGAATCAGTAGGCGTTCTTGCATCCCTTTTAAGGGCCGGCGTCAGCGAAGCACTCGCAAGCGCCATTATTCAAAAAGCCAGCGGCTTGATGGACAACACCGCCGATCAGCAGGAAAAGATTAAATCTCTTAAAAAATATGTGATGAAGGAATGCCTGAACCGGATTGCAACACGGGATTATTTTTGCAGGGACAATACATCAGGGGTTCCCCATGTGGCAGCATTTATAGGCCCGACAGGTGTGGGAAAGACCACAACCATTGCAAAACTTGCGGCCATGCTGACCTTCCAGAGGAAGATGAAGGTGGCCCTGATTTCCATAGACAACTACCGGGTGGGTGCGTTTGAGCAGCTAAAAGCCTATGCCTCCATTATGGGGCTCTTATGTGTACCGGCTTTCAGCGCCCAGGATCTTTTATGCGCCCTGGACAGGATGAAATCCATGGATATGGTTCTCATCGATACGGCCGGTCACAGCCACTTTGACAAACAAAGGATTGATGAAATTTTGCAACTGATTAAGGCGGATTTCAGAATTTCTGCGCATTTGGTCTTGAGTGTTACATCTGAATCGATTATTATGCAGGAAGCAGCCTTCGCTTTTTCAGTATTTGGTCCGGATTCGGTTATTTTTACAAAGATTGATGAAACAAGAAGATGCGGAAAAATACTGGACCAGATAACTGAGTTTAGATTGCCTGTTTCCTTGATTGCAAACGGGCAGAAGGTTCCTGAGGATTTGATTGTTCCCGATAAACAGGAGCTGCTGAAAATAATTCTGGGAAAGGGATCAAAGGAGATATATTAAGTTGAACCAGGCAAAAGGGCTTCAAAACGTTGTAAAAGATCAGACGCTCTCAAGGCGGAACACAGCAGCAACATCCGGCAGCGGGAAACTTCTTCCACGGGTGATTGCCGTCACCAGCGGCAAGGGAGGTGTCGGTAAAACCAATATTGTCGCCAATGCTGCGGTTTCCTTAAGCCGCATGGGGAAACGGGTAGTGATCATTGATGCCGATGTCGGGCTTGCCAATATTGATATTATTTTTAATTTAAGACCTGAATTCAATATCCGGCATGTAATCAGTTCGGAAAAAACATTGAAAGAAGTCATGGTTCAATCGAAACATGGTGTTATGATTCTTCCGGGAGGTTCCGGGTTTGCGGATTTGACCCAGCTGGGTGAAGGTGAAAAACTCAACCTTCTGACTGAGTTTGAAACCCTTTCGGATCAGGCTGATATTATATTTGTAGATACCGGCGCGGGTATATCCTCCAATGTATTATATTTTAATTCAGCCTGTGATGAATGTGTTGTGATTGCCACAAATGAGCCCACGTCCATAACGGATGCCTATGCCATGATGAAGGTCATGTCCCGTGAATATGGAACAAAATATTTCAAACTGATTGTCAATATGGTCGATTCAGCGGCAGATGCAAAAAAAGTATATGCGTCCCTGAGTGGGGCCCTTAATAAATTTCTAAAGAATGTCGTGCTTGAATATGTGGGTCACATTCCGTTTGACAGGCAATTGCAGCAGGCGGTTCAGAAAAGGGGCCTGGTCATGGATCATTTTCCGGATTCAACCGCTTCACATGCCATACATGAGATCGCCGTCATCCTGGGAAAGCGACCTTTAAAAAACAGCTCAAACGGAAATCTGACGTTTTTTATGAGCAAGGTATTTCAAACCGCAACCTGACAGGGATACGTCGGCGTTATATGAAAAACAAGTATCATGAAAATAAACCAGATCCAGACGCATGGCGGGAGAAAAGTATTATTGAGTATGCCTATCTCGTAAAGCATATCGCGGCAAGATTTGCCATGCGCCTTCCTTCCAGCGTTTTTTTCGACGAGCTTGTGTCTGCAGGGTCCCTTGGCCTCATCGATGCTGTGGATAAATTTGATCCTTCCAAACATGTCAGTTTGAAAACTTACGCCCAGTACCGGATCAAAGGTGCAATCCTGGACGAGCTCCGAAGCATGGATACCTATTCAAGGTCCATGAGAAAAAAGATTCAGGATATTACAAAAGCCGTCAGAGCCATTGAAGAACAGAAAGGATCTTCTGCCACAGATGAAGAAATCTGCCGGGAACTCGATGTTTCACTTGAAACTTATCAGGATATGCTCACCAATATTCACGGCGCCTCTGTATTAAGCCTGGATGAGTTTATCAAAACAAAACAGAATGATACCTATTCAAAAACAAGATTTCAATCCGGCATTAAGGAAGAAGATACCCCGGCCGATTCTTTTGATAAAGAGGAAGTTAAATATACCATTGTGCAGACCATCAAAACATTGAGCGAGAAAGAGCAGATGGTGGTTTCTCTTTATTATTATGACGAATTGACTTTAAAAGAAATCGGTGAGGTGCTTTCATTGACGGAATCGCGTATCTGTCAGATTCATACTGCGGTTCTTCTCAAGCTGAAAGCCAGGCTCCAGGACTATTTCAAATAAAGAGGTGAAAAGATGTCCGACCCGATGATTGAAGAAGACAGTTTAATATCTCAGAATGATATTGATAAGCTTCTGGAATCCTCTTCCATTGAAGAAGTGGAAGGTGAGTTTGCAAACGATGACGACCTGGCAGACGAATTGGGAGAGCTTTCCCAGGACGATATTGATAATCTCATGAATTCAAATTTGCCGGACCCGGACAATTCTGCGGAACAATTAAATAAATTGGATGAACAGGATACCGCAGACCCGGAAGATGGAGAAATGGAACTCATTTCCCAGGATGATATCGACCAGCTGATGAATTCAAATGTGACCTCGAACAAAGACACGGAAACCGGTTCCGAAGAAGAGGATTTTGGTGAGCTTTCCCAGACGGATATTGACCGGCTCATGAATCCAGGTCCTGTGTCTGATGAAAAAGAGCTTTCTGCTCTTGACGATGATGAAGACTTTGAAGAGTTTTCAAAGGATGATATCAAGGCTCTGATGAAGACACAGGATTCCAAACCTGAAAGGGAAAATCTCCCGGAAGATATGTCAATGGACAATCTGAACCTTGAAGAGGATATCCTTGTAAATGAAAAAATAGAGAAACCCCGGTCACCTGTAGGGAAAAGCAGAGAAAAGGAAGATGATTTTGTCATCAATGAAGCGCAAGCCGTGGGCGTTGCAGACTGTCTCATTTCCCAGATCACCATGGATGAGCTTATCAGAAATTTCAATACAGCCCCTGCCTCAGATCCTGTAATTCTTGATGAAGAACCCCAGGATGAATTGAAATCAACAATTCCCCCTGAACAGAATGAATTTAAAATGCCCATAGACGTATCCCCGGATGGCACGGAAGATTTTTTAAAACCTGTTTCCGATGTCGATGTTCTTGAATTAAACGATGACAGAGAAGATGTCAGTCAGGAAGATATCGACGCGCTCCTGTCAGAACCTGATGAAGAAGAGGATGATATCCTCATTTCCCAGGATGATATTGATACTCTTTTGATGGCAGCGGACCAGGAGGATGAAGATGTTCTGGGTGACCTCATGGAGAAAGGATCAGGCAGTGACCTTGATGATATGATCTTCGACGAAGACATCCTTGAAAAAGGGGTTGCTGAAGAGGCGGCGGAAGAAGAAGAAGCTGAAGAGGCAGAAGATGAAGAGAATGAAGAGAATGAAGACCAGGTAGTCCTTCAGGGAGATGATGAGGTTGTCGTAAAACCAAAAAAAAAGAAGATAAAAGCCGGATCTCCCTGGTATAAAAAAAAATTGGTTCTCGTCTCTGCTGCTTTCCTGGTCATTCTTGGGATAATCGTGCCGGTTGCCTATTTTCTCATCCCCTCAGGCGAGCAAAAGGCCCCGGAAGTTGTAAACGTTCCACAAGCGCCTGAGAAGAATACACAAATGCCTGAGAAGAATACACAAAGAGAAGTTGAGATTGAGACTGTCGAGACGACCGTCAACCCACCCGTTGAAGATAAAAAGCCGGGCAATATGGTTCTGAAAGATTTTGTCATATTATCCCCTGATAGTTCAAAAAGCATGACATATATAACAGCAGATATTTCCATTGATTATGCCGATCAGAAAGCATTCAAGGAGATTCAGAACAAGTTGCCTTATTTCAGAGATCTGATTTATGACTCCATCAGTAAAAGTCTGGTTGTTGAAAAACAGGAAACCATAACGGAAGCAGAGATTTTATCCGTTGTTGAAATGACATTGAAGAAAGCACTGCCGGCAAATTTCATCAGCCGGGTCAGTTTTATATCTTTTAAGATAAGCTGAAAAGGGGTTTGCGATGACAACCATATCCGGACACAATCTGGTCATTCAGCAGTCCGGGGTTGCCCAGGAGGCAGCCCATCAGACTGCTGCGCCCAAACCCTCTCCGGAACAAGCTGCAGCACTGCAACAAGCCGGCGAGGTATTGAAAAATTCAACCGTGCAGGAGTTTGAAGAGTCTGAAAAATTGAAATTCAAAAAAGAAAAAGATGAACTGATAATCAGGCAGAAACAAGAAGAGAAAAGAAAAAAGAAACAGCAGGAAGAGCTGGAACAAGACCCTGATGCAACGGGAAAGCTTTTGGATACAATGATATGATCAAAGTGTTTTCAATTGAGTTCTGGGTGATGATTCTTTTCTTTGTTAATTTTTCTCTGGTTTTATTTATCTTTGTTTTTATCCGGAGGATGAACCGGCTGTACATTGGACAGGCATCCCAGCCCGATAATGACGGTGGACCGGAGGAGAATGATCCAATCCGGGAAACAGCATCGGATATCATGGAAATGCTGGAGCCCCTGGTCAAGGATTCCAGGGATGCAGCCATTCTGTTTGATGAACAGATAAAAGATAAAAAAAGGCTCCTTAAAGGCTTGAATGATGCATTGGACTCCCGGATCATCAATATCAACCTTTTGCTGTCGCGGGCCGATGCCATGCAGAAAAAACTTGAAGAAAGGCAGGCGGAATCAGGCAGGGTTTTTGCTGATCTGCCAAGACAGGGGGCCCAGGATGTTTTCTCAGGCAGCGTAGCAAACCAACAGAATCAGATACTCAAGTTGTATGATCAGAAATATGATATCGATGCCATTGCACAGGAATTATCCATACCCAGAGGAGAGGTCCAACTGGTGGTGGATCTGAAGAAAAAATTTCTGGAAATGGAAAAACACAGCAGATGATTTCAGGCATTCATGTCTCGCCTTCCGAGGTTGTTATTCAAAAGGGCGAAGGTAAAAAAAATACGCTTCCCCTATTTATCAAAGATCAGATAGTTCATGCAAAAGTTCTGGACATCCTGCCTCAAGGAGGCGCCCGCCTCTTGGTCAACAACCGGACGGTTTTGGCAAAAACCGCCTTGCTCCTGAGACCCGGAGAAGAGATCCAGCTTAAGGTCCTCGAAGAAAAAGAGTCTGTTTTCTTAAAATTTATCGGCCCGGCCAAAAAGATGACCCCGCCCCAGATATCCTCTCTGATCCGTTTTTTTTCAGGCAGCGAATCTAAAACAGATATCAACCGCGTCAACATTGCCCGTGTGAAAGACCTGCTCTATGATATGGCATTGAAATCCGGTAAGGCGGATAAGACTTTTTTGCCGGGGCTGATTGAAAAAGGCGGAATGACCTGGGAGAATAAAGTGGCAAAACTGTTTCAAGGGCAGCAGTCTGTGCCGGATATTAAGCAGAGTCTGTCGCTCATATTAAACCAGGATCTAAAGGCGTTGATGCAGAAAGAAATGCTCCTGGCCGGTCCGAATCATCCGATAGATTTGGACATGGCAGCTTCATTTTCTGAAACACTGGAGAATTTTCAGCTTTTAAACCATAACAGCTCTGAATCAGGACGGTTTCTTCTTCCTTTTCCTGTTTTTAATGAGAATGCCTTCAGGCTGGGGCAGCTTTTTATTGATACCGGAGAGAAAAACAGGAATGATGATAGTTCTCAAGATAAACTCATTCAAATTTCTTTTTTACTAGACATGACCATTCTTGGCCCCTTGCGGGCTGACTTTTCCATACTGAAAAAAGAGATATCCGGGAGGTTTTTCTTAAATGATGAAAAAATTCGTCAGTATGTACGATCAATGCTTCCCGAATTGAAAAAAAGGCTGGAAAGCATTGATTATAAAGTTCATGAAATAGACTGTCACTCAGGGGATAAAGCTCGGATTCAACCTGCGGATTTTATTGAGACGATTTTAAAAGCCGGGTCTGACAGGGTTTTAAATATAGTGATCTGAAGAAAATGGGAAAAAAATATATCCAAAAGGCAGTTGCACTGGAATACGATCGGAAAAAAGGTGATGCGCCCAGAGTGACTGCCAAGGGGAAAGGCAAGGTGGCTGAGAAGATTATTGAACTTGCGAAAAAACATGATATCCCCATAAAAGATGACCCTGATCTGATTGAAGTGCTCTCCTCACTTGATATCAATCAGGAAATACCATCGGAAATTTATGCAGCGGTTGCAGAGCTTCTGGCATTTGTTTATTCTATGAATACCAAATACGGGAAGAAATAAAGATCAGGTCTTTAGTGCAGGTTTCAATAGAAAAAAAGAGGCTTAATAATCTCGGGGATCTTCCTTGAACGAGGCGTATTTATTTTCACTGTCCGTTAAGAGGACGAGCTTGTTACAGCCTGAACATACCATCTTAAGTGTGGCTACCCTTCCCCTGAAAAGCTTCATGTCGCAAAAAGGGCAGAAATAATCCATATGGATGGGCATAGCTTTTTGATCCTGACCAATATTCTCTGATATCATATATAAAAAATTCCATATCTTTTCATGGTGATTTTTCCCGGGAGCGTCTTTTCTTCCCGGAAAGTAAAAGGCATGTTTAACGTTAAAGCAGATTTTATGCAAGGTTTTTTTTCGAAACAGGGTTTTGGCCTTGGCATCAAGATAGGAAAATTTTTCTGGGCACCGTCAATTATTCTATTATTTTGTTGAATTTTTGGCGGGCCAAAGGATTTTAAGCCCATGTCCAGTATTGTGCCGGTTTCTTTCAAAACAGCCGGTTCTGGCTCAGTTGCAGTGGCTTCAGCGCTTTAAATTCCATTCAAAGAGGCCTTGATGTTTTTCATGACACCTCTTTGGGCGTAATGGCATCCATATTGCAGGATCGATATTGCAGTGGTGCTTATGGGGAAATAATATTTTTCAGGAGAGATATCAAAATGCTTCTTGAAGTGACGCGGCCTGTGCAGGGAGGCTTGAGGCAGGAAAGAAAGCTTGAATCCGTCTCAAACAATCTTGCCAATGCAGAAACCATTGGCTTTAAAAAGGATATCATCAGCTTCGATGATAAATTCAAGGCCCAGATCAATAAAGATTATTCCCAGGGCTCCCTACAGACAACCGGGAACGCTCTGGATGTCGCTTTATCGGGAGAAGGTTTTTTTAAAATCGAAACCCGGGATGGGATCAGGTATACCCGTAACGGAAATTTTTCTCTGGATATCAATGGGGTTCTGGTGGATCAGAACGGGAATCCGGTGTTGGGCCAGGGCGGTGCCATTGTCATTGCGGGAGAGGATATTGAACAGGCCCTGTCGATTAATCAGGGTGGTGAAATCATTATTGCCGGAGAGGTGATCGATACACTGGACATTGTGACGTTCAATGATTTGAGAAAGCTTCAAAGAGAGGCAGAGAACCTTCTTTCCTACAATGGGCAGACCACGGATGAGGTTCAGGTGGAACAGGCGGTTGTCCAGCACAGGGCCCTTGAAAGCGCCAATATTCAGGTCGTGGATGAAATGGTTCGCATGATCGATTACAACAGAATGTTTGAGACATTCTCAAAATCCATCATGACCTTTGATGAAATCGATTCAAAAGCAATCAATGATGTGGGCAAACTCAGATAAAAAAACAGGAGAAAGACTATGATACGATCACTCTGGACAGCTGCAACAGGGATGAATGCCCAGCAGATGCAGACCGATGTTGTTGCCAATAATCTTGCCAATGCCAGCACCACAGGGTTTAAAAAATCCAGGGCCAATTTTGAAGATCTCATGTACAGAACCATGCAGGTCGCCGGTCAGACAACTCCCGGCGGCGGACAGGTCCCTACCGGGATTCAGATCGGTATGGGGGTAAAGCCCTCGGGCATACAGAAACTGTTTACCCAGGGGGACTATATCCAGACCGACAATCAACTGGATATGGCCATCCAGGGAAACGGCTTTTTCAAGGTAAGACACGGTGATGAGGATCTGTATACCCGGGCGGGAAATTTTACCCTGGACAGCGAGGGGTTTCTGACCACTCCGTCCGGTGACCGGTTGCAGCCGGAGATATCTTTGCCCATTGAAACAGTAACCGTCACTCTCCAGGACAACGGTACCCTGACGGCCAACGGAGCCAGCAACACCATTCTGGCCACTGCAAACGTATTGATCAGCGGATTTGTCAATCCCGCCGGTCTTTATGCCGTGGGAAACAATCTTTTAAGACCCACGGAAGGTTCTGGCCCGGCAATCGAAGGGACACCAGGGCAGGATGGGCTGGGAACAGTGGTGAATAATTATCTTGAAGGGTCTAACGTGAACGTGGTTGAAGAACTGGTGGCCATGATATCCGGGCAGAGAACCTATGAGGCCAATTCAAAATCAATTCAGACCGCGGACTCCATGCTGGGCACGGCTACAGGGTTGAAGCGATAAATGAATATGCGGTCTCTTAATCTTCATATTGTATTCTGCTTTTTTATTATGGGCGTTCTGTTTCTTTATCAGGGCTTTTTAACAGACCTCTTTGCAGAGGACGGTGAAAAGAGTGAGAATAAAATAGAGATCACCATAAAAGAGAACAATGTGGTTCAATCGGCTCATATTTTTCTTGGGGATATTGCAGATATAAGGGCGGATGAGTTCTTAAGGGAAACCATTGAAAAAATAGACCTTGGGGCTTCACCAAAGCCGGATAAGATAAGATTTATCGATAAAAGAAGAATCTTATCTGCTATTTCGGGAGAGCGATACCTTCCAAAGGATATGAACATCTCCTGTCCTGACCGTATCTATGTGAAACGACTCTCCCGGGAAACCTCTGTTCAGGATATCCGGAAATATGTTGAGAAACGCCTTTCCGGCATTTTCAAGAATAAAGAATATCAATTGATCACCTTTCATATGAGGGGGCTTGAGCCCTATCCGCCGGGAGAAATAAAGTTTTTTTCCGATTCAGAGGATCTGGTAGATAAAAATGGGAAACTATCTCTTTTTGTGGATATCATCATTGATGGGAAAAAAATGGACAGGGTAAGTGTTTCAGGCCTTGTTGCCCTTTATGAAACAGTGCTTCTTGCAAAGCAGTCATTTGAAAAGGGAGAGGTCCTCTCAAGGGAAAACGTATATGGTGAAAAGAAAAATATTTTTGAGATTGGCGATAATTATATTAAAGATTTTAAAACCATTGAGGGGAAACTGCTTCTGTCCGGCATCCGCCAGGGAGAATGTATTACAACAAACCTCGTGGCATTTCCTCCCTTGATTCAGAAGGGTGATATTGTAAGCCTTTTTGCCCGGAATGACACCTTACTGATTGTTACAACAGGGGTTTGCCGGGAAGACGGGTTTGAAAATGATGTGATCAAGGTTGAAAATATGAATTCCGGGAAAATCATCCGGGGCATTGTAAAAGAAAAATCCAAAGTGGAGGTCATATATTAAAAATGAAAAAATTTATGGCCGCAACCCATTGTATTCTCATGCTCCTTGTTTTCTGCTTCTGTTTTTCAGGATGCCTGGGGTCAGGGACAAACGAAACAGGGCTGGTTATTCCGGAAGGCACTTCCACGGAACCGGCTCTTTCCCCGGAGTTTTCTTCACCCCGGCCTTCGGAAGGCTCTTTGTGGGTCAATAAAAATGCATCCATGTTCGCAGATTCCAAGGCGGCCTATGTCGGAGATACGGTGATTGTCGATATTATTGAAAATTCAACATCCAGCATGGATGTCAACACAGAAGGTGCAAGAAAAACCGACATAGGGGTTGGGATGCCGACATTGAATGGGTTAACAGGCAAGGTTATCAATCCTCCTTCTAATCTGACGCAAATGATAGGGGCAGATTTTTCAACCAAGTTTTCAGGAGAGGGCAAAAGCGATCGCTCCGGTCAGGTTACCGCTTCCATTGCAGCCCGGGTAACTGAGGTTCTGCCTAACGGGAATCTGAGCGTTTTTGGCAGAAGGGCCATGAAGGTCAATAATGAAGTCCAGTATATCACGGTATCGGGGATTATCAGACCCCAGGACATTTCTGCCGCCAACAGGGTAAAATCAACCTACCTGGCTGACTCACGAATTGAATATTACGGTAAAGGCGCTCTTGCCGACAAACAAAAACCAGGCTGGGGAACTCGGATTCTAGAAAACATCTGGCCCTGGTAGAAAGGAATTCATCATGCCGGTGAAACGATTATTTCATGTCATGTTCTTTATATGTATTGCCGGGTTCAGTTTTACTTTGGATGTTTATGCGGCAAGAATTAAAGAGCTCGCCGTTATTAAAGGTATACGGGAAAACCAGCTCATTGGATATGGTCTGGTGGTCGGGTTGAACGGTACAGGGGACAAGGAAGGGGTCGGATTTACAAAACAGGCCCTGGCCAATATGATGGAGAAGATGAATATCTTTGTGGACAGCAATCAATTAAAGGTTAAAAACGTAGCTGCAGTCATGGTTACGGCCAACATCCCTCCCTTTGCCAGAATCGGCGATAAGATTGATGTGACGGCCTCCTCCCTTGGAGATGCCAAAAGTCTCAAGGGCGGAACACTGCTTGTAACCCCTTTGAAAGGGGTAAACGGGGAGGTGTATGCCATTGCCCAGGGGCCGGTTACGCTCGCCATTCCAGGGGGGGCCGGTGACAGGAACAGCCATCTCCAGGTGGCGCAGGTCGCCAATGGTGCTTCGGTTGAGCAGGAGATCCCCTTTAAACTGGATGGGAAAAAGACCCTTACCCTGTCATTGTTTCAACCGGATTTTACAACAGCCAGCAGAATGGCCGACACCATCAATACCTCCATCGGGGAAGGTGTGGCCAGCGTGATTGACGCCAGCGCCTTGAATCTGAATGTGCCGGAAAAGATGTGGCAGAAAAATGTGGCACAGTTCATTGCAGATATTGAAACCCTTACTGTGATCCCGGATGCGGTTGCAAAAGTGATTATCAATGAAAAAACAGGGACCGTGGTTTTCGGCCAGGATGTCACCATATCAAATGTTGCCATTGCTCACGGAGATCTTTCCGTAACCATTACGGGTCCTCCTGAAAAACAGGAGAGTGTCATGAATCTGCCCGGAACCTCCACCATTGGCGAGCTTGTCCGGGGTCTGAATTCTCTTGGTGTAAAACCACGGGATCTGATCAGCATTCTTCAGAGCATCAAGGCTGCAGGAGCACTCCAGGCAGAACTCATCATCATATAAATTTGGAGGAAGGGATCTCATGGATATTGATATCGTCAACCAGAACCTTGCAGCTGCAAAGGTTTCAAAAATTAAAATTCCGGACAAAGATCCCGCCAAGCAGGCACTCAAGGAAAAAGAATTAAAACAGGCCTGTGAAGGATTTGAAGCCATTATGTTAAACAACATGGTAAAAAGCATGCGGGAATCCTTACCCGGTGATGCGCTTTTCGGGGAATCCAACAGCACCAATATTTATAAATCCATGTATGACCAGCATCTTTCCGAAGAAATATCAAAAAAACACCAGTCCATCGGGATCAAGGAATTTTTGTATCAAGAGTTGAAAAAGTCTTTATAAACCTGTTTAAATCAATCCTCTTATTTTTTTCATGGCATAAATGTTGCTCTTCTATCTGATTAAAGATGGATATTGTTGAAAAGCGGAAAATAATTCCTTTTTCAATTCTTAAGATTCAATATTCAACTTGAACCAAAAGATACCGATAATGGTTAAAGGAGAATCAACATGGAAAAAATTGCCGATAGAATTGAACATTTACTTCAAGAGAAAGTTTCTTTGTATCAAGAACTGCAACATATTCTTGAAGAGGAAAAAGCCTATGTGGTTTCCATGGATGTTGATTCCCTGTGGGTTACAATATCCAAAAAGAAATTGCTGGCCCGGCGCATTGAAAGCATAAGGCTGGAAATTTTCTCTTTTTTTGGTGAAATTAATTCCGGTTTGAAAATGGACACGCCATCCTTCAGCCTGGCGCAAGTGATTAACACCTTGAATGTCTCATCAGAAAAAAAAGCTGAGTTGAAGAAGATTCTTTTTTCCATCAATACATGTAAAAAAGAGATAACCAGAGGGTCATCTGATAATAAAAAGTTTATCAAAGAGTTCCTGTCCGTTATCGATGGCATCTTCTCGACTGTATTGGATACCAAAGACAAGAAAGGATATAATCATTCCGGGACAGTGTTAATGGATGACGGCAAAAATTGTCTGATCCATGCAGAGGTGTAAATCATGTCGGGAATATCTTCTACGCTAAGCATCGCAAAAACCGGAATAGCCGCACAGCAATATGGGTTGAATATAACCGGGCACAATATTGCCAATGTCAATAACCCGGATTACAGTGTGCAGAATGCTGATCAGAAGAATATGAAACCGGCCCTTTATGGCGGGTTCTTATTTGGGACAGGAGTTGATACATATCAGATCCGGCAGAGTGTTGATAAGCTTTTAGAGCAAAGACTGACCACTGAACTATCCAGACAGTCGTCTTTTGAAGAGCAGGAATCCTATATGAGAATCCTGGAGGGTTTTTTTGATGAGAATTCAAAGACAAGTATCTCCAATGTGCTTACGGAATTCTGGAATTCC
Organism: uncultured Desulfobacula sp.; assembly: GCA_964619205.1. Lineage (GTDB taxonomy): Bacteria > Desulfobacterota > Desulfobacteria > Desulfobacterales > Desulfobacteraceae > Desulfobacula. The sequence goes on along the minus strand of CAZUDE010000004.1, from coordinate 141,649 downwards.
TGGCATGATCTTTCCGACAACCCTAAAGGCTCCTCGGAAAGAGTGGCGGTTTTTGAAAACGGGAAGAAACTGGCCTCCGGGTTTGAATCAGCTGTTATTCGCATGGATGATTTATCCCAGGATATCAATTCTGATATTATTTCAGCAGTGATGCAGATCAATGAGCTGACATCCAAAATTGCAGTTTTGAATCAGGAAGTCCTGGCTTCTGAAATCAACAGAAGCGCTAATGACCAGAGGGATCAAAGAAACAGATTTGTGGACGAACTGGGCAAATTGATTGATATTGATACTTTTGAACAATCCGACGGGAGTCTTATCGTCAATATTGCCAACAGCTTTACGATTGTCAGCGGAGTAAAAACATATGCCGTATCCGTGAAAGATAATGAAGTTGTTCTGAAGACATCTTCAGGCGGGGATCTGATGATATCCGATAAAATAACCGGCGGAAGGGTTGGCGGCCTTCTGACCATGAGAGATGAAATCATTCCGAAATATCGGGCAGAGATTGATGAACTTTCACGAGAGATGATCTGGGCCGTTAATTACCAGCATTCTCAAGGTGTCGGTCTGGAATATTTTTCAGAACCGGTCACTGGGGAGTATGCAACAGATGAAAGCAGGTGGCTGACAAGCTATGCATTTGGCGACAAGATTGATTTTTCAAAAGATTTTACAATGTGGATGGAAGATAAGACCTTTGCCGATACGCAATACACCAAAATTGCGGTTGACATGGGGATATCCGAAGCCAGGATTACCAACTGGCAGGGAACGGCTCCGGGTAATGCGCAATCCATTTATAAACTTACGGTTGTGGATGATGCCGTTCTGGGAGATAAGCGTGTAACCGAATCAGACGGGGATGGGCTCGCCACAGTATGGGGTTCCACTTCAGGGGTATCCACAGCCCTTAACCGTGCTATTGCCAATCAGACCCTGACAATTTACGGGGGCTCTGCCGGCACAAGTAAAATTATAATAAAGGATGTTGGCGGTGATGCGAAACGGTCTGCAGCCTCCATTGCTGAGGCATTAAATAAAGTTGAGGGGATTACGGCCCATGCCTCAGAGAACAGTACCGCTTTTGATATCAGCGGAATTGCAAATGCCCAGGATGGGGATGAAATAAGGTTTTCTTTATATGTTGACGGTGTTGTCAAAAAGCAGAGTTTTATCAGGGATTCGGCAGCAGGATCTTTGCAGGAACAATTTGAAGACTCTCTTTTGTCTGCCGTGGGATCCGTGAATCTGATCAATGAAGATAAAGACCTTTCTGCAAGCGGTTTATCCATTACCAGCAGTTCCGGCAAAACTCTAGGGGTCCAGGATTTTGAAGTTCAGGACAATGGAGGGATCAGCCTGTCTTCATTTTCCGGGTTTAATCCGGGAGACGCCCTTTCTTTTAACATCAATGGAATCATGGTTTCTGTAAATCTGACCGGGGTTGATACCAGTGATAGTGCTGCCGTTGCATCAGCTTTCTATTCAGCGGCAGATCTCACACTTAAAGGGAAATCTTTTTCTGTCAAGAACGATTTATCCACAAATTCGGTTGTTATCAGAACCACTGACGGTTCAGGGATTACACTTGATAATGTCACCAACCTTGCCGCGAATCCTACGATTACAATAACCGGCCTGTCCGGAACCACCATACCCGGAGACCCCACCTTGACCTTTGATGGTGCTGATACCGTTGTCGCCAATACAAACACCTTGGATACAGACACTATCATTTTTTCAGGCAATGGAACCGGCATCACCGTTCTTGAAAGTTCCTTTGCGGGTGGGAATAAATCCGGGGTGATCACCGGAACGGTAACTGCCCTGGTTGATCCGGGCATGACCATACAATCAACGGTTTCCGGTGCCGGGTCCGGGGGGATTTTCAGCAGCATCAACGCAAAGACGGGAAGCTCAATTCTAACTCTGGGCGGAGAGGGCGGATTCAATAATTTTTCGACTGCCGGCGGTGAAGTCATTTCCTTTGAACTGGATGGCGCCCTGATCAATTTTACCACCACGGCAGCGGGCGGAACCTCGGATATTCAATTTGCCCAGTATCTTGAAACACAGATCAATGCCGGATTGGTTCTTGCGGGGATAAATGGGAATTATAAGGTATTCAGAACAGCAAGCTCTGTTTCTGTTTTAAAAAACAGCAACCTGGAGGATCCTATCAAGCTCACCAATTTTACGGATTCTCTGGATAATAATGCCAAGTTGAGAGTGAGAACCGGTACCGGAAATGGGTCTAACCAGCCTGAAAATAATCTTCTGGATGCTGATCCGTTAATGTCTTACAGAAATTTTTCAACCTCTACACTCTACGGTGATAAAGGGATTATCAAATGGGAAAGGCTGGATAAAGACGGCATGACAACAGGCGCCTACGGTTTGGTAACGGTAGAGGATAAAGGCCGGGTTTCCATTATTGAAAACGGTATTGAAACCCTGTCCTTTGATATTTCAAAAGGCAGCCTTGTGGCAGGCAATACATTGACGGTGAATACGGATGCATCAGGAATGCCGGACCCATTGGATTTTAGAATAACCGGTCAGGCAAACAGTATAAATGATATTTATCAGTTTAAAATTATTTCAGGCGGAAAGGTGGGGCATGTACCGGCTGCCGGCAAAGAACCGCTTGTGATTGAGTGGTCCAGCAGCGTTAAGACAGGCACATTTACAATCCAAGGCCATACCCCCCCCTATACGCCGTTATCTCCCGTAGAAATTAACGTGGATGGCATGAGCCTGAAATTTTATAACGGAACCGTATTCAGCGGGGATGTGTTTACCGTCACCACAGGAGATACAGGGATACCTGCTTCATTGAACAGCGCCGGGCAGCCGACAGGAGAAACCCTTTCCACCTGGCACTGGACCATTGATTCTTTTGCAGAGCAGTTTAACAGAGAGGGCGCCGGTATGAAAGCCTCTGCAATGCTGGACAACAGGCTCAAGTTTGAAGCCTCGCCATCATACTATGCCCTGGGAAATATTAAATATTCAAAAGAGAACGGATTTAATGAAGCCAATACCTCAATCAAGGTGAAGGATTGGAGCGCCATTAATTTTTCAGCATCCAGCCTTCATTTTGAGCGGTCTTCTTCAGGGTACTGGGGTGTTTTAAACGACCCCACCGGCGGTAAACTCCAATTGATACCGGAAGGCGGGGATGATAACGGGTTTGGTGTTGATTTTTCCGGAGACGGACTGGCCGACATAGAGGTCCGGTTTTCCGAAAGCGTCTCCGGATCTGGTTATATTGAGTTTGATTTTGCAAAACATCGTGCCAAAGACATTGGTTTTGCTTTTTCCGATAATGCTTCCTCCTCCTCCGGCCTTGCTGCGGCAGCCGGTATCAATATTTTTTATAAGGGGGTGGACGCAATGACCATGGAGATAAATGAAAAACTGAAGGATACCAAATTTATTGCAGCGGCAACCATTGACGCTAAAACCGGAAAAATCAGCCAGGGAGACAATTCCAACGCACTGGCCATGGCAGATGTCCAATTTCAGGAAAAAACATTTAAATTATGGACCTACCAAAGGGGAAGCGAAGCTTTTTCCAGCACCACAACGGCAACTCTTGATAATTACTACAACCAGATGATCGGGTCCATGGGTATCAAGTCAAGAAGTATTAAAAGTTCAAAAGAATTTGCCGATATTATGGTCAATAACATAACCGAACAAAGAAATTCAGTCTCAGCCGTATCTCTGGATGAAGAAATGATAAAGCTGATGAAGTATCAGCATGCTTTTTCAGCAGCTTCCAAGCTGTTGACCACTGCGGATGAAATGCTGAATACGCTTATTTCGATTCGATAGCAAAAGAGAGGTTAAATGAGGGTTCCCACTATTTCCACCTATGTTAATGCCACCTACCGGCTGGGTGACCTTACCGGCCGTTTGCAGGATGCAAACAGGGTTGTCAGCACCCAGAAACGAATCAATGAAATATCCGATGATCCCTTGGGGTTAAGCCAGGTTCTGACCCTTAAGAATTCCATTGGAAATCTGGAGCAGATTCAAAAGAATGTCACCATGGGAAAGTCCTGGCTTAAGGGTTTGGAAAGTTCCCTTGACAGCACAAACAATTTGATTCTGAATGCGAAATCAGAAGTTCTCCGTCTTTCCAATGCATCATCAACCGCTGATGAGCGAAAAGATGCAGTTGAGCGGATCAACAGCATCATTGAACAGATTGTCTCCCTCGGCAACACCCAGGTGAATGGAAATTATATATTCAGCGGAACAGATACCAATGTCATTCCTTTTGTGTATGACAAATCAGGAAATCCTGAAAGGGTAGTATATCGCGGCAACAATAATCCCTTTGAAATCCGGACGGATAGAAATTCAGGTGTACAGGTCGGCCGGGATGGAAAAGAGACTTTCTGGGATAAGGAAATTGAAATCAATTCAACCAATAACAAGATTGTATTTAAAGAAGATAACGGTCATGGGTCTGCATCACAGAAAATCCTGACCGCCACCATACCGGATGGATTATATACCACAAAAAGCATTGAAACGGCAGTAAGGAATGCTTTGAATGATGCGTCTTCAAAAAGCGGATACGGTGTAACGTATAAGGTCGAGTATAACAGTGATGAAAAAAAATATGCCATAAGGGAAGACGGTTCCTTTCAGGGTTACCTGAAAACCGAATTCATGTGGAAGACCGGGGGCGATGCCTATATCAATAAAATTGCCGCCAGCCCTTCCATAAACCCGGATGGCATCCATATCAGTGTGAACAAGGAGACATTGACCCTGGGAACACCTGAACCGGACGGAAAAAAGCCGTTCAAGCTTGTCTGGCAGGGCAATAATACGTGGAAAGTGCTGAATAATCCCGGATATACCATCACGCCTTCAATTCTTTCAGGAACGGCAGACAGCATCAATATCGATCTGGATAATTCCGGCACACCTGATATCACTGTTAAACTGGATGCTCCTGTTAATAAAATAGGGGACTATATCGAGTTTGAGATTATTGCCGCCAAAGGGGATCGCAGTACCGGTCATGAAATCGGATTTAATGCGGATAATCTGATCCAGGCCCCGCCGGTATCGGATCATCAGGCCCAATATATTACCGAACTTGTCATCACGGACGGCGCCAATGATGAGATTGTGTTTCAGGAGGTGAATTCAACCGGGGGTGCCACGACCATCACCATTGATCTGAATACGACGGGTGCCGCGGTTACCTATGCGGATATGGACAGCCTGGCCAAACAAATCGAAAGCAAAATGGAGGCAGCCAGTCCCAACAGCATTGATTATGATGTGTCCTATGACCTAAAAACCAGCCGGTTTAAAATCAGGGAAAAAGGAACATCTCTGGATGAGCTGCATCTGCAATGGAGTCTCAGCAATTCAGCGTCTACCCTTGGTTTTTATCCTGTGAATGATACAACCCTCTATCCTTCAAGTGATGTTGCCCTGGACAGAACCATTGTTCTTAACAACACAAACAATAGTTTCAGTTTTCAGGAGAAAGATCTTTTAGGGGCATCCAGCGGTATTATAACCGCCACAGTGGCAGCAGGGACCTATCGGAACGCTACAAGTTTTGCAGCTGCCATTGAAGCCTCTCTGGATGCTGCAACGGTAAATGCGGCAGATTACACCGTCACTTATAACGCAGGAACCAATCGGTTTACCATAGCAGACATCAGCGGAAATATATCTGAACTGAGCCTCCCCTGGAACAGCGAGGGTCCGTCCGGCAGCTATCTTGCCAAGTCTCTGGGATTTGACCCCGGAGTTGATTCTTCCGGGGCGGTTTCTTATGTCGGCAATGCCGAGCCGGTCATCATGATCTTTGATAAGACAAACAATTGGATCGATTTTTCCGAAACTGATGCGAATGGCAATATAATCAGTGCAAGTATAAGGATTCCGGAAGGGGAGTATACTGATCCGAATTATATAGCCGCTTTGATTCAAACCGAGATGAGAAAAGCATCCTTCCATTCGGTGGATTATTCAGTTTCCTATGACGCCGTTGAAGGAGAATTTATTTTTAAGGAAGGCGGAAACGCTGATATATCTTCATTCAGCCTTCTCTGGTACAGTGGTGACAATCCTTCAACGAATGCGGCGGACATGCTGGGTTTTGCAAAGACGAGCGATGATAAGGCCGGATTTTCCATCAGCGATAAAACCATTGTAAATATCACCATTGATGCATCCAATAACAAGATTGATTTTCAGGAGGTTGCCACTGCCAATTCAGGCAGAATATCCAACAGGCTCACGGCATCAATCGCACAAAAGACCTATGCCAGCCATGCAGAGCTTGCCAAAGAAGTGGAAAAGGCCATGGAGGCGGAATCTCTTAAAACCGGTAATGCCATTGATTATACCGTTGCCTGGGATAATGTCACCCAGAACTTCACCATTAAGGAAAACGGAAGCCGGCTGGATGAATTCCATCTTCAATGGAAGACAGGAAATAATTCCCCGGTTTCCCTGGGCGGTTCCGGAACGGGCATCGGGTCGATTCTTGGATTTGATGCGCTTTCAGACGATGTGATAAAGCCTTTGACAAGCAGCCGGAATGTGGAATGGGGGATCTTCAATACATTGATGGATTTAAAACAATACTTGTCAAATAATGATACGGATGGTATTGAACGGACCATCGGCAGGCTTGAAACCAGTTTTGACAATATGACCTCGAAAATAGTGGATATCGGAATGAAGTACAGCCGGCTTGAAATTAGAGAAACCATTGCATCCCAGGTCGGTTTAAGCCTTAAAGAGAGGCGGTCAATGATAGAGGATGCCGACATGATTGAGTCAGTTATGAATCTCCAGAATATAAAAACGGCTTATGAGGCGGCATTGGCGTCCACTTCACAAATACTGAAGATCAGTCTTGTGGATTATTTAAGATAGGATAAAATTATATGCTTGTCCTGACCCGAAGGGCAGAAGAAAAGATCAAGATAGGGGATAATATTGTCATCAGTATTCTTGGAATAGAAGGCGGCAATGTAAAAATAGGGATTGATGCCCCAAAGGAGATCACGATTCTCAGGATGGAGGTCTTTGAACAGGTACAAAAAGAAAATATTGAATCAGCTTCAAAAGGGTTGGCTGATATTACAGATGCGGCAGAACTGATCAAGAAAAAGTTTTCCAAGGAGTAAAGAGGTTGAAAATAAATACCAGAAAATTTGGTGAAATCGTGATTGATGAAAAAAAAATTTTAACCATGCCGGAAGGGTTGCCGGGTTTCCCTGGCTTTGAGCGGTTTGTTCTTCTCGAAGATCCTAAAACAGACCCTTTTTGCTGGTTTCAATCCATAGAAGAGCCCAATCTTGCTCTGGTTATAATGAACCCTTTGGTGTTTAAGCCCGATTACAGACTGAGCCTGGGACAATTTATCAGTGGCAGGAACTGGAAAGGCGTAAAAGAGGATGACCTGTTGGTTTATGTGGTGGTAAACATATCCGGGGAAAAGGAAAATAAGAAAATTACTGCAAATCTGATGGGGCCGCTGGTTATCAATTCAAAAAACAATGAAGCTGTCCAGGTGGTGATTTCTGATCCGGTTTATTCCTATCAGTACAATATTTTAAAACCTTCCTGAATTAAAGCGGTTGGTTAAACGCTCTGATCAAAAATAAGGCCTGTGAATTCTTTCATTTTTTTTCTGATATCTAGAAGCTCTTCAGCCGGGATCTGCTTAATCAGTTCATTGGTTTCTCTGTTTTTTATTTCCACAATGATTTGGCTGTTATTCTCTTCTCGTATGGAGAATCCAAGACTAGTCTGAAGATCATCCATGATCTCATTCATTTCCTGGGTCAGCTCTTTTGCTTCTTTTGTCGACAATACTCTGTTTTGCTCTTCCTTGGGTTTGTTCGTTGACTGTCGTTTCTGAATAGTTTCAGGTGTATCGGTTCTGGATAGGGCATTGGAAGGCATGGTGACTTCAACAGGCGCCATTTCTTTTGTGGCTGTGCTGGTGGTGTTGATATTCATGAAATTTCCTCCTTGTTAGTTTGTTATTAAATCAATGGCCCGCGGTCTGTTTAGGGCAGTGGAAGGTGAACCGTAGGAACCAATCACCTGTTTTCCTCTTGAAAGTTTTTTCAGGCTTTCCTGAAGGAATTCTTTATGGGCTCTCACTTTTTTTTCAATCATTTTGTTCTGATTCAGAAGAATTTGAATCTGTTCTATAAAATAATGAACCATGGGTTCTGTATCGCCGTCATTCCCCAGCTCACCCGTGCTGACCCATTGGTTGACACTTTCTTTTAACAGATCAAATTCTTTCTTTTTTTCAAGGGTCTGGGATTCAAGATCCGGCATCAGCTCAGCATCAAAGGATTCTATGTGGCGTGTCTGAATCCTTTCCAGTCTGCCGATAGTCTCCCTTATGTCTTGAAAATTTTTTGTCATGTCAGACTTATTCCTATAGATCATACAGCGATTGAATGAAATATATTTTTCCCGGTACCGGCGCCATATGATTTTGAAACAGCTCCTGATTTTTTTTTGCCTTGTGAACCCTTTCCCATGACATCGGTTTCCCATATCTCCTTAAGTCTTGAGATATAGGCATGAGTGCGCCGAAGGATCTCCGTATCATTGGTCAAGGACACTTTGGGAAGCTCTGTCAGAATGGCCGAATAAAGACCTCTTAAAAATTCTGTGCTTTCATCATTCACGGTCGTTGTAACAGATGAGTTCAGTTCTGAAACAATGGCAATGACCTTGCTTAAATTTTCTCCGCGTTTTTTGATATCATTTTCCTCAATGCCTTCCCTTGCCAGCCGGAGTCGGTCCAAGGCACCTTTGTAAAGCATCAGTATCAATTGTTCGGGCTCCATGCCTTCATAATGATTGTTCAGATACCTGTTTATTTCTGCAGATGCCCCCATTCATACCTCCCGGATAGCTTAATATTCATACAAATTATTGGTTCTTATTGCTATAGGACTCTATCATTGATTTCATAAATGCGGATTCATTATTCAACTGATTGATATATGAATCAAGTCTTACAAATTGTGCAGCCATGGTTTCATACCGTTTATCCATTCGTTCGGTTACCGTCAGAATGTCCTTGTCCAGTCTTGCAATCCTGATCTCTGCTGCGTCGATTTCCGTGGACACAACTCCCTGGGAACTGACCATGCCGGAGATCCCGTCATTGATGATGTCCCCCAGGCCTGTAATTCCTGCATCGGAATTACCGATAAAAAGAGACTGTACAGCTTCCGGATTCAGAGCAAGGGTCTGTTCAAGCAGAGTTTCATCAAGAGTCAGGGTGCCGTCTTTATTTACCTCAAGACCCAGATCCACAAGGCTGGTATATGCGGAACCGGTGCTGATATTCGTGGTGATAAGGTCCTGGAGCCTGGATATGAGGTTTTTTACATCATAGGAATCGGCTAAAGGATTAGCTTTCTCCTCTGTTTTTGTATCTGATCCTTTGATTTCCAGGATCAGTTCGTTAAACCCTTTTACAAGGGAGATAATATTTTTTTGAACAGAGTCCAGGTTTTTTTGAATTCCGAGTGAAGATTCCCCTGTTTTTTTAAAATTGAGGGTCACACCTGAAATTACATCCTTTATACCTTCATTGGATTGTCTCTGGTATTCGACCCCATTCACCTTAAAAACAGCATTCAGGGATGCTCCGCCTGCCCCGGTCAGCTCTGTCATGGGCAGGTTCTGGATGGAAATACGATGGCTTTCGCCGGTGGATTTTGAGGTCAGCGTCAGCCGGAAAGGGTTTGTCGATGCCCCGGTATCCACAATGGCAGCCGTTACTCCAGGGTTGTCCAAGGCATTATTGATCTTGTCGGCGGTCTCTTGATAGGTTGTTCCAGGGGCAATGCTGAGATACATGGGGTCTTCAACATCAGCTGCGCTTATGGAAATGATGGTGTCGGCCTTGACATAATCAAAACCGGCAATGCTGATCTGGGAATCGACACTGTTTCCTCCCGACGTTGCCGCAAGTCTGATATAATATTCGCCGTCATTGTTTTCCACAGAGGCTGTGACAAGCTGTTCCCCGTCATTGTTTTTATTTGCCTGTGAAGCATTGATGGCGTCTTTGATTTGAGTCAGGCTCATGCCGGAAGTAAGGCTGACATTGATGTCCTGCTGGCTGCCCAAGGCTCCGTACTGAATCGTCATGGTTCCGGTTTCTGTTGTTACGGAATCTGTCTTGGAGGTTAGGCCCGTTTCAGGCTTTGCATATATCACATCACCGGCACTGGAAACGCCTTCAGTCTGCCAGGAATTATATTTTGCCTTCTGAGTGACGTCAATGGAATGGGAGGATTGCACAATACCGTCATTGGCTGAGGCCGTAAGAATAGTTTCGTCAGATACAGCCACCTTGTTTTTTAGAAAATTAGACTCAAGAGAAAAGGAAAGGGCGTTTGATTTCATTGAAAAAAGTTTGGTGTTTAAACTGTTATAGGCAGCCACTTTTTCCTGGAGTCCAGTTTTTTGAGTTTCTTTGGATTTGATAGGGGCTTTTTCCGCTTCCTTAAGCTGATCCAGAATATTCTGGAGGTCAAGACCTGATCCGATTCCTAAAGTTGTGATTGCTCCTGCCATTGGCTCCTCCATTAACTATTATATATCATTATCGGATCATGGCATAAAAAACATGAGAAAAAAAGAGGAAAAGCCCCGAAGGAATTCCTCCGGGGCTTTTTAGGTTCAGGTGCATACCTGAATTAAGGAGTTAATGCTGATTCACCGTGTCTATTGGAGCAGACTCAGGACAGCCTGTGCACTTGCATTTGCCTGACTCATGGCAAATGATCCGGCCTGCTGCAGTATCTGCATTTTGGTGAAGTTGGCAGCTTCTTCAGCAAAGTCAACGTCACGGATGGAGGATTCGGCAGAAGCAACATTGACCCGTGTGGTTGAAACGTTTGCAATGGTGGAGGTCAGCTGGTTCTGGACAGAACCCAGATCTGCTCTGACCTTATCCAGATCTTTCAGGGTAGCATCTGCAACCGCAATGGCAATCTGCGCCCCGTCCTGGGTCAGTACACTGATCTCTGACAGCCTTACCGTGGAAGAACCACTCACCTGTGCAGTTGCGGCATTCCCACCGGCATTGGCGGCAATCTTGCTGCCGGATGCCAAGACAGATCCTTCTTTTACCGTCATGGCATTGTTCAGAACATTCACACCGCTTGTGGTGATGTCACTTTCCAGCACGGTACCGGCTTTGTAAACCTTTCCGTCAGAAGCCGTAATGTCGTTGGTCAGATATGTTCCTGCGGTAATCTTGCTGCCGTCAGCCAGTGAAGAACCTGCTTCAAGCTGCATCTGGGTGCCGCTGGCGACCTTTTCATTTTTGTCCAGGGTGATCGCTCCGCCGATTGTGGACCCGTTGGCCAGCATTGATCCGGCTGCCAGTTTGGACCCGGCGCCCAGTGTAAAGGAACCGTTGATAATACCCAGATCAACTTTTGCAGTAGCACTGCCACCGATGGTGGAGCCTTGGGCAATAAAGGTATCCGTTGTTTCAATGGTGGAACCGGCACCGATTTCCTGTTTTTTGGTAAAATTGACATCGCCGCTAAGCTCCATCTGACCGTAGAAGGAAGATCCTGACCTGAGGAGACTGTTGGCTGTAAGCACAGATCCCGTGCCAAGCGTTATTTCTTTGGTGATGCCCGCCATACCGCCTGCCAGCGTCAGGGTCGAGGCCTGTTTCAAGGTGACATCGGCTTTAACAACTGAACTTTCCCGCAAACTGGAGTCTTCTGCAAAGCTGGAACCGGCTTTTGCAGTGAGCGATGCTGCGGTTACAATGGCGCTGCTTTTTAATGTGACGTCGGCGCCAATTTTTGATTCAGCAAACAGAGAAGTGCCATCCGCCAACTGAGATCCTGTTTTTGCAGTCATGTCAGCGGTTAAGGTTGCCGCACTTTTCAGGGTGATGTCCGTCCCGATAGTCGATCCGGAAGCCAGGGTTGATCCTCCGGCAAGCGAAGATCCGATTTTCAGGGTAAGATCTGTGCCGCCTGTAGTCGACGCCAGGGTGATATCGGTAGCCAGTGTCAGATCCGTATAAACTGTGACACCGGAATTGAATGTTGTGCCATTGGCAAATGTGCTGCCGGCAGCAACGGTGACAGTTGATAGATCCGTAAGTGTTTCATTAGCCGCGAGGGTAATATCCGTAGTCAGGGTATAAGCGCCACTGCCATCTCCAACCGCAACACCATCCAAACCTGAAATCATGCCGCTTCCCAGGATTGTTCCTGCCTTCAGAACGCTTCCTGCCGCAATGATTGAACCGGAGGTGAGTACAGTGGAAGCTGTGAGCTCGCCAGTCTGATATACTTTTGTAGCCATACCGGAGACAAGCACGGTCCCGTTTCCAAGAACAGAACCCTGTTTAAGGATGGAGCCACTTGCGCCAACGGTGCTGTTTGATGTTGTTGCACCGGTTTGTTCAACAATAATGACGCTGTTGCCTAGAGCAGTGGTGCTGGCCAGGATGGTTCCGGCGGCAAGCGTAGACCCGGATTTCAGAACACTGTCACCCACGGTCACATTGGTCTGCTCAACAGTGGCTGCAGTCCCTGACATTATTGTATTGGCAGCTAGAACAGTCCCTGCGGCCAGAACAGAACCGGAGGTAATCGTACTGTCGGCAGTAGTGGCGTCAGTGCCTTTAATAATAGACGTGCCGGCAAGGGTCACGCCGGTTCCGATTTCAGTTCCTGGAGCCAAAATACTGCCTGAAAGGATAGATGAATAAAGCCCCACTATACTGGGCGCTGTGGTACTGGTAGTGGTCGCTCCGGCTGTCACATCTCCATTGATGGTGCCGTTGAAGACGATGGTCGAACCGCTGCCCAATACTGAACCGGCAGCCAGGGTAGACCCCTGGGTTGTAATGATATCATCACTGAAAGCACCAGAGGCGGCAATGTTCTGGTTAGTGGTCCAACCCGCGCCGATAACTGAATTGGTCGCGATTTTTGATCCCACAGTTGCTGTGGCAGCGGCAGTAAATTTATCAGATTTCAGGACATCCAGATTGTTGGTCAGAGTGACTGCAGACCCGCCATCCTTGTTGGTGATGACAATATCATTGGATCCTGCCTGTGTCAGGTTGATATGACCCAAAGTGGAAAGATTCTGACCTTTAAATACAGATGCCAGCCCCGCATCATCCGCTTTAACCTCAACGGCACGACCGTCAGCGGATTTCAGAGTTAATTGTCCTGATGTATTTACGGTGGCAAGAACACCGTGCTGAGAGGTTTTGCTGTTAATGGCCTTGACCAGGGAACCATCTGCATCATTGGCCACAACATTGATACCGTTCATGGTTACACCGTTGATGGAAAATTCCGACAGGGTTCCCGCACCGATGGTGCTGCTGGTTGAGGACTTAACCTCTGCTGCGGCTGTTATGCCGAGGACATCCGCGAGCTTGTTGATGGAATCGGCCACGGCCGCCATACTGTTTTCCCGGGAGTTGGTATAGCCGACCTGGGTCGCCTGAATTTCGAAATTCTTATTCTGGAGACTGCTGTAAATAGCCAATTCAACGCTGCCGGGGGTGTTATTGGCCAGGGAAAGCTTGCCGGTTGTAACATGTCCTATTTTGGTAGACTCGGCTGACGAGATTGAGATATTAACGGTTTCACCGGAATAAGCACCAATCTGGAATTTTTTGTCTGTAAAAGCACCGGACAAAAGTTTCTGACCGTTAAATGAGGTTGTTTTTGCGATAATATTCAGTTCTTCCATCAGTTTATCAATATCTGACTGGATGGCAGCCCTTGAGTCGGTTGTCTGGCCATCCTGGGCAGCCTGAATGGATTTGGTTTTAATGGTGTTGATAATGTTGATGGATTCATCCAATGCAGCATCAGCCGTCTGAACAATATTGATTCCATCATTTGCGTTTTTGATCGCCTGACCAAGGCCCATTGCCTGCGAGCGCAGGGAGTCGGCAATGGACATGCCGGATGCATCGTCTGCCGCTTTATTGATTCTGAGCCCGGATGACAGTCTTTCAAGGGAAGCTGAAAGACTGTTGTCATTTTTGATCATGTTTTTGTGAGCATTGAGTGCTGCCACATTGGTGTTAATTCTAAGAGCCATGTTTACTCCTCCATGTTGGTTTATTCCCGGGAATCCTTTCCCGGGCTGTTAAATTGTTTTTCTAACAAATATTCCCGCTTTTATTTTTTCACCTCCTTTGTGCGGATTTTTTATCTGTTTTAAAAGATAGTATCGGCTTGATTTTGGGATTCTTTAACGATAATTATGGGTTGCGTTTTTTTAAAAATCGCTGCACTATTGAACAATCACAAGATCACAGATCTATTCTTAATGGAGACAAGGTAAATGGCGGAATCGGATAACAAATATTTTGATAAAAATATGAAAATGTTGAGACAAGGCCATTCAGGTGTATTTGAAATAATTTCTGACAAAAAAGAATATTCTGGAGAAACTGAGCTTGTTTTTGCAGAGAATAAAAAACCAAACTTAAAAGTAAAAACCTCTGAAAATGAGTATATCCTTATTCATGACCAGAAAGATCCGGGCGTTGAAGCTGAGGTTTTTCTTTCCATGGTTAACAAAGATTCAACCGGTGTTGTGCTGATGTTTGGCATGGGACTTGGGTATTCGGTTCTTGAGCTGCTTCGGAAAAGGAAAAAGCTTCAATATATGGTTGTTTTTGAACTGAATGTTGAATTTTTTATTCAAGCAATTAAGAATGTGGATCTTACTGATTTTTTTATGGATAAGCGGGTGATGATCTGTATCGGTGAGCCATCCAATCTGGCATCTTTTATGGCTCCCGCAAACAGGGCCTTGATGCTGGAAGATATTCATACGCTTAACCTGCAATCCTGTTTTAAAGCGAATCACGCATATGAGAACCTATCCTCTCTGGTGTTCGACTATATCAATGCATTTAATACAGAAGGTGCAACCAGGATAGCTCATGGCAGAACCTTTTTTGAAAACCGTTTAAAACATTTGACATCCATGCACCATGATAAAAAGCTTGAGGATCTGACTGGAAAGTTTAAAGGAATTCCCGCATTGATCATCGCAGCAGGCCCTTCCCTTGACAGGAATATTGACCAGATTAATCAAGCAGCTGGTAAGGCAATTATCATTTCGGTTGATACTGCGCTGCCCAGCCTCCTCAACCATGGAATCATACCTGATTTTATAACCTCCATTGATTACAATGAACTCACGTATGAAAAGATTTTCGGATCAGCTTCCAATCCGGCTGTAAGGAAAGTTAACCTCATATGCACATCATGGGTTGCAACTACGGTTACAAAACAATTTCCGGCAGATAATATTTTCTGGGCTTTTAACAACAACGCCCTTGAGAATTGGATAAATGTTTCTCTGGGCGGGAAGGTTGCTATTGCCGGCGCCGGGACAGTGGCTCATCTGAATTTTATTTCTGCACAAATTATGGGGTGCGAGCCTATCATTTTTGTGGGTCAGGATCTGGCTTTCACAAATAGCCGGGGGCATTCATCAAATGTCGTTCTTACCAGTGATGAAACAGCGAAAAAGATGCTTGACAATGGTCAGGATATCATGTGGGTTAAGGGGCTTGTTGAATCAAAAGTCCCGACAAACAGGCAAATGTACGGCTATAAGAACGTGTTCGAAAAATTGATAAGAGGGTCAGAAAGGAAGGTTATCAACTCAACCGAAGGCGGTGCATTGATCGAGGGAGCGGAGAACATACCGCTTGCGGATGCAATTGATAGATTTTGTAAGGCCAAAGTTTACCTTGAGATGGGCGAGAGGCATAGGCAGGAAAGCCCTTTGGAAGTGATGGAATTAACAATCAGACAAGTACAGACGCTTGAAAAAATAATCCAAAAAGCGGACAAATTGGCCGAGCCGCTAAAAAAGAAGTTGGGGAATTTGAAGAAGACCGTTCAGAAAATCAGCTCTTTTTCAGAGCTGCCGGAGAAATTGAGGAAAAAAATTTCCGACCTTGAACTATGTCATAAAAAAGCGGACGAAAGCCAGTTGTGGACCCTTTTTGATGAGATGACCATGGAAGGGGTGAGGCAGGATGAACGGCAAAAACAAGATATTGAAAAACTAATGGGTATTCCGGACAGATACCTTGATTGGCTTTCAAAAAGCGTATCCCGTATAGATAAGGTAAATAAAATAAGAATAGATCATTTGGGGAGGTTTAAAAAACAATTAATTGAATTGGTTTCATATTACCGAAACGAAAAATTACAATTGGAAAGAATTCAAAAAGATGAATCAAATCTGGAGAATATTCTTGAACTTGCAAAATTATATTTTAATTCAGATAATTATGTGCGTCTTGAAAAAATCCTGAACATATATGCCTCAGGGAAAGGGGAGTCTGCCGCCATCCACTATTACCAGGGTATTGTGGCATTGGTTCAGGGGGATTACCAAACCGCTGAAAGCAGATTCCGATCAGCAGTGAAGTACGATATATCATACGATGAAATAATTAATAAAAAGCGAAATGAAATAGCGGATTATTACTGGAAATTGGCAGTTTCTCAAAGTACTTTGAGAGATTTCGGGCAAATAATTGTAGAGCGGTTACTTTTAAAGGGTTTAAAATGCTGCCCGGGTCATTTGGCGATTATGGATGAATTCATCAAATTGGCCGAAGATGATTTGAAAAAAATAAAAATGAAGCCGGATTCCAATAAAACTCTTTTAAAAAAATGGATTGACTGTATTGCCCGTGAGAGTGAAGTCATCGGCTGTTTAAAAAAAGATATGATCATGGATTTTTATCTTTTTTATGGAAAACTCCTGGTAGATGAAAAAAACTATCATGACGCGCTTGAACATTATCAGAAAGCGCGCTCTATCCTTCCTGATAACCCTGATATTGAGATCGCTTTGGCTGATATCCATTTTGCTATTGAGGATTTTGATTCAGGATTGCAATATTTAAAAACAGCCGTCAGTCTGGATAAACAATATGCTGTTTACTGGTATAATATGGGGAAAAACCTTGAATTGCAAAATGATTTTAACGGGGCAATTCTCGCATACGAACAATATTTTATTGCACTGCCTGAAAACATAAGTGTTTTAAAGGAAATTGGAGACTGTCATAAAAAACTTGGGAATTTTGAAGCTGCCCGGGAAGCATTAGAACAGTTCAAAAAAATTGAATTGAAAGAAAGGGAAATATGAAACAGACCGTGAAAGAGCTTCATCAAAAAAGAATGAAGTTGTGGGATGCAAGTATTGAGAGTCATAAGAAATATATCAATATGACAAACGGGTTATTTAAAAATGAATTTGTTGAACATAGAAATTGCCCGGTATGCACTATGGATAATTATCGAACCATTTTTTCAAAAGAAGGGGGATCTTACGTTAAATGTTTGAGTTGCGGCATGGTATATCTTAACCCTGTTTTTACAGATGATGCATTAAAAGATTATTATGAGAAAAACCATTCCGTTCAGGCAGAAATCGTTGAAGAAAGCGATTCCTTTTATGAAAATTTATACAATCAGGGACTTGATAATATCGAGAGGTTTTGCAAGCCAGGAAATATTCTCGATGTGGGGTGTTCATCCGGGGTGTTTCTGGATTTATCAAGGAAAAGAAACTGGCTGACCTCAGGTATTGAACTAAACATTCAGGAATTCAATATGGCACTGAAAAAAGGACATACCGTTTACAATACACTGTTGGAAAATATCAGATTTGATATGAAATTCAGTGCCATAACGCTGTGGGATGTTTTCGAACATATCAAAGACGGTGATTTTTATTTAAACATGATGAAATCGCTGCTTTTGGAAAAAGGCGTGATATTCATGCAGATCCCGAGTTCGGATTCACTGGCGGCCAAAATATTGCAGGAGAAGTGTAACATGTTTGACGGCCTGGAACATGTTAATCTTTATGGGGTTAATACAATAAGACTACTCGCAGATAGATGTGGACTGGATATCCTTGACATAAAAACCGTCATACCGGAAATCGGTGTGATCAACAATTATTTTAGCTACCAAGACCCTTACCTGGGAAATACAGATAATAAAACAGATATACCTGATTTGATCAATGAGAATGAAATGAATCAAAAATTACTGGGATATAAAATGCAAGTGGTATTGGGAGGCGGGAAATGAGATTTTGCACAAAATGCGTGATGCCTGATACAAAACCGGATCTTCATTTTGATGCTGAAGGCGTTTGTGACGCCTGTCGTTCACAGGAAGCAAAAGATGATAAGATAGACTGGGGGAAAAGAGAAAAGGAATTTTTATCTATTGTCAGTTCATATAAAAGACATTCCGACTATGATTGTGTTATTGGTGTAAGTGGGGGAAAGGATTCGACCTATATTGTGATCAAAGTTTTGGAACTGGGTTTAAATCCATTATGCATTTGTTTTGAACCCACCATACCCACAACAGTTGGCAGGAAAAACCTGGAAAATTTGAACGGATTAGGGGTTGATTTATTTCATGTAAAACGGAATCCGGTTGTGTATAAAAAATTGGCCAAGGAAGCGATAAGAAGGGTTGGAGACCCTGAATGGCAAAATCATCTTGGTATTTTTACAATTGTGCCGCATTTTGCCGTGAAATTTAACATACCTCTCATTGTCTGGGGGGAAAGCCCTCAAATCGAATATGGCGGGCCTGCAGCCAGCAAAAAAAGATGTGTTTTGGACAGGCAGTGGCTGGAAGAATTCGGTGGCTTATTGGGGAATAGAATTTCCGACATGATCGGTGTGGATGGGTTAACAAAAAGGGATCTGTCCCTGTATTTTTATCCCGACGAAGAAGACATTAAAAGAGTAGGAGTGACAGGTCTGTTTTTGGGTTATTATTTTAAATGGGATTTGAGAGAAATTTTAAAAAAATCTATTTCCCGGGGTTTTTCAACATCTGTCAGGCCTGTGGAAACGACTTATGAGAATTTTGAAAATTTGGATTGCTATAGTAATCACTTGCATGATTATTTTAAGTATTTGAAATATGGGTTCGGCAGGGCAACGGATAATGCCTGTCTGGATATAAGATTGGGGTATATCAGCCGGGAAGAAGGCGTCAGGCTGGTCAATAAATATGACGGCATCCCGCCTAAAAAAGCCATTAAAGAATATTTAAAGTATACCGGAGTTACCGTCGAAGAGTTGGAAAAGATAATGATTTCGTTTACAAATAAAAATATATTTAAAAGAGATCGCAGTCATAAATTTTTAAAAGATATTGACGGCTCATTGGTCAGAAAAGAAGAATATGTTGTTAGATAATGCCATAGCCATAATTGATTATAATATGGGCAATTTACGATCTGTTGAAAAGGCTTTCCAAAAAATTGGCGCTCGATCAACCATTACAAATGACCCTCAGGTGATTCAACGTTCTGATAAAATTGTATTGCCTGGAGTTGGCGCTTTTAAAGAGGGGATCGGGGAATTAAAAAAATTAGGTCTGATAGACCTCTTGAATGAAGAGGTGATTGAGAAAAAGAAATTTTTTCTTGGGATTTGTTTAGGGATGCAGCTTGTTGGAAGCAAAAGTTATGAAACAGAAGAGACAAAAGGGTTTGACTGGATCAAAGGTGAGGTCGTAAAATTTGAAGGTGAGAACTTGAAAGTTCCCCATGTCGGATGGAATAATATCTCTTTTACAAAGACTCATGCGCTTTTTGAAAATATACCGGATCAAACGGATTTTTATTTTGTCCACTCATATTATTTCAAATCTGATACAGAATATGCAACAAGCCATACAAATTACGGAGTTGATTTTGTATCGTCGGTAAATAAAGAAAATATTTTTGGTTGTCAATTTCATCCTGAAAAAAGTCAGAAATTCGGGTTGGAAATATTAAAGAATTTTATAAATCTGAAAAAATGAAAGATAAATGTTAAAACATAGATTGATTCCCTGTGTTCTGCTAAAAGACTGGCAGCTTGTAAAAAGCATCCAATTTGATTCATACAGAACCATTGGACATCCCACAACAACAGTTAGAGTCTATAATGCAAGGAATGTTGATGAATTGATTGTCTTGGATATTGATGCAAGTCTCAAAGGAGAAGAAATTAATACCGAGATTATTTCTGATATGGCTGATGAATGTTTTATGCCTTTGACTATCGGTGGGGGGATCAATAGTACGGAAGCGATTTATAAAGTATTGAATGCGGGGGCAGATAAGATTTCAATCAATTCCATGGCAATTGAAAATCAAGAATTTATTAAAGAAGCCGCCAATATTTTTGGATCTCAGTGTATAGTCTGTTCGATTGATGCAAAAAAACTGAATGGCCAATACAGAGTGTATAATAAAAAAAAAGGTGTGATGGATATAGATCCCTTGACCTTGGCAAAAGAATATGAATCCATGGGTGCAGGAGAGATCCTTTTGACATCGGTTGATTGTGAGGGAACGCAAAAAGGTTATGATATAGAGCTGTTGCGTTTATTCGAAGGAAAGTTGCAGATCCCCGTCATTATCAATGGCGGTATGGGAAAACCGGAGCACGGTGTTGATGCAATTCAAAATGGGGCTGATGCAATTGCCGCTGCATATATTTTTCATTTTTCACAATATACTCCGGCTCAGATAAAAGAAGAATTAAGCAGGTTCAATATCCCCGTTAGAATGTCTATCTGAAACTATCCCACCTCAAAGGAATCCCTTTTTGAATATCAATTCTCGCTTTTTTCCCGAGAATGGCCTCCAGATATTTAGGAGGTAACCCATCCCCCGGCCTGATGGATCTGATATTTTTTTCAGTTAATAGTTCTCCTTCTTTGATATCTTCTACTGAAAACAGAGACCGCCTGAATGCTTTGCTTTTTTTTTGATTTTCCGTAAGCTCGTAACTTATTTTTCCCAACGCTTTTTCAGTTGTTCTGATATCGTTGACCATTTGCTTGAATTCATCCGGTTCCATGGAAAAAGATGAATCAGGGCCTGAATCTTTTCGATCCAGGCAAAAATGTTTTTCTATGATACATGCCCCCAGGGCGACGGCCGCTATGGCAACAGTGCTGCCCATGGTATGGTCCGACAATCCCGCGGGAACCTTAAATGTTTCAGATAGATGTGGAATTGTCCTAAGGTTGGCTTCTTCAGGAGAAGCCGGGTAGGCGGACGTACATTTTAATAATGCAAACTCGACCCCCTTTTTTTCTCTCAAGGCATTGACAGCATCCTTAATCTCATCCATTGCTGCCATTCCTGTTGACAGGATAAGGGGTTTTCCCGTTGCGGCAACACGTTTGAGCAAAGGAGTATCGATTAATTCAAAAGAAGCTATTTTATAGGCCGGGACATCCATTTTTTCAAGAAAATCAATTGCAGATGCATCAAAGGGGGTTGAAAAGAGATCTATTTTAAGATCATCTGCAATTTTTTTTAATCTGGGTTGCCATTCCCAAGGGGTAAAAGCTTCTTTGTAAAGCTGATAAAGTGTTTTCCCCTTCCATATTGTATCTTTGATCTTGAAATACTCATTGTCCGAGTCCAAGGTAATGGTGTCAGGCGTATAGGTTTGTAATTTTATGGCGTCAGCCCCTGCTTTTTTTGCTTCTTCTATTATTTTGACAGCCTTATCAAAATTCTTATTATGATTGGCTGACATTTCAGCAATAATATATGTGGGGTTATTAACCGAGATCTGTCTTTTATTGATGATTATTGTGTTCATGTTTTTGCCAGTGAGTTTTTAGGAGTCAGTTCTAATTGATAAACAATACAATCTAATGCTTTTGAAATATGGTCTTCATTTTTTATGAGAACAAATCCACATTTTTCGAAACTTATTTTTGATGCAGTATTATTTTTTTTTACGAACCCCTGAATTATGGAGGGTTCTTGAAGTTTTGTCTGAATTGTTTGAAGGCCAATCTTAAGAAGGGGCTTTCCCAAACCAAGACCCCGGAATTTTTCATCCAGAGAATAGCTTATTTTATGAGAGCCATCAATTTTTTCAAATCTGATCTGTCCAACTGGATCCTTAGAGGAATTTTCTACAATAAATATTTGCGAGGTTTCATCTTTAAGTTTTTGATTGAGCCATTCAAGATGCCCTTCCCATGGTATGGGGTCAGGGTTAAAGGAAGAGTGCCTGACAGCTTTCTCATTGGCCCATTCGAATAATAATTTGGCATCATTTCCGTCGGCTGGTCTGATGACCATTTCTCCGACAAGCATCTGCCTGATAATTCTCTTTGCTCCTTTTCCGTCGACTAATTTAGCCCCTGACTTTTTTAACAGCTGTCTTTCTTTGATATTTTCGGCTGTCCTTAGAATGCAACGGCGGGTCTCATCTGGAATTAGGGATTCTTTTTTACCAAGAATTATGGCAGCACCTTCTTCAGCAAGCCTGAGAGCTGAATTGAGCTGATTTTCTGCAATAATGATGATCAAAAACGGAACTCCCGAAAAACAAAGTTCCCAGCAGGTACTCCCACCGGCTGTTATGCAAAGGTCAGCCCATGACAGCAATTCAGGCATATCGGCATTTTCTATGAAATAAATATGTTCATGTCTGGTCTGTGAAGCCTTTTTTAGACTTTCCAAATTTGGATTGCCCGGACCAACGATGATTTTGAAATTGAAATCCGGATCATCTATTCCGTCAATAGCCTTCAGGATTTTTAAGGTCGTATTATCAGGGTCTGAGCCACCCATGGTAATGAGGATATTTTTTGCTTTATCAGAAATCGGTTTGATATTTTTATTCGTTAGAAATTCAGAACGGAGCATCACATATTTTGTCCCTAACAATTTTTTTGTGCTTTGGCTGCAGGTGTAGGCAAAATGATGTGATCCGATGTTCTGATTTAATATGATGTCTGCATGATAGCAGTCAAGATGATTATAGTCATCTATTACCAAAAGCTTGATTCCTTCTTCAGTAATGGTTTTTTGATAGTCGGATGTGAAATGATAGCCATCCAGAACGATCCATTGATGGCTCTTTAAATCATTGCTTTCAAGAGACAGACAGTTTTCTATAATTTTTAAAGTTTTTTTTACGTCTTGAGCAGAAGGATATATTTTTCCCATCTGAATAAGGAAAAAACCTTCAGATTCAATTCGTTTTAAAATATGAAGATATGGGCAATGGGTGATAAACGTTACTAGGCCGCCTCTTTTTTTCCAACTCTGGGCCAGGGCAATGCAGCGCATCACATGCCCGGTTCCCATGGTTGGGGTTGCGTCTGAACGGATGAATAAATGATTCATTGAGATCCCTTGGGATAAAGGGTCTGATAAAATAGTTCCGCCTGTGTCCAGTCCTCCGGCGTATCAATATCCTGGGCCAGATACCGGGGAATGATGACAGGGCTGGAAACCTCGCTGAAAATAGAGTCGTTTTCTATAAAAGCAGAGGTTTTTCCCCAGTAGAATTGACCCGCGTCGTGATATGCTTCCGGCAGGTCCTGCGTCCTAGTATTCAGGTGTTCCGGGCGAAACATCTTTAACCGGTTATTCGAGGTTAATTGTAAGGCCCTGAAAATGGAAGACGGAAAAGTCGTGATGGGAAAGGAAAAGCTTATGTCATTATTTATTAATAAGTCATAACCTTTTTTTAAATCTGAAGCACGGACAAACGGGGCTGTAGCATAGATACAACATGCATGGTCATAACTGCCGCCATTTTCATTTAGCCATTTAAGAGCATGGTTTATGACATCAATGGTTGTGGCATGATCATCTGAAAGATGTTGAGGCCGCATAAAAGGGACTTCAGCACCCCATTCAATTGCAATATCTGCAATTTCACGATCATCGGTGGAAACAATAATCCTTTCAAAAAGGTTTGTTTTTTGCGCTGCTATAATTGAATATGCAATGATGGGCTTGCCGTAAAACAGTTTAATATTTTTTCGGGGAATCCTTTTGCTCCCACCTCTTGCCGGGATAATGGCAATATTCTTCATTTTATTCGTTTTGACCATAGCACTCAAAATGCTTCAGCTTCTGCTGTTGTAATCAAGTATTTCTTCGGTTGATAAAAAATGGGGGTTTGTTCCGGAGTTGTATTCAAAGCCCTGTTGAACAAAAGACCCTTTTTCTCCGAGATGATTAACATCAGGATCAATTTTTCTGTCCCTGAATGTTATGGATGGTAAGATGACATAATGATCTTCGAATTCGACGGTGAGATGGGAATCGTCACAGGGACACATGATTTCATGAAGTTTTTCACCCGGACGGATACCGATGAGTTTTTGAGGCATCCTCGGGGCCATTGCCGTTGCAAGATCAGTTATTCTTACAGAAGGAATTTTAGGAACGTAAATTTCACCGCCTGACATGCGGTCAAAATTTTTGATCACAAAATCAACGCCTTGCTGTAAAGTGATCCAGAAGCGGGTCATTTTATCGTCGGTTATCGGCAGGGTCTCTTTTTTTTCGTCAATGAGTTTTTGAAAAAAAGGGACAACAGAACCTCTGGAGCCCACAACATTTCCATATCTGACAACAGAGAAAATAGTCTTTTTTTCACCGGCAAAATTATTGGCAGCAACAAACAGTTTATCTGAACATAATTTTGTTGCACCATAGAGATTGATGGGGTTGGCGGCTTTGTCTGTGGAAAGGGCAATTACTTTTTCGACATTATTGTATAAAGCTGCATGAATCACATTTTCTGCGCCTGTAATATTTGTCTTTATGCATTCGGTAGGATTGTACTCAGCCGCCGGTACCTGCTTTAGTGCTGCCGCATGAATGACATAGTCTATGCCGTTCATTGCCATGGACACTCTTTCTTTATCCCTGACGTCCCCTATGAAATAACGCATGCAGTCATGATTAAACCGCTGTGCCATCTCAAATTGCTTGAGCTCATCCCGTGAAAAAATAACGATTTTTTTGGGTTTATATTTTTTGATCAGAGTTTCTGTAAACTTTTTACCAAAAGATCCTGTGCCGCCGGTTATTAATATGGATTTGTTGTTTAGCATTACCTTTGAATCCTTTTTAAGTAATTGGTTTTGTTTTATATGTATCGACCCCAAGGCCTATATTTATAAATAAAAATTTTCCTGCTTTTCCGCAATGAATTTTCACTCCGGTGAATTGCCTCCCAGCACACGGTTCAAAATTTTCCTGCATCCCATTTCTGCTGAAAAATCACGAATAAATTTTTCTTTTGCCTTTTTAGTGATAGATTCTCTTTTTTCAGGATGTTTTAAAAAATAGTTCACTTTTTTTAATAGATCTTTATAGGTCCTAAAAAGGACAACCTCCTCATCTTCTACAAAATAGTCAGTTATTGAAAGGGTATCTGCCTCCCCCTTCCATGATGAAATAACAAAACTGTTTGCTTCCAGCATTTCACCTATTCGAGGATGAAATGTCAATTCAGCAGTGGGGTTGATATTAATCGCAATATTGCCAACTACAGAAGGCAGGTCTTTGTGCGGGATCAGTCCAGTCGCATATGGCTTGAAGAACTCAAGTTGATCCCAGCCAAATCCACCGATAAAAATGTTCTTAAAGCCGTTTTTCATCAGATATCTTACAGAGAGTGTTTTTTGCAGAAAGTGACCAATTCCAAATTGGAAAGTATCGGCAACCAGCGGATGCTTTTCGTCTAATTTATTAGATGTATTAATGTTAAGGTCCTTTAAAGCTTTTTGCACAATGGATAGAGATTTTGCCTTTGATCGAATAATTGATGCGATTTCAAATGGTTCAAGGGCTTCCATTTGTTTTAAAAGACGGTGGATAAGTATTTCCATGTTTGAACCAATCTGTTTCTCAGGTTCATAATAGCTTAGAACTTCTGGTAAAACACCTATGTTTGTTATGCATCCGATATCGTATTTTTTAGTTTTTAATATGGGGTAGTCTGGTTTTATATCTTTGATAAAAGGGATTAACGGTATCTCATGGTTTTTCAAAACAGGGAAAGCCTCAGGAAGCTCCTTGTCAATATGAGCTTTAACGGCTGCAAAAATAAAATCATTATCAGTTATTGTATGGCAAGGATGAATCAGGGTCTCCGGCGGGTCATGAATCCATGAAACATAAGGAATTTCAGGTAAAAATTGTCTTGACCATTCGGGTCTGAAATTGTTTATTGAAATAATCAGATCAGGTTTGAATTTTTTAACAATTCTGAGCACAAATTCAAGTTTAAATCCGATCCCTTGATGTTTTCTTTCTCTTAAAAGGATAGATTTGCACCCGATTTTTTTAAAACCGGTATTCAAGGTTTCGCTCGCAAATTGAATATAGCTTGAATGTCGGGAAGTCATTACCAGGATTCGCATTCCTAAGAAACTGTCTTTATGTCTTTCTTTTAATCGTTTTAAATATTGGGGGGAATATATTTTGTTTAATTCACTAAGGCTTTCCTTGGCCAAATAATTGTCATAATAACAGTTTAATTCGTTGATAAATATCAGCAAGTTCTGGAGTTTGTTCTCACTTGCTATCGCTTTGCCCGGCAAAACATAACCTCTGTTTCCAAATGCTGTTAGCCTTTTTTTCCATTGGGTATCCAGCAGGAAGTGGAACCAGTAGTTTCCATTGTCAATCTGTGAAAAAGACAATATCTGCAAAAGAATAGAAATGATATAATCATCAATTATGATATACCGATCAAATTTAATTGAATTATTGACCATAACTATGAAATTGTGTTGATAAACAACCCCGGCCATGTGTGCCGGGTCTTGAATGAAGTATAATAAGGGGATATTGGCATTATCTTCTGATACAGTCTTCTCAGCATCAATGACATGCCATTTTTTGTCAGTTTTGTAGTAAAGGGCATGGCTTGTCCTGAAGATTGATTTAACTGATGCGGCAAGATTCTCTATTTTATAATCAAAGCCTTTAAATAAATCTTTTAAAAATCTTTTATTGTAAGTTGAAAACCAGGCAATGTTTTCATTAAAAATGGATTTTGTATCAATCTTTTCTGCATAATCAGAAAGTTCTTTTTCAGAGACATCCATAATATATTGACATAGCTCAGTATCTTGCTCCTGGAACCCTATCCAGTATTTAAAAAGATGATCGATTCCTATTTGCTGGAGTATTATTTTTGAACTATATCTGAGAAGGTAATGAATATGGTAATCTTTTACCCCTGCAATCATAATGATGTATCCAAGGAGTTGAACATTTTTTATTATATCATTTATGGATTCAAGGTTTTTTATGAGATCCTGAAGCTCTGTAACCGCTTCTTCAATTTCTTCCCTTACTAATTTTTCTTTGATTGATAGCAATACCTGCTGTTGGATACTATAGTTGTCCACTATTTTTCTCCTGTTTGAAATATATGAATGCGTACAGCGGATTTAAATACTTATAAATTTCTTTAGGTTTTTCGGTTGTAATAGTATTTGGAATTTCATTCAAGAAAGTCAACAAGGAAAATCCTGAATTGCCTTATTGTAGCTTTCTATGGTACCAATGTCCCTGTGATAGTGGCCGTTATGAAAAGTAAAGATTTTTCCCAGATAACTGGGCAGTAACTCTGTGCTGAAATCTATCTCGTCTTTTTTGAGACGTTCTAAAGATTTAAGAACCGAAGGCTCAAGAATGTATACAGCACCATTGGCTATCTTGCCGGGGGGATTGTCTACTTTTTCATGAAAAGCACAGACAATATTATTAGCATCGAGTTCGACAATTCCGCAGCTCTGAGGAGTTTCGGTTTCAAACGTCATCATGGTAATTTCACACTGTTCAGGGCGTGAATTATGCGCATCAATAAAAGCATTTATGTCAAAGAGCGAAAGGTTATCGCCGTGAGCCAAAAATATTTGATTGTCTTTAAAAAAAGCTTTGTTTTTTAAAAGAGTGCCTCCTGTTCCCAGGAGGCGTTCTTCATAAACAGTTTCGATGTTATCTTTATACACACTTGATTGAATATAAGCCTCAACCTGCTTTGAAAGATAATGAAGGTTTACCATTACAGGGGTGATCCCCGCTTTGCAAAGTATCTCAAGCCAGTATTGTATCAAGGGCTTCCCTTTGATCGGAACCAGACATTTGGGGATTGAGTCGGTTAAAGGTCTCAACCTTGTACCCAATCCGGCAGATAATAACAGTGCTTTCACAACTGTGATCCGAGGTACATATCGTTTATGGACAATGGAATATTCCCATTTCTTCCCACTTGGCATGCTGCGGCCACCGAACCCAGATAGGCACTCTGCCAGATATCCGCCCCAGATGCCAGAGCCATTGCAGAAGCTGTCAGAAGAGAATCTCCGGCCCCTGCTGGATCAACCGGTATCTTATTCATGGCATCAATCCGGTCGGTAAGATAGTGAGCCTTGTTTAAATCATCCGCGTGGATCAATAAGCCTTCCTTATTCAGGGTAATAAAAACATTTTTTGCTTTGGATCTGGTTCGAAGTTTTTCTGCCAATACGACGAGACCGGATTCAAAATCTTTTAACGCAAGCCTTGCTTCTCTTTCCGTAGGTGTCAGGAGCATCATATGCTCAAACCGGGACACATCCCCTATCTGAGAAGAAGATTGACTGTCGGCAACCATCATGACGTTTTTCTGCCGACACTCAGATACGATAGTTTCCACCAGAGGTTGAGGCAGGCAGCCATAATTAAAATCTGAAAAAATGATCAGGTCCTGTTCAGGAATCATATCAATGAAATTTTCCATTATTTTTTCCTGCAATTCTCTGCTGATAGGATGCTGTCTTAAATGGTTGACTCGAAGCAAAGTTTTGCCTGAGCTTCGGTACCTCTGTTTCAGGATAGTGGGCCGGCTTTCATCCTGATAAAGGTGTGCTTTTACACCTGAGGAAATGAGTTTTTCGTTTATGAATGTTACAATGTCATCCTTTCCGCTGACCGAGAAAAATGAGACTTCCGCTCCAAGATTGCTGGCGTGTGCCGCAACAATTCCAGCACCTCCAAGATAGAGTTCCACTCCTAAAGGTGTTACCACAATGGTCGGATCTTCCTGGCTCATCCCCACGGCATCGCAGGTGATATATTCATCAACAATCACATCCCCAATAACAGTGACCTTCAATTTTTGAAACTGTTTTAAAACATTGTCCAGATCAGACCAGTTAAATTGATGGCGGTCCATATATGCCTCATTTCTTGCAAATGAACTGGATACAAGACGCTGGGATTCATCCTGAAGCAAATCTACAAGGGAAAAACTCATATCGCCAGACGAAAAAAGCATCTGGCCTCCGTATTCCTTTACAACGTCCGCTTCCGGATTGTAACCATTTTCATGTTCTTTCCCTTTTACAACAATGTCTGGTTTAAGGGCCTGTACAAAGTTTTTTGCCGTATCTTCCAGAAGAAAACAATAGTCAACGAGAGATATGGCGTGAACCCCTTCCAGTCTTATCTTTTCATCCACAAGTGCATTTCCGGAAAGATCCGCACAAACCCCTACAACGAGATAATCACCACATTCTGCAGCAAACCGGAGAAGCCTTAAATGACCGGGATGAACAATATTGAAGAAGCCTGAAACAAAAACGATCCTGTTTTTCCCCTCTGTCTTATTCCTGATTATTTGAAGGGCATTTTGGGAGCTTTGTCTTAACATTTTTTTCTGCCTTATCAGGGTATGATTAAATCATCTTTATCAAACATCTACCGGCAATTTTTCCGGTTCGCATCCCGTTGATTGCGGTGTTGATCTCATCAAGCCCGAATCGGTCTGTGATAAGGTCATTCACCATTAATTGTCCATTTTGGTATAGCCTGATATATTTCGGAATATCAATTGACGGGTTTGTTTCTCCTCCGTGAGAGCCGGTAATTTTTTTTTCAAAATGAAGGGGAAGTGAATAGATCGAAATATTATCACCTTTAGCAGGTACCCCGACTAAAACAGTTCTTCCATTTGCCGCCGTTAGTTCATAACCCAGATTGATCACATCTGTATTTCCCGTATTATCTACGACAACATCAGCACCCGATGTTCCTAAAATTTTAAGCACAGCATCTTTTACATTCTCTTTTTTTGAATTAATCAGATGTGTCGCGCCAAATTTTTCTGCCATTGCAAGTCTGTTATCATAAATATCAACAGCAATAATAGGATAAGCCGTAACCATTGAAGCGCCCTGAATAACATTTAGCCCTACCCCTCCGGCTCCAAAAACAATTAAGGATTCACCGATTTTCATTTTTGCATTGTTATTGATAACACCAAGGCCTGTCGTCACAGCACAGCCGAAAAGGGGGGCAATATCCATGGGAAAATTCTCAGGGATTTTTGTAACCCTGTTTTCAGAAACCACTGCATACTCATTAAAGGTTGTTACAAATCCTGCATTAAGTTTTTTCCCATTCCAAAGATATTCCGGCAAGGGTGCTTCAATACCGATTCCTTTTCTCCAGTGCATCACCACCTTATCTCCGGGAACAACCGCCTTAACTCCAGATCCTATTGCAATTATTTCTCCGGAGCCTTCGTGGCCCAGAAGATGAGGAAGAAAGTGATCTGTTCCCTTTATGCCATCTATTTCACCCAATTGTGAGCCACAGATTCCACTGTAAAATACTTTGACAAGAACCTGACCGTAATTAAGTTCGTCAGGGAGTTTAACGTCTCCTATTTGTAGCGGTGTCTTTTGTTTAAACAGTATAGCAGCTTTCATTGTAGTGGGAAAATTCATGGTTTTGTCCTTTATTCAAAATATATGAAAGAGTGGTCCCCTTTATATCCTGCCAAATTAAACCACCATTCCCATTCTTCTGGGTTGCAAAACATTTCACATGTAACTTGCCAGTAAAGAAGATTGACTTTTTCCTGTTCATTTCTGTAGGATTCCACACAAATATAGCTGTGTTTTTTGCTGACTCGCTGAATCTCTTTTAAAGCACTGAAAAATTCATAGCAATACAAATTGTGAAGGGTTGTAACAGATACTACAAGATCAAAGCTATTATCCGCAAATGGAAGTTCTTTTGCATGAGCCTTCTGCAGATAGGGTTTGACTTCTTCTTTTGCATTCTCAATGGCATAGTCTGAAATATCAACGCCTGTTACATCTATCCCCGGCAGGACCGTTGTGAAGTCGTATAAAAGGAATCCTTTGCCGCATCCTACATCAAGAATTTTATCTCCGGGATTCAATCCATAATGCTCTACCATCGCTTCTGCAACTTTTTTCCACCTGCCATCATAATGATATCCACCATAGCAGACCTTCCTGTCACCATCCCAATAGTCATAGCCCCATTTTCTGGCTTTTTCTGCGGCTTCTGCCTTGGAATATTCGTTAACACGCTTTACGTAATCACGTTTTGTGCTTTTATGGACTTGGGAGATAAAATCAATATATGCCATGGTTTATTTCCTTAAATGATTAATTGCCTTATCAAGTTGTACTTTTCTTTTGTCCTCACTAAATGATGCAAAATTTTTTCTTTCACGATCTACAGTAATAAAATCATTAAGCAGAATACAACACCACTTTAATTTGTACAAAGGAAAAAGGAGCCTTGCTCGTCTTAACAGGACCCCATTCCCATATTGTTTTTCACCTAAGGCTTTAATCATTGTTTCAATAAACCAATCAAAATAGTCAATGGAAACAGGCAGCTCAGGCTGGTTAAAAAAGTCACAGATCAATTTGGCCGGATCATCCCATCCGGCATATTCAAAATCAACAAAAAAAAGTTTTCCATTTTTTGATAATATCGTATTATGATACCCAAAATCTGAAGGTGATAATATCATCTCATCCCAATGTATCTTATTATTAAAATCAAATCGGTTTTTAGACAGTTCGTTTTGGATTTTTGATTTTAAACTATTCCAATTTTCAGTAAGTTCATTTTTGATGAATGCTTTAGCGGCGGCGTCGATGTCATCCATAGTGTTTATTAACATCAACCGGCCTATCTTTTTTTCCAATGATTCAAAATGATCTGCAATGCTGAAACAGGAATCTGACGCGTATGGGAGAGATTGCCCTCTTATTGTCCTTTTGTTTAAATTCAATTTTTTTAAAAATTCCAAAGCCTGCTCAAAAAAAGATATGTTGATTTCTTCTTTCATTGGTCGCCTGCCGGGAATAAAGTTGGCTATACTTAGGAGATTCGCCCGGTCTGCTGCTATAGGTTCTGGGATTTCTCTAATGTTGTTTTCCCAGGCAAATATAGAAAAAGAGAGTTCAGTCCCAAATCGATCACGACTGTCAAATTTAGAGGAAAAATAATTTTTTAAAAAAAAATCTTTTTCCTTTGTTTTTAACAGCCATGCTCTATTGTTCCCCCCTTCAAAAATTGGGAAAAGTTTAAAAGTGTCTTCAATATCGGCATTTTTAAGAAGCCGCGTAATATATAAATGAATATTTTCATCCTTATTGTTTAGCATGGTCTTTTTGCAATAGATCCTTTTTCAGCAGGTTAAGAATCTCTTCCCAGGATTGAACCTTTTTTAAGGAATGATCGATATCATTTGTAGTATATTGATGTAATGGATCAAAAAGGATTTTAACAATATTTTCAGAAAAACCCGGGAGGCTTAAAAATTCAGGGAGATCATCGATGAAATGGGTACAACCAAGAGTTGAAATGCGATGTATTTTTTCTTCCTTTGTAAGTTCAAAAAAAATATCACAATTAAATCTTTCCTGCTTTAACCATTGATAAGCCGATTTATGAAGGTTGTAGTGGTAACCGCGATAGGGGTGCAAGGTTTTATGGCTGACGATACAGCAATCTATGGATGTTTTTTTGCAATAAGAAAAAAAATCTTTTACACCTTCAAAGGGATGTGCATTCATAAGCCTTTTACCATATACGTAACCTTGAAGCTTTATCCATTCTTCTTCATTGCCCCCGGCCCTTAGATAGTTTCTGACATTATTTTTTCCCCAAGGTAGATCATTCGGGATCAAACCTTTTTCAAGCCCCACTATATTAAAGACATTGTCATAGCAGATAATCGTGTTGTCAAAATCAATTCCAATTTTCATATAACATCCTGAATATAGAAGTTTTTTATAATTCGTTTTTCAAGCTAAAATATTTGGCGATATTTTTCTTAGATCTGAAGGTGGCTCCCAGGCATTGCAATTTTTACAAATTTCAATGGTATTTTTTTTATTATTTAGATGCAGGTTTCTAATCTGATTCAAACGGGTTGAGGTCCAAATTTCCTTAATGGAAGAATGATTTAAGTCCCCCAGTTTCTGTTCTAATTGGTAGTCCACATTACATAAAGGTACGCTACCGTCTGAAAAAATTGGCATTAGCGACCATAGGGCAATGCAGGGAGCAAATTTTTCCGTATTTTTTTCGGGTATATCTGCGTCCTCAAGTTGCCCCCCCCAGTTGTGGATGTTTCGATAGTTGACGCGGTCTGTCTGGGCCAGTCTTTTTTTCCAGTACATTTCATAGTCATTCCATTCATGCTGATTTGTTTTCTGCCGAATCATGCGAATCCATATTTGAGTTTGCGGGCGAATTTTGTTTCGCAGGTTAATAAAATCCAATGCATTTTTTATAACCGTCTTGAATTTCAGCCCCACTCTTATGCTTTCAAAAATAGTTTTATCAAGACTATCAATCGAAAGGATCACTTCATCTATACCAGCGTTCAATATTTCAACGGCTTTCATCTTGCCAAGCAAAGAAACATTCGTGCTTATTCCTACTCGTTTTATACCGTTCTCTTTAAATATCCGGATTCGATTAGAAAGGTTTTTGTCCAATAGTGGCTCGCCATCTCGGTATAATGAAACCCTTTTGACCACTTCAGCATGCTTTATGATTTCTTTTGAGATTTTGTGAAATAATTCATCGGACATGGGTTTCCGGCGACTTTCTGGTAGCGGGCACATGATGCATCTAGCATTGCATGCGTTGATCGTTTCCATTTCAAAATATTTAGGGAATTTTAATAAATCTTCATATTCTCCTTCCGGAAAGACCCGGTTTAGAATATAGGATTTCAAGTCTGCCAGTGTAGCTGATTTAGTCGTATTGTCATTCATCTTTAATCATTTCAAGGTAGGATTCAAGAGAGTCAACCTTTTTACCTGTCAAGTCATTATATTTAGAAATATTTAAGTCGATTTTCAAGGGGCGAACTTCTGTTAATCCGAGACTATTAATATAACAGGATATTATATTTTCGGATGGTAAGTTAAAGAACTGTTTTGTTCTAAGAGCCATCTCATATCGGGTAATTGGGCCTATGGATGCTATGTGAAATGTTCCCGTTGTCTTATTTTTTATTGAGTTCACAAGAAAGTTTACAAGATCAAAAATCATAACCGGCGTGAATACCTGGTCGCTGGAACAATAAAGAGTCAGACCTTTTTTTAAATCGTTTATGATAGAGGTGATAAGAGTATGATCATTTAATTGGATTCCAAAAACTTTTCCCATCCTAATAATCATGTGTGATTCAAACTCTTCTCTTATATATGATTCGATTCTATCTTTTATCTTCCCATAACCATTTATGGGGTTTGTTGGATCTGTTTCCGAGTAATTTCCTTTTTCACCGTCAAATACAAAGTCAGAAGAAAGGTAGACAGGAGTAATTTCATATTTTTTACACAGGGTTAACATGGCTTTAGCATTGACAACATCAATCGTATGGCTTTTATTCCATTCTTGTCCTACTTGATCAATACGGACAGTGGAGGAAGCCGCAATGATCATGTGGGATATTTTTTCAGGTTCGAACGAGAGTATTGGGAAAATTTGCTTTTCCATATCAAATGGAATGAGCCCGTTTTCAGGGTGCCTGTTGTATGTTCCAATAACCGGAAGACTCTCTGCTTTGAATGCAGAATAAATATGAGACCCGATATACCCCGAAGCACCTATGACTAAAATCATTGGCTCTCCCTATCATAAACGTCCGTATTTACGCCGACATTTCTTCGGGTTTTTTTTCTCCAAACCTCTAGTTCTTTTATTGTAATACCAAGCATGCCCGCAATTTTTATTTTTTTTTCCAAGGTTTTAAAATTGATTCTGTCCCATTCAAAAGCCCGTAGAACTTGGAGTTCAAATGGGGTAAACTCATCTGTTGTGATAGATCCTCTGCCGAAGCCATAGTAATCAAAATTTTCAAAACCAAAATCAGGAGCAATACAATCCTGCTTTTTACACATTTCGTACAATTCTGTGGCCGGCAGCGGGGTTGCAATGGAAAAAAGAGAATAGTCTAAATCTAGATTTTCAGCAAATTCAAAAGTTGCGCGTATTTCATCAAATTTATCCCCTGGAATGCCAATTACATAATTGGAGATAAGTTCAATGCCAAGCTCCTTGATTATTTTCGTGATTTTTTTTACCTGTTCAAGGTCTACCGGCTTTTTCATCCGCTTAAGCGTGCTCGGGTGCCCAGACTCAATAGATACGGTAATCTGGTAACAACCGCTTTTTTTCATAAGTTCTAAAAGTTCTCTGTCCATATGAAAAATAGCAAGATTATTGGATTTCCACAAAAGATCATAATTTCTTTCCACTAATCCTTTGAGAATTTTAACGGCACGAGATCTTTTTAAAAGAAAGTTGTCATCCACAAAAATTATTTCTTTGATACCGAATTTTTCAACCAACATGTCAATTTCTTGGAGGACGTTTTCAGGGCTTCTAAAAGTCACTGCTTTCCCGAAAACATTATTGGATGCACAGAATACACAGTTGTAAGGGCACCCTCTAGAGGTTATGGTCTGACCCACCGGGAGGCGTCTGAACTGGAAATTTTGAGTATATTTCTCTCCATAGTTAATGTATTTTTTCATATCAAATAGTGAGTAATCAGGAAATGGCAGCTCGTCTAGGTTTTTGATTCTGTTTTTGGCCACATTGTATTCTGTTTCAATAAATCTATCACTTGTTCGATCATAATAAATCAATCCGTCAATTTGGTTAAAAGATCCTCCCAATTCAATAGTGGACAATAACTGAGGGAAACGAATTTCCCCTTCGCCAATCAAGCAAAAATCAATGTTTTTGTCCTTTGTTACAATTTCAGGAGATAATGTGGGATAAACACCACCGATAACGGTTATTATATTGTTGTTAAGATTTTTTACAATTTCAAAGGTTTTGTGAACACATTTTCTATATTCAACTGTCATGGCGCTTATTGCCACAACTGTAGGGCTGGCATTTTCTACAGCGTTTTCTACTTCTTTTTCATTCAGATTCAACAAGTTGGCGTCAATTAAATCCACGTGATACCCTTTTTCAGAGAGCACTGCCGTTAGGAGCCCTATGGTATAGGGAGAGCTTTGCCAGTATCTTTTCCCAAACCACGAACTGTTGGGGATAATGAACAAAATGTTTTTAATTTTCATTTTATTTGCCTATGTAGTTTTTTTATTAATCGTGTTCCATTTCCTGAACTGATTTGCAATTGACGTTCGACTTTGATCAAATCCGTATATAGCCCTCAGGGCTATAATCAGGATTTGTGCCATAGTCCTGTTATTTGTTCCATTTTGCCCATAAATGGTTTACCACAGACTCTATAGTCAAGCCGGATATATTTCTTGCGTTTTTCTGGTTGCATGATAGATTTATAAATCTATCATGGCATGCAAACTTGATCAGCTCAACTGTGCGATTCAGTCCATGCTCAAAAAGCCATTCTTCCAAAGCTGCCCCAATTCCTCCGATACGGCTGTGTTCCTCTATTGTTGCCACAACAGGAAATTTTTTAAAAATAGTATTAAGTAAATCATTATCAAGCGGCTTTACCGTATGCATACTCACCAGTTCGACACTTATCCCTTTTTTATCAAGATTTTTAACAATCTCATCTGCCAATGAAAATGTATTGCCTGTACTCAATAAGCACATGTCTGAGCCCTTTTTTGCAACAATTGCTTTTCCAATAGAAAAATCAGGTTCATGTTTGTGCACCACAGGCTCATTTTTTTTCCCAAGCCTCAGATAGACTGGTTTCCCCAGCGCTATTGCTGATTTTAAAGCAAGGCGGACTTCAACTGCATCACCAGGGCAAACAACAGTCATTCCGGGGAGAGATCTCATTAAGGATATATCTTCACAGGACTGATGGGTCGGTCCAAGTTCTGCGTAAGACAATCCCGCTCCAACGCCAACAACAATAACCGGAAGCTTATGATAGCAGATATCAATTTTTATCTGTTCCAAGCATCTTAGGGTATTAAAGGGAGCAATGGAATATGTAACAGGCTTTAAGCCGCACATTGCAAGCCCAGCAGCCACAGATGTCATATTGGCTTCTGCAACCCCGCAATTATAAAAACGATCCGGGTAGCGCAGCTTATATTCATCAAATAATTTGTTCCCCATATCTCCTGTAAGAAGAACAAGTTCAGGGTATTTCCCGGCTAATTCCGTTATCTCATTTGCAAAGGCGTTTCTCATACTATTCCAACTCCTTTTTTGCCCTGAATAGTTCTTCTTTGTCGGGTATTCTATAGTGCCAGTTATTATCATCCTCCATAAATGACACTCCCTTTCCTTTAATTGTGTTTGCAATTATTGCCGTGGGTTTTTCAGGGTCTTTTGGAATATCTGCTATTGCTTTTACCAGTTCATTCATATTATGCCCGTCAAGCTCAATGGTATCCCACCCAAATGCCCGCCACTTATCCGCAAGGGGCTGCAATGCATTGACATCACAACTTCTGCCGGTAGCCTGCCATTTGTTGAAATCGACAATTGCACAAACACGATTAAGTTTTTTTGCCGGTGCAAACATAGCAGCCTCCCAGACAGAACCCTCATTGCATTCCCCGTCACTCAAAAGAACAAAAACATTATAATCCAGTTTCTGAATTTTGCCGGCAAGCGCCATGCCCAAACCGATTGAAAGGCCGTGCCCTAAGGAGCCTGTGGCAGCTTCAACACCTGAGAGATTTCCTGGGCCGGGATGCTCTTCTAATTTTGAACCTGTTTGACAATATGTATCCAAAAGAGAGAGTGGAATAATATCTCTATAAGCAAGCGTTGCATAAAGAGCCGCAGCAGCATGCCCTTTGCTTAAAATAAACCTGTCACGGCAAGGGTTTTTCATATCGAGGGGATCAATTTGTAGCTTTGTCCAGTAGAGCGCCACCAGAATATCAACACATGAGAGTGCAGAACCAAGGTGAGCTGCCTTGCCATTATGTGACATCTCAACAATTTTTGCCCTTATTTGCCTGGCTTTGGTTTCTAATTCAAAGATTTTGTATTCCATTTTTTCCTTAAATAAAATTGACATGTTCAGAGGGATTCACAATTTCATTCAGATATCTATTTACTTCACTCATGCGGCAGTTTAATTTACATGACTGAATATCAAGATAGGATTCAACCCATTTTAATGATTCCAGCCTTTTTTTTCCTTCCCATATCTCCTGAAAAGTCTGATCCTTAATCGAGCCATATTTAAACTGCTCCTCAAGAAGATGGGCACTGCATCCCCACACATTGCCATCAGCATCGATATATGACCAGAATGGCAGGCAGACACATTTTGAAAAATTTCGTTGCTGATTATCCCATTTCTTCATTGCATTGGCTCTAAAAATAACATGGAAGGTATCAGTATTATATTTGATTAGTTGTTCTGATAAATTTTCATAACCCTGATATTTGATCTCGTATTCATGCGCATTCCTATAATGGTGGGTATATGGTTTGACAACAAGATAATCAATCCCGATATCTCTTGATTTTTTAACAAGCAGCTCTATCTCATGGTAGTTTTCCGGAATGAGAAGTATTTGAAGGCCAAGTGTACAGTTGCTCTTTTGAGTTTTTCTCTTTCTCACAGCATACTCAATATTTGAAAAGACCTTGTTAAAATCTTCTGGTTTCGCTCTGTGAATTTTTGAATATGTTTCGGGCGTACCAGCATTTAAGCTAACCTTAATCCATGCAACAGAATCAAGTATCTCATCCGTAATTTCAGGTTTCATCAAGACCCCGTTTGTAGTAACAGCAACATCTATGCCTGCCTTTTTTGCATGAACAATGATTTCTGGAAGATTCCTGTGCAGAAAAGGTTCTCCTTCACCCGCAAACATGACGCTTTTTAATCCGAGGCTACCTAACTCGGTTATTTTTTCCTTTAATAAAAGAGCATCAAGAAAATTTTTCCTGTAACCCATAAAATCCACACTGCAAAATGAACAACGGTGGTTGCACATCCCGCTGGGGCTGATTTCCATATAAACAGGATATATTAATTTATTGTCCAGCCAATCTGCAACCCTTCTGACATGAAACATCAGTTTGTGGCTGTCTATCCTGAATTTGTCTTTCATGAAATCTCCTTTTTATGCCTTATGATCATATTCAAAGGATTTTTTTTTCAGCACATCGAAATTGTTTTTGATCCATTCAATACTGTTTTCAATTCCTTGGCTCAATGATATTTCGGCTCCCCAGCCAAATTCATTGAGTGCTTTAGAACAATCGAGTAAATATGCACTGTCTTTTCCTGGCCGGTCGCTTACGTCTAAGACGCTGGCCTCAAAGCATACCCCTGCCTTTTTTGCAATCATTTTAACTATGGAACGTATGGATAATGTTTCAGTTGTTGCTAAATGGTAAATACTGCCGGGCTTTCCATGGCGCATTGCTTTTAAGGTTCCGTCAATAACATCCTTGATATGAATGAAAGATCTTACGCTTTGTCCGGCACCATGAAGCTCTAATTTTTTTCCTGTCATGAAAAAAAGCACCGTTTTTGGAATAATTCGATACAATTGTTGTCCGGGACCATACACATTCGCAGATCTTGTAAAAACTACCGGGAAGTTATATTGGTGAAAAAAAGTCATAAGACTCATGTCAACAGCTGCTTTTGAGACTGCATAGGGGGTACTTGGATTGTAGTTGATGTTTTCTTTGACACTGCCTTCACAGGCCCCATAGACTTCAGGAGTTGAAACCTGAATGAATTTTTTCAAGAAGCTACAGTTTTTTAGTTGATGGTGCAGTTTCACAGGCGATAATGTATTGGTTTCCAACCACTGCCCAGGATTATTCCAGCTCTCAGCAACCATACCTTGAGCTGCGAAATTAATTATATAACCAGGTTCAAAATCAAAGATAATTTTCATGATCTGATCCATGTCGTGATTCAGGTCAAGCTGGAAAAAAGAAAACTTATCTCTTATATGCTCTTTCCACCTGTAAGGCAGAAAAACTGCCTCAGGTTCCTGGGATCTGCTGATACCGATGACGCTAAGTCCCTCTTCCAATGCAGCGGTTACAAAATGAGATCCCGAGAAGGAGTTGCTCCCTAAAACAACAACCTTTTCATTCATTGATATCATCTTTTCTGTTCAACCACATGGACTCAATTATCGAGTGAAGGATTGCTTCGTGTGCGACTTCAACAATGCCGTATAAATTAGAGGAGATAAAAAAAGACAAATTACACTTCATATTCCACAATCTATTATTGTCGCTAAGGCCACTCAGTGTGATAAGATTCATACCCTTTTTAATCGCCATATCCGCACATGCCAGTATGTTTTCCGAATTTCCTGAGCTGGAAATGGCAATCAGAAGATCTCCGGGCTGAACAAAGATTTCAAGGGGGCGGGAATAAACATTGTTATATCCATAATCATTTGTCATGCATGTAATTAAAGAGGGGTCTCCCAAAAATATTGATTTTGCTCCCAGCTTGTTAAGCAGATCTTGTGAAAGGTGGGAACAAATAGATGCGCTCCCTCCATTCCCGACCCACCAGATGGACGATTTTGAGGCAATTGTTTTTTGAATGATTTCTCCGGCGTGCTCAACACCGTTATCAAGACTCACATCTGCGGTGTCTCTTTTACACAAGGCATTTAAAATGGATCTATTTAGATCCAATAACCAGTCATTTGGGGTTGTTTTATTGAAAATCATTTAACCTCCTGCCCATCATAGTAATGTCCGCAAACTAAGTCCTGATTTCATTTTGGATAAAAATCACTTTTAAAGAGCATTGACCGTTTTCATTGCCTGTGCCATGCGGGCCGCTTCTAATTCCGCTTT
The DNA here is from genome assembly GCA_964619205.1 of uncultured Desulfobacula sp. GTDB lineage: Bacteria > Desulfobacterota > Desulfobacteria > Desulfobacterales > Desulfobacteraceae > Desulfobacula. The sequence continues at coordinate 100,630 of CAZUDE010000004.1, read as the reverse complement.
TGTAATCTTGTCTGTTGAATAGAGCTTTTCCTGGTTTTCCCAGAGCGCCCCATGCCACTTTCCAAAAAAATAGACTGAATCATCAGGATTAAATACAGCCTTTTTATCATTTAAAGACACCATACATGCATCCGGTATATAGAAACAGGCATCGCTCCTCTTTTTATACGTATCGGCTCTAAGGCAAATATCCATAAATAAAAAATTCCCTGTTTTTTCCCAGAAACCGCCGAGCTCATGAAAAAAATCTTTATCAATACAGATAAAATGGTCAAGTATTTTAAAAGAACGTTCTTTTATTGCTTTTGGAAAGTCGGCAGCCAGATATTTATAGGCAGATACAGGGGAGTGGTTTTTATCCAGCACCATGCCTGCGTGTATAATGCTGCCACGTTGATCAATGATCCTTGCCCCCAGAATTTTATCTGTCCCATATTTTTCAAATCCTTTTTTAAGGGAGTAAAGCCAGTTTGGCAGAGGCAGCAGATTCTCGTTCAGAAAAAGGAGAGTTCTGCCCGTTGCTGTTTTCGATGCAGTATTCATCATTTCCGGGACTGATAATCCATTTTCCAGGGTCAATCGGATGACATCCCCCTTTAATGAATCAAGAATATCTGAGGTCTTTTTTGAGATACCGGCGGGTTCAATCAGGATCACCTCAAATGGTCCTTGATCCTCAGAATTCACTGCAATGGCTTCAAGCTGAACCAAAATATCCTCGGGGCGATTGGAGAGAGGGAGTATAATCGACCACTCTTTATCTGATGCCACGGAGGGTTGAATCGGTTTCAGGCCTTTGTTTCCATTTGCCTGGATTACTTTTCTTGAAATGTCGATGACATTATCGATGGCGTTTTCTGTATCGGTAAGTTCGCTTTCCAGATAGTTTTTAACATCATCCGGATTGATGATTTTACTGAAATCTTTATTTTGAGCCAGGGCATTGCCAAGCTCAGCCGGTGTCATCTTGATTGCAGCTTTAAATTCTGTAAATGAATAGGGAAAGGTATCTCTCATTTTGACATCCAATTGGACAAGCGGTTTGCCCAGGGCCAAGGCTTCAAGGCCGGTGGTGCTGGGTTGAACAAGGATACATAGGTCGCTTAACGACATAAGGTTATAAGTATTTTCATCTTCATGAAAAGTTCTGATATTAGATGTGTAGCAATCAGGAATGGATGTAACCCATTTCTTTATTTGCCCCAGGGGTGTGATGGGATGAAATTTAATAAACAAGAGTATGCCGGTCGCTTTGGAAACAGATTCAAAAAGAGGATACAATTCATTTATAAAGGGAATTTCTCCTGAAATAAGAAGAAGCAATGCAAATGAATTGCTGCAGCGGTATTGCTTTCTTTTTTTTTCTCTGATGCGGTTTTTTCTTTGAAATTCAATCTCATTGGTAAGGTGGGTATTCCCCACTGGGATGATCCTGTCACCCGGTGCTTCAAAATCAGTAAGCTTTTTTTTAATTCTTTTTCCCCAGACAAGATTCAATGTTGTGTTTTGCACATGGCCGGTATATCCAAAATCAAGGCCGTAATAAAGCCCTTCCTGGAAAGTCAGGACAGGGATATTCAGCTTTTTTGACCAGAAGGAGAGCATTTTTCCCCATCGGTTAAGCTCGTGCAAGGCAAAGCAAAGATGCGGCTTTTCTTTTTTTAACAGATTTCTAAACCCTATATATTCAACAACGGTTGAATATATGGTTTTATCAGTTACGGTTAAAGGAGCACTTCCAAAAAGGAAATTATTTTTAAAATTGTTTGACAGGGCATCTCTTAAGAGAAGATAATTATTCTGTATATCTTTTGAATCTTGATCCGTTACAAAATCAAATATGTGAGAAAAATTGAGTCCCAGTTTGATGGCAGTTATTTCCTGCGATCTTTCAGCTTGCCCGACTATATAATGCACCGTTGCGCCTTGATTGGAGAGCCGCTCCATTACTGGCGAAATGAACCGGGTATGATGGGGGAGGGCAATATAAACAATGATTTTTTTGTTTTTCCAGAAATCAGTCATTGCGTCTTCCTGTTTTGGTTAACAGCATTAAAATATCTGCAAATTCAATTTTATATTGATGATATTTAATTTCTTCTTTTATGGAGCCCTGAAGTTCTTCCCTGGTATTTATCCTTTTCTTATGGCCGCGGATCATTGGGGGCACTTCAGGGTCAAAAATGATGCAGGGAATATCTTTTTCTGCTATTTCCGTGCTGAAGCATGCTGAACAGGAAACAACAGCGTCAGCCATCATCATTTCCCATAAGCTGTTGGCGTCATGGAAGGAATGGGAAGCAAAATTTTTCAGCTCTTTGCTATAGACGGTTTCAATCATTTCCCGATGAGTATAAGCTCCTCTTGACTGGTCTTTTCCGATGCTGAACATCAGATGGAGACTTTCACCCAATGGCTGAAGCATTTTAATCATTTCCTGATATTCATATACCATGGCCACGTTATGGGGAAGATATAGAATGGTTCTGGTTGAGGGGATTGCGAAGGTGTTTTTATAGTGATAACAAGCCTTTACACCATTTAAGGTGAAGCTTGTAGAAATTGAAGAAAAAATGGATGCCTCATATATGGGAAGGACCCAGATGTTTTTATGATTCAATTGCTTTTTTAAATGTGCATAACTCTCATAATGCCGGGTAATGATGCCATCAGGAAGGGAAGGGGCGAGGGTCCATCGGGTGTCAAGGGGCAAAAGCTCGTAGCCGATTGCAGGTATCCTGTTCTGCCTTGCCCATAGAATAGCTGAATGAAATATTCTTTCTTCTGTTTCCGAAGAGCCCAGCGGAGTGGGAATCTGAAGAATTAAACCACAGGTGTCAGGGGGCAGGGGTATTTCAAGGGTTGTCTCTTGGACATTGCCCGCACCGAGATCGTCTAACAGCAGTGTGTCGGCAAAAGATAAACCTTCGGCAAAGGTTTTATCACCTAACGACTCCCGTTTTGAAAGGTAGGCCTGATATGAAGAGACAGCAGCCCGGGCTGTGGTTTTAAAAGAAATGGGATTCAGGTTTTGTATATTTGCAAGGATGTCGGACGAGGTGTCCGGGATCATGAATACAAGATCTATATAGTTTTCCATTCTTTTTTGAAGGGTTTGGAGAAAATCGGCAATAATGGGTGTGATCTGATTGGATTGAATTAACCAGATTGCTTTTTCTTTCATATAAAATATTTATGCCCCGTTCACAAAAGGATTTGATGTCTGATAACACCCGGCGTCATTTTTTTAGTTATCATTTTATTTGCCGATATTATCAACCAATGGTATATGAAATTTATATTTATCTAAATAGTATAACAAACAAAAAATGTTAAGTTCTTTTATTATGAAATCCGATTTTGAGATTAAAAAATTTTTTCTTCCCTATGGCAGGCATGATATTGACGAAGAGGATTTAGAAGCAGTCAGAACTGTCCTGCTCTCGGACTGGCTTACAACAGGCCCGAAAGTTGAGGAATTTGAACAAAAAGTTGCAAAAATATCCGGCGCTGAATTCGGAGCAGCAGTTAATAGTGGAACTGCCGCACTTCATGCGGCAATGGCTGCTATTGGTATAAAACCAGGAGATGAAGTGATCGTGCCCCCGATCACTTTTGCAGCCACGGCTAATGCCGTGGTTTATCAAGGGGGGATACCGGTCTTTGCAGACGTTGACCCGGAAACGCTGTTAATCGATCCTGTAAAAACTAAAGAAAAAATAACCTCGAAAACCCGGGCCGTCATTGCAGTCGATTACGCAGGACAGATGTGTGATTATGATGTTCTCAGGGAAATAACAAAAAAGAATGGGATTTACTTGATCGCAGATGCCTGCCATTCAATTGGCGGGTCATATAAAGGATCTCCTTCAGGAAGCTGCGCTGATCTTACGGTTTTCAGTTTCCATCCGGTCAAGCATATTACCACAGGCGAGGGTGGGATGGTTGTTGGAAGTAATAAAGAGCTTATTCGCAGGGTTAAAATATTCAGGAACCATGGAATCAGTGATGACCTTCACCAAAGGCAGAAAAAGGAGTCCTGGCATTATGAAATTGAAATGCCTGGGTTTAACTACAGGTTGACGGATTTCCAATGTGCGCTTGGCATTACACAGCTTAAAAAACTTGAATCCCGGATTCAAAAAAGAAATTTTCTTGCAAAGCAATATGATCTGTTTTTTGAAGAGATTGATGGCATTGCCCCCTTAAAAAAAGAGGCGTTTGGATTACATGCGTACCATCTTTATGTTGTAAAACTGGACCTTGGATTTTTAAAAAAGAGCAGGCTGGAAATTTTTTCATCTCTGAGGAATGAAGGAATTGGCGTAAATGTCCATTACATACCGGTACACTATCATCCTTTTTATAAAAAGACATTCAACACGTCCAAAGGCCTTTGCCCCATAGCAGAAGAGGCATATGAACAGATTCTTACGCTTCCCTTATTCCCTTCAATGACAAAAGAAGATGTGAAAAAGGTTTGCAGCTTAGTCCAAAAATCTGTGAATTTTTGATGATTCAAAAGGATGGCATAATCAGGCTTATTTGTTCTCCTGCTAAAGGAATGCCAGAAGAACACCGATGGATTAATAGTTAAACAGGCTTGCCGGGCCCCATTTTTTTATTTCAGAGGACAACAGATATGGAACTCGAAGATATAAAGAAAACACCTTCATTTACTGCCAGGGATGATATGGACGATTTTTATGATGAAATCCTGTCATACCCCCTGGAAAAAAGGACAAACAGATGGTCGGTATCCTGGTCGGATCTGATGATGACCATGTTCATATTTTTTGCCGTCATGTATGCGTTTCAAACCGGCAACAAAGAGCTTTTTTTCGGGGACGGTCCGGGGAAAAGCACTCTGTCTGAGACCGGGTCCAACAAGGTGTTGAATATCGGGCTCGAGTCTAATCCGTCAAATGTCTATGATCAGACCAAGCAAGCCGTTTCAGAGGTAATGATGAACGGGCCGGATTCGGTTGAATTGATGAAGAACGGGGCTGTCAGAATTATCCTGGCCGGAGATTTATTATTTGATCCGGGAAAGGCTGATCTGAAAATTGGTGCCCGATATCAGCTCGACCAGATTGCAAGGGTACTCAATGAGAATGACTTTGTAATCAATGTGGTCGGTCATACAGATGATGCACCGACACGGTCTGATCTTTATCCCACCAACTGGGAGCTTTCTTCAGAAAGAGCGGTCATGGTTGCAAGATATCTCACCGAAATCACAAAGGTGGATGAAAAAAGAGTTTTTATCAGCGCCCATTCATCGCATCAACCCGTTACAGATAACGACACAGGAAGGAGCCGGGCTCTGAACCGACGTGTTGAGATCATCCTGATGAAAACAAAACCCAATGAACTATAATATAAGTCCATGGATCATGGATAATCCTGAAAAAGGAGGAGATATGCTGAAGCCGGAACAGATTTTATTTTTAAAACAGACGCGGAAAAATATAATAGGGCTGGTGATCTGTGTGGCGCTTTTTTTGACCGGGTTTGTGCTTCCCGGAAATACCGGGCTTTATATGAATCTTTCAGGGTTTCTGATTGTCATCGGCGGAATTCTGGGAGCCACCTTATTAAGTTATCATATGAACCGGATTGAAATTCTTTTAAAGGTTCTTAAAACTGCCTATGGCAGCAAAACAAAAGATCCTGGTGAGGTTGTAAGGGTACTCGTGAGCCTTGCCGTCAAAAGAAGGGTAAAAGGTGTGCTGGCTCTTCAGGATGATGAGGATGAAACCACGATTGAATTTTTAAAACAGGCCATAGGGCTGCTGGTTGACGGATGTACAAAAGAACAGATCAAAGATAGTTTGAGCGCTGAAATGTATTTTTTCAGGATGCGAAGGGATGAGACCAGAAGGGTATTGCAGACCATGGCGGATGTGGCACCCTCCTTCGGTCTTGTCGGAAGCGTAGTGGGGCTTATCGGGATGCTGGCGGGTGTCGGTGATCCCGTAGTGATCATGAAAACAGTCCCTGTGGCGCTGACCTCAACTTTATACGGAATTGTTTTTGCCAATTTTCTTTTTCTCCCTTTTGAAGCCAATATCCGGGAGAGGACGGTAAAGGAACTCTTTCTTCAGAAGATTATTACAGAAGGTATCCTTGCTATTTCTGATGAACTCCATCCACGTCTCTTGGAGCGCAAGCTAAATTCTTTTTTAACCCCTTCAGCCCGAAACGGGCGCTTTGTAGCGGTTGAAAACATATATGAAAAGCTGGCGGAGGACATTTTTCAGGAAACTGTTTGAAGCCGGGAATAAAATATAACCTGATTTAAAAAAGAGTTGACAATTATTTTCAGATCATATAGATATCACCTGTTTTTTGATTGGCCAAGGGCCGTTAACTCAGGTGGTAGAGTATCTGCCTTTTAAGCAGAGAGTCGCTGGTTCGAGCCCAGCACGGCCCACCAAAAAAAAACATTGCGTCCCCATCGTCTAGCCCGGTCCAGGACATCGCCCTTTCACGGCGACGACAGGGGTTCGAATCCCCTTGGGGACGCCACTTTTACCCTGGTAAAAGAAATCGAAATGCCTTTGAAGAAATAAAGATTCCAAAGGCATTTCGATTTTTTATTTTTTGGATATGGATTCATATCAAATATCCAGGCAATTACAAATACTATTGACACTTGGATGATATGGGTTTATCTATGAGTAAGATCTTGTAATGGATTGATTTAGATGGGAATTTACCCGTTTATTGACATAATGGCCAAAAACTATTAGGTTAATGAGGCAAAAAAATGTTGACCACTACATCCGGCATAAGCTTCTTATCTGGATATCAGGCTCAACTTGATGTTTCCAATTCAGACAGGTCTTCCAATCGCGAGAAGTCTCTTTCTCCAGAAAATAAAGAATCCAATGATACCGTCGATATTTCCAGTAAAGCAAAAGAACTTCAAACCGAATATCAAAGAAAAAATTCAGATTTGCAGCAACGAAAAAATAATGAGGCTCAACAGCTCGAAAGAAAATATCTTTTAGAAAAAAATGAGCTTGAAAGAGAATTCAGACTTAAAAAGCAAAGATTGGAAATTAATGTTTACGCTTGATTGAGCGATCATGCTATTTTTTGGCGGTAAACCTCCGGAACATTTCAAATCACTGCCAATTCTTTTTATATCGGATTTCAAAACGTATTTCATCCCTGTCTGCAAGAGCCTGCCTTTTTTCCTTATGAAACGCCCTTGTAAATATTCAAGGATCATCATACAGTGAGGCAAAAGACAAAGCAGGTTAATTGTAATTGAAGAGTGGAGATCAGGTTCATCAGAAATGCCCGGCAGCCTCAACATGATTGAAGTTCGAAATCTTGAAAAAAAATATAACGGCCATAAAGCCGTGGACGGGATTTCTCTTGCCATTGCCAGGGGAAGCTGTTTTGGTCTTCTTGGGCCCAACGGTGCCGGAAAGACCACAACAGTGGAGATGATGGAAAATATAATCTCTCAGGATTCCGGGATCATTCTTTATAAAGGGGGGGAAAGGGATCGGACCTTTAACCAGGAAATCGGTATTCAGTTCCAACATACAGAACTTTTAGCCTTTCTTACGGTGGAAGAAACACTTAGGACCTTTGCCGCATTTTATCATAAGCATCTGCCTGTGGAAGAAGTCCTCAATATGTGCATGCTGGACAATATCAGAAAAAACATGAACCATAAAATATCCGGTGGGCAGCGGCAGCGTCTGCTGCTGGGGCTTGCTCTTTTAAACGACCCAGAGCTTCTTTTTCTGGATGAGCCGTCCACAGGCCTTGATCCCCAGGCTAGAAAACATATCTGGGAAATTATTCTGGATATCAATAAACAAGGCAAAACCATTATTCTTACCACCCATTATATGGAAGAGGCTGAAAGTCTATGTAATGTCATTGCTATCATGGACAAGGGCCGCATCATTGAACAGGGTCCTCCAAAGCATTTGATCGAAAAGCATTGTCAGGGAGAAGACTGCCCAAAGAATCTTGAAGCTGTTTTTTTAAAACTGACCGGTAAGAATTTAAGGGAATAGCAGATTGAGTTTCAAAAGAATGTGGGCCCTTTTAAAGGCCAGAAATTATGAATTTTTCCGGGACCGGGCAGGGTTCGGCTGGAACATTCTTTTTCCCTTTTTGATTGTGGCCGGATTCGGAGTGATTTTCAGTTCCGATTCAGGGTCGGATTATAAGCTTGGGGTATTTCCTGTAAAAGATAATAAATTTCTTTTGCAGGAGCTCCATATCCCCGATAAGCTCAAAACCTATAAGCATATCAGAACTGTACCCTTTGAAACCAGGGATGAAGCCATGGACAAGCTTTCTCATCACAAGATAGATCTTCTGGTTGAAAATGCAGGGCCGGAACTGACATACTGGGTCAATGATTCAAATCCCAAGGGATATATCCTGGAAAAAGTGGTGAAAGAATCTATCATTCCTGAAGACATATTTGCTTCCAAGATTATCCGCCAGGAGATCAAAGGGGACCAGATCCGGTATATTGACTGGCTTTTCCCCGGGATTCTCGGGATGAATATCATGTTTTCAGCTCTTTTCGGGGTTGGCTATGTCATTGTCCGGTACCGGCGCATTGGTGTGCTGAAACGCCTTAAGGCAACCCCGGTCACAGCCTTTGAATACCTGACGGCCCAGCTTGTGTCACGGGTGTTGATTATGCTGGCAAGCTCATCCGTGGTGTGGTTTGGCTGTAATTTTTTATTTTCTTTCCAGATGCACGGGTCCTATCTGGATGTTCTGGTGGTTTTTTTTTCAGGAACCCTCTGTCTTGTGTCTCTCGGGCTGGTTTTGGCCTGCCGGGGTACCAATGAAGAGCTGACCAACGGCATTATTAATTTTATTTCCTGGCCCATGATGTTTTTATCAGAAGTCTGGTTTTCCATTGAAGGGGCATCGGATTTTGTTAAAAGTGCAGCAAAAATACTGCCGCTGACCCATTTTTTATCAGCAGCAAGAAAGATCATCAACGATGGGGCCTCACTCTCCGATGTCTCATCGGAAGTTGCCATCCTTCTTTTCATGAGCCTTGTCTTTCTTTTTATCGGCTCAGTCCTGTTCTCCTGGACCAAATAAGTCAGAAAAAGGCCTCATCTTAACTATTTATAAATAATTCAATATATTGTATAAGACAGGCAATATGGTTGTTATTTTTTTGGAGATTAATATAATATGAAACCCGTTGTAGCACTCCTCGGCCGGCCCAATGTCGGCAAATCCACCCTGTTCAACAGGGTTACCCGTTCAAGACAGGCCCTGGTGGATGATTTTCCCGGTGTGACGCGGGACAGGCATTATGCAGATGCCGAATGGAATGAGACTAAATTTACGGTCATTGACACGGGCGGTTTTTTAAGCTCGGATGATGATTATTTTGCTTCCCAGATCAAGGACCAGCTGACCGTGGCTGCCAGTGAAGCCGATGTGCTGATTTTCATTCTGGACGGCCGGACAGGGTTGTCTCCTTATGATCTTGAGCTGGCTGATTTTTTAAGGCGGATGTCAAAGCCCGTGTTCTACCTGATCAATAAAATTGAAAGCCATCAGCAGCACAATGGCCTTACTGAGTTTTATTCCCTGGGCATTGATCAGTTTTATGAGATTTCCGCAGAACATGGTATCGGCGTGGGTGATTTTCTGGATGATCTGGTGGCTGTTCTGCCTCATTATGAATCTGAAGAAGCTGAAGATGATTCAACAATCAGGATAGCCATTGTGGGCCGCCCCAATGTGGGTAAGTCTTCCCTGGCAAACCGGCTCTTTGGTGAAAAGCGACTGGTGGTGGATGAAAAAGCCGGGACAACCCGGGATGCCATTGAGCTTGAGATTGATCATAAAGACAAAAAATTTATCCTGGTGGATACGGCTGGAATCCGCAGAAAGGGCAAGGTGACCCAGAAAATAGAGAAATTTTCCATCTTGAAATCCTTGCAAAGTCTTGATGACTGCGATGTGGCCCTGATTCTCATTGATGCGGACGAAGGCATTACCGACCAGGACATCACCATTGCCGGATATGCCGAGGACAGGGGATGCGGAGCGATTTTTCTTTTGAATAAATGGGATCTTCTGGATGAGGAACGCAAAAGCGTTAAAGCATATATGGAGGATTTGCGGTATAAATCCAAATTTTTATCCTATGCTCCGGCCATCACGGTTTCCGCCCTTACCGGCCAGAGATGTCACAAGATCCTGGATGAAGTCGTCAAAATTCATGAAGAATATTGCCACAGGATAAATACCGGGCTTTTGAACCGGATCATCGAGGATGCGGTTCGCAGAACCGAGCCTCCCATGCACAATGGACGGCGCTTGAAATTTTTCTATTCCACCCAGGTATCCACCAAGCCCCCGACCTTTGTCTGCTTTGTCAATTTCCCGGACGGGGTCCATTTTTCCTATAAACGCTATCTGGTCAACCAGTTGCGGGACATGATTCCCCTTAAAAAAACGCCCATCAAGCTTTATTTCAGGGAAAAAACAGGGAAGATTGAATTCTCAGGCGGATCAAAGGAAGAGGAAAGAATCTTTCAGAAAAAGAAACGGAATATCCGTAAAAAAGGTAAAGAAAGAAAAGAACACAGCCAGAAAAAAAGGGAAAGAGATCAGGGGATGAGCTAGGCCTATGGATCTATTTGACTCCCGCCATATAAACAACACCTCTTTTTTAAGACCTCTGGCAGATCGGATGAGGCCCCAGACCCTTGATGAGTTTGTGGGGCAGGGACATCTGACATCCAAAGGGAGTCTTCTGCAAAAAGCCATAGAAGATGACCGGGTGTTTTCCCTTCTTCTCTGGGGTCCGCCCGGATGCGGAAAAACCACCCTGGCAGGAATCATTGCCAGGGCCACCAAAGCAGAGTTTGTTGAGATTTCAGCGGTTCTGTCAGGTGTCGGGGATATCCGAAAAATTATAGCCCAGGCAAGGGAAATACGGGCATTGTATAAAAGGCGCACCCTTTTGTTTGTGGATGAAATCCACAGGTTCAACAAAGCACAGCAGGATGCTTTTCTCCATCATGTGGAAAACGGTTTGATTGTCCTTGTGGGTGCCACAACTGAAAACCCTTCTTTTGAGGTGATTCCTGCCCTAGTTTCCCGGTGCCGGGTGTTTACCCTGAAAAGTCTTGAAAAAGTGAGTCTTATCAGCATCCTAAAACGGGCTTTGATAGATTCAAAAAAGGGTCTGGGCCTCCCGGCCGACACGCTGACCCATGAGGCTATGGAGCATATTGCAGGCGTCTGCGGCGGAGATGCAAGGATTGCTCTTGCTAATCTTGAGACCGTCATCCTTCATTTTGCCGGGAAAAACGGCATTACAATCCAGGATGTGGAAGAAGCCGTAGAAAAAAAATCCCTTTTATATGACAAGGCCGGGGAAGAACATTTCAATCTTATTTCCGCTTTTATCAAAAGCCTTCGAGGCAGCGACCCGGATGCGGCCGTTTACTGGCTTGGGCGAATGCTTGCAGCCGGGGATGATCCCTGCTACATGATCAGACGAATGGTCAGGTTTGCCACGGAAGATATCGGCATGGCTGATCCCGGTGCCTTGACCATGGCCTTGAATGCTTCTGACTCCTATCGGATGCTGGGTGCACCCGAAGGAGAGGATGCGCTTTTCCAGGCCGCTGTATATCTTGCTACGGCACCCAAGAGCAATTCTGTTTACATGGCACATAAAGAGGTGAAAAAGACAGTTCAGGAAAAAGGATATGCTCCTGTTCCCCTCCATATCCGCAATGCGCCCACAAAGCTGATGAAAGATCTGAAATACGGTGAAGGCTACAAATATGCCCATGATTACAAGGATGCCTTTATCCCCCAGTCCTATCTGCCTGACTCGCTTGAAGGCACAAGATTTTATTTCCCCAGCGACCGCGGGTATGAGAAAACCGTTAAACAAAGGCTTGAGGCCTGGATCAAATTAAAAAAGGAAAACAGATCACTCCCGGGGCTTTCTTAATTGAGTGAGTCTGCCAAGGGAAAGGGAATATTCATTCCAGTTCTCAAGATAGGTGCCTAAGGCTTCTCTGTAATGATGGGATGCTTTTTCAGGGTTCTGTTGCCCTTCGGCCCATAACCCGAGAGCCGTATGAAGGGTGATAAGCTTTTCAGGTTTTTTTCCTGCCAGCCGGATTAAAAAGGTCTCATCTGTATTTTCCAGGACATGCTTGATTATGGCGCGATAAAAGGGATCATGGATATTTTCTGAAAAGGCCTTGAGATATTCGGTTGAGGCATTTTTTTTCTCCATAACAGCCAGAATTTCTCCTTTCAGCAGTCCAAGGCTCAGGCCAAGACCTGTTTCCCTGGGAGATCTGCTGAAATAGCGGTCAATCATTTCCACAGCCTTTTTCCAGCCGCCATTTTCAGCATGGTAAAAAGCAGCCTTTCCGAGCATGGTCAGATTTTCCGGCGCAAGATCCATCATCTTGCCGTAGATTTCTGAATTTTCTTCATAGCTGAGTTTTCCTGATTCAAACTTTTCAATCATCGTGGATATGGTTTCCTTGAACCCGGCAGCCTCCTTTCTGTGATTTGCTGCCTTCTGAATAAAGGATTTCACATCTTCTTGATGGGTCTTTTTGTCTTTCAGGTCTTTCCCAACCGCTTCTTCTATCCGGTTCAGCCTTGAAAAGGAAAGAAAATAGACCCAGTCATCGATATCTGAAGTTAATATGGACAGCTCAAACATTTTCCGGGCATGGAAATGGTCATTGGTCTTTTCCGATATAAGCCCTTCAATAAACAGTCTCCAGCTTTTTTCAGCCAGGTTTTCATATTCTACCAAATCTTTTTCCATTCTTTTTTTGCCTTTAAGTACATGGGCAAGATATCCTAAGAATTCATCTGCATCATACCAGGTCATTTCAAACAGATTGCGTGTCAGCTCATCGGTTTGGTCCTTGCCCGAGATCCAGTCCATGATGTAGAGCATCAGTCTTGATGTGTTGTTTTCCGGTTCCATTGAACAAATTGTTTTGAAAAAAAAACGGCTTTGATCAAAATTCTCTGCACAGAAATTCAGCATGGCCGTTGTAAAGAGAAGAACCGGGTCGTTGCTGGTTTTCAGCATTGTTTCAGACATATCCACGGCTTTTTTAAATCTGTTCTCAAGGGCAAGGGCTGTGATCGCTTCAAGTTTTGAGGGCAGTGAAAAATCAAGAACCCCATCCCATTGAGGCTGACCTGTTTTTATCAGTTCAATAAATTTTGCCGGTTTTGAAATGGGCAGAATAAGACCGAAATCCGACAGAGGCGTGTTTTCATTAAGAAATCCGGAACCCTGGTCTGTTACCACACCGGATGCAATACCGATGACCTTTCCGTTCGGCCCCACTGCCGGTCCCCCGCTGTTACCTTTATAGATGGAGGAATCCACCTGGATGATGTCCCTTGAGGTCCTCCTAACATGTCCACGCGTAATGCTGGTATTGATTCTGTCATACTGTGTCTGGTTTCCCAGGGGGAATCCCAGGATTACCACTGAAGAAAGACGTTTAATATCTTCAGGTTTAAGTCTGGTTTCAAGGGGCAGGGGTTTTAAGCCCTCTGGCGGGTTGTCTATTTTCAATACAGCAAAATCATTGATAAAAGGAGATCGGATCATCTCATGGGTCTTGGTCGAAGATCTGGGCACACCGGCAATCCTTAAATTTCTGGTTCCACCGATGCTGTAGGCCGAGGAAAGATCGTACAGATCCGACAATTCCTCGCTGCCTCGTAATACAGGAAGACGGTTAAAAGCTCTGGCCCCTTCAAACCATAAAAACATTCGAAAATCAAAGACGATGTTTTTTGTAAACTGGCTGTAGTGGTTATAGGCTTTAAAGAGAGAAGCATCGTCCAGCCAGGGGCAGGCCACATGACGGTTGGTAATTAGATACCCGTTTTGGTCCACAAGAAAAGCAGTCCCTTCCACCCTGTTTCTGAATACGACCCTTCCCTGTTCGGACAACCGATATTCTACCATCACAAAGGCGACGGATCCTGCATGGGATTCAACAAAATCAGACAGAACGGTTTCCTCTTTCCGGGTATCCAAATTCAGATAAAACCATGAAATGCCGGCAGCACCAATCATTGCGATAACGATGAAAATGAGCATCAAGACAACCTTTTTCATCCATTTGAGTTCGCTGATGACCTTGTGTTTTTTCTTTTGAACCGGGGCGGGGGCATCTGAATAATGCAGATGATCCAGAATCCGAGATAGTGCAGAAACCACTTTTCCCATGGTCTGAGGCCTCAGATCCGGGTCATCGGACAGCATGATCTTGATCAGAACTGCCAGGTCCGGATCAATGCCCCTTGACCCGGCCGCTTTCAGGGTGAATTCTTTGAGATTGGGGTCTGCCGTCATTATTTCCAGAAACACTTTACCAAGGGACCAGATGCCGCTTCGAAAATCAACGGCCCTCTTGTTAATGATATCCGGATGACACTCCAGTAGTTTTTCTATCATGGGGCCATGATGGGTGGCCCTTGCATTGAGGAATCTTGAAAGTTTGTAATTGATTTTGACATGAAGATCATCGCTTCTGTCCGCCGGGATCAGGATATCTTCAAGAATCAGGTAGGGCATGAAATGATCCTGTTGATTCAGGATATCAAGTGCGGACGCGATGTTATAAAACAGTTTGACCAGTCTTCTCTGGTCATGGAACCGTCCGGACATGAAAACAGATCCCCAGTCCTCGGCTTCCACCCATTCACTGACCCTGTACCATTGGCCGTCAGGGTTTTTTTTAATGGCATAATGCGCTACAAAATATTCGGCCGGCAGTTTTTTCAGCTCTTCAAGTTCTTCGGTAAGCCTCATGGCAACGGTTTCATCAACGCCGGATGTGTCAGTGAACAGCCTCAGCGTGACAGGGGCGGACTCTTCTCCCTTGACAGCCTTGACCACAAGGGAGGAATAGCCTTCGTGGATAATATCGAGAATCCTGTAGCCGTCAATGGTTTTTAACCCTTCTGCAATGTGATGGCCGCAGGCCGGGCATATCTTGATTTTTTCCGAAAGGATCTGGCCACAGGACCGGCAAGGTTTCATTAAATAGACTCTTTATTGACTTTATGTCTGCATGCAGAAATGAATCGCAGACTTCCCATCATTGTATTACAGGAAAAATTCTTTTTACAATATGGGATCAGTGGTTAATTGTCAAGAAATGATGCCGGATCAGTTTTGATAAAAGCCTTACAAAGCCGGTAATATCAATTCCCTATGAGAATTAAGAAGGATCGGCAATATTCTTTTTTTTCTTCGGATCAAATTTTATATTAACCGTTTGCCCCACCCTGCTCTTTTGCATCAGGTATTTGTATATATCGGGGTGATGCCTGGTTTGGGCGACAAATCTGTCTTTCTCCATTGTTTTTCCATAAATCACGGCATAGGAAGGGGTCTGGTCAATTGAGAAAATGACAGTATAGGTCTCTATTATGCCCGAGTCGTTTACTACATCTTTGATGGGCATGGGCGTTTCACCGGCCAGGGGGTCTTGTTGATCTTTTATATGGTCTTCTTTGATTTCGCGGGAATTTGGTTCTGACCCGTAAATGCCTGCCGCATGTTTGTGCATGAACCAGCCAAGGGCTGTGACAAGTCCGTTTGAAACCTCTCCTGATGCAATTTTTTCTGCAAGTGTGGCCACTGCATGAAGGCTGTAATTGTTGCCGGGACCCCCGAAAAAGCCGAGTCCTCCTGTCAGAGTGAGGGGCCTTGGGTCCTCGTCATTAATTTTGATCATTTTTCTGGCAATGGAAACCGCACAGGGAAAGCAGGAATAAAGGTCAAAACAATCGAGTTTTTCAAGTGGGACAGAAGATCTTGCAAGGGCTTTTTCAACGGCAGCCTGAAGCGGCGGGCTTGAAGTGAAATCGGATTTTTGAACCATAAACCGCTGGCGGTCTTCAGCATAGCCGCCGCCAAGAAAATAGACCCTTTGTTTTTTCCCTCCCGAATATTTTCCGGCTGCCTCTTCTGACATCAGGATAATGGCAGCTCCCTGGTCCACAGTGACAAAGGAGTTCATCAGTTTGGTATAGGGGAAGGCTACGGGTCTGTTCAAAGGACCGGGAGTGATGATGTCTTCCGGTGTTTTGATGGTTTTTGTCCAGGCAAAAGGGTGTTTGGCTGCAGTCTGACTGAAAGAAGACCACATCCTCCCGATTTTCATGAGATAAGAGTTCAAATCCAGACCGGAATCAGCCCAGAGAGCGGTTTCAAAAAGAGGGAACCCCTGCATGGGGTGCTCCATGCCATGCAGGTTTTCAAGGGGGGTGGACCCGATTCGATCATCCCCAGAATAATTTCGGGGGATGCCCCGGAAAAGTGCGCTTTCAATTTTTTCAGCATCCGGGTTTCGCTGGACATAGGTTTCTGCGCCTGCAATGAGGATGGAATCGAGTTTATTTCCTGCAATCATGCCGGCAGCCATATTGATCAGAGTCTGGGGGGAATTTCCGCCGATCCCGGAAACATGGGTGAATTTCGGCGTGGCGTCAAGGGCATTTGCAAGCTGTTTGTCCGGTGCTGAATAATGGCGGCTTAAGGTTCTGACCACCATGATGCCGTCAAGCCGGGTGAGAATTTTTTCAGAACCTGCATTTTGGGCAGCTTCCAGGGAAGCTGACTTCATCAATCCCATGGGATCATCTGGTTTTTTACTCAGGTTTTTGGGTTGAATGACCTGACCCCATCCCGCAACAACAACATTTTGTCCCATATGATAAGAAATCCTTTTTCAGCTTGGTTTTGGAAACTGTGTCGTAAAATTCTTTTTTTGTCAACCCAGCCCCTTTTGTCTTTTTTAGTCTCCAATATTTTTCGGGTTTCAAGCCGGGATAACGAAATCAAGGTCTTTGTATTCAAGATTGTGTTCATGGAAATAACTTCTTTCCGTGATTTTCATATTTCTTTTTTTATCCACTCTTAATACTGTGGAAGACCTTGTTCCATAGGTGTCGCTCTCTATAAACAGAGGAGACAGAATCTTTTCCCATTCAAACCCGATACCTGTTTCAGGGAGCATGTCATCCTCAGGAACGGTCCGGTCCTTCAAAAGAGAGAAAAGATGATCCGGTGTGATGGTCTTACCCATGATTTTTTTCAATGCTTTTTTTGCTGATTCCACCTTGGGCCAGGGAGTGTTGAGAAACCGGTTGGAAAGGCCGTGGATGCCGGGTGTTATTTTTTCAATCCGGCGGGTGAGGTTTGTGAACCAGAAAAGGTGGTCCATGTTTCCGAAAATCAGGTTGAACCCTTTGTATAAGCTGGCCTTTGGTCCTAAGTCATGAATAAAGTGTTCTGGAGATTTTTTTGAGTTGAGAAAATCAATGATGATTTCACCCCGTGAAGGCGCATTCGGTTTTATATCGGCCGGGTTCCGGTAATTTGTAAGGGCGGCAAACATGCCGCTTCTATGAACACCAAGCCATGTGCCGCCGTGTTCAAGATCCTTTCCCGCAAGAATATCGGGTAGGTCTTCCCAAAAATGCATGCCAAGGGTGGGGCGCCGATAAAACTCATCCCTGTTGGCAGCCAGGATCAGGGGATATTCTTTTAACACTTTATAGGCAAACACAATCAAACACATGGATAATTCCTTGTTTTTTATCTGTCTCTTTGTTATTGATCTTATATTGTAGTTAAAATGTAACTGTTAATAATGAAAAAATCAATATTGATGGAGGTTTTAAATGAAAAACGCAGTGATTGTCAGTGGTGTCAGAACACCTGTCGGGTCCTTTGGGGGTGTATTAAAAGATGTGCCGGTGGTTGAACTGGGGACTTATGTCATGAAAGATGTCCTGAAACGGGCCGGGTTAAAACCGGCTGTGGGTGCAGACCAGGATGGATTTTCACCCGATACCTTAAAGGCCCAGGGCATGATTGAGCTTGAGAAAAAAGGATATGATTATGACGAGTCTCTGGCCCCTGTATTTGTGGATGAAGTCATCATGGGCAATGTGCTCCAGGCAGGACAGGGACAGAATACGGCTCGCCAGGCCATGATCAGCGCGGGCATATCCAGGCAGAGCGCGGCCTTTACCATCAATAAAATCTGCGGATCAGGGCTTAAGGCCATTGCTCTTGGCGCCCAGGCCATTATGGCAGGACAGGCCGATGTCATCATTGCCGGCGGCCAGGAAAGCATGAGCAATGCACCCATGGCCCTGACCAAGGCCAGATGGGGACACAGGATGGAGCTGACCGGCATCGGACCGGTTCATGATCTCATGGTATTTGACGGGTTATATGAGATTTTCTATGGATATCACATGGGTCTTACGGCTGAGAACATAGTTGAAAAATACGGGATTTCCAGAGAAGAACAGGATCATCTTGCCTTATTGAGCCACAACCGGGCCTTTGCCGCCGTCAATGACGGGACCTTTGCCAAAGAAATCATCCCTGTTGTGATCAAATCCCGCAAAGGAGATATCATTGTGGATAAGGATGAGCGCCCCATGCAGACCAGCATGGAAAAACTGGGCAAACTGGCTCCGGCCTTTAAAAAAGGAGGAAGCGTAACTGCAGGGAATGCTTCCGGCATCAATGATGCGGCGGCCGCGGTTCTTCTGATGTCAGAAGAAAAAGCAGATTCCCTGGGTCTTGAAAAACTTGCAAAAATAAAGGGGTTTGCCTCCGGTGGTCTTGATCCTGCCTATATGGGTCTCGGACCTGTTCCGGCTGTCCGGAAAGTTTTAAAACAGACCGGCATGAGCATCAACGACATTGATCTTATTGAACTGAATGAAGCCTTTGCCGCCCAGGCCATCGGCTGCATCCGGGAACTGAAGATTGATGTGGAAAAACCCAATGAACTCGGTTCAGGGATTTCAATTGGCCATCCCATCGGGTGCACAGGTGCGAGGCAGGTGGTTACAGCCATTCACCAGATGAAAAGAAAAGGATATGCTACAGGCCTTATCTCCATGTGTATCGGCGGAGGTATGGGAATGGCAATGATCATCGAAAGATAAGTTTTTCCCTTTACTTGGATGCATTAAAATGGTAAGAAACCTATAATTTAACAGGCGATAAATATTTGAAATAAAATGCATAAAGGGGTGTTTTGATCATGGATATTCCCAGAAAATTAGGCATACTGATTTACACGGCGGTTCCGGCTATCGTTGGTGGCGGGATCGTTTATCATTTTTTTGGAAGTTTTGTTCAGGTTATCATATTTGAGTGTCTTCTTGTTCTGGCAGCCCTTGGTTTGATCAGAAATTAAAAAGAAGATGACTGTCTGATAAATGTAAAGCCGTATTTATGCAGGTATTGTTGCATAGTGCGGCTTTACACGGTTTTTTCTCTTTTCATTTCCCAGACCTTTGACGGATAAAGTGGTGACCCCGTGGAGCAACATATTTCCCAGAAAGCGGTTTTTATTTTTTTTATTGTTTTGTTCTGCATTGCAATTCTTCTTGCAGGCAAACTCATGGCCCCGTTTTTTGCCGTTATTATCCTCGGGATCGTATCCACAGGAGTTTTCAGTCCTGTCTTCAGGGCATTTTCAAAGAAAATGCCTGCCAATGCAGCGTCTGTTCTGACCTGTGCCCTGATTTTTTTTGTTATATTTGTTCCGGTTGTCTTTTTTTTAGGGGTTCTTTCCAAAGAAGCCTTTAACCTTTATGTCATGGCAAGGGATGCGGTTTTTTCAAATCATCTCAAAGACCTTCTTGAAAACACACACGCCCTGGAGCGGTTTAATAAATTTCTTGCCGGGACAGGGATTGAAACGACCATCACATGGGATGAGCTCATCCGTCCCATCTCGGATTTAGGGAAGGTTGTCGGATTCTCCTTGTTTGAACAGGCCAGGGCCATCACTTCCAATGTGTTCAGTCTGGTGCTGTATTTCTGCCTGATGCTCATGGTGGTGTTCTACATGCTCATCGATGGGGACAAATTTATTAAATATCTGTATGACCTGTCTCCTCTGCCGGATGAGCATGATGCCAAGCTTTTCGACAAATTTACAGAGATGGCCGGAGCTGTCTTGATCGGGAATGGGATTTGCGGTTTCATCCAGGGCCTGGCAGGCGGGCTCCTGTTCTGGTTTTTAGGTTTGAATTCTCCTTTCCTCTGGGGGGTTGTCATGGGCTTTGCTGCTTTTTTACCCATTGTGGGGATCGGCGTTGTCATGATCCCTGCGGCAGCCATCCTGATGTTGAAAAACAAGCTGATAACCGGAATGTTTATGATATTGTTTTATGCTGTATTATCCTGGGGAGTCGACTATATGTTTAAACCCAAAATAGTGGGAAACAGGGTCAGCATGCATCCCTTGATCGTGTTTTTTTCAATTATCGGCGGATTGAAAGCCTATGGGATACTAGGGATTATTTACGGACCTTTGATCGCCACACTGTTTTTAACCCTTGCTGATATTTATTTTTCTAGCTTTCAAATTATGGTTGAGCCAGGAAAGAACAATAAAGCGGAAGAATAATAAAGAAAAACAATTGGAGTACTAACTTTGACAGAAAATAAAGATACCAATGTGACCAGTATTGAGAAGGAGATGAAACAATCCTATCTCGAATATGCCATGAGTGTTATCATCGGCAGGGCTCTGCCCGATGTCCGGGACGGCCTGAAGCCGGTTCACAGGCGATCCCTTTATGCCATGCAGCAGGTCCGCAATGACTGGAACAAACCCTATAAGAAATCCGCCCGCATTGTCGGTGATGTCATGGGTAAGTACCATCCCCACGGTGACTCTGCCATATATGACACCATTGTCCGGATGGCCCAGGATTTTTCTTTAAGATACCCTCTGGTGGACGGCCAGGGAAATTTTGGATCTGTGGATGGCGATTCCCCTGCAGCCATGAGATACACTGAAATCCGGATGCGCAAGATTGCCCACCAGATGCTGGCCGACCTTGAAAAGGAAACCGTTGACTTTGTTCCCAATTATGATGAAACCCTTGAGGAACCATCTGTGCTGCCGACGAAATTTCCGGCCCTGCTGGTCAATGGTTCTTCCGGTATTGCCGTGGGCATGACCACCAATATCCCGCCCCATAACGTCAGGGAAGTCATCACCGCCCTTATCCATCTTATTGACAATCCTTCCATGGACATCAGTGATTTGATGGAATTTATTCCCGGGCCTGATTTTCCCACCTATGGTCACATTTATGGGACCAGGGGTATTCATGAAGCGTACAGCACAGGACGGGGGATTATTACCCTTAGAGCCAGGGTTGAGGTTGAAGAAAATAAAAAAACCGGCCTGGAAAGCATTATTGTGACGGAATTGCCCTACCAGGTCAACAAGGCAAGGGTGGTTGAAAAAATTGCCGAACTCATGAGGGACAAGGTGATTACCGGAGCATCCTTTGTCAGGGATGAATCCGACCGGGACGGAATGCGCATGGTCGTTGGTCTTAAAAAAGATCAAATGTCCGAAGTGGTGATCAACCAGTTGTATAAGCATACAAACCTCCAGACCAGTTTTGGGATCATTTTTCTTGCTGTGGTGAATAACAGGCCCCAGCTTCTGACATTAAAAGAGATTTTAAATCATTTTATCAGCCACCGCAGAACCGTCATTGTGCGTCGGACCCGGTTTGATCTGAAAAAGGCTGAAGAAAAAGCCCATATCCTGGAAGGTTTGAAAATAGCACTGGATCATTTGGATGAGGTGGTGGCCCTGATTCGGGCGGCCCGTTCCCCTGAAGAAGCCAAGAACGGGTTGATGTCCACATTCACTCTAACGGCGATCCAGGCCCAGGCCATACTGGATATGAGACTGCAAAGACTGACAGGCCTTGAAAGGGAAAGAATTATCAGTGAATATGAAGCTCTCTTAAAAGACATTGAATGGTTTAAAAAGATACTTTCCAGTGATGAAGTGGTCCGGGGGTTGATCAAGGATGAGTTAAAGGAACTGGATGAAGAATTTGGAGATTCAAGACGGACAGAGATTGTTGAGAGTACCGCTGAAATCAGTATTGAAGATCTGATTACACAAGAAGACATGGTGGTGACTGTGAGCCGGAGCGGATATATCAAGCGAAATCCTGTTTCCCTCTACGCCAGCCAGCACCGGGGCGGAAAAGGTAAAACAGCCATGGGAACGAAAACAGATGATTTTGTGGAACACCTTTTTGTCGCATCTACCCATGCCACCTTTCTTTTTATTACCAATTTCGGCAAGGTTTACCAGTCAAAGGTGTATGAACTGCCCATGGCGGGCCGTTCCAGTCTTGGAAAAGCCATTGTGAACCTCTTAAATTTTGATGAAGGAGAAAAGCTTGCCACGGTTCTCACAGTTGATAAATTTGTGGAAAATAAATATGTGATCATGGCCACAAAACTGGGAAGAGTCAAGAAGACTGATCTGATGGACTATTCCAGACCCAGGTCCGGTGGTTTGATCGGGGTTAAGCTGGCCGAGGGGGATGAACTGATTGCTGCAAGGATAACGGATGGGAACATGGATATTTTCCTTGGATCAGAAGGTGGTAAAGTCATTCGGTTCCATGAGAATGATGTCCGTGATACAGCCCGGAGTTCCATGGGCGTCAGGGGAATGAGGATCGATGCGGGTGCAAGGGTTGTGGGGATGGAAGTTCTCGGGTCGGAAAATACCCTTCTGACGGTAACTGAAAACGGATTTGGAAAACGATCCCTCACAGAAGAGTACAGATCCCAGACCCGCGGCGGCAAAGGCGTTTTTTCCATTAAGACGTCCAAGCGAAACGGCAAAATGGTTTCCCTCCTTTTAGTGGATGACAATGATGAACTCATGATGGTGACGGATAAAGGAAAACTGATTCGGACCTCCATCAAAGGGATCAATGTCATCAGCAGAAATACCCAGGGTGTCAAACTCATCAATCTGTCTGCCGAGGAAGCCCTGATAGGTATTGCAAGGCTTCCTGAAGAAGAGAAAGGGGACGAGGACATAACCCTTGATCCGGAAGATTTTCCGGAAAATGAGGAGAGTATTGACACGATCGATGATATTGATTCATAGGGGAGAAGGACACAGAAAGAGGCTTCGGGAAAGGTTCGTGAAAAGCGGGCTTCAGGGGTTTGCCGATTATGAAGTCATAGAGCTATTGCTTTCTTTGAATACACCTCGAAAAGATTGCAAACAGAGTGCAAAACAGCTTCTGGAGCGATTTAAAACTTTTCCTGCAGTTCTGGAGGCAAGCCACGAGGCCTTGTGTGATATTGAAGGGGTCGGGCCGGCCAACAGCCTTGGAATAAGGCTCATCAAAGAAGTGGCTGACCGATATATGGAAACAAAGATTATCTCCCGGGATGTGGTTCAAAATCAAAGAGATCTTCTGGAGTATTTGAATCAGGCCATCGGGCATAAGACCAAAGAGGTGTTTGCCGGGATTTTTCTGGATGCCAAGAACAGGGTTCTGACATCAAAGATTCTTTTTGAAGGGACCTTGACAACCAGTTCCGTATATCCCAGAGAAGTGATTATCAGCGCGCTGCAGCACAATGCAGCCGCAATGATTGTTGCCCACAATCATCCGTCAGGGGATGCAGCACCATCAAAAAGTGATACGGAAATCACAAAGAAATTGTTTTTCGCATTAAAATATGTTGGAATCATTTTACACGAGCATATGATCATCAGCAGCGAAGGATTTTTCAGTTTCGCAGCCCAGGGGTTGATATCAAAATTTAACATAGAATTTGAAGAGCAGAAATGAACAGCGAAGATGAAACAAAAGAGTGTTTCGGCAATCTTGAAAAAGTATTTCCTATGACGGATCAGGGGTTGAGGCAGACTCCGGATGACTGTTTTTACTATTGTTCCGTTAAAACAAAATGCCTCCAGAAAGCCATTGCCACAAAAGACGGCATCAAGGTTGAAGAAGAACTCATTGAAAGGGGAGCAAGTTCAGGCGTTATCAATTTTTTTGAGCGCTGGTCCCGGAAAAAACAGGTTCACAGAAAATCAAAACAAAATTTTGGAGGAACCCCATGAAATCAGTTAAAGATATCAATGTGGCATCAAAAACTGTTTTTGTCCGGGTGGATTATAATGTGCCCCTTGATGATGAGTTTAATATCACCGATGACAACAGAATACAAGAAACCCTCCCTCTTGTTGAATACCTCATGAAAAAGAAGGCAAAAATCATTCTGGCCTCGCATCTGGGAAGACCCAAAGGAAAAAGGGATATGAAATACAGTCTTGCTCCGGTTTCAAAACGGCTGTCTGAACTGCTGAAAAAACAAATCCTCTTTGCAGAGGATTGTATCGGGGATGCAGTCACAAGACAGGTCAGCCGGATGAAGGAAGGCGAGGTTCTGCTGCTTGAGAATTTAAGATTCCATATGGAAGAAGAAAAAAATGATGATGAATTTGCAAAGGCCCTTGCCCGGCTATGTGATATCTATATCAACGAGGCCTTTTCCGTTTCACACCGGGATCAGGCCTCGGTCACCGGGATTCCGAAATTTGCAGCAGAATCCGGTGCAGGCTTTCTGCTTGAAAAAGAAGTAAAGTCCTATTATGATTCCGTTGAAAATCCAAAGAAGCCTCTTGTGGCCGTAATTGGCGGGTCAAAGGTATCTTCCAAGCTGGCTGCGCTTTTGAACATGCTCAAATTTGTCGATAAGCTTATTATTGGCGGGGCCATGGCCAATACTTTCTTAAAAAGCCAGGGGATAGATACCAAAGGATCAATGATTGAAACTGAGCTTTTAGAAACAGCCCGGGATATTATTCAAAAGGCAGCAGAAAAAAGAGTGGATCTTCTTTTACCAGATGATCTGATCTGTGCGGAGAAATTTGATAAGGATTCAGAATCAAAGGCTGTTCTGCCTGACGAAATTCCAGACAACTGGATGGCACTGGACATTGGACCGAAAACAGCTTTGCGATATGCAAAAGCCATTAAAGATGCCGGGACCATTGTATGGAACGGCCCCATGGGGGTTTTTGAAATGGAGCAATTCATGTCCGGAACAAAGGCTGTTGCCGATGCTATTGCCTCGTCAAAGGCGTTTTCAGTAGTTGGCGGGGGGGATACCGGTCTTGCGGCAAAAAAATGCCATATCGAGGATAAGGTCAGCTATATCTCCACCGGCGGCGGGGCTTTCCTTCACATGATGGAAGGAAAGATACTGCCCGGGGTTGCCGCCTTGAACTAAACGCGAAAAGGGGAAAATTGTGATATCCTGCAAACACAGGGATTGTTTAAGTCGAGAAGAAAAGCTTCGAAGGTCATATTATGAAGTGCTTCGTGATGAACTGGACCAGTTTGCTCTGGAATATTCCCTGGTGGAGTCTTATAATAATTTTTTAAAGATACGGGCTCCCTATCCTTTTGTGGAATTGCGGGAACTCAAACCCAGGGCGAGAATTCCGACTGTTGAGTCTGATGCGCAGAATTCTTTTCTGATCATTTTTACTGAAGATTTTATTGAAAAAAAACATAAAAAATATATCCGCTATTTTGATGCCAACAAGACAACAAAAAATAATTTATTAAGGCATAAATCTTTCCCGGATGTGGAAAATTTTAACCGGGACATGAAATTTTTTGAAACCCGTGATTTTTTTTCATTGTTAAAATCATTGCTTCCCATTGATTATGCCCTGTTGATTCAAAAAAGGCAAAATACCATGGCAAGATATGCATTGACCCATTTCCATGTAAGGATAGACTGGCCCATTACCGAAGCTGCAGAAGATCTTGCCAGGGACTTAAGATATATTTCAAAGGATCTGTATGAGAAAGGGGATGAATATGCAGAGGATTTTCAGAAGAAATTTTTTGAATATTACGGAATTCCTGTCCTGGCCGGGGGAAGAAGAACTGCAGCCATTGTCGCTGCCCGGTATTTCAGCAGCTTTCCAGGGATCGCAACCATATATGTATCTTCAAGCGAATCAAGGGCCCTTTTAAGGATTGATGAAAGAGGGATATCCAAATCCGTGCTTGTCAAACTTGAGGAAACCGACATCAAAAAATTGGTGGATATTGCCGGGATCACATTGAACAGCTTTTCAAAAAATTATGTCATCGCCCGTCAAAGAAAGAATTATATCTGTATTTTTAACGTCAAATATGACCATACCCTTCATTCTCTGCCGTCGGAAGGGGGCAGACTGAGGGAATTAAAACCGGATACCAACTGGTTGACGGTGTCGGAAGAGCAGATTCTGCCAAAGCCATCTGCCATCAATCATCCCCCCATTTCGTTTAAGATAGTGTATTCATAGTTTTTTCAGCATGGCTGTTTCATTGCAGTTCGGATAACTGACACACCCGATACAGTCGGACCAGACCTTGATGGGAAGGTTATTTTTGTCAATGGTTGAAAAACCGAATTGCTCAAAAAAGGTAGGCCTGTAAGTCAGGGTGAAAAGATCTGTAATATTGAAGTATACCGCTTCCTGTATGGTTCTTTCTGTCAGGGTTTTTCCGATTCCCTGGCTTGTGAAATCCGGGTCAACAGCCAGGGAACGTATTTCAGCAAGGTTTTCCCAGCAGAATTGCAAGGCACAGCATCCCACTATTTTTTTCTTATGAGGCTCTTCGAATACCCAGAAGTCCCTTAAATGGTCGTAAAGCTTGCTCAAGGGTCTGGCCAAAAGCTCACCCTTTATATTATAGAACTGAAGCAGGGCATGGATGGATTTTACATCATCCAGTATGGCTTTCCGTATCATTGACTATCCTTAGTTTCAATCTGTGTTGTTACACTTGGTTCTTTTTATCAGAATTTGATGAAATCATTTATTGCCTTATGAAATTCATCGTCGGTGAAGGGTTTATGGAGGATTTTATTAATCCCTGATTTTGTCAGGACTGTGTCATTGACCTTGATATCGCCATCTTTTTCTTCTACAAAATCACTCTGGGTGGTGATCATGAGGATGGGGATTTCCTGTTTTGAAAATTTTTTCCTTATTTCGCGAGTCAGCTCAAGTCCACTTATATTGGGCATGTTCAGATCTGTAATGACCAGGTTGGGTTTTTTACTGAGTATTTGAGGAATGGCATCTTCGGGCCGATCAAAGGTGACAGGCTTAAAACCGATGGCTGTGAGCTTGTTCTGGTAGAGTTTCAGCATCATTTTTGAGTCATCGATCACAAAGATCTGAATCATTTTGTTCTCTGACTCTCCGTTTTCAACGACCTCTTTGGCAATACTTTCGGCAAATTCCTTCTGTCCAATGGTCCCCATCTGTTTTAAAAAGGCTTTTCGCGTTGAAGAATCGGCCTTGGTGGCAACATGGGTTTTGGCAATTTCAAGGAAAGATTCTTCTTCTACAAGAAAATTGAAAATATTGCCGGCTTCTGAGTCGATTAAAGCGGCTACAGCATTTATAGAATCCTTAGACTCTTCTCTTACGACATTTCTCAGGCCTGCAACCAGGGCCTTGGAAAGGTTACGGTCAATGGCCCTGGCTGCACTCATTCGGACTGATTCGACAGGGTCCTGCAAGCCTTGAACAAGACTGATGGCTGTTTTGGATGAGGGAATACGTTCCATGGCTTCATATGCAGCCTGCCGTATATTGGCATCTGCCGGCTGGGTATTGATGATATCCAGGATAGGGGTAATGGCAGCGGGATCACCAATATATCCAAGAGTCGTTACAAGATGTACCAGATAATCTGCATCAGCATTCTGAAAGGCCTTGGTAAGAATGGGGGTGGCCTTGTTCCCGATTTTCATTAACTGATCAATGGCAGTATCCCTGACATTGGTAATGGGGGAACTTAAAAGAGCAGTTAATTTATCAAGGGCATACAGGTCCTGCATTTCGGATAGCGCTTCGACGGCAAGCTTGTTGGTCTCCTCATCCTTGCCGATAAATCCGATCAATCGATCTGCGGCATCGTTGCTGCCCTGTTCTGAAATGGCAAAAATTGCTGCCTGGCGGATGCTTTTATCCGGCTGGTTCGCCATTTTGGAAAAAATGGGTAAAGAATCCGGTAACCTTAATTTGCATAGAGAAGTAATGGCAGCAATAAGGATATCAGGATCCTTGTTTTCAATGATAATTTTTTTAAGGGCAGGGGCGGTGTCTGTTAACAGCAGTTCACCGGCAGCTTTTAAAAATAAAAGCCGGCCCTTTTTCTCATTCTCTGAAATATATTTGATAACCAGATCCGTATTCCCATAGGCCTTATCAAGAATGAGTTCATAAAGGGCTTCCTGAATTTTCGGGTTTGATATTTCAATCTTGGTTAAATATTCAAGCAAAGGGAAGACAATTTTTTCAGGGCCTTTGGCAAGTTCAATCAAGGCCTTTCGCTGGACATCCGCATTAACATCTGAATCTGAAGCAAATTGAAGCAGGGCTTTGGCTTTAATGACATCTTCTTCCTTTAAGCAAAAAATGAGTTCATCAATAAATTCTTTTGCGTTAATTCCACCCATGACTTAACCTTTTTTTAATTTTTAAATTGATAAAATACTGAATTCAGATACTTTTTTGAGATAAAAAGATCGGTATCATTTGCAAGGGATTCCGTTGATCCTATTAAAAGGTATCCGTCAGGCTCAAGAACCTTTGAGATATTCTGGTATATTTTCCTGCGATCTTCCGTTGTAAAATAAATCATGACGTTTCTGCAAAGGATAATATCGAATTTTCCAAGCCCGACAAAGGGTTTCATCAGGTTCATTTTCTTAAACTGGGCCATAACCCGGACTTCATCTCTTATCTTAAATCGGTCTTCTTTTTTATCAAAGTATCGGTTTAAGCGCCTCGGTTCAAGTCCCCGCGCCACTTCAAATTTATTGTACAAGCCGTAGCTTGCGTAAGCAATTGCTGCATCCGATATGTCCGTCCCAAAAAGTTTGATATTATATTTGTCCATTGTAACCCCCATTTCAAGAAGGGTCATGGCAATACTGTAAATTTCCTGGCCTGTGGAATTGGCAGCACTCCACAACCTTATGGTGGGTTTGACAGAAGAAAGCCGCTGGGTTCTTCTGTCAATCAGGTCCGGCAGAATTTTATGCTGTAATAATTCAAATGGAGATTTATCTCTGAAAAAATAGGTTTCATTTGTAGAAATCGCATCAATAATGTCGTTTTCAATTTCTTTTTTCAAATCCATTTTAGCTTTGTGCAGGAGTTCACCATAGGTCGAGGCATTGTATTTGGCGAGCAGCGGATTCAGCCTTGTTTCAAGGAGGTATTCCTTACCGGTGTCAAGAGCTATTCCGGAAATATCAAGAATATACTTTGAAAAATTTTTAAATTCGTCCGGGCTAACTTTAATTTTTGTCATAGATGCAGTTGATAATAAATTTGACATTTTTTAGATTACTGATTTTAAAATTTCTTCAGCAATCTTTTCCAATGGGGCCACAACATCTGCAATGCCTGATTCGATGGGTTCCTTTGGCATCCCGTATACAGTGCAGGTCTCTTCGTCCTGGGCGATCACAAAACTTCCATTGCTTTTCATCTGTGAGAGCCCTTTTGATCCGTCAGAGCCCATTCCTGTCATGATGACGCCGGTTGATCGACCCACATAATACTGTGCAATGGATCGGAACAGATAGTCAACCGAAGGTTTGCAACTGTTTTCCGGAGGGTCGTCCGTAATTTTGATCTTTCTGGAAATGCCGTCTGCACCGGCAACAATTTTCATCTGCTTTCCACCGGGTGCAATATAGATTTTCCCGGGTTCAATAGTATCTCCGTTTTCAGCTTCCTTGACATGAAGAGGGGATTTATTGTTCAGGCTGTTGGCAAGGGAGGCTGTAAATAAAGGGGGCATGTGCTGAACAATCAATACAGGCACCTTCAGGTTGCCCGGAAGCATGGGAATCATCCGGGTCAGTGCATTGGGGCCACCCGTTGAAATACCAATGCCTACGATTTCCGATTTGGACCTGACCCTCTGTCTCTCATTGACCGGGGGAGACTGCTTGATTTTATCCGCCGGGATATTTATAGGCTTGGGCTGAATTTTTTCATGGATTTTAAATTTCGCTTCTTTTTGTCTTTTCAGAGTATTGACAATGGGTAAAAGGGCTTCTCGCACTTTATCCATGTTGTCAGCCATTTTCCCCTGATCCGGTTTGGGTACAAAGTCGAAAGCACCCAGCTCCAGTGCTTTTATGGTCATTTCGCTGCCATGCTGGGTCAGGGTGGACAGCATGATGACAACAGGGGCATAGGGTTTGTTTTTCAAGGCCTGAAGGACTTCAATACCGCTTAACTCAGGCATTTCAATATCAAGGGTGATAAAATCGGGTTTCAGTGTATCGATTTTTGATAGAGCTATTTTCCCGTTATTGGCTGTTCCCACAACCTCTACAAACGGGATCTCCTTTAAAACATCTCCAACGATTTTTCTATAGACTATTGTATCGTCTATAACAAGAGCTCTGAGCATTTCCATTATTCCTTGAGAACCTCATCAATATCCAATATTCCGATCAACTGTTTTTCAGTTTTTAATACACCCTTGAAGTACTTGCCTTTGGCACCTCCGATATTGGAAGGAGACGGCTCAATGCTTTCTTTTCTGGCAGAGACCACATCGCTGATGGAATCAATCAGAAGGCCTATATGCTCGTCCTCTGAATTGACAATGATATTTCTGTTATCTTTGGTCTTACTGACCGGAGCAAGACCAAGTTTTTTTCCAAGATCAATAATTGTAACAATCCTGCCTCTGAGATTCAAAATACCTTCAATATATTCCGGAGCCTGGGGAACTTTAGTAATTTCAAAATGTTTGTTGATTTCCTGTATATTTAGGATATTTATCCCACAAAGGGCCCCACCAACATAGAAAGTGGAAAACTCTAATTCTTCGGAAAAATCTTCTATGTTTTGTTTTGCCATCTTTTTCTCCTTGCGTTAAAAAGAATAGGGTTATTTGCTCAAACTCAGTTTCTGTCGTATCACCTTCATCAGCTTTTCCCTGTCGAGTTTGATTTCATATTCATCAATGCCAACCTTTCGGCCTTTTTCGATATGAGCTTCGCTGGCCAGAGATGTGAGTGCGATAACAGTAAGATGAGAGTATTTCGGGTCGTTTTTTATCCGTTTGGTCAACTCAAACCCATCCATGTTAGGCATTTCAAGATCGGTAATCACAATATCAATTTCATCCACTCTTTCTTGCAGGAGTTCCCAGGCAATAAGACCGTCTTCAGCTTCGATCACCTTGAATCCGTCTTCTTCCATAAAGGTTTTGACCTGATTTCTGAAAAAGGCCGAATCTTCTGCAAATAAAATTATTTTTTCGCCGGACTCAGCCATTTCAGCAGCCACTTTCGCTTCTTCCTTGAACCACCCTGGGTTTAGAATTTTTACCATTTCAAAGATATCCACCAGAAGGGTAGTGTGCTGGTTGATAATCATCGAACCACTTATGGCAGGCTGCTTAAGCGTGCTTTCATCAATGTCAAGGGTCACTTCCAGGGCATCTATGGGTGTTGTTACCATCAGCCCCAGCTCTCTATCCTTGATTTTGAAGACAATGACTTCCTGCTGATCCTTAGGCTCAAGGGGTTTGAAATCCGCCACCTGTGAAAGCTCATAAAGCGGCAGGGCTCCGCCTCTGTATTGAACCACCCTGTTGCTGCCGATCTGTTCAATGGTTGACGCCTCAATCCGCTCAATCCGTTCAACAATATTGAGGGGTGCGGCAAAAAATTCTGATTCTGAGTTTTTAAATGTTAAGAGAGCGGCTTTGTCTTTTGCTGCTGCTGCCGCTTCTTCCGCTTCTCTGGCCATCTGTCCTGCCTCAGAGACAGTGGACAGTTCCGCCATCTGGGCTAAGTTTGAAATATCAAGAATCAGCGCCACTTTACCGTCACCCATAATGGTGGCGCCGGCATAGGCTGTACATTTTTTCAGATGCCGTCCCACAGGCTTGACCACGATTTCTTCCGAATCATGCAATTTGTCTACAACCAGACCATATTTAAAGGCACCGGCGGAAACAACTGCAATGTTTATGGCACTGGCTGCATGATAGCGCCTGTCTTTATTATTTCTTTGCGGAAATTGGGCATCATCGTCCGGAGCATCTATGATAACCCCCTCTTCAGTAATGATGTGTTGTCTGGATCTTCTGTCAGCGATATTCTGTCTTCTCTCGGGCAGTTCTTTTGAAACGGCTGGGGCACTATATGTTTTTTCAATGTCGAGCATGTCTGCAAGATTGAGTAAGGGCAGAAGCTCTCCTCTGAGTCTTACAACTGCAGCATCTCCGACTTTTTCAATTTTTTCCTTGACCTGGGCTGCCGGAATTCTAAGCAATTCATTTAAATTGACCTGGGGGACAGCATATCTTTCATTGCCCACCGATGTTATCTGGCTTGGGATAATGGCAAGGGTTAAGGGCAGCTTGACTTGAATTTCGGTTCCTTCTCCGGGGACTGAATCAAGTTCTATGATACCGCCAAGATTGCTGATATTCGTAACAACGACATCCATGCCGACACCTCGACCGGAGACATCCGTAACTTCTTTTGCCGTTGAAAAACCAGGCAGGAAAATAAGTTCCATCTTCTGCTTGTCTGACATTTCAGAAGCCTGCTGTTCAGAGATAAGATTTTTTTCAACTGCAACATTGGCAATTTTATTGGGGTTAAGTCCTTTTCCGTCATCAGAAATCACAATATTGACCTGCCCGGCTTCGTGAAAGGCTTTTAATATGATTTTCCCGGTTGGTTGTTTCCCCATCTGTTCTCTTTCCATGGGGGTTTCTATACCATGATCTACGGAGTTCCGGATAAGATGCGTCAAGGGATCGTTGATGGATTCCAGAATGGTCTTATCCAGCTCGACATCTTTTCCTTCGATGATCAGCTCGATGGATTTTCCCAGCTGATGGGACAGGTCCCTTACAATTCGTGTGAATTTGTTGAGGACATTGGCAATGGGCTGCATTCTTGTTCTCATGATTGCTTCCTGAAGTTCGGAGGTAATCATGTCGATTCTCTGGCTTGATAATTCGGTGGCCTTCTGATTTGAGGAATTAATGCCCTGAAGCAATTGGTTTCGGCTTAAAACAAGCTCCCCTGCAAGGTTCATCAAGGTATCCAGAAGGCCGACATTGACCCGTAATGAGGATTGTGGCTTTGTACTGATATTTACATCCCTTTCAGTTGTCGGCTGGTTCTCTTCCTCATCGTCTTCGATCTTTTTAACTTCTTTCACCACAGGCTTGGGAGCCGGCGTTGCCGCTTGCTTAAGCTTTTGTTTATCAGCGGCTGCTGTTTTGGCCGGCCGTTGGGTCTCAGCGACGGCTGCGGCAGCCTTTTTTGTTTTCAGGGGTTTCATGATGGCAGGTTCATCGTCAGGGTTCTTAACGCTGGTGGCAACAATCATATCATCTGAAATTGCATGGATATATTGCTTTTTGATATCAAATAAGGTCTCTGTCATATCATATTCAATAATGGAGGCGAAAAGAACCTGAAATGGTATTCTGCCAGGCCCTTCATTTTCTGAAAGCGTTCCCACGGAATCAAAATCAATCCTGGAGTCGATAATCGTTCCTGTTTTCTGCAAACTGTTTAAAACTTCGATGGGATTTTTGTCTTTTCTGTGTATGTCATGCAGCAAATCATACTCAACAAGGAAAAGATTTTTTCCTTCAGACTTATATTGTTCTATTTCAAAAAGTGATACCTGGGGGAAAATCCTTCCGTCTTGAAGAACAATGTCTACAATCTTGGAAACCATTTCCTTTTTTTCTTCAGGAACCGATGCTTTTGTAATGTTTTCAAGAGCACTGATATGGTGAGAGACATCAATTTCATTGCTGGTTTCAATATTTTTCAACAGGTTTTCGAGCTCATCAAAGCCCTTTAATAAAACGCTGATTCGTGTTGAATCGGGAATCAATTCTCTGTTCCGAATGAGGCCTAGAACATTTTCCAGGTGATGGGCAAGGTCTTTAATGGTTGTCAACCCCATGAAACCGGCACCGCCTTTAACTGAATGAGCTGCCCTGAAAACATTATTCACCAGATCCAGGTCTATGTTTTCACCCGCTTCCTCAATGGTCAAAAGATCACTTTCAATATCTCCTAAATGATCAAGTGATTCTTCGATATACATTTGTAGGGTTTCGTCATCTTCAAACATATCAAATCTCCTGAAAGGGTTGTAACACCGAAATGGTAATAAATGATACAATATCTCTTATAGCTGCAATTTACAAAAGATAAATAAAAAAGTCAAACCAAGAATATTGAAAGCTAAAGGTAATACTCTAAATTTTACGCATAATATCATTGATCTGGCAGTGTGCTTCAATTTTAACCAGAGCAATGGTGTTGGGTTTAGCACTGAGAATGAAATTGTTTTTATTATCAGTAAGTTCTATAATTTTTAAGGGTTTTGGGCGCTCGCTGGGAGAGAGGATTTCAATGGTATCCTCAAGTTTGAGTTTGTTTCGGATTTCTACGCGATATTTTTGATCCGGTTCAATACCTATGATTTTTCCAATGAAACTGTGGATTTCCCCTTTATGGCGATTCGAGTAATTTTGAATCCGTTCATCGGGTTTGTCAAAATAAAATCCCGTGCAGTATTCCCTGTGAAACACCCTAAAAAGTTCGGCAAGCCACTCCGGGTCTGTTTTATAGGTTTCAGGAGAATGGATATAACCGTCAATGGCATTTCTATAGGTTTTAATCACGGATGCGAGATAGTTGACTCCCTTCATTCGGCCTTCTATTTTAAGGGACGTGATGCCGGCATTGATAAGATCGGGGATATATTCGATCATGCACAAATCTTTTGAATTGAAGATATAGGTTCCTCTGTTATCTTCGAAAAGCGGATGATATTGATCCGGCCGAAGTTCTTCCACGACGGCATACTTCCACCTGCAGGGGTGGCTGCAAAGGCCTCTGTTGCTGTCCCGGCCAGTCAAAAAGCTGCTCAAAAGGCATCGGCCGGAATATGAAATACACATGGCGCCATGTATGAAGGTTTCAGTTTCCATGGGGGATTGCTCGGTAATTTCTTTGATTTCTTCTAAAGACAATTCTCTTGCCAGGTTTATTCTTTTAACACCCTGGTGATGCCAGAATCTCACAGCATTGATATTGGTGGTATTGGCCTGGGTGCTGAGGTGCACAGGGATATGGGGGATGATTTTACTTGCCTGGAGTATGATTCCGGGATCTGAGATAATGATGGCATCCGGTCCAATGTCAGCTGTTCTGGACAAAAAGGCCTTGATCTTGTCCTGTTCAAAATTGCGGGAATAGATATTACATGCGAGATATACTTTTACCCCATGCCGGTGTGCAAGTGAAACAGCATTGAAAAGTTCTTTGTCTGAGAAGTTGTCTGAAAAATTTCTCAGGCTGAAGTCATCTCCGGCCAGATAGACGGCGTCGGCTCCATAATGTATGGCAATTTCAAGTTTTTCAAAATTGCCTGCCGGTGCAAGAAGTTCCGGCTTCGCGATCGTTCTTTTGGAAATGTTCGGCATGGTCATGGTGCCCCCGGCGGGAATCGAACCTGCGCACAAGGATTAGGAATCCTATGCTCTATCCACTGAGCTACGGGGGCAAAGACTATTCTATGATTAAATTCTGCCCCGGAAAAATTTTACTTTTTTTACTCAAATGATTCAAAGCAAGAAGTCTATCAACAGGAATCTTGTATTTTCTTGCAATGGAAACCGGGCTGTCACCATTCCTGACCTTATATCGGGTCACGGTTTCCTTGGATTGTGAAACCTGTTTTCCGGAATTGATGATCAGGTTTTGACCAACCATTAAAGTCGTGCCGGTAATTTTATTAGCGGCAATGATGTTTTTTGTTGTAGTGTTGAACTTTTCAGCAATATTCCATAGGTTGTCCCCACGCTGAACCGTATATTTCTGTGTGTTTTTCGATTTTTCAGGCTTTGCAGGGCGGATGGATGCCTTTGAGGAGTCTATGTTATCGGGATCACAGGGGATTTTTAACATTTTTCCGGTAGAGATTTTATGAGTTTTGCCAAGGTTATTGGCAGCCATAATGGCATCCGGGGTTGTTTTATATTTTTCTGCGATACTGATTAGAGTTTCCCTTGTTCTCACCCGATGAAGTGTTTGTGCAGTCGGAGGTGAAAACGTGGATTTAATGGAATCTGCTTTTAATAAAAACAGATCGGCTTTTTCTTCCGGCACCTTTAGCTGATAGGTTTCGCCCGGCAGCATTGCATATCTTAATTCAGGGTTGAGATCCTTTAATATGGACTCGTCCACGCCTATTTCATCGGCGATGTCGCTGAGCCGAACCTGATTTGTAATTTCACAGGTTTTGAAAGGAATGGGTGACGGCGTATTATTCAAGGTAATTTCGTATTTTTCGAGGTTATTGACAATATGAAGGGTTGCCAGAAACCGGGGAACATATCTTGAAGTTTCCCTGGGAAGTCTCTGATAGAGATCCCAGAAATTGTCAAGGTAGTTGATTTTTTGTTGTCGAATGATGCTGAGAACTCTTGCTTCGCCGCAGTTATAGGCGGCAAGGGCCGTGGTCCAGTCACCAAACAGCCCGTGGAGTTCTTTTAAATAGTTAATGGCGGCCAAGGTTGCCTTTTCCGGATCCATGCGTTCATCAATATAGTAATTGCGATTTAAGCCGAATTTATATCCTGTAGACGGAATAAACTGCCATAACCCAAGGGCTCTGGCAGATGAAAGGGCTCTTAATTTAAATCCGCTTTCTATGAGAGGGAGCCAGGATATCTCCTCAGGCAGCCCTGCTTTTTTTAATTCAGAGATAATATAGGGTCTGTATTTGTGAGACCGTTCAAGGGACTGGATAAAAAAGTTTCGTTCCGGCCCGGTCAGGCTGTTGATTTCATCCTGGACAAAATTGTTCATGGTAAGGGGGATTTCATTGTGCGGACCGTTTGCAACCGTTTGACGGGAGGCATAGATTTCAAGAATCCGTTTGGATATCAGATACCGGACATCTTCTTTCTGCTGGTAGAATTCAGGATAAATTTCCGAGTCAATCTCCATAATGGATGCATAGGCTGTATCGAGATTGCTTAATGCATCGTCGATTTTGCCTTCTTCCCACATTTCCTGGGCAGAATTGCATAGTTCCAGAGCCTCATCAATTTTTTGCTGGGGAAAAAGATCACATCCCTCGCTTTCTTTATCTGAGAGATCTTCAGAGTCAGCCGCGTCTGAATTTTCGGAATTTGATAGGCCGGTATCGGTTGAAGGGCTGCCATCATTTTTCTTGCCTGGTTCGGCCAATGATCTGCCGGTGGACGATTTTGAGTCGGGTTCTGGTTTTTCAAGGTTGCTGTGTGTTGCATAAAAACCCTGGGAAGTCGGGTTGTGAAATGATTGCTGGCAACCTGCCGTAATAAAAAAAAACAGTAAGATGATAGCAAGTTTTGATTTTAACATTTCTCTCCTTAGATCCTTGTGGTTTTAGTATTTTGAGGGTTTAATTAATAAATTAGCACGGGCTTGTCAAGGATATATGTAACAGGCCTATAAATAGTCCTTGAATGTAGGGTTGGATGTTGCTATTAATGAGACGGCAAAATCATGTTATTTTAACATTATCATACAATCAGGACAGGGAGGTGAAAATGACGGAACTAATTGATGTTAGAGCCAGGGAGATACTGGATTCACGGGGGAATCCAACCATTGAGGTCGATGTGGTTCTTGCCTGTGGTGCAAAGGGCAGGGCTGCGGTTCCTTCCGGAGCTTCCACAGGAACCAGGGAAGCATTGGAACTCCGTGATAAATCAGAAAACAGATATCTCGGAAAAGGGGTCTTAAATGCCGTTGCCAATGTCAATGAGGTAATTGCACCGGAAATTATCGGTTATGATGCAATGGATCAGGCTGGACTTGACCGGACCATGATTGATATTGACGGTACGGAAAATAAATCCAGGCTTGGTGCCAATGCTATCTTGGGTGTGTCCATGGCAGCGGCCAGGGCTGCTGCAGAAGCATGCGAAATTCCTTTGTATCAGCACCTGGGCGGTATCAATGCCAGGGTATTGCCGGTTCCCATGATGAATGTCATCAATGGCGGTGCCCACGCTGCCAATAATCTGGATATCCAGGAATTCATGATCCTTCCCTTTGGTGCTGAATCCATTACAGAAGCCATCCGCATGGGTGCGGAAACATTTCATCATCTTGCCAGAATTTTAAAAGGCGAGGGATTGAGCACAGCTGTGGGAGATGAGGGCGGATTCGCACCAAACCTCAGGTCCAATGAAGAAGCCCTTGAATATATTCTGAATGCTATTGAAGCAGCCGGGTACAGGCCGGGCAAGGATATCGGCATTGCTCTGGATGCAGCAGCTTCAGAGTTCTACAAGGATGGGAAATATATCTTCCAGTCTGAAGGCAGAAGCCTTTCAGCTTCCGAACTGATTGATTATTATGAAAAACTGATTGACAAATATCCCTTGTATTCCATTGAGGACGGCCTTGCGGAAGGGGACTGGGATTCATGGGGAATCATGACCGAAAGGCTTGGCAATTCAATACAGATTGTGGGGGATGATATTTTTGTAACCAATCCTGACATTTTCAGGAAAGGCATTGAAAAAGGTATCGGCAATTCCATTCTCATAAAATTGAATCAGATCGGAACGGTTACGGAAACCCTGGATACGATTCAGATGGCAAAGGAATCCGGCTATACCACTATTGTTTCTCACAGATCCGGTGAAACAGAGGATTCATTTATTGCCGACCTTGCCGTGGGTATCAATGCGGGTCAGATCAAAACCGGTTCCATGTCGAGAAGTGACAGGGTGGCCAAATACAATCAACTTATCAGAATCGAAGAAAGGCTTGGAGACAGCGCGTCCTTTCCAAAAGATCTCTTTGTTTGATCGATAGGTTATGAATAATATCTAAAAAAGCGAGGAACAATGGCTCAGAATACAAAGTATATTTTTGTTACCGGAGGTGTTCTGTCATCTTTAGGCAAGGGGCTGGCTTCCGCGGCCATCGGCATGCTTCTTGAGAGCCGGGGATTGTCAGTGACCATCCAGAAACTGGATCCCTATATCAATGTTGACCCGGGAACAATGAATCCGTTTCAGCACGGCGAAGTGTTTGTAACCGACGACGGGGCTGAAACGGATCTTGATCTGGGCCATTATGAACGATTCACCAATGCCAAACTCGGCAAGAACAATAATTTTACCACTGGAAAAATTTATTACCAGGTTATCACCAAAGAGCGCAAAGGTGAATACCTGGGCGGAACCGTCCAGGTTATTCCCCATATAACAGATGAGATCAAACAGAGCATTTGTCTTGTTTCTGACGTGGCTGACGTGGTGATTGTTGAAATCGGCGGAACCATTGGCGATATTGAATCCTTACCCTTTCTGGAAGCCATTCGTCAGTTCAAGGCCGATGCCGGTGCCTCCAATGTTATTTACATCCATCTGACCCTTGTCCCTTATATCAAAACAGCCTGTGAGGTTAAAACAA
Organism: uncultured Desulfobacula sp.; assembly: GCA_964619205.1. Lineage (GTDB taxonomy): Bacteria > Desulfobacterota > Desulfobacteria > Desulfobacterales > Desulfobacteraceae > Desulfobacula. The sequence goes on along the minus strand of CAZUDE010000004.1, from coordinate 61,155 downwards.
AACCTACCCAGCACAGTGTCAAAGAGCTGCGCAGTATTGGAATTCAGCCTGATATTCTGCTTTGCCGGACGGAAAGTTATCTGTCCCAGGAGATCAAATCCAAAATATCCCTTTTCTGTAATGTGGACCCGGATGCTGTTTTTACGGCAAAAGATGTGGACTGCATTTATGAAGTCCCTCTGGTTTATAATCAGGAAGGGCTTGGGGATAAAATACTCAAGAAACTGAATATCTGGGCAAGGGCGCCAAGATTAGATGACTGGGCAGAAATGGTTGAGCGGATCAAAAACCCGAGGTTTTCAGTGAATATTGCCATTGTCGGAAAATATGTGGATCTGACCGAGAGTTATAAAAGCCTGAACGAAGCCCTTACCCACGGAGGTGTTTCCAATGATGCCAGGGTTAATCTCCAGTATGTCGATTCCACGACCCTGACAGAGGAAAATATTATTGAAATCCTTTCCAAAGCTGACGGGATTCTCGTTCCGGGCGGGTTTGGTTCAAGGGGGATTGAAGGGAAAATTCTGGCTGCAAAATATGCAAGAGAACACAAGGTTCCCTATTTCGGTATCTGTCTGGGCATGCACATGGCCGTCATCGAAATTGCGAGGAACCTTTTAAAACTTGAAGAAGCCAATGGTGAGGAGTTTGATCCCTATACCCCTTATCCTGTGATTTATCTTATGAAGGAATGGTATGACGAACACACAAAAAGGATTGAAAAACGGGATGAAACTTCCGACAAGGGAGGAACCATGCGTCTTGGGGCCTATCCATGCAAACTGGTTCCGGATACCCTTGCCATGGCTGCCTATAAGCAGGAAGAAATTTCAGAGCGTCACCGGCATCGCTTTGAGTTCAATAATATATATAAGGATAAGCTTGTGGAGGCAGGCCTTGTTATCAGTGGAACGTCTCCGGATCATGAGCTGGTGGAAATTGTGGAACTTAAAGACCATCCCTGGTATCTTGGGTGCCAGTTCCATCCTGAATTCAAATCCAAACCCAGTAACCCTCACCCCTTGTTCAGGGAGTTTATCAAAGCATCCTTAAAGAATTCGAAAAAGTAAAATCATGAAAAGAAATGCAGAAATGTTCTTTTTTGCATTTCTTTTCATTTTTCTTTTGTGTTTCCCGGTAAACGCCGATGAAACCGAAGCAGCCGAAGACCTTCGGCTTGCAGACCTGATCAAAAAAACAAAAACATCTGTTGTGGCTGTCGGTACCTATTATTTCAATGATCTTCCCAAAGCCTCCTACCTTGGCACCGGATTTGCCATTGACGGCGGACAAAGGCTTGTGACCAATTATCATGTCATCCTTCCCGTGATAGAAAAAAACAAAACCCATTTTCTGCGGATATTTCATAAAAATTTTCCCGACACCGGGATAAAGGCAGTGATTTTAGCCGTGGATGAGTTTCATGATCTTGCCATCCTGGGGCATGAATCAGAGCTGTTGCCTGCATTGAAACTGGGGGATTCGTCATTTGTGAAAGAAGGGTACAGGGTTGTTTTCACGGGATATCCCATGGGTATCGTATTTGGGCTGAATCCTTCCACCCATGGCGGGATTGTTTCAAGTATTGCCCCTCTGGTCAGACCCAGTCCCAGCGCAAGAATAATTAACGGTGACCTGATCCGGCATCTTGGTGAGCCCTATGATATTTTTCAGATTGATGCCACAGCTCTTCCGGGAAACAGTGGAAGCCCGGTCATCCTAAGAAGCTCAGGCGAGGTGATCGGGGTTATTAATATGGTATTTGTAAAAGACAAGAAAGAGCACGTCCTGTCCGAGCCCACAGGAATCACCTATGCCATTCCGTCTAATTTCATCAAGGCTTTGAAAAAATCAATCCAATAACCACCAGCGCGACCAACCCGGCTGCGATCACAAGCCCTATCAATACAGGGGATTTTGATTTATCAGGAACAATACCGCACTTAGGGCATTTTTCCTTTAAGGTGGTTAATTTTTCAGCACAATTTGGGCAGATGGTCATGACCCGCTCCTCTTAAGGGTTGCCGATAATAAATGATAATGCCTGGGTCAGTTTTTTGACATAGGGAATATGTAAAAATTCATTGGGGCCGTGGGCATTAGACTCAGGGCCTAAAACCCCTGTTACCAGAAATCTGGCCAGGGGAAATTTTTCACAAAGAAGGGTCATAAAGGGGATGGAGCCGCCCTCACCGGTAAAACAGGGAGTGTCGCCAAAACAGAGGGAGGCGGCTTCACTGATTTTGGTTTCAAGCTCATTTCCCATATCCGGCATATCCCAGCCTTTTGCATGTTTTTGAACATTAAACTTTACCTTGGCCCCATAGGGAGGGGCTTCTTCCAGTATGGTTTTAATCTTTTCCACGGCAGGCCGGGTATCCACACCCGGCGGTGTCCGGATGGACAATAAGAGTTTTGTAGACTCCCGGATGACGTTTGCAGCCTTGTCCATGGGCGGGAACCCCTCGGCACCGGTACAGGACAGTGCAGGTTTCCAGGTACTGCTGATAATGAGTTCAAATGGATCAAGGCTTGTGGGGAGCGCTCCCTCAACCAGGGGAAGGCTGGATAAAATGGATTTATCGAGAAATTCTGCTGTTTTTTGGATCTGCTCCAGCCGTTTTTTAGGAATCGGGCCATAGAGTTCTTGGATTAATAATTCTCCGGTTTTTGAATTTTCGATCCGATCCATTAACTGCCGGATGATCCTGAAGCTTGAGGCCACCATCCCGGAAGTGCCGGAATGGATGTTCCGGGTTAATATGGTTGCTTCCAGTTCACCGACAATGCTGCCTCTCAAGGACGTGGTAATCCAGAACCGTTCATAGTCGCCGCAGCCTGAATCAAGGCAGACAACCAGGTCCGGGGTCCTGATATGGTCTTTAAGGCTTTCGAGATAATATTTCAAATCCCGGCTGCCGCTTTCTTCACAGGTTTCAATGAGGATGACACATCTTCCGTGGGGAATATTGTGGACTTGAAGGGCTTTGACGGCTGTTACGGCAGCAAATACGGCATATCCGTCATCTGCACTTCCCCTGCCGTAAAGCCGGTTATTTTCAATCACAGGCTGCCAGGGTCCTTTATTGTCATCCCAGCCTTGAGCCGGGGGCTGCTTGTCCAGATGGCCGTATAAAAGTGTGGTGCTTTTGTTTTCAGGCCCGCTGGCTTCAATTTCAAGGAGAAGAACAGGGGTCCTGTCTTCAGGCGAGATGACCCGACACCTTGAGTTTTCAAGGTTCATGCCTTTAACCCAGGCATGAGCCAGCTTCAAGGTATCCATTAAAAAGCCAGATGATTTCCAGTCCGGTGCAAAGAGAGGGGATACGGCAGGGATTGAAATATATTTCTCTAAGGCTGGTATGGCGGATTCATCCCAGGTTTTTTCGATGAATCCTCTTATTGAATTGATATTCATGATAATACCCTTTATACATAATGATGAGGTTGCAGGAGAATTAAGAAAAATCTACAGGAAAATGAAATAGCTTACAAGCAAATAGACGCCTGTCTTTTAAAAACCGGATGGATCAGATGGAATCACAAATCACAATTGAGCGTCAAACAATCAGACTTGAGGGGGTACTGGATCACAATTCTTCACAAAAGGCCGTGATTATCTCTCACCCCCACCCGCTTTATGGCGGGGATATGGATAACCCTGTCGTAATGGCAATTGCAGAGGTTTTTTGTGAAAAAGGATACACAACCTTAAGATTCAATTTCAGGGGAAAAGGCAAAAGCACGGGGACCTTTGACAATGGAAACGGAGAACAGGATGATGTAATGGCTGCCATCTCCTTTCTTGAAGATAAAGGATTTCGGGGTATCAGTCTTGCCGGGTATTCATTTGGGTCAAGGATGAATGCAGAAGTGATCTCAAAAGGAATAAGGATTCAAGACCATATCATGGTGTCTCCTCCAATGGGGGCCATGAGTTTTGATGGTATTGAAAACATGCCGTCCACAGGTTTGATTGTGACGGGTAGGAATGATGAAATTGCTCCCCCGGATCTGATCTTGGAGCATATTAAAATATGGGGGATAGCACCCCGTTTTGATATTATCGAAAATTGCGATCATTTTTATTCAGGCTGTCTAAAAAAGCTTAAAACCCTATTGGCGGATTATCTATCCTGAAAAAGGAGCGTCCGTTGATGTCTGTTTAAAGGAGTTCATGATGAAACCATCACAGGATCAGGAATTTGATTATATTGTCATCGGCTCCGGTTTTGGCGGAAGTGTGTCTGCCCTGAGGCTCGCTGAAAAAGGGTACAATGTCGGGGTTTTTGAAAAAGGGAAAGAATGGAAAACCAAAGACTTTCCAAAGACAAACTGGAATATCAGAAAATATTTATGGCTGCCGGCCTTTGGCTGTTACGGATACCAGATGCTGACCCTGTTCAGGCACGTCATGATCCTGCATGGCGGAGGTGTCGGTGGCGGCAGCCTGGTGTATGCCAATCAGCTTCTGGTGCCGCCGGACAAAGTTTTTAAAAGCCGGGGCTGGTGTATTCAAAATGTCAAGGAAACCCTGAAGCCTTATTATGAAATTGCACGGAAAATGCTGGGAGCAAATGTAAGCCCCCATGTGGGCAGGGCTGACCTTCTTTTAAAAGAAGTCGGCATTGAAATGACAGGCAAAGACACTTTCCATAAAAATGATGTGGGGATTTTTTTCGGGGAATCGGACAAAACAGTAAAAGATCCTTATTTTGCCGGTAAAGGCCCGGACAGAACCGGATGTACATTCTGCGGCGCCTGCATGATCGGGTGCCCAGTGGGAGCAAAAAACACTCTGGATAAAAATTATCTTTATCTGGCACAAAATCTTGGCGCAAAAATTATCCCTGAGACCTGGGTCACGGGTGTCAGACCTGTTCCAGGCGGATATGAGGTTATTACAAAAAATACAACAGGGATTTTTAAAAAAGAAAAACGATACACTGCCAGGGGTGTTGTTTTTTCAGGCGGAGTTTTAGGAACGGTAAAACTTCTGGAACAGTGCAAAGACAAAGGCATGCTGCCCCATATTTCCAATGAGCTGGGCAATTTTGTCAGAACCAATTCAGAAGCCCTTATCGGTGTTAAATCAAATGACACAAAAACCAACTGGAACGATCAGATCGCCATTACTTCCGGGATATATCCCGATGAAACCACCCATATTGAAATTGTGAGATACAACAAGGGGTCTGATGTTCTTTTGAATCTCCTGACCGTCATGTCCGGGGGCGGGGGAAAGCTTCCAAGGATGTTCAGATTTCTGGGGAATATTATAAAACACCCGCTGATATTTTTCCGGATGCTCTGGCCGCTTGACAAAGCATCTTCCATCTCCGTGCTGCTGGTCATGCAGACCGATAAAAATCATCTCAAGCTGAATTATAAAAAAAGGTGGTGGCGCCTGGGGAAAAAGTCCATCAATTCTGAAATCCCGAAAGGGTTTGAGCGATCCCCAAGCTATATCCCCATAGCCAATGAAACCGCACGCCGTCTTGCAAAAAAAATGAACGGAATCCCCTTAAGCTCTTTTCCTGAGGTTGTGTTAAACATGTCCACCACCGCCCATATCCTGGGTGGATGCTGTATGGGGGATTCTCCTGCCCGCGGGGTTGTCTCTGCAAAAGGGGAACTCTTTAATTATCCAGGCCTTTATGTGGCCGACGGATCTGTGGTTTCAGCTAATCTCGGGGTAAATCCAAGCCTTACCATCACAGCCCTTTCGGAATATATCATGTCTCACATACCGGCAAAAAAGATGTGATAGGGAAACTGTAAAACAGTTAAGAATTTTTCACTGATAAGGGTGGTGGTTCCGGATAACGGCCGGAAATACCGGAATAAAAAGATCTGATATCACCCATGTCCGTTTCCATGTCATCCGTAGTATAAAAGACCGGGCCAATGCCGCCGGTTTTCTTCTTATAATCTAGAAATCCGCACGCAATTGGGACTTTAGCTTCACGGGCAATATGGTAGAATCCGGTTTTCCATGAGCCGCCGCTTGCTCTTGTGCCGGATGGGGCTATGGTGATGATCAGTTCTTCCGAATTTTCAAATGCTTTTGTCATGGTAAGGACCACATTGTTTTTTTCAGACCGGTCCACGGGGATACCGCCAAGCCGTTTCAATACCCCTGAAAAAGGCCATCTGAACATGGACCGTTTTCCCATCCAGTAAACCGGCAGCCTGAATTTAAAAATAATCAGAAGAAAAAATACAAAATCCCAGTTTGAGGTATGGGGTGCCGCAATCAGGACATATTTTTTGATATCCGGTGCGCTGCCTTTAGTCCTCCATCCCAGAAGAAAAAGCAGAACAACGGAAAAAAGATTAAACAGGGGCTGAAGGATTCTATTGGTCAATAAAATGGGAGTCATCTCATGTCATCTGTATGTAATAGGTAAATAAATAAGCTCATTAAAATTCAGGAAAGCTTGAAGGTAAACACCTTGGACTATTTTTTACATAATTAATACAAAGAAATCGAACAATGGTCATGACTACCTTTGTCAAGGCGCTATTCAAAACCGTCAATTTCGAAAAGTTTTAAAAAATTAAAATAAGGCAAACATGATATATTAGCTTACAAAATAAATTGAAATTAGGATATTTGGTTTCGATAGTTATAAAAAATTTAAGAAATTCCTTATAAAATTAAAATTAGTTCTTGACAAAGAAATGGGGATTTGGTTAGATTTTCTTTAAAAATAGAAAATGTTCATTCTGTATCTGTTTTAAGTTCTGAGCCGACATCGTCTATTTTTAAATACTGTAACCAACAAAAACTAAAACACATAAGGAGGAACCCATGCCGATCAAAGGAAAAACACTAACCCTGGACGGATATACATTAACCATTGAAGAACTGATGAAAGCCGGAAATGATTTATCCATCAAAGTCAAGGTGGCGGATAAAAATTGGCCCAAGATCCGTGAGTGCAGGGCGCTGGTTGAAAAATGGGCCAATGAAGAGCGCTGCATTTATGGTGTCAATACAAGTTGCGGCGGCCTGGTTGACTATCTTTTGCCCAGAGAAAGAGATAATGATTTTCAGAAAAACCTTGTCCGAAGTATTACAACCCAGGTCGGAAAACCATTTGAGGATTCAATGGTTAGAAAATTCATGATTGCAAGAGCCAATTCTCTCTGCCGTGGTTTTTCCGGAATCAAGGAAAAGAACTTGAAAATCTACCTGGATATGATAAACAAGCACGTTTTCCCTGTTGTCCCGAGAAAAGGCTCCCTTGGTACCAGCGGTGACTTAGGACCCCTTGGCTGTATCGCAAGTGTTGCCTTTGGCGAATGGAAAGCCGTCTATAAAGGGAAGGTCATGCCGGGAAAAGAAGCAATGGCTGCTGCTGGTGTTGAGCTCATGCATTTGAATGCCAAAGAAGGTCTTTCACTTATCAATGGGACTTCCGGAATGGTGGGGCTTGCCTGTACTGTTATCTCGGAAGCGACAAATACATTGAAAAATTCCGATATTATAGCTGCTTTTGCTATTGAGACACTCATGGGAAGATTTAATCCCTTTGATCCAATTGTACATGAACAAAAATATCATCCCGGTCAATATGCCACTGCAATGAATTTGACAAAGCTTCTTAAAGGAAGCGGATTGGCAATTGATGAGCTGGAACTCTCTTTAAAACTTCAGTCGACGCTCAAGGAGCATAAAGGGGTGTCTGTGGCTCATATTCCGGTTGAAGACGCATACTCTATCCGGTGCACGCCTCAGTTTGTCGGGCCTACAAAAGAGGCCGTAAACCATGCCCGTGAGGTTCTTTTAAGAGAACTAAATTCCAGCAATGATAATCCACTGATTTTTACTGAACTTGATACATTCTTTCACAATGGTCATTTCCATGGTCAGCCGATTTCTTTTGCAATGGATTGTCTGGGAATTGCAATGGTTAACCTTGGGGTTGTCAGTGACAGGCGCATTGACAGATTCATGGATCAGCACCACAGCACAGGGTTGCCCCCTTTCTTGTGCAAAGAAGACACAGGCGTTCGTATGGGTCTTATGGGCGGTCAGTTCATGACGACCTCGCTTGTCGCAGAGAATAGAACCCTCGCAGTACCTGCTTCAATTCAGTCCATCACATCAACGGCAGATTTTCAGGACATTGTCAGCTTTGGTCTGATTGCCGGAAGAAAGGCCCGGAAAATTGTTGAAAATACAAATCACATTCTTTCTTTTGAATTGCTTTGTGCAGCCCAGGCAGCAGATATCAGAGGGGTTGAGAAATTGAGCCCTGCCGGTAAAATTATGCACAAGGCGGTTCGTGAAACCCTTGAGTACATGGATTATGATAAGGTTTATATTGATGACCTTGAAGAACTCAAAAAAAGAATTGAATCCGGCGAGTTTGTAGAAAGGGTTGAAAAGGAAGTTGGCGAGCTTCTGATCGTTCATGAAAAAAAATAAAGGCTTAAGGACAAAACACCATGATTGAAGAACAGATTGAAAAGAAAATAGCCGATGCATACCGGGAGAAATTCCCGGTTTCAAAAGAGCGTCATGAAGAGCTGATCAATTATATCCCCGGTGGTGCGACCCGAAGTTTAAGCTATTTCAAACCTTTTCCCATCCATATCGAATCGGGCGAAGGTGCTTTTGTCTTCACCCCTGAAGGACATAAGCTTTTAGATGTCACCAATGCCTATGGCGCCATTGTCCATGGGCACGGTGATCCGGATGTGGTAAAAGCGGTTCAGGCGGGTATTGTAAAAGGGTCTCAGTACTCAAGCCCCACGCAAGGCCAATACAAATTGGCAAAACTCTTGTGCGAAAGGGTACCGGGGTTTGACCGGGTCAGATTCCTGAACTCCGGAACAGAGGCCACTCTTTTTGCCATGAGAACGGCCAGGGCTTTTACAGGAAAAGATAAAATCCTGAAAATGGTCGGCGGGTTTCACGGCACCCATGACAGTGTGGCTGCATCCACCAAGAAAAATGTCATCACGGCCGGCATCCCCAAGGGTATGACGGCAGACATCCTGGAAGTCAGCTTTAATGATTTTGAAGGCCTTGAAAAAAAGGTAAAGGAAAATGCTTCCGAACTGGCCGCAGTAATCATGGAACCCTTTCTTGGAGCCGGCGGGGTTGTGCTTCCGAAAAAGGGCTATCTGGAGCATGTAAGAAAAGTCACTCAGGACCATAAAGTCCTCCTGATTTTTGATGAGATTTTTTCTTTCAGGGTGAATACCGGCGGATGCCAGAAGCTCTGGGGTGTAACGCCGGATTTGACGACTGTTGGAAAAGTTATCGGTGGCGGGCTTCCCATTGGTGTGTTTGGCGGGAAAAAAGAAATCATGAACATCTACTGTCATGAAAATACCGATAAACCCCTGTACCATTCCGGGACCTTTAACGGTTATGAAACCGTTATGCAGGCAGGTTATGCCGCCTTGTCCAAATATGATGAAAAGGCGGTTGCATATATCAACGGCCTTGGCGCAAGGCTTCAGGAAGGTCTTTTGAACCGTTTCAAAATTAATGGATTGAGAATTCAGTCCAATCGGATCGGGTCTTTGCTGAATCTTCATTTTTACAATGAGCCCATTGAAATGGCGGAACAGGTCCTGAAATCGGAAGAAAAGCTCCATGCGTTGATGCATTTGTCTCTTTTAAACAAGGGGATTTTCAACATTCCAAGAGGGTTGTTCATCCTGTCAACAGCCATGACCAACAAGGAAATTGATTTTTTGATTGAAAAAATAGATGAGACCTTAAAAGAATTGTTGCCATTAATTAAAGAAAAATATAACCATTTACTCTCATAAAAAGGGTATTAATTAATTTTAAAAAGAGAAAATAAATGGTTCTGGACAAAATTGACAAACAGATTTTAAACACGCTTCAGGAAAATGGAAAAACAACCAATTCCAAGCTGTCTAAAATCGTGGGGATTTCAGCCCCTGCAACGCTCGAAAGAGTTAAAAGACTTGAGCTTGCAGGGGTTATTTCCCATTTTACGGCAGTGTTGGACCCGGAAAAGATAGGGTTTTCGATCATGGCCATGGTCAGTATCAGCCTAAGCTTGAGCAGCCTGTCCTCTGTGGCTGCCATTAAAAAAAGATTTGTGGAGCTGGAAGAAGTGGTTGAGTGCTACCAGATTGCAGGCGCCAATGACTTTGTCCTCAAGGTGATTGCAAAGGACATAAAGGCCTATGGAGAGTTTATGAATAAGAAACTCACCCAGATAGAAGGGATTCAGGTCATTAAATCCTCTTTTGTAATCGACAATGTCAAGGAAAAGAAAATGTTTATCCTTGATCTGAATGAGGAATACGGTGTCTAGAAAATATTAAAATTTTTCAACAGGAGAAGTAAACAATGGATAATAAAATAATCATAACCGCAGCCATTACAGGATCTGTTCATATCCCCACCATGAGTGACTACCTTCCCATAACTCCTGATCAGATTGTGGAAGATGCAGTCAAAGCCCACGAAGCCGGCGCCGCCATTGCTCATATCCATGTAAGAAATCCTGAAAACGGGTTGCCTGTATCAGACCCGGCACTTTTCATGGAGGTTTGCAGCAAGATCAAGGCCCGATGCAATATGATTCTTCTTCCTACCACCGGTGGCGGCATGAACCAGACCACGGAAGAAAAATTGATTCCCATCAAGAAGCTGCGGCCGGAAATGTGTTCTTTTGATCCGGCCCCCTTTAATTTTGGTATTTTTCAGATTGCAGGCCGTTTCAAGGAATATAAATATGCCTGGGAAAAAGACTATCTCGAACTCTGCAAAAATGTGACCTTCAGACCGACCTTCAATGATGACATTATTTACGGAAAAACCTTTCTTGAGATCGACACCAAACCGGAACTAGAAATTTATGAACTGGGCCACATTTCTTATGTAAAATGGCTGCTGGAAGAAAATCTGCTCAAGCCGCCGGTTCATCTTCAGTTTGTTTTCGGTCCCATGGTGGGATGGATGGTGCCTTCAGTAAAACACCTGGTATTGATTTATGATGAGGCAAAGGAAGTCCTGGGTGAGAACAATTTCACCTGGTCTGTTGCTGCGGGTGGAAGATTCCAGATCCCCATCACCAGCACCGCAATGGCCATGGGCGCACAGAATGTCAGGGTTGGGCTTGAAGATTCCATATATGCAGGCAAAGGCATCATGGCCAAGGCCAGTGCCGACCAGGTCAATATGGTCAAACGGATTGCAAAGGAAATGAGTCTTGAACCGGCGACTTCCGACGAAGCAAGACAGATTCTCAAACTGAAAGGTCTTGCTAAGGTAGCTTTCTAGCTTCCATTAATTCTTTGCTTCAAGGAAGGCGTTGTTATAAAACAGATGTGATTTGACGGAAAATTTTGTGGAATAAATAAAAGGAGGTTTCATTGAATTATTCAGGCTACGCTACAATTCATGCTCGGCATATTCCTGATAAGGTCTGCCTGATCGAAAGAACCCCGGCAACGGGAGAAAGACGATCCTTTACCTGGAAGGAATTTAATGACGAGATAAACAGAACTTCTAATTATCTGGCAAAAGAGCTGGGGGTAAAGCATGGGGATTTTGTCATGCACCTGCAGAAGGACTCACTGGAATGGCTTGTTACCTATTATGCCATCATACGTCTGGGGGCTGTCGTTGTCCCATTGAATTTCCGTTTTGAAACATCTGATATCCTTTATGCAGCAGAAGTTTGTAAACCGGACGTTTTTATCCTCGGGTCTGAATTTTTAGGGGTTGTCCAGCCAGGACAAAAAAAACTGTCAACGGTCAAAAAATATATCTGTGTCGGTAAAGATGTGCCAAAAGACATGATCGATTTTAAAACGATCCAGGCATATAAGGACACTTCAAATTCCCTTGTGGAAGTCGACAGAGATCACGATCTGGCCATGATGTTTACATCCGGTACGACCGGAAAACCCAAGCCCGTACTTCACACCCATTTTTCCATCAATAACACAGCCGTTGGTAACGGCATGACCTATTTTGTCCAGAAGGATGATAATTATTTATTCTTTTTACCCTTATATCACAGCGGTACCATGTTTTTATGGGCACCTTTCTATGCTACCGGAGCAACCGGTACAATCATAAGGGATTTTCGTGATCCAAAATGGATCATTGAGGCCATTGCCGAAGAAAAATGTACGGACATGCTCTTTGTGGTTCCCATAGGCATTGCAGTGTTAAATGCCATTGCAAAGGGTGATCTGAAGCTTGAGAATTATGACCTTTCTTCATGGAAATATATGGAAATAGGTGCTCAGCCTGTACCTTACGACATTATGAAGATGCTGGTGGAAAAACTGCCCTGCGGCGTGTCAAATATCTACGGCATTACCGAAGGCGGCGGAGGGGGGTTGTTTAATCTCTACCCTGAGGATGTTCTGTTAAGGCCTGGTTCCATCGGTAAGCCCACATTTGGTGTTGAAGCCAAGATCGTTGGGCCCACTGGGGAAGAACTTGCCGATGGTGAAGTGGGTGAGTTGATATTTAAAACACCCAGGATGATGCGGGAATATTATTCAAATCCGGAAAAAACAAAAGAAACCATAAAAAAGGGTTGGCTTTATACCGGAGATTTATTAAGGAAAGACAAAGAAGGGTATTTTTATATTGTTGACCGGATGAAAGACATGGTCACCAGCGGTGGTGAAAATATCTTCCCGGTTGAAATTGAAGATGCGCTCATGGATCATCCCGACATTGATGATGTTGCGTGTATCGGATATCCGGATGAAAGGCTGGTGGAGATTGTACTTGCCGTGGTTCAGGTGAAAGAAGGAAAACATCTGACGGAAGAACAGGTTATTGAGTTTGCAAAATCCAAACTCTCTCTTTATAAGGTGCCCAGAAAGGTGATTTTTGACCGGGTGCCGAGAAACCCCACAGGAAAGCTGATGAAACCTCAGCTCAGGGAAAAATATACCGGTCGGAAGGAGGCTTTTAAAAAATTAGATTAAACAAATCCGTACGGTTTTGCTTGACTTCCTTTTGAACTGAAAATACGCTGCCGTTGAGCTCGACTAGTAAAGAGATAATTAGTTTGATTCCAAAAGTTGAAACAGGTGCAGGCTATTTTGGCCTGCACCGCAAATTATAAACTTAATATTAAAGGAAAGGAACTAAGTTATGAAGCTGAAAAGATTTTTAGTATTACTGCTTGTTTTAGTGGTCGGATCATTTATGTTCATTGCGCCCGCATCTTCTGAAGACAAACCAGACCCCCTTGCCAAATGGGCACCTCAATTTGACCCCAAGGGTGCAAAATTCAAATGCGTTGTTTCAAATGTATCAACACCAGCACTAGTCGGAACCTTTGCCGGGTTTGAAATCCGGGATGAGCTCTGGAAAAGAACCAATGGACAGATTTACCTTGATTATAAACCCTTATCCATCCTGGGCGGTGAGGTGGAAGTCCAGAACATGGTTCAAATGGGTGCAGTACAGGGCATCAGCGTCAGCTCTGTTGCGGCCACAAACCTGGGCCCCAGAATTGGTATTGTAAACCTGCCGTTTCTTGTAGATTCATTTGAGAAACTCGATAAATTCACTGGCAACAAAGTCCTGTTTGACCATTTTTTAATGGCCATGGATCATCAGGGAATGACCGGTCTTGATATCACTGGATACGGCAATTACGGCTGGGCAACCACAGAGCCTGTTAAAACCATTGATGATGCTAAAAAGATTAAATTCAGAATTGCGGAAGCAGCAGTAAATCAGTTAAGTTACAGAAACTGGGGATTCAATCCTGTTGCCATGCCCTGGCCCGATGTTCAGGTCGCATTGAAGCAGGGCGTTATTACAGGTCTCGATCATACGCCTGCCGTTTGCAACCTGACAAAGAAATTTGAAGTAGCTAAATATTTTACCCAGTTGAATTATGCACAGGGACTTTTTGTCTGGGTATTCAATAAAGCCTGGCTCGAAAGCCTTCCCCAGGATTTGAGAGAGATATTTATCAAGACCGTGCATGATGTGTGCGCAGAGAACAGAAAGAGGACAGCAACCTGGGAAGCGGAGCAGATCGCTGCTGCCAAGGCTTCAGGTGTTGAATTCTTCCAGTTATCCGCAGCAGATATGAAAACTTTGAAAGATCAGAGCAAGGGCGCATATGATACCTATGCCAAAGAAATCAACCAGATCTATCCGGGGGATAAATATAAACCGGCCAATTACCTGCAGGAAGTTATTGATTTTCTGAAATAATGGCATTTATTTAACATCAAAAAGAAACAGGATCTGGCTTATGCTTGGGAAAATTTTAAAGAAACTTGATACGGTTCTTACCAATATTGAAGAGTGGACACTTTTTATTATTGTTATGGCGGCGTTGATCTCGCTTTTCGCCAATGTGGTGCTCAGGTATGGATTCAATTATACCCTGGCCTGGAGCGAAGAGCTGGGACGTATCGTCATGATTTACACAACTTTTGTCGGGACAAGCCTTTCTATCAAAAAGGGAGCTGTGATCCGGATTGACGCACTTGTCCAGATTTTCCCCAAGCTTAAGCCGGGTTTGAGTTTTTATTCCAATTTATTGATGCTTTTTTTTGCATGGATGATGGTCTTTTATGGATATAAAATGACGCTTATGCAGTATACCACGCATCAGGCAACAATTATCATGCAGATCCCCCTTGTCATTGTTTACGCCATAATGCCCGTTATGGGCGTTATGGTGTTCATAAGGACAGTTCAGGTATTGATTCAAGACACTAAACGGAAATAAGAGGAATCTTCATGGAAACAACTGATTTCATTATCATGGCTATACTGCTGGGGTGTCTGACCACCTATGTGCCTGTTTTTTTAAGCCTGTTTATTGCATCCGCTGTCGGATTCATGTTTTTTTTAAATATGCCCCTCGCTCTTATGTCTCAGACATTGTTCAGAAGTCTCGACAATTTTTCATTGATTGTGGTGTTGTTTTTTGTCCTTTGCGGCAATATCATGACCAAGGGTAAAATGGTAGAGAAATTGATCAGCTTTGCCAATTCCATGGTGAGCTTTCTGCCGGGGGGGCTTGGAATGGCCGGTGTCATCGGCTGCGGTCTTTTCGGAGCCATTTCAGGGTCAACGGTTGCAACGGTTGTGGCTCTGGGCGGATTTATGATTCCTGCGCTTTTGAGAAACGGCTATGATGAAGATTATACCATTGGGTTGATGACTACCTCGCCGAATCTGGGCATCATTATTCCGCCCAGTATCAGTATGATCTTTTATTCCATGATCAGCAATGTATCCCTGGAAGGTCTTTTTTTGACCGGCTTTATCCCAGGGCTTATCATAATAGGCTGTGTCTCGTTGTATACCTGGGTTCTTTACAGGAACAGAAAAGATATCAAACGCCTGCCCATGCCTAAATTCAGCGAACTCATCGGCATTTTCAAAGATGGGTTCTGGGCCATCATGCTCATCGTCATTATTTTCGGTGGAATTTTTTCAGGCATGTTCACTGCAAATGAAGCAGCAGTCGTGGCAAGCGTATATGCATTTATTGTCGAGCTGTGTGTTTATAGATCCATGAATTTTGCAGATGTAAAAGAGGTCACCATCAGTTCGGCTGTCACAACGGCCACCCTGCTTCTGATTGTTGCATCAGCCACATGTTTCGGACGGTATATGACCTTTGAAAACATCCCCAGCCGGGTGGCGGAAATAGTTGTCGGCAGTATCAGTTCTCCCATTGTCTTTCTTATGGTCATGAATATCCTCCTTTTGTCCATTGGCATGTTCATGGATATTATTTCGGCTACACTGATTCTGGGCCCTGTATTTCTGCCGTTGCTGGGTGCGTTTAATGTAGATCCCATGCATTTTGGACTCATCATGACGGTGAACCTTGCCATTGGGTATTGTACGCCGCCCATGGGGGTCAGTCTTTTTGTCGTCGGGTCCATGACCAAAAGAGATATCATTTTTGTAACCCGGTCTTCCTTGCCCTTCATCGCCATCCAGATTGGTGTCCTCTTCTTTTTAACCTATTTCCCGGATCTTGTTCTCTGGCTGCCAAGGCTTATGGGGTATCATGCCTAAGCGTAAAGGATATTGACACAGGCTGAAAAAAAAACCGGGATTCAGAAAGAAATGATCTTTTCTGAATCCCGGTTTAAGTTTTACTTAAAGAGTATTAAACTCCTTTATTGATAATATTTTTGTCGTGCCGGACTCTTTCCTGGATACCCCTTGAAACCTGCCAGTTTTTTTCAAAATCGTTCCAGAATTCCTTATTGTCATTTTTCCAGCCTTTTCCAAAACGCTGGTTAAAATGATTTCCGAGCTTTTCAAATAGTAGTTTCCATGCGGGTTTCCCCTTGCTTTGCTCTCCCATCAACTCATCGATTAATGAATCAAGCTCACTTAAATGCTCTTTGGAAAGATAGGAAACTGCACCTTTTTTTATGGACTGCATTAACGATTCAGGGTTCATTGAATTGGCAGTCAGCATGATGGCAGGAATATTTCTTTCCACACATTCTTCCAAAAGCTGGATGCCGTTTACCCCCATGATATCAAGGATGGCAAGATCATATTGGGTCTCCATGATTTTTTCCGAAGCAGTTTCATAATCCTGAGCAAAATCCACTGTTGCTTCATCAAGGATTTCCTGTATGGTTTCGATGACATCCCATTCGTCATCAACGGCCAATATATTTTTCCCCTTAAGAAAAGAAACAGGTTGTGTCATATGGTTATCTCCTTATAAAGTTCATAAAACAAGGGTATCGGTTGTGGCTGCCTTGTTTATATTTTGCAGATACCCCTAAAATGGTCATAAATATTAACTCATTGGTTAATTCTTCTTAAGAATATAAAGTAAACAAAAATCTCTTAAAAGTCAAGCTATTCCACTGGTTAGAGAAAAATAACCCCATATAATTTCATTGCCTTAAAAATTAGAATGCCATAAACTGAACAGGCATTGAAAAAATTAAAATCCTATGTAGGAGAAAGACATGATCAAACTAGTTGCCATTTCGTCAAGCCCGGTTAAAAAAGGAAATACTGAGAACCTCACCTCGCATATGGTTGAAACTGCAAAAAAGCACGGGTGCAGTTCTGAATCTTTTTATCTCTCTGAAATGAAAATAGAAGAATGCCTGCACTGTAATGCCTGTATAAGCAAACAAAAAAAGGGCAAGTATTGTGTCCGGGAGGATGATGCCCAGATAATTTTTGAAGCCGTGGAAAGCGCGGATATTGTTCTTTTGTCAAGCCCTGTCTATCATATGCGGATGAATGCAAGAATGGCCTCATTTACCGACAGAATGCGAATTTTCATATTTGGAAATATTTCCGGCGGTAAAATGAAAAATAAAATCGGTATCAGTTCGGCTGTAGCCTGGAAACGTCATGGCGGGTTTGAGACTACCCACCTTTCTCATATGTTTGTATTTTTCAACCTGGATATGCTGCCGGTGGGGTGCCATCACTCCATCAGTCCATTGGGCGCATCAGCCGTATCCAGCGGGCATGGTGAAGGTCAGTTTGAAAGAGAGGTCCGTCTTGGAGTGCTGAATGATAAAGCCGGTTTGAAATCAGGTGAACTGCTGATTAAAAGAGCCATAGAAGTTGCCAAATCCATGAAGGGTGAAAAATGATAGAGTTTTTAAAACATATGCCCAAGGCAGAGCTTCATCTTCATATTGAAGGCTCACTGGAACCCGAACTCATGTTCAGCCTGGCAAAAAGAAATCATATCCCGCTGCCCTATGATTCCGAGGAACAGCTCCGGGAGGCCTATCGGTTCAGCGATCTGCAATCCTTTCTCAATATCTATTACCAGGGTGCCGACGTGTTGCAGACTGAAGAGGACTTTTATGACATGACCCGGGCCTATATAGAACGTTGCCGGTTACAGAACATTATCCATACGGAAATCTTTTTTGATCCCCAGACCCATACGGACCGGGGAATTGAATTTGGAACGGTTGTTGCCGGAATCAGCCGGGCGCTGAAGGAGGGAAAAGACAGTTTCAATATCGGCAGCCGCCTTATTCTATGCTTTCTGAGGCATCTGGGCCCGGTCCGTGCAATGACGACCCTGGATCAGGCCCTGGCCTACAAAAATGAGATCATCGGAGTTGGACTTGATTCTTCAGAGTTGGGGTTTCCGCCGGTCCAGTTTAAGGAAGTGTTTGAAAAAGCCATGAACAATGGGTTTCTGACGGTGGCCCATGCCGGTGAAGAAGGCACGCCGGATTATATTTGGCAGGCTCTTGATATATTGAAGGTCAAAAGAATTGATCATGGGGTTCGCTGCATCGAGGATCCAAAACTTATGATGCGCCTTGTTGAAGAGCAGGTTCCCCTGACAGTCTGTCCTTTGTCCAATGTAAAGCTTAAGGTGTTCCATCAGATGAAGTATCACACTATACTTAATCTTTTGGAAAAAGGCCTTAAGGTGACGGTGAACTCAGATGACCCTGCCTATTTTGGAGGATATCTGAATGAAAATCTGGTGGCGCTGCATAAGGAACTGGGAATGACCAAGGATCAGGCCGTCAGGTTGGCAAAAAACAGCTTTGAATCCAGCTTTCTTGATCCTGAAGAAAAACGAAGGGCAGTTCTTTGTCTCGAATCCTATGCAAAGGGTTCAGAATAATTCCAATTGGATATTTGTTCGTGTTTTTGTTTTCTTTTTTGGCACATAAGCTGGAGGCGGTGGGGGTGTATCGTTCCTGCAGAAATCCGGTTGAGGATATTCGGAATGAACTGCATGCAGCGATTTGTCGGTTGTTTGTGTGACCTTTATCAATTCATTAATGATAAGTTCTTTTTCCTGCAGGGTCATAACCGGGAATCCATAGGGCAGATTCATGTGTTTTACGTGTTTTCCGGCGGCCGCCCTTTCTGCGATAAATGAAAGGTGGGCATTCAGCCGGTTATGAGTGGCCTCTCCGGAAAGGCCGAGAATATTGTTTTTAATCTCCATAATGGAATCGAGAAATTTGGGCTCAATTTCACATCCTATACTGTTTCTTGCTGCTGTCATGGCTGCGGCCAGGGTGGTTCCTGTGCCGAGGAAGGGGTCAAGGACAGTATCTTTTTTTACGGAATACATATTGATGAGCCGGTAAGCCAGCTCAAAGGGGAAGGCCGCGCTTCTCTTTCTTAGATCCTTATCATTGAGGGCCTGCCGGCTGCCTTTGATATCAAGCCAGATGTCAGAGAAATAAATATTTCTTTCTTCCCAGAAAATGGCGCTCTGCCTTCTGTTCTGTTTTTCAGAATCACTTGAAAAGTTACGTTTGCTGCCTTTTCTTAAGATCAATATATATTCATGTTCCAGGGTAACATAGGCACCGGCCGGCAGCATGCCGGAACCCATGAATTTATTGGGTGCATTGGTCTGTTTTCTCCAGATGATCGCCGGCAGAGCCGTAAACCCTATATGTAGGGCATGTTGAAGAATTCGGGTATGATTGGAATAAATGGCAAAATCCGAATGAAGGGTTCTTACGGCATCCCCGATATTGATACAGGCAAACCCGCCTTTTTTCAAAACTCTGAAAGCTTCATTCCATACAGCATCAAGCATCTGGTGCATGAGTTCAAATGCTTTTTGCCCTTCACCTTTTTTCAGGGCGGTTCCAACAGCACTGTTCCGGCCGGTAAAAAGGCTGTCCCACATTTCAATCATGGGATAGGGTGGGGAGGTGACAATGAGGTCAATGCTGTTGGATGGGATTTTATCCATCCTTGCTGCATCCTGGATCAGAATCGTATGGGTGGTTTCCATATAGATTTCACACTGTTTGTTTTACGATTTCAAGATAGGCTTTGACTGCTTCATCAATTTTTGAAATATGACAGAATTCATCCGTACTGTGCGCCATGCGTGCTTCCCCCGGCCCAAGAAGAATCGTGGGCGGGTTTCCGAGGGCCTCATAAAGAACTGATGCATCTGTGAAATATGAAGCTGTTTTTACTTCAATTTTTTGCTGTAAGATTTTTTCCATGATGGAGAAAACAAGCTTGACCCATTTATCTTCAGGGTTGCTGGCAACACTCCTGGCCTGTTCAAGCAGGGTAACAGCAACATCTGATCCTAGGGTGGATTCAAGGCAGGATTTGATGTGGTCATGGGTCTGGCCGGGAATGGTCCGGATATCAACCCCCATGCAGGTTCTGTCCGGCACGACATTGATGTTTTTTCCGCCGGATATTCTTCCGATGCAGAGAGTGGGTTTGCCGAGAAGCGGGTGGGCCGCAATATTGAAATCAAAGGCCTCAAGTTTTTCAATGGCCCTTGCAGCCTTGTAAATGGCATTGTCACCGAGCTCGGGCATGGAGGCATGGGCGGCTTTTCCAAAGGTTGTAATATCAAACCGGACACTGCCCTTATGACCGACCATGGGATAGTTTGAGGTGGGTTCGCCGACCACCATCGCCTTTGCCCTGCCAAGAGCATTTTTAAGTCCTGCAATATGATAGGCGCCTTCGCAGCATGTTTCTTCGCCTGCAGTAAAAACAAACATTATTTTTTCAAGCAGGGCAGGATTTTCCCGGTAAAATTCCTGGGCCATGATGATCATGGCGGCAATGCCGGCTTTCATGTCTGATACCCCCCTGCCGAAAATTTTGTCTCCCTCGATTTCACCGGCGAAAGGATCTTTTGTCCAGATGGCTTCACCTAGGGAGACCACATCCAGATGTCCTGTAAAACAGATGGGAAGTGGATTCAGGGCCATTGGAAATCTTGCAACCAGGGTTGTTCTTTTGGGGGCAAACTCATGGTATTCGGTTAAAAATCCTATTTTCTCAAGCAGTCCACCGATATATGCTGCAATCTCGTATTCATTTCCAGGCGGATTAACGGTTTGAAACGAGAGCAGTTTTTTTAAAAGGGCGATAGGGTCCACAATCTATTCTCCTCGTCTTAATTGAATTAAAATCCGGAAATCGAGTATATCAGCCGAAAAATTCTTTGTATATGGATTTTATGGGGATAATTAAAAGAAGATTTTTACATGACATTTCAGTTATTATAAAAAGATTGACGGCAATTCAGTGAAATTATATGCTGAAGAGGTTTTACGCCATGTTGATGGCAAAGAATAAAGGATAAAAGGTGAAAAATAAATTTAAGGCTGGCGTGGTTCAGTTTGATGTGGCATTCGGCAGGATTGAGGCAAATCTTGAAAAGATATCCGGATATCTTGAGACGCTGGCTTCTGAAAATGTTTCTCTTGCCGTTTTGCCGGAGATGTTTTCCTGTTCCTTTGACAATGAAAATCTGAAAGAACATTCAGGGTCAACGCCAAAGATCATTGAAACGCTTTCTGCCCTTGCTCTTAATTACAGGATGGCTATTGCAGGAACCCTTCCGGAATTGGAAGAAGACCGGCTTTTCAATACCATGGTCTTTATTGATGCAGATGGAAAAATAAAAGGAAAATATAAAAAACTTCATCTTTTCAGGCTCACGGGTGAGCATCTGTTTTATTCGGGCGGGAGTGAAATTGTTACCGTGGATTCAACCCTTGGCAGGATCGGGCTGATGACCTGTTATGACTTAAGGTTTCCTGAGCTTGCCAGATCCCTTTTTCTCAAAGGGGCTCAACTGATTGTGGTTTCAGCGCAATGGCCGGAACCCAGAAAAGAGCACTGGGAAACCTTGATCAAGGCGAGAGCGGTTGAAAACCAATTGTTCATGGTCTGCTCCAACCGGACAGGAAGTGAAGCCGGCCTCTTGTTTCCGGGGATGTCAATGATTGCTGACCCCATGGGCAGAATCCTCACCCATGCGGGAAGCGATGAATCCTGCGCCTTTGAAGAAATAGATCCTGAAGTGATTCAAACCATAAGAACACTGATTCCCTGCATGACGGACCGGCGGCCGGAGGTGTATGGATAAGATCCTTACATTTTCAGAAATTAAAACTCTTTGTGCTCACTACAAATCAGTCGGGAAAAAAATTGTCTTTACCAATGGGTGTTTTGATATTCTTCACGCCGGGCATGTGAAATATCTGACAAAAGCAGCAGGGTTCGGGGATGTTCTTATCCTGGGACTTAACTCTGATCATTCCGTGAAATGTATTAAAGGCGAAAAACGTCCGGTGATCGGGCAGGACAGCCGTGCATATCTGCTTTCAGCCCTTTTTTGTGTGGATCATGTGGTTCTCTTTGATGAACCTGACCCGAGACAATTGATCGAAGCCGTTTCTCCGGATATTCTTGTGAAGGGTGCGGACTGGCAGGAAAATGAGATTCTCGGTGGTGATTTTGTGAGGCAGAATGGGGGAAGGATAGAAAGGGTTGCCCTGGAGCCTGATATCTCTACAACAAGAATAATTGAACGGATAGGTGAGCTGTATTATGGAAAAGGATGAGATCAAAGTATATGAATATGAGCATTTTAAGAAGGATGCCCATATTGTTCACGGTGTGTTTACCAGGGCTGGCGGAACCAGCAGGGGAGCTTTTGACTCTCTGAATATAGGAATGGAATCAGGAGATGAGGTTTCAGCTGTTGTAAATAACAGAAAACTCATCATAAGAAAAATGGGGATGAACCCCCTTGTCTTTTTAAATCAGGTCCACGGAGATGCCGTAAAAGTCTTGAGAAATGATGACAATGATCTGTCAAAAGTTTTTGAACCGGGAAAAGAAACCTATACTGCAGACGCTATCATTACAGATATAAAGGGGGTGTTTCTTGCAATCCAGGTGGCTGACTGCCAGTCTGTCATGCTGTATGACCCTGATCAAAAAGTCATTGCCAATATCCATTCCGGATGGAGGGGGAGTGTATTAAATATTATAGGTCAATGTGTGGACAAAATGGTTATGGAATTTGACTGCCGCCCGGAAAATTTCCTGGCCGGGATTTCTCCGTCCCTTGGGCCCTGTTGTGCGGAATTTATACACTATAAAAAAGAGATCCCTGGGCATTTGTGGAAATATAAACACAAGGACACAGATTTTTTTGATTTCTGGGTCATGAGCCAGGATCAGCTTATGGAAAAAGGGCTAAAAAAAGAGAATATTAAAAATATGGAAATCTGTACAAAGTGTAATACGGATGCGTTTTATTCCTATCGGGGAGAAAAAACCACTGGAAGATTTGCTGCCGTGATTTCCATGATTTGATCAAGGGATATCAAAGGACATATAATTCATAAGGATAGAAACCGCAGAAAACAAATCGAGAAAAACATGGAAAAAATCAATCCCATATTTCTGACACAAAAGGTCAAGGCATCCGGGTGAGCGGCCAAACTTGATCCAGGGACGCTGGATCGAATTGTCCGGGGCCTTGATATCAAAGGCCATCCCAACCTCATCGTGGGGCTTGATTCCCCTGATGATGCAGGGGTGTACAAGCTTAACGAAGAAACCGCCTTGATCCAGACCCTTGATTTTTTAACGCCGGTTACGGATTCTCCTTACGAATTCGGCCTGATTGCAGCGGCCAATTCCTTAAGTGATGTGTATGCCATGGGCGGAGAACCCATTACGGTCATGAACATTGTCTGTTTCCCAAGCTGTGATCTTCCCGAGGAAGTCCTTTTTGAGACATTGAGGGGCGGACTTGATAAGATCCATGAATCCGGTGCCACACTGGTGGGAGGGCATTCCGTGGATGACCCGGAGTTTAAGTACGGGCTTTCGGTGACAGGGATCGTACATCCGGACAAGGTATTGACAAATTCAGGAGCACAAAAGGGCGATGCTGTTATTTTAACCAAACCCATCGGCACCGGCGTCATGGCGACGGCCATCAAGGCAAGACTTGCAACAAAGAAAGACATAGAAGAATCCGTGGCTGTCATGTCCGTGCTGAACAAGGATGCCGCAGAAGTCATGAAAGAGTTTAACATTCATGCCTGCACCGATGTTACAGGGTTCGGGCTGGCCGGGCATTTGCTTGAAATGGCCAAAGGCTCGGGAAAAGATATTCTGATCCACGCAGGAAGGGTTCCTTTGCTGAAAAGTGCATTGGATTTTGCGAAAATGGGGTTTTTGCCGGCAGGAGCCCATAAAAATAGAAAATTTTTTGAACCTGTGACAAGGATTGATCCGGCTTTGGACAGGGCAGTCATTGATCTGATGTTTGATCCTCAGACATCCGGCGGGTTGTTGATCAGCCTGGATAAAAAAGAGGCCTCGATTTTTATCGAAAAAACTAAAGCTGCCGGCCGGGAGGCATGGATAATAGGGGAAATTCTTGATGACAGCAGCACGGCTTTTTTACAATTGATTTAGAGTTTTTTCGCATTGACTTGAGATTCAGCATATGCTATTTGCTCTCAAGATAAATTGATCTTTGATGGTCGGAAAAGGTTGCAGAAAGGCAATAGATGAAGAAAGAAACCGGCAGTGTATTCAGAGAACTCGGATATTTTGCCAGCCTTGGGATGTCCGTGGCGCTTTCCATTTTCCTGGGTCTTTTTCTGGGCCTTTGGCTGGATAAGAAATTTGATACAGACCCGATTCTGATGTTTATCGGCCTTGCCCTAGGGATTGCCGCAGGGTTCAGCAATATTATCAGGGCAGGGAAAAAGGGAAGAAAATTTTAATGCAGGATATTCAGAAACTCGTTGATTTTATTACAACTTCAAACTGGCTGATATTGTTGTTGGCCGGATTTATCGGCCTGATGATGACCCCGGCAAAAGTTGCCTTGGGGATTATTCTCGGTGGTTTGATTGTAGCAATCAATTTTCATCTTCTGAAAAAAACCCTTAAAACGGTTTTCAACCCAAAAGCTGTGTCGGAAAGAGGACGCTCGGTTGTGGGCAGCGCTCTTATTCAATATTATATTCGATTTGGAATAAGCGGTTTAATCATTTTTCTGCTTATATCAAAACATATTGTTCATCCTTTAGGTCTTCTGGCAGGCCTATCGGTGGTGGTGGCAAGCATGTTTCTGGCAACGGTGCTTGAGTTAACAAGATTATTTTTCAAGGAGGCAGTATAACGTGGGACATCCATATTTAATTCTTACTTCATTGTTCGGGATGGTGGGGCTGGACGGATGGGCGGCAAAGAACCCCCATGTAACCTATATGTGGCTTGCAATGATCATTTTGATTTTTTTAGGCTGGCTTGGCGGAAAGAGCATCTCCATGGTGCCAAAGACAGCACAGAATGTGTTTGAAGTCCTGATTTCAGGTCTTGAAGAGTTTATGGTCACCATTACCGGAGACGAAGGAAGAAAATCCTTTCCGCTGGTGTTATCCATATTTATCTTTGTTCTCTTCGGAAATCTCATGGGACTTGTTCCTGCTTTTTTCCCGCCCACGGCAAACATCAATACGACACTGGCCCTTGCCTTTATCGCTGTTGCATGGAGTCATGTAATCGGCATCCAGCTTCATGGCATTAAATATATCAAGCATTTTTTAGGGCCCATACCGGCAATGATCCCGCTTTTTCTGCCCATTGAAATCATCGGACATACGGCAAGAGTTCTTTCCCTTACCTTCCGTCTTTTTGGAAACATGGCCGGGCATGAATTGGTTACGATTATTCTGTTAACTCTTGGCGGCATGTTCCTGGCACCTTTGCCGGTCATGGCGCTGGGCACATTTGTGGCCTTGGTTCAGGCCCTGGTGTTTTTTCTTCTTTCCACCATGTATATTGCCGGTGCGATAGAAGAGGCACATTGATCAGGCGTTTTACGGGGAACGGAAGAAGCCCGTTATTTTCATATTAATTTTTTATACTAATAAGGAGTAAAACATGGAATTTCTAGTAAGTAGTGTATGGGCAGCAGGTCTTGCCATCGGTATCGCGGCATTTGGTGCTTCCATCGGCCAGGGTCTTGGCCTTTCAGCCGCAATGAGCGGTATTTCAAGAAACCCGGAAGCAGCCGGTAAAATCCAGGTAAACATGCTGATCGGTCTTGCCATGATCGAGTCCCTTTGTATTTATGCATTGGTTGTTGCCTTGATTCTGATGTATGCCCATCCCGCACTGAATGAAGCAATAAAAGTTGCATTTGGCGCGCACTAAGCCATACCATCTGAATTTGAAAGATAGTTTAAAAAGGAGTAAGACAGTTTATGTCTTGCTCCTTTTTTTTTCAGTGTAATGATTTTTCTTGCCTGGCTCTGTCAATATTGCTATATTTTTCACGAATATACAGCGGTCTGATACAATATTAGACAAAAATCTAAAATCTTTGTTAAATTTTTTAAGGTGGCCCAATGAATTCCCAGTCCATTGAGTTCGACAGGATAAAGGAAGATTCACCATTACCTAAAATTGTTCGCAGATCATTTCGGGTACCGGTTGAAGATGAAAAAAACATCTGGATATTGATCAATAATACCCGGTATCCCATTCAGGATATGTGCCTGGGGGGCGTCAGCATTACAGTCAAGGACAACCTGATGTTTTTTGTGGATCAGGCTCTTTTGAATTGCGAACTTAATTATTTTGATATGACCATTAAAAAACTGAATGCCCGTATCGTTCATGTGTCAGCTGCTTTGGGTCAAGGATGGAAATATGGTCTTATGTGGACGGAGCTTGAAAAAAACATTTCTGATCAGATTTCAGTCATTGTTTATGAATTAAAGAAACAATTGCTAGGAAATGAGATAGATTCAGTTGATGGTATTTGATAAAAATATGAATAAAAAAAAAGATATTATGGGCAATATCCTTGTTGGTCAAGGGGATGAATTCGCTTCAGGCGAGGAAGAGCTGAACTGCCTGATCTATAAGAATGGTCATGATACCAGGGAAGAAACCCTTGAAGGCCTGGAAGGAAGGATCTGGCAGGCATCTAAAGATAACGTATCGGTGCAGGTCTGGGAAAGCAAAGCTAAAATCAAGGTGAAAGTTTCTTCTTTGAATAAAAAGACCATATCCATGAAAAGGATAGCGGACGTTGCTGTCAATGCGATTCTTGAGGAACTTAAGAAGGAGGATTAGTGGCCATTATCGTCTGTCCGAAATGTGAAAAAAAGCATAATGTGAATTTGGATATCATTAAAGAAAATGCGTCTTCAGGGAGAAATATTGGGGCGCGATGTAAATCCTGCGGCCATAAATTTCCTGTGGCGCTTGATGCGCTTTTTGCTCAAGATAGAGAACAGATGGAAGAACCAAAAACAGCTATCCGGAGAATCTGTGTCACCTTAAGCAAGGGCGGTGTCGGCAAGACCACAACATCTGTTAATCTGAGTGCGGGTCTTGCCCTTGCCGGGCATAAGGTCCTTCTTGTGGATACAGATACCCAGGGTCAGTCTTCCTATATCCTTGGGAAAAAGCCGAGAGCAGGCCTGACTGAGCTTTTAACAAAAGAATTAAGCCCGGAAGAATGCATTTTCAGGGCCCGGAAAAACCTCTGGCTGCTTTCCGGGGGTAAATCCCTGGCAGGAGTAAAGAGGATCATTGACCGAAAGAGCTTCGGAGCAGAATGGACCCTTTCGGAAGCATTAAAGGAACTTGAGCACCGGTATGATTATGTCATTATTGATACGGCACCGGGCTGGGACCAGTTGATCGTCAATGTACTCTTTTATGCCACTGAAGTCCTTGTCCCTGTGGCGTTGGAGGTTATGCCGCTTCAGGGATTGGCAGAATTCATGAAAAGTCTTGGATCGATCCAGAAATACAGAAAAGAGATTGTGCTGAAATATATTGTCCCGACCTTCATGGATACAAGGGTAAAGGGCCCGGAAACCATATACTTGCAGCTTAAAAAGCTTTATCCGGAATATATATGTACACCCATCCGCTATAGCGAGAGTCTTTCCGAAGCGCCATCCTATGGGAAATCCATATTTGAGTTTGCCCCCGGATCTACAGCATCAGCCGATTACAGGGAACTTGTAAAAAAAGTGGCACAGGATAGAGCGGCTCCTCTTTGATTAGAGAAAGATGACCACAACGAGTGGTTCAAAAAAGGAAATCATTTGTGAGACTCCGGACTAGGATCATCATATCCGTTGTAATGGCTTGCAGTATCATCAATTTATTCCTGTGCTTTTATTTCACAGAAAAAATTAAAAGCTTCGAACTTGTCGATCTGAATCAAAGAATTGAAGAATCCATTTATATGATGACGCTTGTGAATGCAAGGCCGTTATATAATGTGGACAAGGAAACCCTTCGTGTGAATATGGAGACTTTTTTTAAAGATGAAAACATGAAGCATATTTCCCTTACTGAAAAGGATATTGATATCGATATAAGTCTTGAAAGAGAGTTTGCGACAAAAAAGGGTGTAGATATTGAAAGAAAATTTGATATTTATTACCAGGGTCAAAAGCTCGGCAATATGATGGTCATATATTCTACCGGCAGGATTGAAGAAACTCTGGCTGGATTCAGAAACCAGATACTGTCATTTACATTTACGATTATTACCGGCTTGGCCCTTGTGCTCATTGTCCTTATAAACAAACTTATGCAACCGGTCACCGATCTTACGAAAGCAGCATCTGATATAGCGTCTGGAAATCTTGACAGGTATATTGAACAGGGTGGTGTTGGAGAGGTTGGTGAGCTTTCAAGAAATTTTGCCGTCATGCGGGACGCTATCAAAGAAAAAATCAATGATCTTGCAAAAACCAACCAAAATCTTGAAAAAGAGATATTTCAAAAGGAAAACAATGAAAAGAAGATCTTAAGACAAAGCATGGTTATCTCCTCGGTCAATACTTTTTTTCAAAAATCAATGCTGGCTGAGACTTATGAACAGATTCCTCAGATTTTTATCCCCATCGCCCTTGAGGTGATTCCCAGCAGATATTGTTTTATAGGGGAAGTCACAAAGACAGACAAAGATTTAATGGATATTCTGGCCATTTCCGAAGAGGCCCTGAAGGATTGCAAAATAGAGGATATGAATGGTGAAATAGTCCGGCTCAAGGGGCAGCAAATCAGAGGGATCAGATCGTGTATTATTCACCAGGACAAAACAATTATTTCAAATGATCCACTGAGTCACCCTGATTTTTTAAAATTACCGAAAAATCATATCCCCATTGATTCTTTTTTGGGAGCTCCCATGAAGCTCGGGTCTGAGATAAAAGGAATCATTGCCTTTGCGGGGAAAAAAGGAGGATATGACAACGATGACAAAGAAGCCGCTGAAATGATGGCTGTTGCTTTGGTGGAAGCCTTAAGCCTGAAAAAAAGGGAAGATGAGAAAAAAAAGCTTGAAGAGCTGATGGTTCAGTCTGAAAAAATGGTCTCCATTGGTGGTCTCGCAGCCGGGATGGCCCATGAAATAAATAACCCGCTTGCCGGAATTTTACAGAATACTCAGGTTATCCGAAACAGACTGAAAGAAAATCTGCCGGCAAACATGTCTGTTGCAGAGGAACTCGGGATTGAACTTGACACTGTTCAGGCATATATGGAAAAAAGAGATATTTTCAAGATGATTGATTCTGTAATTGATGCCGGGAAAAGAGCTGCGGCCATTGTGTCGAACATGTTGTCTTTTTCAAGAAAAAGTGCATCCAGTTTTATGCTTGAAGATGTCTGTGAGCTTTTGGACAAAACCCTGGAACTTGCTGCAAGCGATTATAACCTGAAAAAAAAATTTGATTTTAAAAGAATTATAATTGTTAAAGATTACGGGATAGAGATACCGAGAATCCGCTGCAAGGCAAGTGAAATTCAGCAGGTCTTTTTCAATATCCTCTCCAACGGTGCACAGGCAATGATGTCCTGGAAACAAATCCTTGATCCCTGCTTTATTTTAAAAATACAGAGGCAGGAGAATAATGTCAGAATTGAAATTTCCGATAACGGGCCGGGAATGAAAGAAGAAACGCGAAAGAGAATATTTGAGCCTTTCTTTACGACAAAAGCTGTAGGCGAAGGGACAGGACTCGGGCTTGCAGTTTCGTACTTCATAGTTACAGAAAACCACAAAGGCCGTATCGATGTGAGTACCAGACCGTTGAAGGGAACAAAATTCACCGTCACCCTGCCCATGGGGTAAACATCACGGGTTTAGGTGGCAAAGGCTCCGGCTCCAGCCATTCCTGATAAGAGACAAAGCCTTTTTTTTATAGTTGACCGATTTCCTCTCTCTGGATTATCCTGATATTTCTTTCTTTTAATACTTTCAACGCCTTGTCATAATCATCAAATCGGAAAACCATGACGGCATTCTTGCATTGGGGATTTGAAAATGCATACATATATTCAACATTCACTTCATTTTCGCTGATCGGGTCAAGAATCTGATTTAATCCACCGGGCTTATCAATTACCTCAACGACCATGACTTTGGTCATTCCTACTGTAAATCCTTCTTTCTTCAGTGCTTTTTCCGCTTTTTCATTGTTGTTTACAATCAGCCTCAAGACACCAAAATCAGTTGTGTCGGCAAGAGACAATGCCCTGATATTGACTTCGGCATCCCTTAAAATCGCAGTCACTTCTGCAAGACGGCCTTCCTTGTTTTCAACAAATATGGAAATCTGTTCTGCAAACATTATAGTTTACCCCTTATCGTCAATATCTGTCCAAATGGTTAATACAGTTTTCCCTTGAACACGGGTTTGCGTTTTTCAAGGAAAGCACTGGTTCCTTCCTTTGCATC
Organism: uncultured Desulfobacula sp.; assembly: GCA_964619205.1. Taxonomy (GTDB): domain Bacteria; phylum Desulfobacterota; class Desulfobacteria; order Desulfobacterales; family Desulfobacteraceae; genus Desulfobacula. Next base: position 30,628 of record CAZUDE010000004.1, on the reverse strand, counting down.
TTCGCTGACCATGGTCAGGCCAAAGGCATCATTTTCGATCCTGCATCCTGTTTCCAGATCTGTTTTCAGACCGTTCTGGATGACTTCCTTGGCTGATCTCAAGGCAGTACAGCCTCTGGAGGCAATGAGTTCTGCGGTTTTCATAACCTCTTCCATGAGTTTGTCATGCTCGCAGACTTTGTTGACAATTCCATAGGCCAGGGCTTCCTCTGCCTTGATATTTTTTCCTGTAAAAATCATTTCTCTGGCCCGGTTTACACCAACAAGCCTTGCCAGCCGCTGTGTGCCGCCAAATCCCGGAATAAGCCCCAAGGTGATTTCAGGCAACCCGAAAATGGCTTTGTCAGAGGCATAAATAAAATCACAGGCAAGCGCCGCCTCAGATCCTCCGCCCAGGGCAAATCCATTCACAGCTGCAATGGCCGGGATGGGAAGGTCTTCAATTTTTGAAAAAACCTTCTGCCCTTTGCGGGAAAATGTTTTTGCCTCAAGGGGATTCATTTTTACCAGCTCTGCAATATCTGCACCGGCCACAAAGGCCTTATCCCCTGCGCCGGTGAGAATCAAAACGCGGATTTCCTTATTTTTTCTGACCTCATCAAGTGCGAGGTCCAGTTCATCAAAGAGAGCATTGTTAAGGGCATTTAAAGCTTTGGGCCGATTAAAAAAAAGAGTGGCGACAGAGCCTTTCACCTCAAGAATAATGTTTTCAAACGACATGTGGGTCTCCTTTATGGTTTATAGGTGTTTTGGATTTGTTGTATCAATATATTTTTCTATCCCATCGGCAATGGATTCACAAACAGCTTTCTGGTAGGAGGTATCCATGAGCCTTTTCCCCTCAATTTTATTGCTGATAAAGGATGTTTCAATGAGAATGGAGGGCATTCTGGCACCCAGAAGAACATAAAACGGGGCTTGCTTTACTCCAAGATCATTAATGTCTGAATATTTTGTTTTCATTCCTTTTACAAAATTCTGATGGACAATATTGGCAAGCCTGGTGGATTCTTCAATTTTAGCATGCTTCATGAGATCGCTTAAAATATAGTCCAGATCGGAAATATTTTTTTCAGAAGTAGCATTTTCTCTGGCAGCCACGGCAATGGCCTGGCTGTCTGTGGCCAGGTTCAGAAAATAGGTTTCAATGCCTTTCAGGTCTTTATTTTTGGCTGCATTGCAGTGGAGGGAAATGAAGAGATCTGCTCTTTTTGTATTGGCAATGGCAGTCCTTTCTTCAAGAGTCAGTTTCTTATCATCGTTTCGGGTCAGCAGTACCTCGCACTTTAAACGGTCTCTCAAAACAACTGCCAGTTTCTGAGCCATTCTCAGAACAAGGTCTTTTTCCCATACATCTTTGTAGAACCCCGGGGCACCCGGATCTGATCCGCCATGACCCGGATCAATGATGATTTTTTTAACACCCAGGGCAAGCTGTCTTGCAATATCCGAAGATTGCAGATTATCGGTGGTAACCCTGGACGTCTTTTTCTCGGGTTCAGGTTTATCCGAATCTACAATGGCAGGGGAACTTGTAATGGGGGGACTGCCGTTTGATCCCTTTCCCCAGACATCAATGACAATCCTGAAAGGATCTTTTAAGGAAAAGACTTTATAATTCTCAAAGGATTTAATATCCACAACCACTCTTACGGTGTGGGGAAGATATTGTCCTGCCCGTGCCTGTATCAGAAGGTTGTCATTGATGGGTGTGTGTTCAGCAATATTTTTCCCCAGCCTTGTCTGTTCAACATCAACATAGAGACGTTGAAAAGGCTTGTTAATGTCCGGGTCCTTATTCAAAAGCCTGTGGAAATATTCTCTTTCATGGCCGACATTAACGACAACCCGTGTGTATTCAGGGTTGGACCAGACCCTCAAGTCGGTAATAACGCTGTCTCTGGGCGGTGATGGCGTCACTGTTCCTGCAGGTGCTGTATTCGCCTCATTCAGATGGACTGTTTTCTCCGGGTCAGATTTTTCTTCCGGCAGCTTTGCTTTTTCATGGGAAGGCTCCTCTTTTTTTTGGAGTTCTTTTTCCTCGGATTTTCCGTTTTCCTCAATGGACTTCTTGATCAAGGCATCATTTTTTGTCTGCTCTTTTTTAGAAACCTTGGGACTTGTTTTTTCCGGAACGGTTGAGGGGTGATCAGCCGGTTCTTCTTCAGGAAGAGATGCTGTCGACAAGGTCGAAGGATTGATGGCTTTTAAAAGGGTTTTCGCGTTGCCGCTGTAGGCGCTCTGGGGATATCTGTTCCTCAGCCGCACAAGGAGATCGGAAGCCTGATCCTGATAGGTTGCCTTGCCTGATATTTTTGCAAGGTTCAGGCTTAGCTGGGCTGCCTTATACATGCCGGCCGGAGACCATGAACTTTCCGGGTACAGCCTTTGGATATTTTCATATTTTGAAATACAGTTAAGCCATTCTGTTTCCTTTTTTTTCAATGCTTCAGAATTTCTCAGTTTTTTATAACAATCGTCTGCCTGAAGATATTGCTCCTTGGCACTGTCGGAAAATCCATTGGCAGGAAAGAGGAAAAAACCTGACATGAGGATGAAAAAAAGAAAAATGGTTTGTATGGATGGTTTAAGCGCCTGCATATTTTATTTTAATGCTTTTTGTTTTAAATCATTTAAAAAAATCATTGCTTCAAGGGGAGTCATACTGGAAATATCAATCTTTTCCAACATTTTTTTTATGGATTGATCCTGGCTGCCAAATAATTCCATCTGGGAATCATGGGTTTTCTTTTTTCTTTTTTCCCGGGCAGACTCCGGAAGAACCATCGGTTGGACTGTATTGTTTTTCATCTCAGTTGCGGATAATATGCCTTTTGCAATATGAATGACCCTGTCCGGGACCCCGGCGAGTCTTGCCACCTGGATGCCGTAGCTTTTATTGGTTCCGCCGCGGACAAGCTGGCGTAAGAATACGATATTGTCATTGAATTCTTTTACAGCAATATTGAAATTTTTGATCCTGGGTTTAAGCTCCTCCAGCTTTATCAATTCATGGTAGTGGGTGGCAAAAAGGGTTTTTACACCTTTTCCGCCAAGATCATGAAGATAATCAGCAACTGCCCAGGCAATGCTCATGCCGTCATAGGTGCTGGTGCCCCTTCCGATTTCATCGAGAATGATAAGACTTTTATGCGTGGCATTGTTGACAATATTGGCGGTTTCTTCCATTTCCACCATAAAGGTACTCTGCCCGGAAGAAAGATTATCCAGTGCCCCGACTCTTGTGAATATACGGTCTACTATGGGGAGCGAAGCGTTTTTCGCAGGAACAAAAGACCCCATCTGGGCCATGAGAACCGTGAGGGCTACCTGCCGAAGGATCGTGGATTTACCAGCCATATTGGGGCCGGTAATGAGCAGGATCTGGTTTTTGGTATTATCCATGTGAATGGTATTGGGGACAAACCTTTCCCCCTTGATCAGTTTTTCCACCACCGGATGCCGCCCATCTTCAATATTGATGGTATCCTCTTCATTGATCAGGGGTTTTGTATATCCGTTTTCCGAGGCTGCAAGGGCAAGTCCCTGAAGTGCGTCCACGGTTGCAATAAATTCTGCTGTTTTCAGAATCTGGAAGGATTTTGACACCACATTGTCTCTGACGCTGCAGAAAATATTGTATTCCAGTGCAATGCGTTTCTCCTGGGCATTGAGAATGGTGGATTCAACGGTTTTCATCTCATCGGTGATGAATCTTTCCGCATTGACAAGGGTCTGCTTACGGATATAGTGGCCGGGAACCGATTCAGACTGGGCCTTTGATACTTCGATAAAATATCCGAATACTTTGTTATACCGGATTTTTAAAGAGGACAGTTTCGTTTTTTCTCTTTCCTCGGCCTCTGCCCTGGCGATCCAGGATTTTCCATCCCTTGAGATCAAGAGAAGCTCGTCAAGTTCCGGGCTGAAGCCGTCATTGATGAGACCGCCTTCGTTCAATATATGGGGTGAATCCTCCCGTATGGCTTTTTCGATGAGGTCGGCCAGTGACTCCAGGTCTTTTAACATCATATCATGATCTTCCAGCCTCTTTCCGTTGATGAGGTCGTTTTCAAACAGACTCAGTTCCTTGAACAGAAGGGGCAGCCTTTTTAAAGACCGCTTCAGGGCTATCATATCCCTGGCATTTCCCTGGCCCATGGAAATTTTGCTGCCAAGGCGTTCAAGATCATAAACGGATTTTAAATGGTTGATGATCAATTGATGAATATGGGAGGCCTTTGTAATTTCTTCAATACAGTCGAGCCGGCATTGGATTTTTTCAATATCGGTCAAAGGATACCGGACCCAGTTTTTCATGAGCCGTGATCCCATGGCCGTAACAGTCCGGTCGAGGACATGGATGAGCGAGCCTTTTTTATCCAAAGTCTGAATATTGAAGAGAAGCTCAAGATTTTTACATGATTTGTCATCTATCACGAGAAAGTTTTTGAGATCATAAGGGGTGATCTGGAAAATATGGGTGGTTTCCTGAAGCTGGGTATCCTTTACATAGGAAAGGATTGCCCCGGCAGCAGAAATGGAAGCATTCATGTTTTCAATGCCGAAACCTTCAAGACTCCGGGTTTTAAATTTTTTAACAAGCACTTCTTTTGCTTCTTCAGCATCAAAACAGGCTTTGTCCAGATAGGTAATCTGCCGCCCCTGAAGCGCGCGAAGGAGCTGTTTGAAAGAAGGGTCTTTCTCAAAATTTTTAGGCAGAAGGATTTCTTTGGGGTCAACCTTCAAGGCTTCATCGATCAATTGGGGCGGGATTTTTGATTGCCTGCTTTCGACCTCTGTGGTTTTAAAGGTCCCGGTGGAGATGTCAAGATAGGCTATTCCGGCTGTTTCACGGGTTTTTGACAGAGCCAGAAGAAAATTGTTGGAAGTTTTATCCAGGAGTTCTTCATTTAATATCATGCCCGGCGTGATGACCCGGACCACTTCCCTTTTGACCAGTCCCTTGGCGGCGGAAGCCTCCTCCATTTGTTCACACACCGCAACCTTGCACCCGCCTTCGATGAGTCTTGCAATATAATTATCCGCGGCCCGGCATGGAACGCCGCACATGGGAACCGGGTCCTCATCGTTTTTATTTCTTGAGGTCAGGGTGATTTCAAGAATGGAAGAGGCTTTGATGGCGTCCTCATTGAACATTTCATAAAAATCTCCCATTCTGTAGAACAGAATTGCATCTTCATGGAATTTTTTGATGGACAGATACTGCTCCATCATGGGAGTATTTTTTTTCAGGTCCATAGGCTATCTTCAGAATTCAGGAGCAACTGATTGCATCAGGCTGTTATTATTACTGGTCCTGTGAAGCGAGGTCTCTTTGTGAATTTTGCTCAATATCCGCCTTGTTTTCAACTTCCTTTTTGATATAAGGATCATGCTTAAACACATTCAGTTCTGTTTTTAACAAATCGATTTCTTTCTCAAGCCCGGCAATGGTTTTATTCCCGTCTTTGATCTGTTTTTTCAGGAAAAAATAAATAAACAGACATTTTATTCCGGCAAGAATAAGACCCAAGGCAAAACAAATCCCGAAAAAGGCGATATTCTGAATAGGAGGTATGGTCCAGGCCCATCCTGTGACCTTGAGATCAAGATCAAGGGTGGTGGGGGTCATGAAATAAGCCTGATTCTGATAAATAAGGGTCCCGAGAAGCGAAAGGATTATCACCCAAAAAAGAAATTTAATTGTTTTCATTTATCCACTCCATGTTGAGGATTGTCAAAAATATATCTTAAGTTTTGGTGATCATAGATTAAATCTGCTTTTTTTTCAATTCTTCTTTTTATCACAAACCGCTTGGATATTGAATTTTAGGATGATATGAAACGCATTTGAACTCCTCAAAGGAAAACAGGGTGAACAGGGTTGACAGCTGTGCTGTTTGAAAACAGGTTCCAATTCAAATCTTCCGGTAAAACAGCCTTTTCGACTTCAAAGCAGGAGAAATGAAGATGGGGTGGTAATTGCGGATTTTTTTGTGTATCGCAGATCCTTGCGATGATTTCGTTTTTCCTAATCCTGTAACCTTTTATGAGTCGTTTCTCCGGTCGGATATGGGCATAGGCAAAAATCACCCGGACTTCAGAGGTGGTGTTATTTTCCTGCTCAACCACCAGAGTCCTCCCTAGAAAATCATCACAGATATTGAGAAGTGGGCCATCTTCCATGGCCGGGATGAGGATGGTGTCATCAAACCGGTGGATTTCCCCGGGCCGGGTCCTGAAATAGGTAATGTCTATCCCTTCATGGGCAGTTGCCCTGGATTTGAAATCTCCCCACCATTTGTCCAGGGTTGAAAAAAGCATTCCTGTGTGAAAGAGCCATTCCACCGGTTGATAGGCCCCAAGGCGGTTGATGCGGGCAATGTCGGCGAGATATTCTGAAAAGCCTTTCATTAAAAGGCTTTTAAAACAATCCTATTGCCTGCAAGATTGATATCTTCAATCAGGGCTTTGACTTCCATCCTTTCTCCCAGAAGCCCTTTTAAAAGAAACGTATTTTCACCTATCGGGGTTACATTTGTCACATTTTCCATGATCAATTTTTCAGTATTGTCTTTTTTTAAATAGGCATTGAAGTCGCACATAAGAGTTTCCTTTATTAATTTTCAATCATTTATAACCATTTTGATATCGAGCGGCATATCCTTTTTACAATCAATGATCGCTCCAGTATAGGTTTTATTCGCAGCACAGTTGACAATCAGTGTATTTTTTAAATACCGGTATCCTGCCTGTTCATGAATATGACCGCATATTACCATTAATGGAGGATGGTTTTCGATAAAATGCCTTAAACAAAAACTGCCGACACTGAACCGGTTTCCCGCTTTATCTAAAATTCCCCTCGGCGGCGGATGAACAACCAGGATTGTGTCCGGTGTCATCCTGGGTTCAATTTGCCTGAAGCATTTTGTCTCATTCAGGCAGATTTTGGAAACAAAGGGCAGGGGAAGGGTTCCATTAAGCCCGAGAAAGTTTTTGCCCTGATATTCTAGTGGATTCTGACTTAGAAGACTGATTTTTCCCTGGTGTTTTATGAGGGTTTCAATGCCTTTCAAATCCGAATTTCCGCGCACGGCAAAAACCGGGATATCAAATTCAGCCAGTTGACCAAGGGCTTCTAAAGGAGAAACATACTGGGTGATATCCCCTGCAAGGATTACCAAATCAGGGGATTCTTCAAACACAATGGTTTTGATTTTTTCAATTTTATCCTTTTTCCCGTGGATATCGGCCACTGCATAGATCCGCATCATAAGTTCCTTTTTATCAACAGTCTCCTGTCTTTACATGAGATGATGATCTTTCAGATACTCAAACCCTTGAGCCCTTATATTCCGGAATTCATGGAGGGTGTGGGCGTCACTGTTCACATATAAGGCATTGCAGCAGGAAAGCATGGCATTGAGATGGGGCAGGCTTGTCTTTTCATTGGCAAGGTTGGCGCAGTTGAGTTCCATCGCAATACCGGCAGTGTTTGCCTTCGTTACAATCTCTGAAATATCATCTGTGCTGAACTCTTTGGAAAACTGTTTTGAGCATAAATGGCCCAATACATTTATTTTTGACCCATATCTGGTTATGGCATTCAGATAGGCCTTTTTAATTGAATCCGGGCACCCTGAATAGATTTTTTCATGGGCGGACAATATCATGAAACCAGGGGAAAACCCCTGGATATCATGGCAGATATCCCCTTTCTCATTGAGGATATCTGCTTCCACGCCAAAGATAACCTGAACCTGATTATGGATATTCTTCCACCGACCCGAAGCAATGATGCTGTAATGGGTATTGGCCTTGAACCCGTATTTTTCCATATATTCCCGGTTGTGGTCGGTGATGGCGATGTAACTGTAGTTCATGAGTCCTGCATGGATAACGATTTCATCAATGGAATTCAATCCATCGGACAGGGTTGAAGAATGAAGATGATAATCCCCGCGGCCGATACTGTTCATGATTTTCATATAAGGCTCCTGTCGAACATGTCCTTAAAAATAAGCAATTAAAACTCTTTGCCAGATGAGCCATTGTTGGAATTATAAAAACAAAAACACATTCCCCTGGTAGGGATACTACCATTTATAAATAAAATTGCATCATTAAAAAAAGTTTTGGATCCGAAAAAAAAAATAGTCTTCAAGGCTGAAGGCACAGCGCTTGACCATCGCCTGAAAAAGCTCGTCAGTTTCCATACCGGGAAGCCTGTCGGTTTCGACTATGTATTCGGCAAAGGCTGTTGGAATAGATTTATTCTTCCCTCTCCATATTTATGGCTTTTCTCGGGCAGATAAAGGCGCAGATGCCGCAGCCTTTGCAGAATTCCAAATCGATTTCAATGCGGCCATTTGCGGGATTTCGCGTGATGCAGAGTTCCGGGCAGGTGATGCGGCAAAGATCGCAGCTTTGGCAGAAATGATTGCCAAGGCATCGCCGTGCCTCTTTTACAGCCGCAGATTCATCCAGTCCTTTGTGAGGGTCAAGGGGCAGTCGCCGGGTTTCTTCAAATTTGCATTCTTTGGGGATAATCTGTTTTGTTTCCGTCATGATGTTTATTTCAACCTTTAAGATTTTTTATTTTATACCGGATAAATATTCATGGACTTTTCGGGCAGCTCTTTTGCCGTCTGCCATGGCTTCCACCACCGTGGAGGACCCCTGGGCAAAATCCCCGGCCACAAAAACCTTTGGCAGATTCGTGGTCAGGGTGTCGGCATCTGAAATAAGGGGTTTTCCCTTTAATCCCAATCCATAGTTCAGGGGGGCAAGGTCTGATTTCTGTCCCACAGCGGAAATGATCATATCCGCCTGAATCATAAATTCTGAACCTGCAATCTGAACAGGCTCGGGCCGCCCCTGGCCACCCTGATCTTTTAATTCGGTCTTGGCGCAGTAAAGGCCTGTGATGCAATTGTCTTTAACGGTGAATTTCAGGGGTATGGTATAAAACTGGATGTCCACGCCTTCGTCCAGGGCTGCTTTGACTTCTTCTTTGTCTGCCGGCATTTCCAAGGGTCCCCGGCGATATATCAGGGTTGCTTTAGCAGCGCCTTGTTTCATGGCGGAGCGGGCTGAATCCATAGCAGCATTGCCTCCGCCAACCACAATGAGCTGCTTTCCCGGTTTGATTGTCATGCCGTCTGAAATGCTGCGCAAAAATTCAAGACATTCCCAATAACCATCATAATTGCCCTCATTTTCAAGCTCCAGTTTCAGTCCTTTCTGAGTGCCGGTGGCAATGATGACTGCCTCTGTCCCGGTTTTTTCAAGATCGGTAAGGGTGATGTCCTTTCCAAATTCCAGGCCGGTCCGGATGTCAACCCCGGTCTGTGCTATAAAATCGATATCCCTTTGCAGGATTTCCCGGGGCAGCCTGAATGCCGGTATGCCCCAGGCCAGGAGCCCGCCGGGCCGGTGATAGGATTCGATGATCTCAACCTTGTACCCTTTTTTTGCAAGGTCATAAGCTGCTGTGAGACCGGCAGGTCCTGAACCGATAATGGTCACTTTTTTATTGATGGAGGATATGGGTTTATCCGGCAACTGGGACGGGGATGTGAAATCTGCGGCAAAGCGTTTCAGGGACCGGATGGATAAGGTCTCATCCAGATTGCCACGGATACAGGCGGTTTCGCAGGGGTGATGGCAGACATACCCGCAGATGGAGGGCAGGGGGTTGGCTTCCCGGATCAGTGCCAAAGCTTCTTTATGCTGTTTTCTGGCAATGAGGCGGATATAACCCCGGACATCCTGGGCAATGGGGCAGGCATTCTGGCATTTGGGCAATTGGATCTTGTCTTCCTCTTTTAAATGAACCTGCATGTCCTGATCTGAAAAGATTTTGCCGCGCATGCTGTCTATTTCCTGCCGCATTTCAGGCATGATTTCGGCAGGGCAGGCTTCCATACACGCAGCACAAAAACTGCAGCGTTCCACATTGACAACGGGTTTATGGGTTCTTCCTTCTACGGCCATGGTTTATTCTTTCCTGTTCATATTGTTTTGGATGTTAAGTCCGATCTCCTGCCCAAGTGCCAGGGCTTTTTGGTTGATAGCCAGAAACCGTGAGGAACTGTTTTCTTCCAAGGCCTTGACGAGGGAGGTGTGGCTTGTCAGACCGGTCAGGGTTGCGGCTGCGGCCAGCATGACCATATTAGCGGCCTGTTTGTTGCCCAGATCCTTGATGGCCCGGTCTGTGGCCGGTACGCCGATCTGGGTGGCATGGGTGAGGGTTTCGGGTTTGACAAGGAGATCGTCGTAGATCACCAGGGCATTTCCCGTCGATAGTTGTCCCAAGGAGTCGTCATAGGCTTTCTGGGAAAATGAAATCAGGATATCTGTGCTGATCATGTGGGGAAATTTGATTTTGTCTTCAGCTACAATCACGTCATAACGGGCTGTGCCGCCCCTGGCCTGGGCACCATAGGCGCTTGAGCCGGCCACCCAGCAACCGTCCTTGATGGCGGAATGGGCCAAAATCGTTCCGGCCAGCACCACACCCTGTCCGCCGAATCCGATCAGCCGGACTTGTTTGACTTTACTCATTCTTAAATTCTCCTGTGATGATCTTGGTCTTTAAAGCGGCTTTATCCATTTTTGAAGCTTGTTCTCTTGTGATGCAGTCCTGCATCAGGGATTTGAGCATCTGCACCGATGAATCGGCCTGGTTTCTGCGGCCAAACTGGGTGGGACAGGGGGACAGGGCTTCGATAAAGGTAAAGGCTTCCATATTCAGGGCTTTTTTGATGGCTGCCATGAGCATCAGGGGCTGGGTCACGCTGAAGCGGGCAGCGTATTCGGCCCCGGCGCCCAGTACCAGTCGGCAGAGGTCAAAGGGCCGGTAGGGATTTCCCTCACTGGTGGTGGCTGTCACAGCGCCCTGGGGTGAAGTGGAGGCCACCTGGCCGCCGGTCATGCCGTAGATCATGTTGTTGGCACAGATCACGGTCAGGTTGGTATTGCGGCGGGCTGCATGGATCAGGTGATTGCCGCCGATGGATGTCAGATCCCCGTCACCGCTGATGACAATAACTTTCAGCTTGGGATTGGCCATCTTGGCACCCGTGGCAAAGGCAATGGACCTGCC
>CAZUDE010000004.1:0-19505 GCA_964619205.1 uncultured Desulfobacula sp. | reverse complement strand
GGTGTCACCGTTAAAATGGGGACTGGGAATCCATGCGGCGCAGCCTATGCCGGAAACAAACAGAAGATTTTTCATATCCAGTTGCAGATCTGCAATGGCCCGTAAAATAATATTCATCAACATCCCATGCCCGCAACCCGGGCAGAAGGGGGTTGATTTTACTTCCTGCCGTAAATAGGCATCAAGATCCCTTGCCATTATAAAATCCTTTCAATGTGTTCTATGATATCTTTTGGGTGAATGATCCTGCCGTTGGTCTGGTTATAGGGGACAACCTTGCAGTCCGCATATTTTTGGATCTCCCCATAGATTTGTCCGCTGTTCATTTCCGGGACAAAAAGCGTTTTGCCAAGGCTGCTTATATTTTTAATCAGGGTGTCGGCAAAGGGCCAGATGGTTTTTAAGCGAAGAAGACCTGCTTTTTTGCCGGTTTTTCGTAGCTGGTCCACGGCAAAAAAAGCACTTCGGGCCGTGAAGCCGTATGCAACGACAATAACGTCTGCATCATCTAAATAATAAGATTCGCTCTGGACGATTTTATCCCGGTGATTCAGGATTTTATTGTTGAGGCGGCCCACAAGCGTTTCCTGTACAGCAGGGTCATCGGTTTTTCGTACGCCGAACTCATTGTGGGTAGAGCCTGTGACCGTGAGGCTTTCACCTTCGCCAAAAGACGGCATGGGCGGAACCCCGTCTGGTTCTATGGTCCCGAAAGGGGGAGCCCCCTTTTTTTTATAGCGGTTTGCAATGTGAAGGGTCGGGCTGATGTCCATGCGTTCCCGCAAATGCCCCACAGCTTCGTCGCTCATGACAAAAACCGGGACTCGGTATTGCTCGGAAAGGTTAAAGGCTTCTATGGTCTGGTCATACATTTCCTGTACAGACCAGGGCGAAAACGCGATGATCTGGTAATCCCCGTGGGACCCCCATTTGGCCTGCATCAGATCCCCGCTGCCGGCCTTGGTGGCTTGGCCCGTGCAGGGACCGGCCCGCTGAATGTCCACAATCACCAGGGGTGTTTCCGTGAAAACACCATATCCGATGGCTTCCTGCATCAGGCTGAACCCCGGCCCCGAGGTTGCGGTCATGGACTTGGCTCCGGACCAGGATGCCCCCACGACAGAACAGATTGAGGCAATTTCATCTTCCATCTGCATGAATACGCCGGACACGTCTTTAAGCCGCAAAGACATGCGTTCCATGATTTCGCTGGAAGGCGTGATGGGATAGCCTGCATAATACCGGCAACCCGCAGCAATAGCACCTTCTGCAGCAGCTTCATTGCCTGTAAAAAAATAGCTGCCCGGCGGCAAGGCGCTTTTGATTTCCTTAAGGTCATTCATAATTCTTCACCCTTTAAACCCATGTTCTGTTAATCAAAACCCTGGTATTTCCAAAAGTCATTTTTTATAATATGCAATATAAATGTAATTAAAAATAAAATCAAATATAAAATTAAATTTAAAAAATATATTTTTATTTATGACGTTAAACATAAGATGGAAAAGGCTTAACCCCATGGATAGATCAAAACAGATTATTGGTTTCCATAGGGTCTCAGAACTTCTTCCATCGGATAACCACAGGTTGTGTTAGTTGATTGGATGATATTAAAAAGAAGACCGGATCTTTCAAATTTTCCCAGCATGGAGTTGATTGCCTCCAGAGTTTTTTCCCAGGAAGGTTTTTTTCTGGAGACTGCAAAATATAAAGGATTATATAGGATAACCGGTTGAACAACCTCAATTTTTCCCAGCATATCGGATTTTTCATCGGCTGAAAGGGATGAAGAGCTTATACTGAAAACGATAACAGCCGGGTCACCTATAATCATGTTAGTTCTGTTTCCGATGAGTTTTTTTACATTCATCAGATCATCGACGGCCTCACTTATATTAAAAAAACCGGAATCCATGTACGCGTCAAATTCAGGAGAATTCTGGTATCCTCGGACAACCCCGATTTTTTCATTTTTAAGATTTAAAAGATTTCCTTTGAATCCATCTTTTTCTCCTTTGCGTTTCATAAATGCAAGGGGTCCGCCTGGAAATTTTTTTGATAAAGCCAGGTGTTCGAGACGTTTTGTACCGGCATATACATCAGAAGGAGCAGAAGGTTCAATATAGTATTCCGGATAGAGAAGATCTGTATCCCCGGATTCGACCGTCGCAACTGCTCGGGCCCATGGCAGAAAGGTTGATTTTATTTCATACCCAAGGCTTGAAAGCAGGGCAATGGTCAGTTGCTGTACCCAACCCTGGCCACAGATGGTTTCACCTATATAGGGAGCCCAGTCAAGGGTTGTAATGCTTATTTTTTTAGAGGCACCCTCATTGAATAAATAACTGTGGGGAGCGATTTTTTTACCCTTAACAGAAAACAGCTTTCCGTTGAATTCAAAGGCTACGATTAGAGAGGGGGGGTCTGTGGCCCTTGCCGGGCAAGGGCATGACAAAAGAACCAGGCCGAAATATAACAAAAAAAGAAGAATGATGGCTGCATTTTTTTTTATCATGATTTATTGGGCACCGGATTGCTTATGTTCCCAATCTACTTTCGCGTTGTTCTTTTTGTCAAGGGCTATTCTTGAATAATGGGGATAACCATCTATTTCCCATGTTTATTAAAAAAATTCCAAAGTTAAGATCTCAACAGCAACCAAATATTTTTTCAGGATTTTTTTCAAGGATTTTTTTGTAGCGGCCATACAGGAAATCATCCATGAAAAGTGCTATTTTCTGGTTCAGGATGTTTCTGGAAATATAGAATCTGACACATTTATGGATCAAGGTATCAGGCTTGGTATAGGGGCAGACGGATATGCAGAATCCGCAGTCGGAACCAATGGTTTTCCAGTATGAGAAACATTTTTCCTGCAAGATTGACCAATGCCGGATATTGCGGCTGTCAGGTTCTGTTTCCCTGCTGATGGACCCGGATGGGCAGTTGTCCGCACATTTTTTACATATTTTACAGAATTCTTCCATATAAAGGGGTGATATTTGCAGGGAACCGGGCAAAACAAGATCAGTTGTCACAACGGCAAGCCTGACACAGGGGCCGTGGACTCGATGCATGAAGAGTCCCATGCGGCCAAGTTCCCCCAGACCCGATTCAACGGCTATGGGAACGCAGAGGACATCGTAATTGGCATCATTATGGGCTCTTGCCCGGTATCCGAAATTGCGGATATAGGCCGCCACAATATTGGATATTTTGGCGGCCTCCACATATTTTTGCGCCGATTCCTGGAGCACACAGCTTGTGGGCCCCTGCTTGATCATGTCAACCCTCATGGGAACCACAAGGGCGATGGCGGTTGCATAGGTCTGATTGGTTTTATCTCCCCAGCCTGACACATGGCGGCCTTTATGACTGTAATAATGGTGGGGCTTTAATTTGAGAAAGCCCACATCACAGGCCCCATAAAATTTTGCAAACTCGGTGATGGTTTTCCCGAACAGGGCAGGATCTATTCTTTTTTGTTCCTTTGCCGTCTCTCCTGCTGAAAGAGGGATGGACCTTTCCAGGTATTCAAAGGCCGCCTCAAACACAGGGGCTGTATAGGGATCATGATAAAATTGTTTTCCACTTCCGAAATCCGGCTTCTGATGAATTTGCCGGTCAATGGACTCGTTTTCTGGTCTCATGGCATAATAGGTTTTCATTAATTCGGGGTGGTGCCTTAGGTTGTTACGCGCAAACATGGTGTCCCGTTCATCAAACTGGGTGGCGTGCCGGGTCTCCCTTGCCGGGGCTCTGTCTGGAAAAAAGCGAAGAAAGGATAAAACACCAAAAAGACTTAGAAGAGATACCATGATGATGTTCACAGTCAGAGAACCATCCGGGGCATAAAGAAAAAAGATCCAGATCAAAGCATTCAGTAGGAACATGCCCAAGGAAATGTGAAAGGCCCGATATTCTTTTTCATTAAAGGAAGAAATGCCTAATAAAAGGAAAAAAAGGCTTGTAAAGGCAAGTATGAGTCCATTGATTAAGGTTAGGATGTCGGCCATTGAAGTTACCCCGTCAAGATCGGTTATTCATCAAGATTGCTGTGACAGAGATGGCCTTTTATCATGATCCTGTAAACAGGGCAAATTCCGACAGGGTAACAGAGATCCGAAGGCTCATCAATATTCCAGACCACCAGATCGGCATCTTTTCCTGCCTCAAGACTGCCCTTTGCGTGGTCAAGCCCCAGCGCTTTTGCCCCGTTGATGGTGGCACCCAGCAAGGCCTCCTCACAGGTCAGACCAAACAGAATGCAGGCCATGTTCAGAATAAGGGTCATGGAATGAACCGGACTTGAGCCGGGATTCAGATCTGTAGACACAGCCATGGGAATGTTCAGATCTCTCAAAGTCTGAACCGGGGGTTTCTGCTTTTCATTTAAATAATAAAAAGAACCGGGCAGAAGAACCGCTGTTACATTGTGCCGGGCCATTTTTGCTGCACCTGTGAGCGACAGGTATTCGAGGTGATCGCAGGAAAGGGCGTTGAATTCTGAGGCAAGGGCAGCTCCATCAGAATCGGATAGCTGTTCTGCATGAAGCTTTACCCTGAATCCGAGAGCAGTTGCTGCTTCAAATACCTTTCTGGTCTGTTTAAGGGAAAAGGCAATGCGTTCACAGAACACATCCACAGCCGTCGCAATTCCCTGGGCTTTTACTTTTGGCAGCATAATATCCGTGACCAGGTCTATATAGTCGTCTGAAATGTCCTGAAACTCCGGGGGCAGGGCATGGGCACCCAGAAAAGTGGGCTCAATGTGCAATAAAAATTTTTTTTTCAATTGGCTTACGACATTCAGGATCTTCAATTCAGTGTCAAGATCAAGCCCATAACCGGATTTGATTTCAAGTGTGGTGATACCCTGAAGGAGAAGGGTTTTGACACGTTTTGAAGCAAGAGTCAGGAGATCTTCCGGTGATGCATCCCGTGTGGCCTTCACCGTTGAAAAAATACCCCCGCCTTTTTTTGAGATCTCTTCATAGGTGGTGCCCTTGAGCCGCATTTCAAACTCCTGGGATCTTGATCCGGCCCAGACAAGATGAGTGTGGCAGTCCACAAACCCTGGCAGAACCCAGTGGTTACGGCAGTCAATGATATTTTTAGCCTGTGTGTTGTAATCTTCGGGAAGGTCTTTTTCCAGGCCCACCCATGAAATTTTTCCTTCAGAAACAGCCAGTGCCCCGTTTTTGATAATGGAAAGGCTGTTGTGGGACATGGCGGCAAGATGGCAGTTAATAAAAAGCGTATCGATTTTTTTTAGAAAAAAGATTTCCATTTAAACACAAGGCTCCATTTTTATGGCGGTTTCTACTGTTTTTCTGATTTGTTCAATTCTCCCATGAGTATCCTGTTGTATCCTCAGAACTTTCTGCCGTAAATCTTTTGAAAACTGTTTGTCGTCAATTCCCATAAGGTTGACACAGACGTTATAGGCCGCTCCCTGAACAGCTGCCAGGGACAGTTCGGCAGCCACGCCTGCATCGGTGATGCAGCCGGGATTGCCTTTTTCAATGGCAAGTTCAGCCAGAGAAAGAATTAATGCCGCTGTTTCGAGAGTTTGACAAGGGATTTTAGCCGCATGTTTCAGCGCATCCTGGATGGCTTTGCTTCGAAGATCAATTTCAATCGGGGATGCTTTGGGAAGTTCATAGGCATCCACCACCCTGTTATAGGCCAGAGTATCTTTATCTACCTGGGCCAGGAGGTTTTCCTGGAGCAGGGCTGATTTTTTTTGGACCTCATCCATAAATGGCCCGGACGCCTCATATTTTTTTTTGCCAAGGGTCAGCCCTGCCACCATGCTGCACAGGGCAGCGCCAAGAGCACCGGAAAGAGCGGCAATACTTCCCCCGCCAGGTGCAGGGGAAGATGATGCCACTTTTCGGGTGAATTCTGTAACCGTTAAATCGATGAGGTTCATGACCGGCTCTTTGACATATTGATCATGGGAAGTTTGACACCTTTCTGCTCAGCCACCTGGATGGCGGTGTCATAACCGGCATCGGCATGACGGATGATTCCTGTGCCCGGATCATTTCTGAGCACCGTTGTCACTCGTTTTTCAGCTTCAGGCGTTCCGTCGGCCACGGTGACCTGCCCGGCATGGAGGGCATACCCGATGCCTACACCGCCACCGTCATGGAAAGACACCCATGCGGCGCCCGAGGCAACATTGGTCATGCAGTTGAGCAGCGCCCAGTCTGCCACGGCATCAGACCCGTCTTTCATGGCTTCGGTCTCCCGAAAGGGAGAGGCCACAGATCCGCAATCCAGGTGGTCCCTTCCAATAACAATGGGAGCTTTCACCTTCCCACCCCGGACCAGATCGTTAAACAGCTTGCCTGCTTTTTCCCGTTCTCCATACCCGAGCCAGCAGATCCTTGAGGGAAGCCCCATGTGCTCCACTTTTTCTTCAGCCATTTTCAGCCAGTTGACCATTTTTGTTTTTTCAGGAAACAGTTTCATCAGCTCATGATCCGTTACCCTGATATCTTCCGGATCACCGGAAAGGGCAGCCCACCGGAAAGGCCCTTCGCCGTTGCAAAACAGCTCGCGGATATAGGCCGGCACAAACCCGGGATAATCCATGGCATTGTCAACTCCCCGTTTCATGGCCTGGGCCCTCAGGTTGTTTCCGTAGTCAAAGGCAATGGCACCTTTTCCCTTGAGTTCAAGGATGGCCCTGACATGACCGGCCATGGAATTTAAGGCCTTATCCTTATAGGATTCAGGATTGGTTTTGCGAAGATGTAAAGCGTCCTCAAAGGAAAGCCCTCTGGGAAAATAGCCGTTGAGTTCGTCATGGGCACTGGTCTGGTCTGTAATCACATCCGGGATAAATCCTTTTTCGATCATGGCCGGGAGTATATCACAGATGTTGGCACATAGACCTATGGAAAGGGGCTTATTATTTTTAGCAGCTCGTCTTGCTTTTAAGATAGCGTCGTCAAGACTTTTTGCTTCAATATCCAGGTATCTTTTTTCAAGGCGTTTGGCTATCCGGGACGGATCAATTTCAATGCAGATGGCAACCCCGCCGGCCATGGTGACGGAAAGGGGCTGCGCACCGCCCATACCGCCAAGACCTGCGGTTACAACAATTTTCCCGCCAAGATCGGAATTGTAATGTTTCTGCCCCAGAGCGGCAAAGGTTTCATAAGTGCCCTGGAGGATTCCCTGGGTTCCGATATAAATCCAAGATCCTGCCGTCATCTGGCCGTACATGATGAGCCCTTTTTTGTCCAGTTCATGGAAATAATCCCAGTTGGCCCATTTAGGGACAATATTGGCATTGGCAATGAGAACCCTGGGCGAGCTTTCATGGGTTTTGAGGACGCCCACGGGTTTGCCGGACTGGATCAGCAGGGTTTCATCATTTTCAAGATCCAGAAGGGTTCTGACAATGGCATCAAAACAGTCCCAGTTCCGGGCCGCTTTGCCAAGCCCGCCGTAAACAATCAGCTGGTCCGGGTTTTCACCGTTGTCTGGGTCAAGGTTGTTGCACAGCATGCGCAGGGCTGCTTCCTGGTACCAGCCCTTGCAGTGAAGTTCAGTACCCCTGGGGGCTCTTACCGGTCGGGCAACCCCGCATCCGATGTTCAGGTCCTTTAAAATTTTTTCTTTATTTGTCATGATTTTCCTCCCAACAGGGTTGACTTTTAGTTGTGAATTGGATACTACTTGTCTATACAAGTATAGATGTGATGTCAAGCACTTTTTAAAAGGACAGAAAAACATATGGCCGGACCGGATCAGCCCTTTGCATTATTTCAAAGAATTAAAAAGAGTATTATCAATGATATTGAATCTGGAAAGCTTAAGCCGGACGACAAAACACCGTCTGAAACCGAGCTGACAAAACTGTTTAATACATCCAGAATGACGGCAAACCGGGCGTTAAAAGAGCTCACTGAAGAAGGCAGGATCATCCGGGTGCAGGGTGTGGGCAGTTTTGTGGCAAGACCTAAACCCGACGCCGCCCTTCTTGAGATTAAGAGCATTGCAAAGGAAATCGCCGAATGGGGAGGGGAGCATTCTTCGGAAATCCTGGTGTTAAGAAAGGAAAAGGCAAGTGAGGAAATAGCAAAGAAAATGGAATTAAACCCCATGGACCCTGTCTTCCATTCCATTATTCTCCATAAGGACAGAGGAGTCTGTGTCCAGCATTCTGAGCGGTTTATCAACCCAGAGGTGGCTCCGGATTATCTGAAACAGGATTTTAATGTCATCACCCCCAGCGAATACCTTTTGGAAGTGGCTCCGGTCCAGCAGGCAGAACATATTATTGAAGCAGTGAACTGCAGAAATGAAATTCAGAAGCGATTAAAAATTAAACCTGATGAACCCTGTATTTCCCTGAAACGAAGAACCTGGTCCTTTGACAGGGTGGCAACTTACAGTATCATCATATCTCCGGGATCAAGATATAAACTGGTTGGTAAATTTATAAGAGGATAAAAAAAGATGAAGGAACACATCGTATTGCATGGCAATGGGTTTCAGCTCGAAGACCTGGTCCGGATTGCACGGCATCATGTGGGGATTAAGATATCAAAAGAATCTGTGTCCAGAATACATAAGGCAAGGGAGCTCATTGACCGGTGGGTCAAAAATGGTGAAAGAATTTATGGGGTTACCACAGGTTTTGGCGCCCTTTCCAGCGTGACTATTTCTAGCAAAGACACGAAGGCACTTCAGAAAAAAATTCTTTTCAGCCATTCTGCCGGGGTTGGGAAATTGCTGGATGAAGATGTGGTCAGGGCCATGATCGCCCTTAGGGTCAATGATTTTTGTCGCGGCAATTCCGGGCTCAGGCTTGAAACCATTGAAAAACTTGCCCGGCTCTTAAATGAGGGCATTGTTCCGGTTGTGCCGGAAAAAGGATCGGTTGGAGCCAGCGGTGATCTGGTTCCCATGGCCCATCTTTCCCTTGTACTGATCGGGGAGGGTGAAGCCTTTGTAAATGGTAAAAAAATGACCGGTGCCGAGGCTTTAAGGAAAAAAAAGATAGACCCCCTGGAGCTGGAAGCGGGAGAGGGAATTGCTCTGATCAATGGCACCCAGCTTATGATTGCTCTGGGCTGCCTTGCCCTGCATGATGCCTTAAACCTTTGCAAGCATGCCGATATTGCAGCGGGAATGAGCCTTGAAACCCTCATGGGGACAAGGTCGGCCTTTGACCCGAGGATTCATCAGGCACGGCCCCATAAAGGCCAGATCATGGCGGCCGACAATATGCTGAGGATTACGGCCAATTCGGAAATCATTTCTTCCCACAAGGATTGCTCACGGGTTCAGGACGCCTATACCCTGAGGTGTTCGCCCCAGGTTCATGGGGCATCCTGGGATGCATTTGCATATGTGGACAATGTGATGCGGGTGGAGATGAATGCCTCCACTGAAAACCCTTTGATTTTTCCGGAATCCGAAGAATTTTTGTCCGGAGGGAATTTTCACGGTCAGCCCCTGGCCCTGGCCTGTGATTTTCTTGGCATTGCCATAGCAGAACTGGCCAATATCTCCGAACGGAGAATCGAAAGGCTGGTGAATCCGCAGCTTTCAGGTCTTCCGGCCTTTCTGGTGGAAGACGGGGGGCTGAATTCCGGGTTCATGATTGCCCAGTATGCGGCTGCTTCCCTGGTGTCCGAAAACAAGGTCCTTGCCCATCCGGCATCGGTGGATTCCATTCCCACCTCTGCAAACAAGGAAGACCATGTGTCCATGGGCTCCATAGCCGCCCGAAAATGCCGGGAGATTGTGGCCAATGCCGAAGATGTCATTGCTATTGAGCTTTTATGTGCTGCCCAGGCCATTGACCTTTTCACCAATGTGAAGGCAGGTGACGGAACCCTTGCCGCCTACGAAGTGATCCGAAGCAAGGTGGGCTATATGAAAGAAGACCGCATCTTGTCCAAAGACATTGCCGTGATAAAGGAGCTTCTTTTGAGCGGTGATATTGTCAAGGCTGTTGAAAATGAAGTGGGCAAGCTCTATTAATGCTTGAAATTATGGAGAGAGCTTGACAAGTTTAAGATCTCCCCATAACCCGATGTTTTCACCTAGGATGATCACAATCCCCTGAACGCCTGGGATTTCTTTTCCTGCATCAATGGCGCTTTTGATATCCCGGCCGGTTTTCACCCTGTTGCAGAGTTTTGTGGCAACGGCATCGGCAAGACAGCAGGAAGAAGACAGGACGGTTGCAGCATCAGCCCTGCCAAAGCTTTTTGAATGGCCAAAAGTCCCGGATGAAGTGCATAATCCATAGGGTTTGTCTCGTTTTTCGATTTTGATGCCCGTGGTCATACTGAATGGGGATTTTTTGGCATAAATGCTGAAAATGGTTTCAGAGTCTGATTTGATAAAAACATCGCCTCCGTTTTCAACAATCACTTCCCGTGTGCGGCCGAGAAGAGCAGTTCCGGTAAATTCAGCCACAGCGCCTGCCACGGCTGCCATGGGACCCACCTGGGCCAGTTGACCGGCCTCCAGCATATCCGTGATGATGGAAGGAGTAGGGAAAAGGCTTTTGACCGGGACAAGGGATGCAGCAAATTCGGGGTGGAATTGGATATAGGTTTCAATCATATTCCTGCAGGCAAGTACTGCTTTTAAGGCGATATCCGTCAGATCGGTTTCTGCCTGGATATTCAAATTAGTCTCTTTGACCGTTATATTAAAGGATGTCAGTTCCTTTTTTTTATGCAGATTTCGATAGGTACGGTTCTCAAACATTTTCAATACTTCTGGGTCTTAAATGTTTTGGCGCCTGCCGGATGAAATATGAATCGGTCATGCCGGATATGTAATCCCGTACGATTTCTGGATGGGAGTGCCGGTCCTGGTATCCCGGGGACATGCCGGACAGAAAATCGGTAAACACGACGGATTTAAGGTTTTCCTTTTCAAGATCGCCCATGTATTTTTCAAACAGAAATGAGAAAATATCTTCAATGGTGGATAAATGTTTTTTAATGACCGGGTTTTTGTAAATATACTGGTAGTTAAATGTCTTGAGAGCTTTTAATGCCATGGACACCTTATCGGAAAAACCGATAAAGGGTTGACCCAGGCTGTTTTGGATGAGATCCGTCACCAGGTTGAAGACAATGGTGCCGTTTGTCCGGCCGAGAACCTTGGTGCATTCCTCGGGGATATCATCGCGTTTCACCAGTTTAAGCCGTATGGCATCCTCAAGATCCCGGCCGATATAGCTGATGGTATCGGCCATCCGGACGACGCAGCCTTCCATGGTCATGGGGATTTCATCGCAGATTTTATTCTGCTTCAAGGTTTCCAGCCAGGGGTCAAATTCCTTAAAGGATCGATTTCCCTGAGGTGTCAGCCTGATGGAGTGCACTTCGCCGTTGTGGCAGACAATGGCATCCATGGTCTGGAGGCTTAAATTCCAGCCTTTGCCGTTTTTTTCAATCCGGTCGAGAAACTGGATGCTTTGAAGGCTGTGGTGAAAAAAACCGGCACCATGATCATGGGTCAGTTTTGACAGAAATTGTTCTCCATCATGTCCAAAGGGCGTATGTCCGATATCGTGACCCAGGCTTGCCGCCTCAATAAGGTCTTCATTCAGGCCCAGATACCGTCCAATGGTTCTTGCAACCCTTGAGACCAGCTGGACATGGATCACCCTGTGGGTAAGATGATCATTGTTGATCAGGGAAAAAACCTGAGTTTTGTCGATATACCGGGTGTATGAAAGGGAATTTAGAATCCGGTCGGCATCGGCTGAAAAAGGCTGCCTATACTCATTTGCTGCAAATTCTTCGTTTTTTCGCCGAACTGCACTATCACTGAAACAAGCCAGGGGACTAAAGTTTTCTTTCTCCCTTGAATTCAAGAGGGCTTTAAGTTCCCCGGCTTTTTCAAAATTGTCATTCAATAGTTTTTTTACAATTGTTTAATTATGTTTTCCACAACCGTGTCAAAGGCTTTGGTAAATTCGGTGTTTTTATCCTGAAGCATCATGGGAACCCCATTGTCACCGGAAGCAACAACATCCGTGTCAAATGGTATGGACCCTAAAAAGGTCAGTCCTTGGGATTTTGCTGTTCTTTCACCCCCACCGGAACTGAAGAGGTCAATGGGCTCATGGCAGTGCGGGCATTTGAACCCGGCCATGTTTTCCACAATGCCAAGGGTTTTTAAACGAACCGTTTTACAAAAGGAAATGGATTTTCTGATATCGGCCAGGGCCACTTCCTGGGGAGTTGTCACAATAACCCCAAGCGCTTCCGGAATGGTTTGAACAACGGTTAAGGGTTCATCCCCGGTGCCGGGAGGGGCATCAATAATCAGAAAATCAAGATCTCCCCATTCCACTGAGCTGACAAACTGCCTGATCATGCCGGTCTTTGCGGGGCCGCGCCAGATGATGGCCTGATCCTTGTCCTGCATCAGGGCCTGCACAGAAACAACTTTGAGATTTTCATTCACCTGTTTGGGAATAAGAAGATGATTTTCAGAGATATCCAGGATTTCCGTTAATCCCAGCATCTGGGCAATGGAGGGACCGTGAACATCAACATCCATCAGACCTGTTTTATAGCCTTTTCTGGAAAGGCTGGCTGCAAGATTTGCAGACACGCTGCTTTTTCCGACCCCGCCTTTTCCGCTTAAAACAAATATTTTGTGTTTTATTCTTGAAAGAGATGTTTTAATGGCCTCTTCTTCTTTTTTCTGCCGTGCGGCCATATCGGTGTTTCCGCCCTGGGAAGGGCAGCCGCCGCCTTTTTTTGCTTTATCAACGCTTTCGTGGATCATTTTATCAAAACTCCTTTGAGATTATTGTTACAAGTGAAATCAATATGGTCATTTTCTTTACTCTGTCAACTGAAACACAGTGTCTTTTATAAGGGGGTTGGCCTCAAAATCCGTAATGTCCAGGGTCAGTCTTCTGCTCTCTTTGTCAGTGATCTGGAGTTTCACCGGAATATCATTGGGTTCATACTGTTTGTATTCCAAGACATGGATTTCATATAAAGGCTTTCCAAAATTATCCAAGGATTGAATCCGGTTTGTTTTTCCATTGCCGCTGATATTCAGATGCTGTGCCCCGTCTTTTTGTTTTTGGTGAGTGATAATGGTTGAAAGGGATGAATCTGAAGGCGAAAAATAGGCATCATCATAATCCTTTAAAGGGATATGCCCGAGGAGGATGGAGATCAATTCGGATATTTTAACGGGAACCTCAAGATAATCTTTCATATCCGGGTCTTTTGAATTATCTGAATAAAGGTCGTGCTTCCCGGTATGGGAGATAAAACTGATTTTTTCACCCGTAGAGATAACTGTTTCTATGGGGTTTCCGGATAAAAGAAAGGTAATTCTGATTTTATCCGGGTAGACCGCGGCCCATGCCATTCGATACCGGTCTGTTTTATCCGGTGTTTCTAATTTGGCCCAGCCTTTCCCCCGGCTTGCCTTAATTTGACGGTTAAAGGATCTCACCTCATTGGACAGGGAAAAAGCTTTTTTATCCATCAGAGGATCGGTTGTGGGACGCAGCGGCATGCAGCCTGAAATAAAAAGGCTCAGGACGGCAAAAAAAAAGAGTGAAGGGAAGGGTTGCCGGTAATTCATTTTAATTGCTTCTGGATGGTTTCGATCTTTTTTTGAATCTGAATCACAAGTTCTTTATCATCATCTCCGGCATTGGATAAGGCTTTTTTATAAGCCTCAAGGGATTCTTTCAGCTTATTGACCTTCTGGTAGGCATCGCCAAGATGGTCGGATATGATGGATTCAAATGAGGAGAGTTCGGCAGCTTTTTCAAGGTATTCCACAGCTTTGTCATAGTTGCCTCTTTTGTAATAGACCCACCCCAGGCTGTCAATGATGTATCCATCGTCGGGTTTAAGCTCATAGGCTTTTTGAATCAGCTCTAAGGCCTCATCAAGATGGATGCCTTTGTCTGCATAGGAATACCCAAGATAATTCAGTGCTCCGGCATCCTCAGGGTCAATCTGAATGATCTTTTTCATGGTCAGGATGCTCTCGTCCTTAAGACCGGCCTTGTCCTGGACCGCTCCCAGTTTGAATAAAAGAGAGGTGTTGTCAACAGATTCCTCAAGCCCTTTGTTTAGAATAGTGAATGCTTTTTCAAACTGACCTTCCTTTTCAAAAAAGGAAGCAAGGTAGGTGATGATATCTATATCCTTTGGATAAGCACGAACTTTTTCTTCAAGATATTCAACAGCAGCCTGATTGTCCCCGAGCTTCTTATAAAGATAAGCAATCCGGATAATTGTTTTTTTATACTGGGGATGTTCCGGTTTTATTTTTTTAAAACGGACAATGGCTGTCTTGAAATCGTCATTCGCCTCATGAGCCATGCCTGAAAAAAAATTCAAGGTTGAGTTTTCAGGATCGGCTTTCAGCATTTCTGAAAAAATAATGACAGCATCCTTGTATTTTTTTTTAGAGATGTATTCTTCCACGGCAACCATGGCAAGCTTCGAGTTTTTGTCAATTTCACGGCCAAGTTTTATGAAAATGTCTCTTGCTTCCGGCACCATTTTATTCTTGTAATAGTGAAGGGCCATGCCGATCTCAGCCTGTTCGTTATCCGGGTCAATGTCCAGTATTTCCTTATAATAATCCAGTATTGCCTGATTGTTTTTTAACGGGCTTTCGATGTTTAAAATTTCTATGAGCTGGAATCTTGACTCAACAAGGTCCGGTTCAAGTTCAATGGTTCTTAGAAATTGGGTTTCGGCTTGATCATATTCTTTCTGGTTCATGTAAATGACACCCAGATAATAAAAGGCCACATAATAGTCCGGGAATTGTGCGGTCATTTTTTCAAACAGGTCCCGGGCTTTCTGGTAGTTCTCCTTTTCAAGATACAGTTTGCCAAGACGAAAAAATGCTTCCTTGTTTTCAGGGTCAAGGGAAAGGACTTTGTTGAGCGTCTCAAGGAGTTCTTTTTCATCAAGGGTGTCTTTCTTTAACTCAATAAGAAGCATCAGGGCATCTGGGTTTTCCGGGTTTATCCGGACAAGTTTTTCAGCAGCAACCAATGCTTTTTCAGTATTCTGGTTTTTAAGGTAAAGACCAACGAGATCCCAGGTGATGACAAAGGATTCCGGGTCTATGGCCAGGGCCTTTTCAAGGGAGATGACGGCTTTGTCAAAGTCATTGTTTTTAATATGAAACCTTGATTCAAGATAATAATAATTGGCCGATAAATCTTTATCTTCCAAGTTCGCAGGGGCTTTGTCCGTTTGGAGAGGTCCCTGCTGGGCCCGGTTGGGATCTGACGGTATACAGCCGGTCAAACAGAAGAGAAGAACAAAAAGATATAAGAGTTTTTTTTGCATGCGTTTCAGTCTCTTTTAAAGAATAGCAGTGATGGGTTACAGGCTGTGGTCATACATATCAAAATCGGGCATGTCCTTTTTAAAAAACGCCTTCATTTTTTTTAGAATATTGTTTTCAATCTGGCGAACCCGTTCTCGTGATATGGTATATTCTTCTCCAATTTCCTGAAGTGTTTCAGGGCTGTCGGAAAAAATACGGCGTTCAAAAATTTCCAGTTCTCTTTCGTTCAGGCCTTTTTTAAATTCATCGACTTTGGCATGAAGAATGCCTTCAATTTCTTTTTTTGCCATCCGATCTTCAGATGAGTCTGTCTCAAGATTGATAAATTCAATTCTTTCCGTGTTTGAATCATTTTTCAAGGGTTCATCAAGGCTCAGGTCCCAGTTGTCAAGCCTCTGGTCCATATCAACAACTTCTTTTACCGATACCCCCAACCGTTCTGATAATAATTTGGGCTTTGGATCAAACCCCTGTTCAATCAACCTCCGTTTTTCTTTTTTCAGTCGGAAAAAAAGTTTTCGCTGCCCCTGGGTGGTTCCTATTTTCACCATCCGCCAATTATCCATGATGAATTTGAGGATATAGGCTTTTATCCAGAAAGAGGCATAATATGAAAATTTGACGTTTTTATAGGGATCGAATTTCTTAACCGCCTGGACAAGTCCGATATTGCCTTCCTGAATAAGATCCAGGAGGTTCTGCATCCAGATTCTCTGGAATTCCAGAGCAATTTTTACAACCAGACGCAGATTGGAGGTCGTCATGATGTAGGCCGCTTCCTGGTCGCCTTCCTCCTGGATGCGCTTCCCTAATTCAAGTTCCTGTTCCCGCGTCAAGAGCTTGTATCTGCTGATTTCATTCAAATAGCTTTGAATAGGGTCTGATTTGACAAGTGCTTTTGAACTTGAAGATCTTGCCTTATTAGCAGGGATGAGAAAATCTCCCTTGGTAAGCCGCGTATTGTTCTGATTGTCCTGATTGATGTCATTCACCTTTAATAATATCTTCGATCTTTCTGATAACCGGGAGTATATCATTATCCTGATTTTGATAAAAGCAATATATTTGATACGCTAAAAAATTCCGGCTTATTTTTTTATGGACAACTTACACTATATCTGGTAAAAGACTTTTTTGTTTGCATTTGCGCCCGTAGCTCAGCTGGATAGAGCAACGGACTTCTAATCCGTAGGTCGGGGGTTCGAATCTCTCCGGGCGCGCCACTGATATCAAGGGTTTTCAGCTTTTAGCCGAAAGCCTTTTTTATTTTGGTTGCGGATAGGTTGCGTTTGGTTGCATTTCATTTTAATGTAATTTTGCACACAATCTCAGAAATTCTGGCACGTAATCTCAGAAATTTAAAATTTTCAAAAATCCGGTTACTCTCCAATATGGTTGAAAAATTACATTAAGGTTTCAATCAGGTAATTTTTCCATATATTTGAATTTCATAAACTCATAAAGTAAAACCAGAAATGTAAGCTTTAAGATTTTAAAGCAATTTTACTATTCTCTTGTAATTATTCCCCTGGTATTTTATCAAATGAATGTCGCCAATTTCTACAAGGGGGTTCCGATGAAAAAGATTCTACTGGCCTCGATGATAATTCTATTCAGTGCTGTTTCCGTTTTTTGCAATCAGTTTGAAGACACCTTAAAAAAAGCTGAACAAGGGAATGCTGATGCTCAGTGTAGTCTTGGGGTGATGTATGCCAAAGGTGAAGGTGTCACTCAAGATTACAAACTGGCAGTTCACTGGTTCACCAAAGCTGCTGAACAGGGGCATGCTACAGCGCAGTTTAATCTTGGGCTGATGTATGAAAAAGGCCAAGGTGTCACTCAAGATTACAAACTGGCAGTTCACTGGTTCACCAAAGCTGCTGAACAGGGGCATGCTACAGCGCAGTTTAATCTTGGGGTGATATATTACGTAGGTCAAGACTTCCCTCAGAATTACAAACTGGCAGTTCACTGGTACGCAAAAGCTGCTGAACAGGGATATGCTGATGCTCAGCTTGGTCTTGGGGTGATGTATCTCATGGGCCAGGGCGTTGCTCAAAATATCAAACTCGCTTATGTTTGGTCGAGTTTAGCAGCTGCACAAGGACATGAATATGCAACTGAAAATAGAGATAATATCGCTAAAGCATTATCCCGTCAGCAATTAGCCGAAGCACAGGACCTTGCAGCACAAATACAATACAAGATAGATAATCCAACCGAATCTCAAAAACAACCGCCTCCAGAAACAAAAAAACCCAAGGCATCACAGAAGAAACCGCCTCCAAAAACAAAGAATGGGGACAATGCTATCGGCTCCGGAACTGGTTTTTTTATAACCAGAGATGGACATATTTTAACCTGTCACCACGTCATTAAGGGAGCCGCCAAAATAGTAATAGCTATTGAAGGCAAAACTTTTCCGGCTATCCTTGTCCGGGAAGATCCCAACAATGACCTTGCCCTGTTAAAAATTAATGGCTCCTTTCCGGCAATCGCTTTTTCTTCAGATAGATCAGCAAAAATGGGACAGGCGGTTTTTACTATTGGATATCCTAATCCGGGCCTTCAGGGAGTGAGCGCAAAGTTTACTGAAGGAACAATTAACAGCCTTACTGGGTTTCAGGATGACGTCAGGCTTTATCAAATCAGTATTCCGGTTCAACCGGGCAATTCTGGCGGGGCCTTGCTTGATGAAAACGGCAATATTCTTGGTGTTATTGTTGCCATGCTGAATGCTAAAACAACATTTAAAATAACCGGTAGTCTCCCGCAGAATGTCAATTATGCTGTTAAAAGCATCTATGCTCAAGCACTGCTTGATACATTGCCGGAAGTGGTTGGGAAGCTGTCCTCTCCCGCAAAAACTAAAGCGGATGCCATTGCAAATGCTGAAAAAGGCACAGTGATGGTAATTTGTTATGATTAACAACCTGTTCAGCATTACCGGAAATATGCTCAGTCATTGATTGTGATTGATCTCTTGTAATGCGGGACTATTGATAAAACGCTATTGGTTATGTTCTTGGATGATATGTCCGATGCACTTTTACATGTCCCATACGTACATTGAAGCGTACGCAAAGCTCGACCAAGCGTGTGCTTGGCTCGATGAACTGGGAATTGCGTACTCGCGTACACGCATTGGTCGTTACAAAGATTTATTCGGTGCTCTTGCGAGGCATCAGCTTGCTGGGACACTGGATGCCTTTTACGACCATTACTCGTTCGAGAGTTGGGTTAATGCAGCATATGAAGTAGCGGAGCTGGCACGCATATATAAAGGTCTAAGCGAACAAGCAGCGCCGGCAATAGTCACTCGCCTCAAAGATGCCGTAAAAGGCCAAGAGTTCTATACTCTTGATTCAGAGCACCGATCAGGGCGTGACTTCAGCTTTGAATTGTCAATGGCAGCAAAGTTTGTAGGTGCTGGGCTCGCGGTCGATTTTGGTCATGATGCCGACATAAGAGTGCTCCTTGAAGGCTTTACCTTCTTCGTTGAATGTAAGCGACTAAAATCACCCAAACAGATACAAAAGAGACTAAAGGAAGGAATCAAGCAACTCCATAAGCGATATGTAAAGTCGGGGGTGCCACAGAGTGCGCGCGGAATGCTTGCAATTTCGATTGGCAAGACAGTAAACGAGAGCCTTGGGCTTCTTGAAGGAGATGACTCAGTGGAACTTAGCAAGAAGGCCTTTGCGTACAATCGTGCCTTCATTGAGAAATATAAGTCCCATTGGCAATCGCAAAGAGATCGGCGGACTATCGGTGTTGCAGTTGTGTTGGATTCGCCTGGAATTCTTAGGGCAAATAAACAGCTCGTCACCTTGCACGAGGTGACATTGAATAACTCCGTTGCTACCGATACAGAAGAATACGGTCTTCTGGTGAACATGGCGGAACATGTATTCAACAAATGAACATAATCGGGTAGCCGGGGGTTTTATTCCCCCAGCCCCACAACACCCTGCATGCGGACAGACCCTGAGAATCAGATCCAGTATTAAACTTTATTTTCTGACAAGCTTAATCAAACCGATATTTCCATATTGTTTTATATAATATATAAAATATTGATCCACATGCCTGCATCGAATATCCATTGACAATATTGGCCAACAGCAATAAAAAACTAAAGAGACATTTTTTAA
>CAZUDE010000003.1:295965-315218 GCA_964619205.1 uncultured Desulfobacula sp. | reverse complement strand
GACACTATTAAAATAATCAGAAATTTTTACTCAGAACAAACAGGAAATTAACAGCTCCCCCCGCGGGAGCGTGGATTGAAACGCTAATTACGGCAAGACTTTGACCAGGCACGGCGTCGCTCCCCCCGCGGGAGCGTGGATTGAAACTTGGCAGGCATTTGGAATGCTTCCATTTACATCCATAATAAATTAAAATTTTCTCAATTTTTCTTTTAATTATGAAAATAAGACTTTTCGACTGCAAAAATCAGAAATTCCCTTATTGACGTCTTCCATGCCAGGCGATATCGACTATTCAGATAAGATCAGAGTTCATATTTATATGGGCACCTCCGCTGATGTTATCCTTTTGTGGCGAACAGGGAGGAGTATCACTCTTTTTTGTTCGCCGCAAAAAATCCTGGTTCGATTTCAAAAACAGAAGCTCGCCTGGTTTAACATCTGATTTTTTTTAATTTTTTTAATAAGAAAAAAAACGCTTTGTTTAAGACTTAAGAAAATTGTTGAGGATTTTATAGATGGGATTCCCTCTTAAATGCTGCAAGCCGCAGCTCCTTGGGTATTAATTTTATCTGAGGAGCTTATCCGATTTTTTTAAATATACTTTTTTAAAAAGGGGGCATCTATGATTATTGTTTCAAATATATCCTATCCAACGGAAAGCGTTCAGGAAATGGCCAAGAGATTTATGGAAGCACCGCAAGTTCCAGGTTTTATGAAAAGAAAAGGGCCATACATAAATTCCTCAATGGAACAAGGGATTACAACCTTGTCCATATATGAACTTGATAAATCCAAACTGGGTGACGGGTATGAATTTCTTGGAAACTATATGACGACATTTTTCGGAATACCTGGTTTTAAATACGAGTTCAAGGCATCTTTTGAGATACAAGAAGCGCTGAAAATGATTGGAATGGGATAATCCGGGTCAATCCGGGAAAAATTAAAAAACCAATACCCCCTCTAATCATAAAGAGGGGGTATTGGTCGCGGAGGGAGTTTTGCTCAGCGCTGCATTATCCAAAACAGTTCGGACAGAGCAGGCCAGTTGCTTTTTATCAAGGGGCTTTTCAATATAGTCTTTTGCACCGATCATGAGGGCGCTTTCTCTATCGATTTTATTACTGAAACCCGTGCACAGGATTACAGGCATTTGGGGATTTACGGTTAATACTTCCCTGATCAACCGGTCTCCTGAGATATAAGGCATTGTCATATCCGTAATAATCAAATCAAACCGGGAAGGGTCAGCCTGGATAAGTGCTAATGCCTCTCTGGGGTCGGTTTTGGCTTCAACCTTATAGCCAAGCCGGCTCAGGAGGTTGCTTCCAATTTCCGCCAGGCCTTTTTCATCATCAATAATCAGGATGGTTTCATTTCCATTTGGAAGATCCTTTGAAATTGATTCCTCGTTAATTGTCTGACCTTCAGCCACAGGAAACAGAACTTTAAATGTGCTTCCCCGGCCGGGTTCGCTGTAGACTGAAATCGCACCATTGTGGTTTTTCACAATCCCCAGTACAACAGCCAGGCCCATTCCTGTTCCCTTTCCAACTGCTTTGGTCGTAAAATAAGGATCAAATATTTTTGCCTTTGTTGCCGGATCAATGCCATGGCCGGTGTCGCTGATTGCCAACTGGACATAATGCCCGGCATTTATTTCCTGGAACTGTTTTACAGCAATAGTATCCAGTTCAACTTCAGATAAATCAATTTTCAGAATACCCCCGTCTTTTTCCATGGCGTGTGCAGCATTGGTGCACAAATTTATCAATACCTGATGGATCTGCGTAGGATCTGCAACAATCGCTCTTACGCTGTCCGGAAGATTGAGTTGAATATCAATGGAGGTTGGGATTGATG
This sequence comes from uncultured Desulfobacula sp., assembly GCA_964619205.1. Lineage (GTDB taxonomy): Bacteria > Desulfobacterota > Desulfobacteria > Desulfobacterales > Desulfobacteraceae > Desulfobacula. The sequence continues at coordinate 313,352 of CAZUDE010000003.1, read as the reverse complement.
ATCGCAAAAGCTTTATGGAGTCATGAATTATCGGATGAATATGAATTGTTTTTTTAATCTGTTCTGTTTTTCTGCTGAAATTTAAAAGCTGTCTTACTATATCACTTGCTCTTAATGCTGCTTTCTTGATTTCCTCTAAATTCAACCGGTTTGGATTCCATTCTTCAGTGTTATCCAAGGCCAATTCCGTATTGCCGATAATAATTCCGAGGATATTGTTAAAATCATGGGCAATCCCGCCGGATATCGTACCAATCGCTTCCATTTTATGGGATTGGCGGAGCTGATTTTCCAATTTCTTTCTTTGTTCTTCCGTGTTCTTGCGTTCGGTAATATCCCGTGCAACGCCCAACACGCCTATAAGCTTGCCGTCGTTTCCAAAAAGGGGCGTCTTTATGGTTTCAAGGATTTCATGATGCCCGTCATCGGCATAGGTGACTTTTTCTTCATTAATGCTGGGGCATCCCCTGGCCATTGCCAGCTTGTCGTGTTCGCGGAAAAAGTCAGCCAATTCCCTGTCAACAAAATCATAATCTGTTTTTCCGATGATGTCCTTTTTTTTTGCCCCAAAAAAACGTTCAAACCTGGAATTGCAAAAGAGGTAGATACCGTGCTCATCCTTTAACCAGACCAGATCCGGGATTGTATGGATTAATGTTTGAAGATAGGCCTCACTCTGGCTCAGTGCTTTTTCCGCCTGCTCCCGCCCGCTTATCTCTTTTTTAAGATCATCTGTCTGTTTTTCAAGTGTTTTGGTTCTCTCTTCAACCAATTTTTTCAGACTTCTGTTCCAAAAAAGGGTGATCAGAAAAATGGCAGAAACAAAAGCGGTTAAGCTAATGCAGACAACCCTGAAATTACGGGTTTTATAAAACGGCATGTCTTCCAAAGAGATCCATTTTCTGTAAATCTCATCCTTTTCCTCCGGGGTGATGAGATCAAGACCCTTATTCAGGATCTGGTTCAAGATGGGCCAATCTTTTCTTGATGCAAAACAAAGCGAATTTTTATACTCGGTATAGCCTGCAACACGCAGATTGGCTATTCCCATCTTTTCTATAAGATACGAGGCGACCGCCAGATTGACAACTGCGGCATCAACGTTTTTTGAGGAAGTGTCGACCAGACAGTTGATATCGCTGTCAAACGGTATGACCTGTAAATAATTGTAGTTGGCTTTAATATAATCATAAATTGCAAAGTCTTTTGTGACCGCAATTTTCATTCCAGTCATTTTCTCCAGCGTAAATGCGGTTTTGATTTCTTTTCTGACGATGATGGCATTTGGAATTTCAATATAAGGCTTTGTGAACAGTGCATATTCCTCTCTCTTTGGATTTTTTTGGAGATTGTTATTGACATCGATTTCTTTTTTTTGAAATCTTTCCATGAAATTTGCCCAGGTGTCCGGCTTATCCAGCCTGAATTTGAAATTGAGTTTTTTTTCGATCAATCTTTGATAATCCATGGCAATGCCAAAGGAATTGCCATTCTTATCCGTATCTATAATCGGCGGCCATCCTGCTTCATTATTGACAATGATTTTTCCATTGTATTGATTCAACCAGGCTCTTTCTACAGGTGTCAGGGGATCACCGGTCCCGCAGTCAGCCAGGGGAAGGCCTGAAAATAAAGTTAAACTGATAAACACAAGCATGGCAAATGTAATATTTCGAATAATCTTTCCCCTTTAATCAGGTTGTACCGGAAGCCTGATAATAAATTTTGTGCCTTTTCCAGGAGATGACTCAACTTCCATCTCCCCTTTATGATTATCCACAATGATAAAATACGATATCGATAATCCGAGGCCGGTTCCCTTATCAACGCTTTTTGTCGTAAAAAATGGTTCAAAAATCCGTCTTCGGGTTTCATGATCAATGCCTGGACCGTTATCCTCGATTTCCAGACAGATCATTTTATTTTCATTGATCAGCCTGAAATATAAAACAAGGCCTTTTAGTTTTTTTTGGGCTTCTATGGCTGCATCAATGCTGTTCTTCACGATATTCATAACGACCTGTTGAATTTTTGTTTCTTCACAAGGCACACCGGGTAACCCGGGGTCATACGTTCGAACAATCTGTATGTCTTTGAAATCATAATTTTTTTCTATGTTAAAATCATTTCTCATCAGTTCAAAGGTTTTTTCAATCAGTTCAGGCATATCATGGGGTTTTTTTTCCAGATCTTTTCCCCTGGCAAAACTCAGCATGTTTTGAACTATTTTTGCTGCCTGAGCGCCGGAAGTATTTATATATCCGAGCAGCTGAAGTATTCCTCTTTTTTCCATATATGTTTTTATTGCGGTCATGGTTGTGCCGGCTGCCGCTGCCGCTTCATCGTTTGCCGGCAAGTCTTTTGAAAGCCGATTAATTGCAACCTGCGCGTTCTGGACCATTCCGGCAATAGGGTTGTTGATTTCGTGGGCCATACCGGCGGCCAATCCTCCAATGGACATCATTTTTTCATTTTGAATAAGAATCTCCTGGGTGTGTTTCTTTTCAGTGATATCAATCAGAAACCCTCTTAATCCTACCGGTATATTGTTTTGAGTGATAGCTGAAGAATGAAACAGGCAAGGGAAAAAATTTCCATCCTTTCCGGATATCTCATACTCGGTAATCCCAGGGTTCTCTCCTTTAAGGATTTTATTAATATTTGTGAGCGCTCTTTTCCTGTCGTTTTCATGGATCAATCCTAAAATATTAATTCCTTTTTCAAACTCCTCCTGTGTATATCCGAATAAATTAAATGCGTTCTGGTTTATAAATGTCAGTTTCCCTTGCAAGTCGATTTCAAAAATAGTTTCCGGCAGCATTTCTGCAAGCTCTCTGAATCTTCTTTCGCTTTCCTTCAACTCATTTTCAGCCTTCCTGCGTTTGGTTATATCTATGCCCAAACCAAAAAAGTAGGCAAGCTCGCCTTTTTTATTAAAAATTGATCTTCCATGCCATTCAATTAAAATTTCCCTGCCCTCTTTTGTCAGGATATAATTTTCATTTAGAGTGGGTTTGTTCAGTCGAATCAAATTATCAAATATTCCGGATAGCTCCTTACGATTTTTTTTTGGGACAAAAGTTGTCATATAATCTTTTCCAACAACTTCTTCTAGTTTGTATCCAAGCGAATGAAGCATCATTTCGTTTACCATTATTGTTTTGCCCTGGGCATTTATCGCCACAAAAAAAACAGGGGCGGCCTGGAGCAGCGTCTGGTTGAAAATTATTTCTTCATATAATTTTTCTTCCACCCGCTTTTGTTCGGATTTCAACCGCTCTAATTCCCTAACCCTTTTTTCCAAATCCTCATAAGTCGGTTTTTCCGCCATGCGTGATCCCTTTTTGATATCCGGACAGATCGGTTTACTATTTTTGTTCTTCTTCTTCTTCTTCTTTTTTTAATGCTATGTACCAGTCTTCATGGCCATAAAGGAGGTCGCTGCATTCGGGGCAAATGCCGTGGCTGAATTCTGCGGATGAATAGGAGCTGATATAAGACTCAATTTGATTCCAATACCCCTTATCGTCACGAATTTTTTTACAGGAGGAGCAGATGGGCAAAATTCCCCGGAGGGTTTTTATCTCGGCAAGTGTGTTCTGGAGTTTGACGATCATATCTTCACGCTCCTTTTGGGCCAGTTTTCGTTGAACAATTTCATTGTTTGCCTTAAAGAATAGAAAAAGAACAGCAATGCCGAAAGCAAAGCACAATACAACTGCAACAACACCAACAGTCTTCCGTAAGGGTTCGATGACGGTTTTCATTATGTCACCCTGGCTGTGCAGATAGATCAGGTGCCAATCAGGATAATTCACAAGCCCTTGCTCGTGAACCCTGTATTTATTCCCCAATGAGTCAACGGCGGTGTCTTTGTTTATCAGTTTCATCCCGGTCCAATTCCAGGGGCCTTTGCCGAACTGACCTCTTTCACCAATCTCTGAAATCGTTTCAGAAGATACCTGCCACAAAAAGTGATAGAGCCAGTCGGAACGATTTGAAACAAACACAAGGCCATGGGGATCAGTTAATAACACAACCCCATGATACGGTTTCATGAAATCTTTTTCGATGATTTCAACGGATGCCTTAATAACCGCAACACCCATAGGTGTTTTGCCCTCGTTGTCAAAAACAGGGTGGCTGTAATATATTCCTCTTTCCTTTGATGTGATTCCAAGGGCCATATAGACGGATGGGCTGCCTTGAATTGCCTTTTGAAAATATGGGCGAAATCCGTAATTTTTCCCCACAAAGCTGTTGAGTTCGCCATGGTTGCTGGATGCGACAGTGTTTCCAAAAGAGTCCATCAGATAACAGACATTGACTTTTAAGTCATCACAAAACTGTTTTAAAATCGCATCGGCATCCTTGAGGGCAACATCATGGGTTTTTAATAAAGCGTGTTTTAATTCCTTCAGCCCGGCTATGGATTTCACAGACATAAGTGACCAGGTGAAAAAAATATCAATAGTATTTCCAAGGTCTCTTAATTCTTCAACAGCCTCTTTGTGTGCCCGGGCTTCTGAATGCCTGATCAAAGCTGAATAATAAAGGTATCCTCCAACGGCAAAGGACAGAACCGCCATGATGGACAATACAATAAATAATGTTCGAAGTTCGATTTTGTTTTTCACTATCTATGGCCTTGCTGAAACCCTTAAGCAATTTTATGGATATTTTTCGAGATCAGGATATTTGTTATTTCATATTAATCATGAATTCAGAGTGGATTGTCAAATGCTTTTTTTAACAACAGAGCCGGTTTTTTCAAAATATCATCACTGTAAAAAGCCTGATAAAAACCATTTGCAGTTTATCGATCTGAATTCAAATATATTCTGTCGCGGTTATGATTGAAACAGCAGACGGCTTTGTTTGAAAAATAAGAAAATAATTATCAACAATTCTCTTTTTCATGATATTCTCCCGTGGAATTTATATGATTATGATTTTTTGATTATTGAATGGGAACCGTGAATATGATGAAATATAGTGCTGTTTTATTTTTTCTTGTCATTTTTTGTGCAGGGTCCGGCCATGGAGTTGCTGAAGAAAAAAGTATGCTGACGGATGCGCTTAAGCCGAATCTTGCTTCTGAAAAAGATGAAGCATCCATTAAGATGCTTTTTTCCATCTCTGAGCTGAAAAGAAATCTGAATCAGCGCATAACAGAGAAAAAGGCATTGCTTGAGAAAAGCACCTCGGAAACCGAAAAGACAAATCTGGAATCCGAGATTGCCAAGATGGATAAACAGCTCAATGACGCCAGGACGGATTTTGAACGGATTGCAACAGGGGTGGATATCGGATTGTTCCTCGGGAAAAAGGATGAGACCTTTGACTGGAAAGAAGAGCTTGTTGCTCTTGTTGAGCCGGGCATCAAGGAAATAAAGCGCATGACGGTCAATGCCAGGAATAAAACCAAGCTCAAAGACGAAGTCGCCTACTATGAAAGACTTGTTTTGGTTTCCAGCAATGCCGCAAAAAATATTTCCGCGCTGGTTTCAAAGACCGAGGACAGAGAAGTCAAAAAGAATCTTGAAGCCCTTCTCCCGGAATGGAAAAGCATTGAAAAGCAGATCACAAACAAGCTCCATATCGCCAATATGCAGCTTTCGGAAATGAACGGCCAGGAACGGTCCCTGATTGAAAGCTCAGGGATTTCCATAAAGAAATTTTTCCGTACAAGGGGGCTTTTTCTTATTATTGCGGTTGTTGCATGCATTTTATCCCTCCTGCTGCTGAGGCTGGGAACCCGGCACCTGATCCGGCTGATTCCCGGATATCATTTGCCTTATAAGCCTTTTCATATCCGGTTGTTCGAACTCCTTGCCAGGACGGCGGCCATGGTTTTGACCCTGTTTGTCCTGGTCCTGGTCTTCTATGTTTTTGAAGACTGGGTTCTTTTAAGCTTGTCCATTGTCTTTTTCCTGGGTCTGGGGTGGACGGTCCGCAATACACTGCCAAGGTTCTGGAAGCAGAGCGGTCTCATGCTCAATATCGGGGCGGTCAGGGAAGGAGAAAGGATGATTTTTCAAGGGGTTCCCTGGATAGTGAAAAGCATAAATCTTTTCTGCGAACTTGAAAACCCGTATTTGAAAACGATTCTCCGGCTGCCCATTGAAGCCCTCCTGGATCAGGTGTCACGCCCTTTTCATGAGGATGAACCCTGGTTCCCGTGCACGAAAAACGACTGGGTCATTCTTGCCGACGGAACCTGGGGAAGAGTAAAGGGCCTTTCCCATGAAATGGTTGAAATCATTCAACCTTCAGGGACACAGAAAATCTATCAGACACCTGATTTTCTTGCCCAGACACCGCTGAACCTGTCAAAAAATTTTACCTTGAGGAGTGTTTTCGGTCTGAGCTATGATCTTCAGAAAGACATCACGTCTGAAATTCCGGATATCCTTTTGGCCTATATCAAAGGAGCCGTCAAAAAGGAGGGATATGAAAACGGTCTTTTAAGTCTTCAGGTGGAATTCTTTAGCGCTGGAAGTTCTTCTCTGGATCTGGTCGTGATCGCGGATTTCAAAGGGGAGATGGCGCCGTCCTATTACAAATTGTCGCGGGCCGTCCAGAAATGGTGTGTGGAGGCCTGCAATGCCAACAACTGGGAAATACCCTTTCCCCAGCTTAGGGTTCATCATTGATCCTGTTATTGTTAATTCAGGTCTCAGCCCCTTAATGTCTGTGAAATACCAAAGACCTGCATCAGGTAGTTCAGATAGTTTTCATTGTCGCACATGCATTTACCGGGTGAATCGGAAATCTTGGCAACCGGCTGGCCGTTGCATTCCACCATCTTCATTACAAGGTTAAAGGGCTCGGGGCCGCAGTCATTGGTGAGATGCGTCCCTATGCCGAAGACAGCAGTGATGGTATTTTTTACCGAGAGGTACAGGGTGGCGGCTTTTTCTATGGTGAGGCTGTCGCTGTACACGGCGGTTTTTGTTCTGGGATCGATTTTGAGTTCCTTGAGCCTTGCCGCCAGTTTCCGGGTCCATTCATAGGGGCAGCCGGAATCGTGGCGGAAACCGTCAAAGAGTTTTGCAAAATAAAGATCCATATCCCTTAAGAAAGCGTCCATGCCCACCACATCGGTGAGGGCGATTCCCAGATCACCCCGGAATTCTTTGACCCAGGCTTCAAGGGCGGCTTTCTGGCTGTCCACAAGCCTTGGCCCCAGGGCCTGGAAGGCCTGGAGATATTCGTGGGCCATGGTACCGATGGGGGTGATCCCATGTTTCATGGCCAGCCACATATTGCTTGTTCCGTTGAACCGGTGGGCAAGTGCTTCGGCCTGGCGCATGACCGTGTAGTCATGCCAGTCCCGTGACGCCCTCCGCCGACCGCCGAAATCAGCGTACCTGAATCCTTCAAGACCTTTGGTGGTTTTCAGGAAATCGATTTTTGCCTCAAGCCGCCGTTTTCCTTCGGAATAATCCAGGTCAGGGTATAGGTTTTTAAAACAGACTTCCTGGACAATGGGGAGGATATACAGCTCAAAGGGCATTACATATACAATGGGTCCGTCCGCCTCAATTATCAGCTCGCCATTTCTGTTTTCAATGGTCACCATCCGGGAATCCAGCCGGAAGATTCTTAAAAAATCCACATAATCCCCTGCAAGAGAGGGGATTTTTTTGATATATTCCAGCTCTTCTCCGGAAAAAGTCAGGGAATCAAGGCTTTGGACCTGCTCCCGGATTTCATCGGCATATTGGCCCATGAGCGCGCTCTTGGTCCGGCAGTTGAACCTGTACCTGGCATAGGCGCCCGGGTGATGGTGCAAAAACGCCTTCTGCATGGACAGTTTGTAACGGTCCGTGTCCATGAGGGTTCTGATGATGGGTTTGTCCTCTTTCATTTTGTATGGCCCTATTTGGATGTCACATTTATAACGATTCAACCACGATGATCCCCCGGTCTTTCATCTCATGAATGGCTGACTGGATCGTATCCAATGAAATCCCGCGGCAGGCAGACAGATTGACGATGACATTAAAACCGGCGCCAGCCAGTTGCAGGGCAGTGGTTTTAACGCAATAGTCCGTGGCAAGACCCCCCACAAGCACCGTTTCTATGCTGTTGCATCGTAAAAACTCGATCACCCCTGTGCTCTGACGTTCCAAGAGATCATGAAAACATGCACCGTAAGGGTGCATGTCAGGCTCCATTCCTTTCTGGACAAAAAAATCATAATCCGCCGGGTGAGGCAGGCCGTCGATGAGTTCATGCCCTCTGGTGCCGACAATGCAGTGAGCATTCCAGCGGATATCAACATTCTTGCCGGCCACTTTTGAGAACTGGGGCCTTTTTTCATCGGCCAGCCAGACGGCATTCTCAGGATGGGCGTCTTTGGAACCGACCCGGAGCCGGGCAAGGCCGGCCTGACGGTTCAGGGCCTCTGCAAGGGTGTCGCCTTCAGCCACAGGAAGCTCATCAGGGCAGAGGGGGGTGAATCCTTTTTGCACATCTACATCAAAACTGGCAGTTCTTTCTTTTATGATCGAAATCATATGGCGCCTCCTTTAAAATGACACTGTGAGTATTTTAATACCATTTTAAGAAAGCTCAATAGAAAGGCAGGAGAAGCCTTTAATAAAATTCTTCTCCTGCCTTTTAGATCGAGGTGTCTCTTTACTTGCCGATAATGGTGCGGCCGATGATCATCTTTTCGATTTCCTTGGCCCCTTCGTAGATTTCAAGGACTTTTGCCGCGCGGTAGAACCGCTCTATATCATAATCATCAAAATATCCATATCCGCCATGGAGCTGGAGGGCTTCATCCACAACTTCCACGGCAATGCGGGAAGCGTAGAGCTTTGCCATGGCCGTGACATGGGTGTCGGGCGTGCCGTTGTCCAGGAGCCAGGCTGCCTTGTACATGATGTTCCTTGCCAATTCGACCTTGACGGCCATGTCTGCAATCTTGAACTGGACTCCCTGGAAGCTGCCGATGGGTTTTCCAAACTGTTTCCTGTCCCTGACATGCTTTACGGCCATGTCAAGGGCACCCTGGGCCAGACCCACGCCGTGGGCGGAAACATAGGCCCGGCTCCGGTCAAAAAAGGCCATGAGCTGGTGAAACCCGTTGCCCTGGGCCCCGATGAGATTTTCAGCCGGGACCCGGCAGTTGGTCAGGTAAATGGCGGCCGTGTCTGAGCAGCGAAGCCCCATTTTCCCGTGCATGGGCTCGGCTTTGTAACCCGGCCGGTCGGTCTCCACAACAATGATGCTGTGGCGTTTGGACCGGGAGGGGTTGTCCGGGTCTGTGAGGCAGTAGATGAGCATGAAGGTGCCTTTGGTGCCGTTGCCGATCATGACCTTTGACCCGTTCAAGACCCATTCATTGCCGTCTTTGACCGCGGTGGTGGAGGCGGCAAGGGTGTCGGAGCCGGCATCGGGTTCGGTAATGGCAAAGCCCATGACGCCATCCCCGTTAAAAATAGGGTCTAAAAATTTTTTGCCTTGTTCATCGGTTCCGAAAAGGATGAATTCCTCTGCGCCGAATGTCAGGGAACAGAGCTGCTGGCTGATGCCGGGGTCCACTTTCCAGAGTTCTTCCAGAACAATGGCCTGCTCCAGATATCCAAGACCGGGCCCACCGAATTTTTCAGGCACAAAGAGCCCGATGAGCCCCAGCTCCCTTGCCTTTTTTACGATATCGCCAGGATAGGTTTCAGTCAGGTCAAGTTCTCGGCCCACCGGTGCCAGTTCACCACGGGCAAATTCCCGGGCTGCTTTCTGAATTGATTTCTGTTCTTTTGATAGTAAAAAATCCACGGGTTTGTCTCCTTATTTCAAAATGTTGTGAATATGAATTTTTAAATTGCAGCCCATGAGCATTTTATTTGTCTTTACATGGGAATATTGCCGTGCCTCCGGAACGGTTCCGGCCGTTTCTTGTTTTTGAGCATGGACAAAGCCCGGATGATCTCGGTTCGTGTTTCAGAAGGCTCGATGATCCGGTCCACCAGCATATTGGAGGCGGCATGGAAGGGGTTTGAATATTTGTAATCATATTCTTCGATTTTCTGGGCCTTGAACGCCTTGGGGTCTTCTGCTTCCTCTATTTCTTTTCTATAGATGATATTGATGGCGGCCGCAGTGTCGAGCACCACGAGCTGGGCAACGGGCCAGGCCATCATGAGATCCACCCCCATTCCGGCGCAGCACATGGCCATGACGGCGCCGCCGTATTCTTTTCTTAAGGCCAGGGTGATTTTGGGTACGGTTGCTTCGGCATAGGCATAGAGCATTTTTGCGCCATGCCGGATGATCCCGGCATGTTCCTGGTGAACCCCGGGAAAATAGCCGGGAACATCCACCAGGTTCACCAGTGGAATGTTAAAACAGTCACAGAAACGGATGAATCGGGCAGCCTTGTCTGCAGAATGATAATCCAGGCATCCGGCCTTAACCGAGGGCTGGTTCCCGACAATGCCCACAGTGCTGCCGTTCATCCGGGCAAGACCTGTGATGATATTGGGGGCAAATTCAGGCAGGACTTCAAGAAATTCATTGTTGTCCACGATCTCGGCAATGACTTTGTGCATGTCATAGGCTTTTTTGAATTCAGCCGGAACAATATCGGTCAGGATATGGTTTTTGCGGTCCAGGGGGTCGTCACAGGGAAAAGAGGGCGGGGCCTCCTCATGGCTGGACGGCAGAAAGCCCAAGAGATACCGGATCAATTCAATGCTTTGTTCATCCGACTCTGCTACAAAATGGGCCTGTCCCGTGATCACACTGTGAACTTTGGCGCCGCCGAGTTCCTCAAGGGTGACGGTTTCGCCGGTGACATCCTGGATGACCTTGGGGCCGGTAATGACCATCTGGCTCTGTTTTTCAATCATGATGATAAAATCCGTCAGGGCAGGGGAATAAACCGATACCCCGGCGCAGGGCCCCATGATGCAGGAAATCTGGGGGATGACCCCGGATGCGGCTGTATTCCGATAAAACATGCCGGCCACGCCTTTGGAGGCAAAAAATCCTTCGTGAAGCCGCCCGCCGCCTGAATCGAACAGTCCCACAATGGGGGCTTTGACTTTCAGGGCCTCATCCATGATTCTGCAGATTTTCTGACCGTGGATGGTGCCTACGGACCCGCCAAGGACGGTGACATCCTGGGCATAGGAAAAAACCGTGCGGCCGTTGATGGTGCCGTACCCGATGACCACCCCGTCCCCGGTCACTTTTCGTTTTTCCATGCCGAAATCCACACACTGGCTTTCGGCAAGATCGTTCAGCTCAACAAAGCTGCCCGGATCAAACAAAAGGGCGAGCCTTTCCCCGGCGGTCAGTTTTCCAGCGGATCGGTGACGTTGCAGGGCTTTTTCACCTCCTCCCATGGAGGCTTTTTTTTGAAGGCTTCTGAGTCGTTCAAGTTCCTTTTCATGTGTTTTTGCAGTCATGATATATCCTTACATCTGAAGTTAACAGCGCTTTCAAAGGGTCATGAACTAATGAATTTTATTATGTTTTCATGACGGATTATCCATTGTTGTATACTGTATACAATTGTGGCGTGTCAAGACTATATTTTGAAAAAAATAATTGTTCCAGCCAGGAATGTGCAGAACGGATATCCGTCTTGACACGGCTTTTGGGATAAGATAGGTTTTTTTAAAAACAAGAGGAGAAAGAATGCACATATATACACAGATTTATGAATTTTCCGCATCCGTAGGTGCCCTTGAAGGGTATGTGTATCAGAAAAAAAGCATGGATGAAATGGATAAAAAAGCCCTGGATGTCTGGACCGGCAACCTTGTGGATGCCTATGGCCTTCTCCCAAAGGAGGTGCTGGATGAGATCCGGCCTTTCCTTGACCTCACCCTGAACCGGGCCATTAGTTCCTTTGAAGCTTTTCTTGACAAAGATCATGAACTTTTAAACCGGCTATATTCCATGATCGGGAAAAGGAAAGCCTTATCCCCGGATGATTTTCAAAAAAAAAAATGGTTTCAGAAAGATAAAAAATGAATACTCCTGTCCCGATTGTCATCTCCGGAAAACTGATCCGGGGGTCAAACAAGGCTGCTTTTTTTACAGAACTTTTCTGGGTGAAAGAGCAGTGCCTGGAAAAATTCGGATTCATTCCCTTTCCCGGAACACTTAATCTTGAAATCAGGCCGGAGGATATTCAGCGGTTTGAGACGCTGTCGGATCAGGGATGGGAGGATTTTGTTCCGCCGGATGAGACTTTTTGTTCATCACGAATGCTGCCCGTATGGATCGGGCCTGTAAAAGCAGCTTTGATTCGCCCTTTTGCCGATGTCAATATCCATGGCCGCCAGGTCATGGAAATCATGGCCCCGGTGAAATTGAGAGATTTTCTGACCTTAACGGACGGGGACCGGGTTGAGGTAAGGCTCTCCCCTCTTTTTTCACTGGATGCAGTTCTGTTTGACCTTGACGGGACTCTTATCGATTCCATTGAATCCTATTACCGTATTGTGGAAATTACCCTGGAACGCCTGGGGCTGCCAAAGGTGCCGCGGCAGGATATTTTAAAAGCAGCACAGAACGATGCCTTTCAATGGGAATTGATATTAAAGGCCGCACCGGGGAAGACGCTTGAAGAAACCAAGGCAGCCGCCTGGAAGATCATTGAGGCGGTTTATCCGGACCTGTTTTTGAAAAATGTCCGGCCTTTTTTCGATACCGGGGCTGTGCTTCGTCTGCTTCATGCCCGCCGTATCCGGATGGGGATTGTGACTTCAACGCCTGAGAAAAATATAAAAGATAAGATGAAGATCCTGGACCAGGCAGGAGTTTCGGATCTGGTTGAAGTCGTCATTTCTTCCGGTGATGCAGAACGCAGAAAACCCCATCCTGATCCCTTGATCCTCTGCCGGGAAAGAATGGGGCTTGAGGCCCATGCCTGTGCCTATGTAGGGGATACCGCCATTGATATGACCGCGGGCCGGGCCGCAGGCATGAAAACCATCGGCGTTCTCACAGGGTTTGACAGCCGGGAAGATCTTTTACGGAAAAATCCCGACTGCATTATCAATAACCTTTCTGATCTGCCCCGGGTGCTGGATCTCAATCGGTTTTCAACCCCTTGAGGACGGCCTCGGGCGTCATGCAGAGGTTTGTGAGACGGACGCCTGTGGCATGGCAGACCGCATTGGCAACGGCCGAGGCCACGTTGACCATGCAGCCTTCCCCGATGCCCTTGGCGCCAAAGGGTCCTGTGGGTTCATTGGATTCCACGATAATGGCTTCCACAGGGGGTGCATCACAGGCCCTAAGCAGCCTGTAGTCCGTGAATCCGGGATTCAGGATATGACCGTCTTTGCGGATAAGGCCTTCGGTGAGGGCAAAGCCTATGCCCATGACCCCACCGCCCACAATCTGGCCCCTGACCATTTCCGGGTTGATGGCCTTTCCCACATCAAAAGCACTGGTGAGCTTCAAGACTTTTATTTCTCCGGTTTTTTCATTGACTTCAACCTCAGCAAACACGGCTCCGTAATAGCCGGGCATGGCCGGGGCGATCCCGCTGGCCGATCCCGTGATCTGGGTGCAAAGGCCCATGTCCTGGATCTGGAGTCTCTGCATGAGGTCTTTGATGGCAATTTTATTGGACGGGTTTGCTTTTTCAAAGATCACGGATTTTTCAATTTTCAGGGCCTCGGGAGTGACGTTAAGAAGATTGCCGGCATGGAAAAGCATTTTCTTTTTTGCATCCAGGGCAGCATCCCTTACCGTGAGTCCGCCGCAATAGGCCTGGCGGCTGCCGTGGGTGCCGCAGTCCAGCGGGGTGATGTCGGTATCGGTTTCCGAAACCGAGATATTTTCAAAGTCAACCCTGAGAATTTCTGCCGCTACCTGAGCCAGAACCGTGCGGCTTCCCTGGCCTTCGTCCGCGGCTGCGGTATGAAGATTCACGGTCCCGTCGGAATTGATCATGAGAAAGGCTGACCCCGGATCAGGCAGGGCCCTGGCCGCTCCTGTGCCGTGGAGCATGATGGAAAGACCGATGCCTTTTTTAATGGAACTGTTCTGGATTCTGGTTCTTTTTTCTTTCCATCCTGAAGCGGCCGCCCCTTTTTCAAGGCACAGGGCAAGACCGTTGCTCAGGATGCGCTCGTTTAAGACCGGGTCCATCTCCCCGGCCTTCCGGTAATTTTTCAGGCGGAAGGCCAGGGGGTCCATACCCAGCTTGTCTGCAAGGATGTCCATCTGGGATTCCTGGGCAAAATTCATCTGGGGATTACCGTATCCCCGCAGGGCCCCGGCCATGGAGGTGTTGGTGTAGACGGCAGTACCTGAAAATTTGTAGTTGGGGATGTTGTAAAGCCCGACGCCGGTAGAGAGGCAGTCGGCCAGGACGCCGATGTAATGGGTGCCGTAGGCCCCGGTGTCGGAAAGGATTTTGGCTTCATTGGCCAGAAGGATACCGTCCCGGCTTGCCCCGGTTTTCATGCGGATGATCATGGGATGACGGCTTTCCGTGGCATTAAAATCTTCTTCCCTGGAAAAGCACATCCGGACCGGCTGCAAAGTCTTTTTAGAAAGCACGCTGCACATGAGTTCAAGCCCGTGGATAAGTCCGCACCGCCCCCCAAAGGCCCCGCCCGTATAAGGCTTTATCACCCTGACCCGGTTCAGGGGAAGATCCATGGCTTCTGCCAGATAATGCTGGCTCCAGTGGGGAAGCTGGGTGGAGGAATGGACCGTGAGTCTGCCGTTGGATTCAAAACTTGCAATACAGGTGCCGATGGGTTCGATGCTTGCGTGTTTCTGTTTTGAGGTATGGTAGGTGGTCTCAATGATGACGTCCGAGGCGTTGAATCCGTTTTCAACGCTGCCGAATTCTTTTTGAACCTTGAAAGCGATATTCCCTTTTTTATGGAGCCTCACGGATGTTTCCTTCAGGGCCTTTTCAGGGTCATGGATGGCCCTTAAGGGTTCATAGTCCACTTTGACAAGGGAAAGGGCTTTTTCAAGGGTTTTTTCATCCACAGCGGCAATGGCCAGAACCGGGTCGCCCTTGAACCGGACAATATCATCATGCAGAAACATTTCTTTTTTCTTTTTGTCGGTCCGGAGAAAAAACCAGTATTGAATGACTTTTGGAACTTCAAATATCGTGGCCATGGCTTTGACACCGCTTAATTTCAGGGCTTCATCACTGTGGATGCGGATGACTTTTGCATGGGCATGGGGGCTGCGGACAAGTCCTGCATAAAGCATTTTGTCAAACCTCAGGTCCGGGGCAAATTTTGCCGCACCCGTGACCTTGTCTACACCATCTATTCTCTGAAAGGATTTTCCAATGGTTGTCAAAATCTCCGTCATGGGGTTTCTCCTTTCATTTCTGCTGCAGCCTTGAGGATGGCCTTGACCGGTTGTTCATATCCTGTACACCGGCAAAGATTGTTTGAAAGACAGGCTTTGACTTTTGTTTCATCCGGATCAGGGGTTGAACAGATCAGGGCATGCCCGGCCATGATCATGCCCGGCGTGCAATACCCGCACTGAACTGCGGATTCGGTGAGAAAAGCATTCTGCAGGGGGTGAAGCAAAAGTCCGTTCTGAAGTCCTTCAATGGTCAGAATATGGGCGCCGTCGGCCTGGATTGTGAGCATGAGACAGGCAAGAACCGCTTTCCCGTTGAAATTGATGGTGCAGGACCCGCACTGGCCTTCGCCGCATCCTTCCTTGGTGCCGGTGAGATGCAGCCTTTCCCGGAGTGTATCAATGAGCCGCTCTCCGGGTTCTGCAAGGATGTCATGCCAGGCACCGTTGATATTGATCCGTATGGGCTTCATTGCCGGCTCCTTTCAAGGCTTTTTTCCAGGGACTGCCGGACCAGGAGGGGAATCATTTTTTTCCTGTAGGCGGCTGTGGCCCTGATATCATCAATGGGAGAGGATTCTTCTGCCGCCAGAAGGGCTGCTTTTTTGATGATATCCTCATCTACAGTGGTTTTTTCCAGAAGGGCTTCGGCCTTTTTTGCCCTGAAGGGAAAAGGTCCTGCCGAGCCAAGGGCGATTCTGGCCGATGTGCAGATTCCGTCTTTAAGGCAGAGGCAGGCGGCCACATTGACGAGCGCCATGTCAATGGCAGTGTGCTGTCGTGTCTGTTTGATGAAATTTGTGCCGGAATTTTCCCTTATCAGGGGAATCCTTATTTCAATTAGGATTTCACCCGGTTCCAGCACGGTGCAATGGGGACCGGTAAAAAACTCTTTCAGGTTCAGGGTCTTTTTCCCGTTGGATCCTTCACAGATAAGGATGGCATCCAGTGCCAGGAGCGGCAGGGCAAGATCAGCATGGGGAGATGCATTGCAGAGGTTTCCGCCCAGGGTGGCGCGGTTTCTCAAGGTAACCGTGGAATGTGCCAGGGCTGCTTCAGAAAGGACATTGTAAGGGCTTGAGAGAAAAATGGGAGATGAGGCAAGGGCGTTGATATCTGTAGCCGCACCGATGAGGATATGGGTTTTTGTTTTTTTGATATAATTCAGGCCCAGGCCCAGGATATCCACAAGACAGGGTCTGGTGATGCCGGTCCGGCCCCCCTGCCGCCGGGGGAGAAGATCAGTGCCGCCGGCAATGAGCCCGGTTTTATTTCCAAGCCCGGATAAAAGCTCAAGAGCCTCTTTTAAATGGGTTGGCCGGTGAAATTCCTTTATATTATGGATGGGGCGCATGATCTGCCTCCACCTTCAGCGTCAGGCCCGTCATGGGGCATTTAAAGGGGCGGTTCTGCCAGGCATCCTGTTCATGGGCGGCCTTGAGCATGTTGCGCCATCCAAAACATCCCCGGCACTGCTGAAAGGTTTTAAGGCAGAACGGCGCACGGCCTTTATTTACAACAATGGTACGGATCAGGATCTTTGGCATGCATATTCCTTTTTTTATTGATCCTCCCCTTGAAAAGCGACATCCCGTTTCTTTTGAAGGGCGGGGATTCCTACAATAGCGATCATGATGAAGGATAGTGCAAGAAAAATCAGAGACAACGGGCGGGTAAAGAAAACCGTTGGATCTCCGTGGGATAAAAGCATGCAGCGTCTGAAGTTTTCTTCCATCATGGGCCCCAGTACAAAGCCTAGTATCAAAGGTGCGGGTTCACAGTCAAGTTTTATAAAAATGTATCCCATAAGACCGATAAGAGCAGTGAGTCCAATATCAAAAGTATTGTTATTCACACTGTAAAGCCCTATGCAGCAGAAAACAAGAATAGCAGGGTAGAGGAGCCTGTAAGGAACAGAAAGAAGTCTGACCCATATTCCTATCAGCGGCAGGTTCAGTATGATCAGCATGAGATTTCCGACCCACATGGAGACAATGACTCCCCAGAAAAGAGCCGGGTTGCTTTCAATGACCCGGGGGCCCGGCTGAATACCGTGGATCATC
>CAZUDE010000003.1:250103-295904 GCA_964619205.1 uncultured Desulfobacula sp. | reverse complement strand
GGCCCCCCGCCATAATGGCAAGCACAACATTAGATGGGATTCCCAGTGTCAGGAGGGGGATAAAAGAAGTCTGTGCAGCTGCGTTATTGGCGGATTCCGGAGCAGCCACCCCCTTTATGTTGCCTTTTCCGAAACTTTCAGGGTTTTTGGATATTTTCTTTTCTAACATATACGAGGAAAAAGAGGCGAGTACCGCGCCTCCCCCGGGCAGGATTCCGAGAAGGCATCCGGACAGGGTTCCTCTCAGGACAGCGGGAATACAAGTGATGAATTCTTTTTTGCTCAGCATGAACCCGGTCAGCTTGCCTTTTAATATATCCCTTTTTTCTTTTTTTTCCAGGCTGTTTATAATATCAGAGATGCCGAACAGCCCCATGGCAAGGGCGACAAACCCTATGCCGTCGGATAATTCGGAAATCCCGAAGCAGAACCGCTGGACACCGCTTGTCACATCCGTCCCCACCATGCCGAGCAAAAGCCCCACCACAATCATTCCCACAGCTTTTATGATGGACCCTGACGCAAGCACAATGGATCCGATCAATCCGAAAACAATAACTGAGAAATATTCTGCCGGGCCGAATTTCAGGGACAGGTCGGCAAGGGGAATGGACAACACGGCGATCATCAGCGTTGCAACGCATCCGGCAAAAAAAGAACCCAGCGCTGCAATGGTGAGCGCTGCACCTGCTCTGCCCTGTCTTGCCATCTGGTTCCCATCCAGACAGGTGACAACAGAAGACGCCTCACCCGGGAGATTCATAAGAATCGAAGTGGTAGACCCCCCGTATTGCGCCCCATAATATATCCCGGCCAGCATGATGAGGGCTGAAATGGGAGAAAGGGCAAATGTCGTCGGCAGAAGAATGGCCAGCGTCTGAACCGGTCCGATTCCCGGCAGTACACCGATCAGGGTGCCGATGAGCACCCCGCCGAAGCAATAGAGAAGGTTCATGGGTGAGACGGCAGTGTTGAAACCAAGCAAGAGATTTGCATAAAGATCCATGTCCTGTTTCCTTTAAAGGGAGTTATGATTGGCTGAAAATAAAACCGGGCCAGAGAAGCAATTGAAATTCAAGGCAATAAATAAATATAATAAACACCATCAGGAGCATGACCACGGTATTGATAACGGCTTCCTTAAGCTTGAATTCATCTCCTGCCATGCTTGAAAAAATAACCAGAAAGATGATGGAAGCAAAAAGCCCCAGGGTCTCAAGACTCAACCCGAAGATAAAAACCGAAGATAGGATCATTAAAACCGGTTTTATTTTAAAGGAAATCCGGGTATCTTTACCCGGCGAAATCGACATGCTCTGAAATGCAATGATAACGCCTAAAACCGTCAAAACGGCACCAAGTGCAAAGGGATAATATCCAGGTCCCATATTGGCGGCAGTTCCTATTTTGTAGGACACTGAGAAATACATGGAAATGATGCCCAGGACTATAAAGATGAAGGAGGCGGCAAGGTCTTTTTGATTTATAGCGGATTTCATAAAAAACTCCAGGAAATGGTGATGCTTTTGATGACAATAGTTTCAAGGTTGACGGCCCGGGGAAAAAATTCCCAGCAGGGCCGCCAACCCGAATATGAAGCATGCTTATGCTCTGTTATTCAGCCTTGAACCCTGAGGCCTGTACAACCGGGCTCCACCTTTCCTTGTCCTTTTTAATAATATCTGCAAATTTCTGGCTGTCTGTTCCTGTGGGGTCTGATCCAAGTTGTTTTATCTTTTGGCTGACATCCTCAGACTTGATGGCGTTAGCGATGGCATTGCTTAATTTGTCGATAATGGCCTTTGGCGTTTTTGCAGGGACCACAATGCCATTCCAGCCCACGCCTTCAATATCCAGTCCCTGCTCCTTAAAAGTCGGGACATCCGGCAGCTTTCTTGACACATCCGAGGTGGCCAGGATACGGATTTTATCCGGATGATGGGCAGCTTCCGCTTCAAAGGTGTCAATCCCCATGGGAATCTGATTGCCCATCAGGGCTGTCAGAAGAGGAGCCGAACCATTGTAGGAGGCGTGAACCATTTCGATTCCGGCTGCTTTTCCAACTAAAAGCCCGAAGAAATGGGGAAGGCTGCCGGCTGCAGGCGAGCCGAAATTGGCTTCTTTGGGATTTTTCTTGAGCCATTCAATAAGGTCTTTCACATCTTTAACCGGAGAAGTCGCCGGAACCGACAGCACAAACTGATAGGTCATGATCTGGGAAACAGGCTCAAAATCTTTTTCAGGATCATAGGCAAGTTTTGAAAACACCAGAGGGTTTATCACAAAAAGCGCCGGGTTGACTACCAGCATGGCACTTCCGTCTGGGGGAAGCCCTTTGACGTATTCCGTTCCAACCCTTCCGCCTGCACCGGGTTTGTTTTCTACAATCACCGGCTGGCCGAGGCTGTCCTTCATTTTATCTGCGCAAAGGCGGGCCACAATATCAGAGCCGCCTCCGGCAGGGTAAGGAACAATTATTTTTATGGGGCCTTTAATATCCTGGGCCAGGCTTTGGCCGGCGAAAAGGGTGAATAAAACCAAGAGAATCGAGAGAATTTTGAACTGCTTCAGGGTGTATTTCATGATTTTTACTCCTTTTAAAAGCGTGTTATATGTTGTATGGTTCTGTCAAAAGCCGTTATTCCTTCCGGTCGTTACGGCTCATGGTCTCTTTTATAAGCTCTTCCAGGGTGTCAAAATGGTCTTCCATCACCTTGGCTGCGCCTTCCCCGTCCCTTTGGCGGATACATTCGAAAAACCGACGGTTGTATTCAATATCTTTTACAGCGATTTTGTGTTCCGGGGTTTTGGCCAGGACTTTCTGGAACACACCCACCATGGCGGCCATGAGGCTGCTGATAAAGGGGTTGTGGCAGGCATCGGCAATCAGACAGTGAAATTGGATGGCTCTGGTCTGATCCGGTTGCCCCTCCCGGATGCAGGTTTCAATTTCCTCAAGGCATTGTTCCATGGCAGCCAGGTCTTCATCGGTCCGTCGTTCTGCTGCCAGCCTGACAAGCTGCGGTTCAAGAACCCGTCTGAACTCAGCCAGGTCGGATGCGGTGATACCGCCGAAAAGATAGGAGTTGATCACTGCATCCGCCATTTTTTCAGAACCGGGTTCGGCAATAAAGCTTCCACCGAATATGCCTCTCTTTTTCCGGATCAGACCTTCTGTTTCCATTTCCCGTAATGCTTCCCGGGCAGACACCTTGCTCACATTGTATTTCTGGGCGATTTCAACTTCAGGCGGGAATTTGTCCCCCGGTTTGAAATGCCCATCCAGAATGGCCTGTTTTAAAATGGTTTTTATCTGATCTGAAATTCGTCCTTTATGAATGGTGCTGTTCTGTAAGGCAGGTTCCATATTTTTCCTTTGGTTTTTATTCTTTTAATATGTCGCATAATACCATGTGGCGTCTGCACAGGGTCCGGTATTTAAATAATTCTGCCGGTAATAATTGAGAAATATTCATCTTGTTTGTCCATGACGGGGCCTGGATAAAAAAAGGATGTTTTTTGCGGCCGGTGGCTTTTTCCACAATCTCGGCAGACCGGGCAGCTTCTTCCGGGCTCAGATACCGGCTTGTGCCGTCCTCTCGGGGGATGACCGATATTTGCAGGAGGATCTGATATTCGGCAGCCTTATTCAATAATGACAAGCTTTGAATGAGGTCATCCGGCATCAGGGCAAGCCCGGTGATGGGTTCATAAAGTTCGGCAGGACCGCGAAGATGAAAAATCAATCGATGAACCCGGTTTTCTTTTAATATTTGTTCAAGCAGGAGAGGGTTCCGCCCATCCGTTTCCAGCTGAATCATCAGCCCGTTGTCTTTAAGGAATTCAAGGAGGGCAAGAAAATCCCTGCCGTCGGCAAAGGGTTCGGCAGAGATATTTAACCCGCTGATCCAACCATGGGATAAATCGCTTCTGGTGACAAACCGGTTCAGTCTTTCATCTGCCATGAGATAGGCCAGGATAATGCCGACGCCCTGATAAATCCTGCTGCCGGTAAACAGGATGGGAAATTCCACACCCTCCAGGCCCCTGAATATATCCGGCCGGTTTTTCCGGTAAAAGTCCTTAAAGGCTTCTTTCCCATCCGTGTTAATATCCAGCTCCTCAAAGGCAATTTTATTTTTGGCCATATAGGTTTTAACAATTTTGCATCGCATGCAGCCGGTGGCAGTAAAAAGCTGAAGCATCATTTTATATCATCCTTGTCCGATATGACACAAAGCGCAGAAGATGTCTGGTAAGGGACAACACCTTTTACCAGTGCCTCGGAACGTGGGCCTTTGGGGCCTGCTCCCGCAACCCTGAAATTTGTGATATCCAGCGGGGCTATGCCAATTTCATCAGGGGGCTCCACCTGGGGGACATAATCGTATGGGTAACGGTAGGCCCGGTAGACCATATTCATTTTAAAATGCTTCCCCCAGTAGGGTGAAATATATTCCCAAACCAGCTCATGTGCGGCTGTTACTTCTATGATCCTGCCGCCGCTGCCTTCTGTAATAAGGGTGTTTCCGTTGGGCAGCCGCTGGGCAGAGCTGATGAAAGGGCTGTAAAACCGGTTGCTGTCCATGGGGTGAACAAGTCCTGCTTCCTGGGGGGTGTGCTGCCAGACAATTTTTAATGCAACCGGATCAAACTCCAGGACCCTTGAATAATCCCGCAATACATTTTTTGTACCGCTGACACTGCCCGGATGACAGGTGCCGTAACCGGCCCACCCACCGTTGTCATACACCAGAATATTGCCCTCTCCGGGAAGTCCTTTGGGGATCATGTGGGCATGATGCTGTCCAATGATCCACCCCAGATTTTTTTCAGGGGTGTAATCATAGTACGGACCCACTTTCCATACAATTTCCCCGGTCTTTTTGCTGATAATGAAAATCAGGTTGGTTTCGCGGCCATCGGCTATGATATTATCCGGGTGAAATCTCAGATCTCCTGAATCATACCATCTGTTCGGGCCCAGAAGCGACATGGAATTGATATGCATCCAGTCACCCATTCCCCCGCCGCAGGGCCTCATGTTGGGATCACGGGAAAGCACGTTCTTTGCGTCTTCCCGGAATCCAAAGGCGTCAAAATGGTCGCTGCATACCCATTCCCAGAGGATATCCCCTTCCCATGAAACTTCATAAATGGTGTCATCCAGCAGGTTTTTATCACAGATTTTTTTACAGATCAGGTTTTTATGACCAAGGATCATGGTATTGCCCCTGTCCGGCGCGGCATCCATTCCTGGCACATAATACCCCACAGGATTGCCCTGACGCTGGTAATCATGATGAACCCGGGCCATCCATTGTGATTCTTCGCCGGGATCTTCAATATACTCATATTCATTGAATTTCCAAACCACCTGTCCATCCCAGTCTGCCTGGACAAGGTCACGGTAATCCTGCATGCTGAATTTGGTGGATCGTTCGCCTGTATGTCCAAGGATATACCCCCCTTTGAGAAGCTTATTGGGAAATCCGTGAAAGCCCTTCCAAAGTTTGACTTCTCCGCCATTCATGTCAATCAACAGCGCCCCTATCTCCTTGGCCTGGAAAACGGTATAGCCGTTAAAACATTTCTCGGGCAGATAAATAGTGGTTCCGGTGGGGTATATGCTGGGATAGGTCATTCAAACACTCCTTAAAGATTTAAATTTGAACGTCTTTATTTTGTTTTTGATCAGATGCTGGGTTTCCATGTTTTCCTTTTGGGGGTCAGCATAAAAGTTAGTCTTTTAAAAAACTACTTTTTCAAATCTAAAATTTGTTGTCAAGATTTTTTTAAGATATATAATTACCCGTTTAGAACCCAAAGCTGGAAAAAATAATTTGCCTTGATCCGGGGGATATTGTAAAGTTGATTCCAATTCATTTTTCTCTTGATTGAATTAAACAATTAGAAAAAAGTCTCTGAAATGACATATTTGCAAAAAGCAAAGGTTCTCATTATAGATGATGACGAAGGGGTCGTCCTGACCCTGGCAAGGATTGTTCAGAGCCTTGGGCTTGAAGCGGTGTGCGCCTATACATTGACTGAGGGCATGGGAAAAGTAAATGCTCTGGATGTGGATATTGTTCTCTTGGATGTGAATCTCCCCGATGGAAGCGGCCTTGAAGTCATAGAAGACATTACTGTAAGACCCGGTGCACCCCAGGTGATCATCCTGACTGCTTTTTCAGATCCCGACGGAGCTGAACTCGCCATTGAAAACGGGGCCTGGGATTATATTCAGAAACCGGTGTCGTCCAAGGCCATCAAACTCCAGGTGCTGCGAGCCCTGGAATACCGGGAGCAGAAGCAGCAGTCTGCACCTCCCCCCCTGCTGAAATCCCACACCATCATCGGCAGCAGCGGAGTGCTTCAGGACTGTCTGAAAAAAATAGCAAGGATTGCAAAAACAGACGCCCATGTGCTTCTGACCGGGGAAACAGGCACGGGAAAGGAGCTTTTTGCCAAGGCCATCCATGAGAACAGTGCCCGCTCCAAGGGCAGCTTTATCGTAGTGGACTGCAGCATATTGTCGGAAAATTTTATTGAAAGCGTTCTGTTCGGTCATGAAAAAGGAGCCTTTACCGGCGCAGACCGAAAAAGAAACGGGCTGATACTGCTGGCCAACGGCGGTACCCTGTTTCTGGATGAGGTGGGGGAATTGCCGGAATCCATCCAGGGATCTTTTTTAAGAGTGCTCCAGGAAAAAAAATTCAGACCCGTGGGCAGTGAGGAGGAGATTCAAAGTGATTTCCGGGTGATTTCCGCCACCAATAAAAACATTGATCAGATGGCTGCGACCCACAAATTTCGAAATGACCTTTTGTACCGGTTGAAATCATTTTCCCTGGAGCTTCCGGCCTTGAGAAACAGGGAAACGGATATTGACGAAATGGCATCCCATTATACGGAAATTTTCTGCCGGCAGCAGAAAATCGAGCCAAAGGAATTGTCTGATGATTTTATGGAAACCCTCAAAAAATATGACTGGCCGGGGAACGTCAGAGAGCTTGTCAACACCATGGAAACGTGTATCGCCTCAACCCCGTCGGAAAAAATACTCTTTGCCTATCACCTGCCCTCAAAGATCCGGGCCAGGGTCACAAGGGCTTCATTTACAAAAAATGATCCCGTAACCATAATGTCTGATCCTCAAAAACCTCTCCCAAGTTTTCGAGATATAATGGCTGCAACCGAAAAGCATTATCTTTCGTCTCTTTATTCACGCACAAACGGGGATATCGAAGAAATGTGCAGGATGTCCGGAATATCAAGGGCGGTTCTATACCGGAAATTAAAAAATCTTCATGTTTCCTGAGAACCATCCCGGGCCTGTATCAGTTGTGAGACGTATCTCAAAGATGAGACAAATATAATATCATTTCCGATATTTTATCGTGAAATTCTTTTCAGCAGCAATCGGCATTGATTACAACTGCACGATATTACAGGCTAAATTAAAAAGACCGGTTTGCTTTTGTCCCAGGCACGCAAATTGTATTATTCTTTATAAACGTGGTCCTATAATTTAAAATTTCGTAAAAAATGATGAAAGAAAATTATCCCGTAAGATTTATATTCTTTTCCACGGAAAAGGGACAAAAGCATGAAGAGATCCTCGGGTTTGCAAGGGAATTGTTCTTTCCGTCCGAGATCAGCATCCATTCAGGGCTGGATGGATTTGCAAAGGCGGTTTTAGAACCTCTCTTTGACCATCGGGTCATTTTGATCATGGTCACTTCCTCCGATGATCTGGCAGGAATTCTCCTCCTCAGGGATCTTCTTGAAGATCGTCTCGTCATATTGATTCTGCCGGATACAAAGAAAGACACCATGACACGGGCGTTATCGCTTTATCCCCGATATATCGATTATATCCAGAACGATATGACAGGGTTAAAACTCGTTCTTAAAAAGATGGTTAAAAAGATTCGTGGACAGATTAAAAGCGAAAAAAAATGAAGTCCATGCACAATTCATTGAAGAAGGAGAGAAAAATGACAGAGGAATTGAAAACAATGGCTCAGGCCATCAAGGCCACAACCATAAAAACCGGTAAATATCTAACCTTTTCGCTGGAAAAGGAGGAGTACGGCATCGGTATTCTCAAGGTCAAGGAAATTATCGGCATGATGCCCATTACATCAGTGCCAAGGACCCCTGAATTTGTAAAGGGGGTTATCAATCTTCGCGGGAAGGTCATTCCGGTTCTGGACCTTCGGGTCAAATTTGAAATGCAAACCATTTCCTATACCGAAAGGACCTGTATCATTGTCGTTGAAATCGATACCGAAGCCGCCACCATCCCCATCGGCATTGTGGTTGATGCCGTATGCGAAGTGATCAATATCCGGGAAGAAGAGATCGAAGACCCCCCCAAATTCGGTACCCAGCTGAAACATGACTATATCCTCGGTATGGCCAAACGGGACGGGGGGGTTAAAATTCTTCTCAATATTGACAGGGTAATGTCCAGTGAAGAAATCACGGAAATTGAAAACGCATCCTAAGGCAATCATTAAAATAACAAAAAAAGGAGAAAGGCTATGTTGCAGAATATGAAACTCGGAACCAAATTAATATTGGGTTTTTTCATGGTGGCATTGATCACCCTGGTTCTGGGAATTGTCGGGTATTACGGTGCGGTCAAGGGCGAAAATTCGGTTCATATGATCGGGGATGTAAAACTGCCCGGAGTCGACAGCCTTCTGGTCATCAAGGCTGAGGCGGAAAGAATCCGGGGAACCCTGCGAACCCTTGCCATTCCTGGGTTGTCTGATGAGTTGAGAGAACGGCAGTATAAGAATCTGGATGCATCTCGTCAGACCTATGAGGCTGCCTGGAAAGTTTATGAGGCGCTTCCCCATACGCCGGAAGAAGCAGAGCAATGGAAAGCCTTTATACCGGCATGGAATGCCTGGCTGGCGGAAAATAATAAATTTGTTGAAATTATGCGGCAATGGGACAAGCTGGGCATGAGTGATCCCATGCTTCTGGGCCGCCAGGTGGAGGGGTTTACCAAGGACCATTACCGGCTCGTCCAGCGGGTGCTGACACTTATGAACAGGAACGAAGTGTTCGAAGGCGGAGAGGATCATACGGCATGCAATTTTGGGAAATGGATGACCGGTTTTAAAACCGACAATCCGGCCCTGAGCTCTGAGGTTAATGCCATGCATGCCCCCCACCAGAAATTTCATGAGACTGTAAAAAAGATCAAGGAAGTTCACGGCCAGGCAAAGACAGATGCCATTCAAACCCTTTATACGGCCGATATGATACCGGCCATGCAGACTGTGTTCCGGCATTTTGAGAACATGACCCGAATCATTGACGAAGGAGGGTCACTTTCCGAACAGGCCAAAGTCATCTTGATGGGCACTGTGACCACCACCATGAGAACCGCTTTGGATATATTGAATAAGGTTGCTGAAATCAACCATACCGAGGCATTAGAAGAGGTAAAAGCGGCCAGGTCCCAGGCTGGATTTCTCAAGGCATTTTCTTTGATTGCTGCAATTGCAGGCGTGGTCTTGGCCATGGCCTTGGGATTCCTGATCGCCCGCGGCATTACCAAAACATTGACCCGTATCACCCAGGGCATGAGCGAAGGGGCAAACCAGGTGGCGTCAGCCTCGGGCCAGGTGTCTTCCTCCAGCCAATCAATGGCTGAAGGGGCTTCCCAGCAGGCGGCTGCCATTGAAGAGACCTCATCCTCCATGGAAGAAATGTCCTCCATGACCAAAAGGAATGCTGAAAATGCCGGCAATGCAGACGGACTCATGAGGGAAGCCAACCATGTGGTGACCACGGCCAATTCTTCCATGGGGCAATTGACAAAATCCATGGAAGATATTTCAAAGGCCAGCGAACAGACATCCAAGATCATCAAAACCATTGATGAGATAGCTTTTCAGACCAACCTTCTGGCCCTTAATGCAGCCGTCGAAGCAGCGAGGGCAGGGGAAGCAGGAGCAGGATTCGCTGTTGTGGCCGATGAAGTCAGGAATCTTGCCATGAGAGCGGCAGCGGCCGCAAAAGACACGGCCCAGCTCATTGAAGGCACGGTCAAGAAGGTCAGTGACGGATCTCAGCTGGTTGCTTCAACCAATGAAGCCTTTGTAAAGGTGGCGGAAAGTGCCGGAAAGGTCGGAACCCTGATTTCTGAAATCTCCCAGGCCTCCAGGGAGCAGTCCAACGGCATTGATCAGGTTAATATGGCTATTTCCGAAATGGACAAGGTGGTCCAGCAGAATGCAGCCAATGCAGAGGAATCCGCAGCTGCTGCAGAAGAAATGAGCGCCCAGGCAGAACAGTTGAAAGGATATGTGGATGAGCTGGTTCTGCTGGTGACAGGCCAAAAGGATAGGTCCGGCCGGAGCATGGCTGGTCATAATATGCATCATCCCATAAAGAGCCTGTCTTCTTTGTCTTCAAAGCCCAGGGCTGCCCAGAAGACAAAAAAGACCTTTCTTGCCCATAAAACCAATGAGGTTCGGCCGGACCAGGTCATCCCCTTTGATGAGGATGAAGGATTCAAGGATTTTTAAATATTTTTCGTATTAAAATTTGGTATGAATGAGTGTCAGCCCTGATAAATTGTAACACTATGAGGACGCAATTATGGTTTCTCAAGAGATTCCCGGCTTAACTGAAAAACTGGCGTGCGATTTTATGATGGCAAACCCCGAAGAGCCCGAAACGTTATCAGGGTTGCTGCCGGTATTAAAAAGGCTCCATGACCAATGCAGAAGCCTGAAACTGAAACATGAGGCGGAGAGCATCCTGAAGGCGAGAAAACTGATCAATGACATCCTGAGCAACCCCGGAGAAGCCGAAGCAGGAATGATTTCCCTCGGGGATCTGATCACATCGCTTGGTTTTTCTCTCAAGGAGACGGAAGAAAGAGAAACGGTCTCTGAAGATCCTGAACCCTCGCCTTCAGGTTTTCAGTCCGTTGAAGAGGGGCTTGAGACTTTTTCCAGCCTCATAGCCTCTTTTTGTCCGGGAGAAATACCAGACCTTGGCGCTGCTCTCAATATCCTTGATGACCTGATGGAAATTTCAGAATATTATGACCCGCCAATTTTTCATAAGGTTGCCAATGCCTGTAAACATTACGTGGAGCATATGACCCTTGAAAATATCCATCAGACAAAGCCCATCGAAGAAGGGGTGCTGCTGCTGAAATCCATTATCAGCCATCAGAAAAAAGGGGCGGAATTCATTTTTGATTTTTCCGATGTCCTTGAACTCTTGAATGCTGAATTTGAAACCTTTACGACTAAAAACAAAGAAGCAGCGGAAGAAAAAGCGCCTGAATCCGTTATCAGCTCTTTGGCAGAACCCGAGAAGATATCATCCGATGATATGGAGATCCTAAATGATTTTGTCTCCGAAGCGTTTGAAAATCTCGATATCATTGAGATCAAGCTGATGGATCTTGAGCAGGACCCTGCCAACGGCGAGATTATCAATGATATTTTCAGGCCCTTTCATACCATCAAGGGGGTTTCAGGTTTTTTATCCCTGATAAAGATCAATAAACTTGCCCATGCCACGGAAAACCTTCTGGACGGTGCAAGAAGCGGTGATTTTATTATCAATCATACTGCCACCGACGCCATTCTTGAATCCGTGGATACCCTGAAGGCGCTCATCGGAAGGATCAAAAAGGGCCTTGAAACAGGATTCCGGCAGTCGGATGAGGATATTGATACCAATAGGCTTATAGAGAATCTGCAACAGATCCAGGGATTTCTTTCCAGCGGGGGAAAAGAACCCCTTGGAGAAATTCTCATCCGTAAAAAAACTGTGGACCGGGAGAGTGTTGAACAAGCCCTTGAAATCCAGAAAGACCGCCCTGGAAAAAAAATAGGGGAACTCCTGGTGGAGGGAAAAAAGGCTGAGCCGGGTCAGATTGCAGCAGCGTTGACAGAACAGAATTCAGCCCGGAACAAACCTGAATCCCAGGTCAAGGTCAGCACTCAGAAACTGGACGACCTTGTGGATTATGCAGGTGAGCTGGTTATTGCCCAGTCCATGCTCCGTCAGAAAACATCCCATGACCCGGCATTGAATCAAAGTGTGGCCCATCTCGGCCAGATTGTTACAAACATGCAGAACATTGCCATGTCCATGCGGATGATCCCCATCAAAGCCACATTTATGAAAATGATCCGGCTGGTCCGGGATCTTTCTCAAAAATCCGGAAAGGATGTGACCCTTTCCATGGCCGGTGAAGATACGGAAATCGACCGGAATGTGGTCGATGCCCTTTATGAACCCATGGTGCATATGATCAGAAATTCCGTGGATCACGGCATAGAACTCCCGCAGGAGCGCAAGGCAAAGGGAAAGGCTTTTCAGAGCAATATCTTTCTTCGGGCCTATCACAAGGGCGGTCATATCATTATTGAAATTGAAGACGACGGCAAGGGGCTGGACCGGGAGATGATTTTTAAAAAGGCTGTGAGCACGGGCCTTATCACAGGTCATGAACAGATGACCGATGCCCAGATCTATGACCTGATTCTTGAGCCCGGATTTTCAACGGCAGAGAAGATTACCGATGTATCGGGCCGGGGTGTGGGCATGGATGTGGTCAAATCCGGTATTGAAAAATTCAGGGGACACTTGAGCATTGCATCCAAAAAGGACAGGGGAACCCGGTTCACCATCAGTCTTCCCTTGACGCTTGCCATCATCGACGGCATGCTGATCCGGGTTGGAACTGAAAAATACGTCATCCCCACCACAGCTGTACAGAAAGCATTTAAACCGGAGCCAAGTGATTATTTCACTGTGAAAGGCAAAGGTGAAATGGTAAAAGACAGGGGAAATCTGATCCCTCTGATCCGGCTGAGTGAAATCTATAAGCGCGGTGACAAAAAAAGACCGGTTCATGACTGTCTCGTTGTGGTGGTGGAGTCAAAGGAGGAAAAAAGGGGGCTTCTCATTGATGAACTTCTCGGCAAGGATGAATATGTGATCAAAAGCCTTGGGAAAACGCTTGAAAATATCAAGGGCATTGCGGGCGGGGCCATTCTGGCTGATGGCCGGGTAGGGTTGATCCTGGATATTCATGGCATATTTTCCATAGCCCAGGACGGTTGATTTTCCTGAAAATTGAGGTTGAAGAAAAGACAGGGCTGATTAAAGGAAATACGAATGAAACAGATTGTCGGTGTGGCAGACATGAAGGTAAGCAATAATCCTCAGGAATCAGTGATCACCTATTCTCTCGGGTCCTGCATCGGGCTTGTGGTCTATGATCCTGCCGTCAGGGTGGGAGGGATGCTGCATTATATGCTGCCCGAATCCTCCATAGACAGTGAAAAGGCGGCTGCACGGCCTTTCATGTTTGCAGATACCGGCATTCCCATCCTGTTTAAGACTGCCTATCAGATGGGCGCTGTCAAGTCACGGATCAAAATATATGTTGCAGGCGGGGCGGAAATTCTTGACCAGAAAGGATTTTTTAATATCGGTAAAAGAAATTATATGGCATTGAAAAAAATGTTTCTGAAAAACAACGTCATCATCCATAAGCAGCATGTGGGGGGAAACACCAACCGCACCGTCAGGCTTGAAATCGGAACAGGGGATATCTATGTCAAAACCTCCGGATCACAGGAGGAAAAAATATGACATCCCTTCAGCAGCTGCTTTCAGAGGTCCGAAATTTGAAACCCATTCCAGCGGTTGCAAACCAGCTTCTTGCCGTGGTGGATGATCCCGGCAGCTCCATGGAAGACATTTCCGCAGTGATCCAGTATGATCCGGTGATGACTGCCAATGTCCTCAGAACCTGTAACTCAGCCTATTTCGGGCTTAAACACCCGGCAGAATCCATCAAGGATGCCGTCAATCTCCTGGGTACGGATCAGGTTATTGAGCTCGTCCTGCTGAAATCAGGGGCAGGTACCTTTGCCGGTCGCCAGAGCGGCTATGGCCTGGAGGAGGGTGAGATGTGGCGCTATTCAGTGTCTTCGGCCGTGATCGCAAAAGAAATTGCCGTCCGGCTCAAGCTGGAAAATAAAAACACCCTTTTTACATCGGCGCTGGTAAAGGATATCGGTAAAATCATTCTGGAAAAATATGTGTCACGGTCTCTGGATCAAATAAAGAATCTTGTGGCTGCCGATCAATTGAGTTTTCGGGAGGCGGAGAAAAAAGCGATAGGCATTGATCATGCCGAGCTTGGGGCCATGATTGCCAAGATGTGGAAATTCAGCCCGCGGATGGTGAAAATCATCCGGCACCATCATCTGGCAGACAAAGCCATGATAAAGGACAAAGAGATTGCCGTGGTCTATCTTTCCGACTGCATTTCCATGATGATCGGTATTGGTGTGGGGTCTGACGGCCTGTCCTACCGGTTCAAGGATGAAGCCATCCGGGCGCTGGGTCTGACTGCAGATGATGTCGCCCTCATTATTGCAGATTTTACCGGCAATATGCAGAAAATTGAAAACCTATTAAAAATTGTTTAAACCCAGGGGAAAACACATGTCATATTCAATACTCATTGTTGATGATTCCATGCCCATGCGCTCCGTTATTAAAAAAACCATTCGGGCGGCAGGTTACGGCAGGTCTGAATTTTTAGAGGCAGCCAATGGGAAAGAGGCCCTGATCCTGATAAAAAACAACTGGGTGGACCTGGTCCTGACCGACCACAATATGCCGGTTATGAACGGTCTTGAATTCATCCGGACCATTAAGGCCGATGATCTGTTAAAAACCATTCCGGTGGTGGTGATCTCAACAGAGGGGAATGAATCAAAGGTCAGGGAATTTATGGAATGCGGGGCGGTGGGGTATCTTACAAAACCATTTGCGGCAGAATCGATCAGGGATTTAATTGTAAAATATCTTGAGGAGGTGAGCTATGATGAAGACCATTCTATCGGCAATGAAAACCTCGATTTCTGAAGTTATGGAAATCATGTTTTTTATGCCGGTTGAATTTTCGGAAAACGTAACGGAAAAACAGATAAAAGAGATTAAAGAAAGACAATGCAAAGCCTGTTGTCTTGATTTTTCAGGTGATTTTTCAGGCAGCGTTTATATGCTGGTGCCGGGTCAGCTTCTTTCGGAAATGACGGAAAATTTCATGGGGGAGTCCAGAGATTTCCTTAACGATGAAATTATAGAAGGCACCCTGACGGAAACCGTGAACATGGTCGCCGGTAATGCGCTTAAGAAGGTAAAAGCCGAAGTCTCTTTTGAACTCGGTCTTCCGAAACTTATTCCCGGATCACAGTTTCCTGAGACACAAGGGATCTTGATTATTGAAACTACAGGTTCCAAAATGGCTGTTCACGTCACCCTCCTGTGATAAAAACAGAGAAGAGGTTTTTGTTTATGCCCCGGAATATCAAAGTGCTTATAGTGGATGATTCTGCCGTTGTCAGAAAGGTATTTTCCGAACAATTGTCAAAGCAGAGGGGAATCGAGGTGGTGGGAACGGCGCCGGACCCCTACGTGGCAAGGGAAAAAATCGTTAGGCTGAAACCGGACGTGATCACCCTTGACATTGAAATGCCCCGCATGGACGGCATCACTTTTTTGAAAAAATTGATGCAGCATTATCCTCTTCCGGTCATCATTGTCAGCTCCCTGACCACAAAGGGGAGCAGGCTTGCCCTTGAAGCCATTTCCCTGGGGGCTCTGGAGGTGATCTCAAAACCCGGTGAAGCCTATTCCGTAGGTGATATGAGTGTGCAACTGGCGGAAAAGATAAGAGCGGTCTATGGTGCAAAACTTTTGCCTGCAAGTTTTCTTACGCCGGACCGCCCTCTTGAAGGGAAAACAGAATCAAAGGCGCTTTTTGCAACGACAAATAAAATTATTGCCATGGGGGCTTCCACCGGAGGAACCGAAGCCATTAAACAGGTGCTGATCCGATTGCCCCGGAATTTCCCGGGAGTGGTGGTGGTTCAGCATATGCCGGCACATTTTACAACATCCTTTGCAGAAAGGCTGAACGAGATTTGTCCCATGAACGTCAAAGAAGCGGTAAACGGGGATACGGTCATGGTCGGCCAGGTGCTCATTGCACCGGGGAATTACCATATGCTGCTCAAAAGAAGCGGAGCAAGGTATTATGTCGAGGTGAAAACCGGCCCTATGGTTCACTACCAGCGTCCTGCCGCAGATGTGCTCTTCAAATCCGTGGCCAAATACGCCGGGGCCAATGCGCTTGGCATCATTCTTACGGGCATGGGGAAAGACGGAGCTGCAGGTTTGTTTGATATGAAACAGGCGGGTTCCGTTAACATTGCCCAGGATGAAAACTCAAGTGTGGTGTTTGGAATGCCCAAAGAGGCAATTGCTATAGGGGCTGTAGACTATGTCCTGGATATCAATGCTATTGCAGGCAAGGCTGTTTCCATATTGGGGGCTTTCTGATTGAAGGATTGGTTTTGTGTAAAGAATAAGACTTGGGTATTTGTTTCATATTTAAGCGATTAAAGGAAGATCAAACATTATGAAAAAAATTTTGGTGATTGATGACGAAGCCTCTATCAGGGTATTATTGACAAAAATACTTGATCGGGAAGGGTTTTTTGTCATAACTGCTTCAGATGGAAAACAAGGAATACAGATATTTAAAAAAGATCCGGTTGATCTTGTTGTCACTGACCTCATCATGCCTGAAAAAGAAGGCATGGAGGTTATTATGGAATTAAGAAAAGAAACCCCTCACATCCCTGTTATCGCCATATCCGGAGGCGGACGCAATTCTCCTGAGGGTTATCTGAATATGGCAAGGTTACTGGGTGCAAATGCCGTGCTTGAAAAGCCCATTCAAAAGGAAAAATTCCTGGACGCCGTGAGAAAGGCTTTAAAAATCTAATTGATATGAATGCGGCTGCTTATAAAAACAGGGTCCCCATAAAACAGGAGTCATGATGTCTGAAAAAAAAATTCTGATTGTGGATGATGAAAAGGCCATTATCACCCTTTTAAAACAGGCGTTTTCAAGGTCTGGTTTTGATGTCGTTCAGGCCGACAGTGCTGAACAGGCGCTGACTGTTCTGGAACATGAAGATGTTTTTGTGGTGTTCCTGGACTTAAACCTGCCGGGAATGAGCGGTATTGAACTCTGCAAACACATTAAAAAGGATAAACCCATGGCTGTTGTATTTGCAGTGACCGGATATGCCTCCCTTTTTGAACTGGTGGACTGCCGGGAGGCCGGGTTTGAAGATTATTTCAAAAAGCCGGTGGATATTAAAACGCTTGTGAAAGCCGCAAATGATGCCTTTGAAAAAATTGAGCGCTGGAAAAGGAAGTAATTATCAGAACCAATAATAAAAAAGGGGACGGCAAATCATGTCCTGGCTGATTCCATCGGTCATCGCCACAGCTATCGGAACCGCAATTCTTACGGTCTGTTTTTTCTATGTATATTCCCTGGATCGTAAAAAATATCTTAAAGTATGGGCCATAAGCTGGGCCGTATATTTAATCCGGTTCATCCTGTCACTTATTATGCTGCTCTGGCAGAAAACGCCTGTCCTGTTAATCGGAAACCAGATTGCCTCTCTTGTAAGCGGTGTTTTTCTGTTATACGGGTCTTATCTGTTCATTAATAAAAAATTTCCCCGATACTTTGTTTACCTTTCTGTGCTGGGGATTTCCTGGATATTTATAAGCATACTGAATAATTATTCCTTTTTGGTTATATCCCTGCCGACCTTTGGTTTTCTTGCTTATATCTACATCTGGACCGGCATTGTTTTTTTAAAATCTTCTTCATCAGAGGGAAAAGAGGCTGTTATTGTCGGGGCAGGTTTCATCATCTGGGGGATTCATAAGGCAGATTATCCTTTTCTCGAACCTGTGGCCTGGTTTGCGCCATGGGGGTATCTTTTTGCTGCAGCAATTGAATTTACAGTCGCCTTGGGTCTTTTGCTGGTTTATTTTCGGAAAGCAAGGAATGAATTGCAGGCAAGTGAAAAAAAATTTCATCTGGCCTTTCTTTCAAGCCCGGATTCGATCAATCTTAACAGAGCCGGGGATGGGATGTATCTCGAAATAAATGACGGTTTTACAAATATTATGGGTTATTCCCGTGAAGAAGTAATTGGAAAATCTTCACTTGACCTCAATATATGGAATGATCCCATGGATAGGGAACGTCTGGTTTCAGGGTTGAAAGAATACGGAGTTGTTGAAAATCTGGAAGCGGTTTTTCAAGGGAAGGGCGGACAAATCAAAACCGGTCTTATGTCTGCCCGAATATTGAAAATCGGAAATGAAGATGTCATCCTTTCCATTACCCGGGACATCACCGAACGAAAGCAGATGGAGGCGGATCGTGAACGCCTGCTTATCGCCATTGAGCAGGCGGCCGAAGGCATCGTCATTACAGATGGAAACGGAATCATCGAATATGTGAGCCCTTCTTTTGAGAAGATTTCCGGTTATTCATCCCAGGAGCTGATCGGCCAGAACCCGAGAATTTTGAAAAGCGGAAAACAGGAGGATGCGTTTTATCGTCAGTTGTGGGAGACCATTACTTCAGGAATGATATGGAATAACAGAATGATTAATAAAAAAAAGGATGGTTCTTTCTATGCTGTGCAGGCCACTATCTCCCCGGTTCTTGATAAATCAGGAAAAATAATAAATTTTGTTGCAGTGAAACGCGACGTTACCGACGAGATAAAGATGGAAGAAAAATTGCAGCAAGCCCAGAAAATGGAAGCCATCGGCACCCTTGCCGGTGGTATTGCCCATGATTTCAACAATATACTGTTTCCCATTGTCGGTTATACCGAGATGCTCATGGAAGATATTTCAGAAGACAGCCCCTTCCGAAACAGCTTAAATGAGATTTATACCAGTGCATTACGGGCCAAAGACCTGGTACATCAGATTCTATCCTTTGCGCGTCAGGAAAAAAATGAACTGAAGCTGATAAAGATGCAGCCCATTATAAAAGAAGCCCTGAAACTGATCAGATCCACTGTTCCGACCACCATTTCCATTCATCAGAGTCTTTCAAGCGATTGCGGCACCATAAAGGCAGACCCCACACAGATTCATCAGATTATCATGAATCTGTGCACCAATGCCTATCATGCCATGGAGGAGAATGGCGGGGAGCTCAAGGTCAGCCTCAAAGAAATCGAATTGGAAAGACCTGACCTGATAAATCCTGAAATGAATCCAGGATTATATTCCTGCCTGACAGTTTCAGATACCGGAAAGGGGATGGATAAAGAGGTAATGAAACGAATTTTTGACCCGTATTTTACTACAAAGGAAAATGGAAAAGGAACCGGTATGGGGCTGTCCGTGGTTCACGGGATTGTGAAGCGCCTGAACGGGGCTGTTCAGGTGTACAGTGAGCCTGGCCAGGGCACTGAATTCCATGTTTATATTCCTGTGGCAGGGTTTGCTTTTGAAAAAAAGGAGATTCCGACACAGGATCTCATACCGGGCGGATGCGAAAGAATTCTGCTGGTGGATGATGAAACTGCTATTATTACCATGGAAAAACAGGTTCTGGAGCGGTTGGGATATCAGGTTGTTTCACGCACAAGCAGTATTGAGGCCTATGAGGCTTTCAAGGCTCACCCGGAACAATTTGATCTTGTGGTGACGGATATGGCCATGCCGAATATGCCGGGAGACAAATTGGCCAGGGAATTGATCAGGATACGCCCGGACATTCCTGTTTTGCTTTGTACGGGATTCAGTGAAACCATGACCGAAGAAAAAATTAAATTTTTGGGAATCAGCGGGTTGGTATTTAAACCTCTCATTATCAGGGACCTTGCAAAAAAAATACGGGAAGTGCTGGATCAATAAGTGGAACAGCTGACTGCCTGAAAGGGTTTCATCTGCTGATGTTATAGTGGACGGCATGGGTCTGCAAGGTCAGGTCCTGCGGGCTCAGCTCGATCTGAAGGCCCCGGCGTCCGGCACTCACAAAAATCGTATCAAAATTCAAGGCAGAGATATCCATCACAGTGACCAGTTTTTTTTTCTGGCCCATGGGGCTTACCCCGCCCAAAACATACCCTGTCATCCTTTCGACCTCCTGTTTTTCCGCCATTGTTGCTTTTTTCGACCCTGTTGCCTTGACAAATTTTTTCAGGTCAAGTTGTTTTGAAACAGGAACCAGTGCCACCATGAATTTTTTATCATCCACTGACACAACAAGGGTTTTGAAAAGCCGGTCAAAGGATATGTCCAGTTTTTCAGCTGCTTCTTCTCCATAGGCCCTGGATTTAGGATCATGATCATAGGAATGGACCTTGTGTTGTATATTTGATTTTTTCAGGCTGTTGACGGCAGGGGTCATTTTTCCCAATCCATTTTATTCATTGATCTGATAAAAGAATTGATCTGAAGCAAAGATCCGGGCATTTTCAATATAACTGTCAGACATGGCTCTGATGGCGCTTTGTGTCTCTTCCCGGTTCTGAAATGTTTTTTTGATTCTGCCGGGGGAGCCTGTTACAAGGCTGTATGAAGGGATTACGGTCTTTTCGAGAACAAGAGTTCCGGCGGCAATAATGGACCCTTTGCCGATCACTGCATGGTTCATGATAATGGAGCCCATGCCGATGAGGCATTCATCTTCAATGGTACAGCCGTGAAGGATACTCCTGTGCCCTACGGTAACACCGGTTCCTATGGTCAGTGGGATATTAATATCGGCGTGGCACATGCAGAGATCCTGGATATTTGTCTTTGCACCGATCCTGATCCCGGCAAGATCTCCGCGCAGTACGGAATGGAACCAGACCGAAGAGAACCGGTCAATGTGAACATCACCGATGATCTGGGCTGTCGGCGCCACAAATACGGTGGCATCGAGTTTTGGAACAAACTGTTGACAGGCATAGAGGGTCATGGGTATCTGCCTTTTTTAACGGTCAGGACCGGTATTGTCTGAAAACCGGGAAGAAAATACTTCCGGTGCAACAGCCACTTTATTGGCGGTGAAGTCAAAAAACACAATACCTGTTTTTGCAAGCACTACGAGTGCATGGGTTTGTGAGTGGGTGACACGGTAAAAAATATCACACCCGTATGTGTTGAATTCCCCCACGCCGATTTCAAATTGGAGCCGGTCGCCGTAAAAGGCTTGGGATTTATAGATAACGGCAAGATCGGAAATGATCATGGACTTTCCCTCAATATCTGCTTCCGAATATCCGAAATGATTTAAAAATCTGACCCGCGCTTCATGGATCAGGGAAATAAAGGCATCGTTTCCCACATGCAGGCCATAATTGATATCGGTAATCCTAACGGAAATTTCAGTTTTAAAGACAAAATGATCCGTCATTCTGATGTCAATGCGGGCCATGGGCCTCCTTGATCCGGATTCAGCATTTGCTGTCATCCATTTGGCAGTCATGTTCCTTTTTTTTTTCAGACAGGCGCAGGGCTTTTCTGTCCAGGGCCTGCCGGTTTCTCCGGATATCTTCTTCCGTTACCAGGGAAAGGGGCGGGACAGCCACCGGGCGCTTGTCTTCTCCAAGGGCCACAAAGGTGAGATAGGCTGAGGCAAGATGGGTTTTTACACCGGTTAACAGATCTTCGGTTTCCACCCTGGCCCCGATTTCCATGGAGGTTTTTCCTGTCATATTGATGCCGGCTTTAACTGTCAGAAGATTGCCGATGAAGGCTGGCTTGTGAAAGTCCAGGCGGTCGATGGATGCGGTAACACATATTTTCCTTGTGTGCCTTACGGCACAGACTCCGGCTGCATTGTCAATTTCCTTCATGATGACACCGCCATGAACAATACCGGCTGCATTGGCATCTTCCGGTAATAAAATTCTGGAGATAATGACGCTGGATTCATGGGTGCATTTTTGGGTATCCATGGAACACTTCCTCTTAAGTTCTTTTTAAACGCGATTGTAACAGCGCCTCCTGTTTCCGAAGAAAAAGAGAACAGCCGTTTCAAATAATAATCCTATAAAATGGAACAGCAGGGTTTGTCAATGTTCATAACACCTGGAAAGTTTTGTGTCAAAATTATGGAATAAATTTCATAGAATCCGGATTATATAATTTCTATTCCCATAGCCAATTATTTCAAAACCCTTCAGGGGCAATTGATCCCGGTGAAAATTGAATAACGGATCAGATCTGGCACGAAAATCGCAATATCTGAATGCAATTATTCGTTAGTTTTCATAAAAATGAATATCGGTCGGTTCAGGGTATTAAATTTTAAATTGCCAAAGGAGGAATTTTTTTAAGATGAATGACTTTTTACAGGCGCTTCGAACCAATCGTCCGGAAAGACAGCGTTCAGCGATGACCCGGAGAAATTATGATGCAACCTATAACAGCCATATTCAGCCTCCAGTGGACGAAGCAACGGCTTCAAGGCTTCAGAATGCCGTTGAAGCCCTTAATTCCGGTCTGGGAGTTTTCGCTGAAAACCAGAAATATCTGATTGATGCCCGGGAAAGAATCGCAGACAGCCTTGAGCGTCAGGCTATTGCCATTGAAAGAATACTGAATCACCTGAATATCAGCTGATTGTCAAAAAATTGAACCCTAAAATTTTTCCATGGCCATGGCAAGACGTCTCTGGGTTTCTTTTGTAAACCACAGATCCATGAATTGCTCGGTTTTGGGAGTTACCCCTGCAAGATATTTTTCCCGGATGGTTTCGAGCTGATTTTCCTTGATGGCGGAAAAGGTTTTCAAAGGAATTTCCTGAAGCTGCCGGGCTTTTTGAACCGTTCGCTCCATTACCGAGTCCAGAGGGCAGGTTTCATCCACCAGACCCAGGGGAATGGCGTTCTCAGATTTTATCAAAGAGCCTTCAACCCGTAATCGCTGGGAAATCCGGCAGCCGACAAACCGTGTCAGCATTAACTCCGCAAGACAGGGGATGGTCAGCCCCAGAAGACTTTCATTGAATCCGATTTTCATTTTTTCGGATTTTGCAATTCTGTAGTCGCAGGCAATGGCCAGGATTGCCCCTCCAGCTACAGCATGGCCGGTAAGAGCGCCTATGACCGGGATGGGAAGAAAGGCGATCTGAAAGAGCATGTTCTGAAAATCATAAAGAAAGGTTCCAAGACCGGGCCGGTCAAGCCCCATCACCCTTGGCAGATCAAACCCCATTGAAAAGAACCGGTCGTTTCCTGTCAGTATCATGGCGGCGGCTTCATTTTTTATCCTGCCGGTGATGAGACTCAAATCTGCAATCAGTTCAGGATTGATGGCATTTGTCACCCCGTTATTCATCCGTACAAACGCCATATCGTTTTTTATTTCAAGCTCTGCCAGGGACATGTCTTTCTCCTTTTGGGCACTTTTTATAAACAGTTCGTGTCATTTTTTTAGATCAATGCGTTTGTATGAAATATTTGGTTTATCCCAGCGCTACATCCAGGATCATCATGATAGTAAAGCCGGTCATGGTCGCCATGGTGACGATGTCTATATGACCGGGATTTTTCTGGGATTCCGGGATGAGTTCTTCCACCACCACAAAAATCATGGCCCCGGCGGCAAAGCACAGGGCATAGGGCAGGATATCCTGCATGCTCATGACAAACATTGCACCCAAGACCCCGGCGATGGGTTCCACGATACCCGATGCCTGCCCCATGAAAAAACTTTTTCCCTTTGACATGCCTTCCCGTCTCAAGGGCATGGACACGGCAGTGCCCTCTGGAAAATTCTGGATTCCGATACCTATGGCAAGCGCTATGGCGCCTCCCATTGTGGCAGACGGCAGGTTTGCCGCCACTGCCCCGAAGGCAACGCCAACGGCCATTCCTTCCGGGATATTGTGCAGGGTTATGGCGAGGACCAGAAGAGTGCTTCTTTGCCAGGATGTTTTTATGCCTTCCGACTTATCCCTGCTGAGACCCGGATGAAGGTGGGGCAGAAATTTATCCGTCACTCTCATGAAAAGTCCCCCTCCCATAAACCCGATGGCCGCGGTCACCCAGGGAATATGGCCCAGATTCCGGGCCATTTCTATCCCCGGTGAAAGAAGAGACCAGAAGCTTGCTGCAATCATGACCCCTGCTGCAAACCCAAGGGTGGAATCCATGAGTTTGGCATTTACGGTTTTTGTGAAAAAGACCAGCGATGCCCCGGCAGCCGTCACACCCCAGGTAAAAAGAGTTGCGGCAAAGGCCTGTGCAACAGGGCTCAATTGTAAAAAGAAGTCAGCCATTATAGCCTCCCGGCAAAATTATTTTGACGAATTCATAACAGGATTTGGATCTTCTGTAAAGGAAAGGGGAAAATTATAAAGCTTGTGTTTATGGGAAACCGTGTTATACTGCACTTCTTTTGGTGCCATCCGGTCGGCACGTGTTTTGGTTGAATCCTTCCTTTTTTGGCTCAATCCTTACAATTTTATTATCTTTGCCTGGATCGGCTCCTGTAACATGGATGCGGGCGATAACAGGAGTATTATATTTATGTCATTTGTTACCCTTGGTCTTAGGACCGACCTGCTCCGTGCTGTTGAAGCACAGGGCTACACCATTCCAACCCCTATCCAGACCCGGGCTATTCCCATGGTTCTGGGCGGCAGGGATATCCTTGCCGGCGCCCGTACAGGCACCGGAAAAACAGCCGCATTTGCCCTGCCGATTCTGCAGCGGCTAAGCGAATCCACACCCAAGAGCCGCAAACCGCGGGTGCTGGTTCTGACACCGACACGTGAACTTGCCGCCCAGGTGGCCCAAAGTTTTGAAACCTATGGTCAATATCTTACCCTCCGCACTGCCGTGATTTTCGGAGGTGTTAGCATCAATCCCCAGAAAGCACAGTTAAGAAACGGTGTGGATATCCTGGTGGCTACTCCCGGCCGGCTCCTGGACCATGCAGGCCAGAAAACCGTTGATCTGTCGAAAATTGAAGTGCTGGTCCTGGATGAAGCCGACCGCATGCTGGATATGGGATTTATCAACGATATACGGAAAATCATCAAGCTTCTTCCGGTAAAACGGCAGAACATGCTCTTTTCCGCTACGTATTCCGCAGAAATAAAACGACTGGCCGACGGGCTGTTGAACAATCCGGTTCCCATTGAAGTCTCAGAGCGGAACACGGCTGCCGAAGGGGTTACCCAGCTTGTGTACCCGGTGGCCCAGACCGGTAAACGGCGGCTTCTTTCAAATCTCATCCGGGAAGGCAAGTGGTGTCAGACCCTTGTATTTACAAGAACCAAACACCGGGCCAACCAACTGACAAAACAGCTTTTGAGTGATGGTCTCAGCGCGGCAGCCATTCACGGCAATAAGAGCCAGAGTGTCCGGACTCAAGCCCTGGCGGATTTTAAACGGGGGGCTGTGCAAACCCTTGTGGCTACAGATA
The DNA here is from genome assembly GCA_964619205.1 of uncultured Desulfobacula sp. Classification (GTDB taxonomy): domain Bacteria; phylum Desulfobacterota; class Desulfobacteria; order Desulfobacterales; family Desulfobacteraceae; genus Desulfobacula. The sequence continues at coordinate 270,560 of CAZUDE010000003.1, read as the reverse complement.
TTGCAGCCCGGGGACTTGATATTCAGCAATTGCCCCATGTGGTCAATTTTGATCTGCCCCATGTTCCCGAGGATTATATCCACAGGATCGGCCGGACAGGCCGGGCCGGCTTCTCCGGTGTGGCGCATTCCCTTGTCAGTCCTGAAGAGCAAAAGCTTCTGCTTGGCATTCAGCGTCTTTTAAACCACAGGATACCCGTAAAAAATTTCGTATAACCAGGATCAGAATCTTAAGGAGTTTTCCGTCAGCTCATGAGATAAAATCCAAGGTCTTTTGAATAGGGAGGCGGGTTGTAAAAGTCTGCCAGGATATAAGCGGCTTTTATTTCCCGGACCACGACCCGCCTTTCAATCACTGATTTTTTCAAATCATCAAGGATGAACTGGATATCAAGAAAATCATTGACCTCAATACGGCTGGATTTTGAAACCCTTAACCCCACAGACTGCATGGACAGTCTTTCCACCTTGAGATGACCCGATTCCCTTGTTTTCAGCCTGACAAATTCTCCGGTGAGTGAGACAGCCTTTCCAAAGGTTGATCCTTTATCCACACCTGACTCATTTATCTTGTTTTCATTTTCTATGAGGGACTGCAGGTTTTCTTCAATATCCTTGACCCTGCTGTCATTCAAAAGAAGTTTGGATTTGGGAAGAACCCCTTTTACAAGGGTCTTCAGATGGACGGAATCTTCCGCACTCACCGTATAAGTCTGAATCTGCAATTGGACTGGCGCCTGCACACCAGGGGCAAAAGCGCTTGAAAAGGCTTTTAAAATTCTGTATTTGGCCATATCTGCATCATCGGCATAGGTCAGGGGCAAAAGCAGGATAAAGGTATCTTCCCCATAACGGAAAATATCATCCTGGCGACGTTTGGTGGTATTCAGGATTTCAGCAATCCGTTTCAGGATATCATCGTTGCTGCTGCCCATACTGGCGTCCTCTTCCTCCCTTAACCCGTCCACCACGGCGATGAGCATTGAAAAAACCGTCCCATACCGCTTCATGACATCATCCTTGCTGTTGACGGCGCGTTCAAAACTCCACCGGTTCTTAAGGCCGGTTAATGCGTCTTTGGTTGCCAGGGCCGTCAATGCCTGGTTATAATAAGCCCTTTCAATGGCAATGGCTGCATATTCAGCAATGGAAGAAAGAATCTTCAGGTCTTTTTCGGTGAATCTGTCCTCACTGATTTTATTGATGAGTTCAATGACGCCGAAAATCTTGTCTTCGGTTTTCAGTGGGGTCCCGATGATGGAACGGGTTTTAAATCCTGTATATTTATCCACACGGTCGCTGAACCGGGGATTTTTTCCGACATCTTCAACAATCAGGGACTGCCCGGTTTCCATGATAAACCCTGCAATGCCTTCACCCTTGGGCAGCCTTATTCCTTGAAGCTTATCCCTGCCGGTCCCCACCACAACGGAAAAAACCATGTCATCGGTTTTGGGATCTTTAAGGAGGATGGACCAGTTGAGGGGCTCAAAAATAAGACCGACCTGGTACATGACCACATCAAGGACTTCTTTTATGCTTTTTGCCTTGGAAAGAGGTTTGCCCAGTTCCATTTCCATCTCGGAAGTCATACGGGATGTTGCAGAATCCGCCTCTTCCCTGAATCGCAGCAGGGGGTCTTCCTGGTAATAATAACGCGTATTGACCTTTGAGAGCTTTAAATTGGTCCAGAGAAGATTTTCTTTAAGCTGGTTTGCGGACGGGAATACAAAATGATAGAATTTTGAAATATTGTCCACTTCATTATTCATTTTTTGAAGACAGTCAATGAGATTGATGCGGCCAAGATCAATCTTTTTTTCCACCTCCGGCGGCAGGATGGGGGGACGGATGATGTCAAATGATCCGATTCCCTGGGTCCAGCAGAGAAAATCCGCAACAGAGACAATGGAAATCAGAAGGTTTTCTTCTGGGGTCAGACCCAGATGGTCAAAGGGCTGGTGGTGATATTTCACGGCCAGGGCCAGTTTTTCAGGCAGTTTCCACAAAGAACAGAAATATGCGCCCACATCATCATGCCCAAGCCCCAGAAAATTTCGTTCCTTCTCAATGACAAGGTCTGTGGAGGTTTCAAGTTCCCCGATAAGATCGCCATAATTCACCCGGCCCTGAACATCCAGAAGTACTTTTCCTATATCATGGAGAAGGCCGGATATATAGGCTTCTTCAGGGTCAGGATACTGGGTTTCCTTTGCGATTTCCATGCTCAATACAGCCACGGAAATGCAGTGGCGCCAGAACAGGAGCCGGTCGAATTTTTCAGCATTACCGGATTTGAATAGTTTTTCAAAAACCGTCATGCCGATGGCCAGCTTTTTAATTTCATCCAGGCCCAGATACACCACAGCTTCCGAAAGGGCCGTGATTTTTCGTCTCAGGCCGTACATGGCGGAATTAACTATTTCAAGAACCCGGATGGAAATCCCGGGGTCGGTTTCCACGATTTTTGAGAGGTCGGCCAGGGAAGATTTTTCATCCTTTGATGCGTCAAGCAGTTTGGCTGCGGCCTGGGGAAAACTCGGCAATTTACTGTCTTCAAGTCTCAGTGTTTTTTTAATGTCTCCCAAAGAAGGCAGATTCAATCGATCTTTCATTTTTACTCCCCTGTCCTGTAATTTTTTCATACAATATGAAGTTTATTCTCAAGTTTCAACTAAATTCAAAAGAAAATGAAGGAAAAGTAATGTTTTGAAACCAAATATTTCCTGTGCTATGATGAAAAATCAAAATCAATTCTATTTTTGAAAGGATATTTGCAAGTTGTTCGGATTAAAAGAATACAGGGCGGTTGGAACCCTTGAAGAGGGTCATGATCTCTTGATGCAGCGCAGGGATAATGTGATTCTTGGCGGGCTTCTCTGGATGAAGATGGGAAGAAAACAATATCATACCGGGATTGATCTGTCAGGACTCGGGCTGAATGGGATTTCTGAAACAGAGGATGCCATTGACATCGGGTGTATGACCACCTTAAGACAGATGGAAACAAGCCCGCTGCTTCATCAATGGTTCGGATCTTTGTTTTCAGAGGCATTCAGGGGGATTGTGGGAATCCAGTTCCGGAACCTTGCAACCATCGGCGGCAGTGTGTATTCCAGGTTCGGCTTTTCCGATGTCATTACATCCCTGATGGCTCTGGATACAAAGATTCATTTGTATAAAGCGGGAATGGTGTCCCTTTCGGAGTTTCTCGGCATGGATCAGAAAAGAGATATCCTTGTAAAAGCGGTGATCAAAAAGCAGACAACAAAAACCAGTTTCCAGACCCAGAGAAAAAGCGCCACGGATTTTTCGGTCCTTTCCGTTGCCGTCGGCCTTTGCAAGGGTCAATGGAGGATCGCCGTGGGTGCAAGGCCTTCAAGGGCAGCGCTTGCAGAAAACGCGGCCCGTCTGTTACCCCCGGCGCCGGATGAGGAAAAGATCAATGCGGCCCTTGATGCCATGTCCGAAGAACTGTCTTTTGGAACAGATCAGAGGGCCGGTGCCGGATACAGGAAATTTCTTGCCAGGGTTCTGGTCAAAAGAGGAATAGACGTCATATGCAGATAACATGTCAAATTAATAAAATTGACTTTTCCCGGGAGATCGAACCGGATCTGCTTTTGATTGATTTTGTCAGATCTCTCGGGTTTAAAAGCGTAAAACGCGGGTGTGAAACGTCCAATTGCGGTCTGTGCACCGTATGGGTGGATGAAAAGCCGGTCCTGTCCTGTTCCGTTCTTGCCGCACGGGTGAATCATAAAATCGTGACCACCCTTGAAGGCCTGGAAGAAGAGGCAAAAGCCGTGGGCCGGTTTTTTGCAAGGGAAGGTGCGGAACAATGCGGGTTCTGCTCACCGGGTCTCATCATGAATATCCTGGCCATGAAAGCGGAATTCAAAATTCCCACAACTAATGAGATAAAACAATATCTGGCTGGAAACCTTTGCCGGTGTTCCGGTTATGAAAGCCAGCTGCGGGCCATAGAGAATTATTTTGATTTGCAGGGGGCAGCCGATGAAAATTGTTAACCAGGGGATTGAGAAAATCGATGCCATGGCCCTTTTAACGGGAAAAGCAGTCTATACCGATGACCTTGCACCGGAAAACTGCCTTGTGGTCAAGGTTCTTCGAAGCCCCCACGCCTTTGCGAGGATCAGGGAGATAGACATGACCGAGGCCCTGAAAATTGAGGGAATGGAATGTATCCTGACGTTTCGGGATGTTCCGTGCAGACGATTTACCATGGCCGGCCAGTCCTATCCGGAACCCAGCCCCTATGACCGGCTGATCCTGGATCAGATGGTCCGGTATGTGGGAGACCCGGTGGCCATTGCGGCAGGCATCAGTGAAAAGGCTGTGGAAAAAGCCCTTAAACTCATCCATGTCACCTATGACATGCTTGATCCGGTCCTGGATCCGGATAAGGCCCTGGATCATGAGAGTGTCATTCATCCGGAAGCCGATTATCATGTCAACGGGAATATCGGCAATGATGTCAAAAGGAATCTCTGCGCCTCAGGCGAGTTTCTGAGCGGGGATGTGGAGGCTGAGTTTTCCCGTTCCGACGTGGTCGTGGACCGGGTCTATCATACCAGGGCCAACAGCCAGGCCATGATGGAAACCCATAGGACGTTTTCCTATCTGGATCATGCCGGACGGCTGGTCCTTTGCAGCGCCACCCAGATCCCTTTTCATGTGAGGCGGATTGCTGCAAGAGCCCTTGATATCCCGATACCCCGGATCAGGGTGGTCAAACCCAGGATCGGGGGCGGGTTTGGCGCCAAGCAGACCCTGGTCAGCGAGCTTTTCCCGGCCCTTGTGACATTAAAGACCGGCAAGCCTGCCAAAATGGTGTTTGACCGGTCGGAAACCTTTACTGCTTCCACCAGCCGCCATGAAATGAAAATCCGGGTCAGGGTGGGGGCGGACAAGGACGGCCATATCCTTGCCATTCACATGGATACCCTTTCCAATACCGGGGCTTACGGCGAGCACGGCCCGACCACCGTGGGGCTTTCAGGCCACAAAACCATGAGCCTGTATAACCGGGCAAAGGCCTTTAAATTCACCTATCATGTTGTCTATACCAATACCATGTCGGCCGGTGCCTACCGGGGATACGGCGCCACCCAGGGAACATTTGCCCTGGAGTCTGCCGTTAACGAACTTTCCGACATGCTTTCCATGGATCCCCTGGACTTGAGGCTGAAAAATATTTTAAAGCAGGGGGACACGGTGGCAGCCTATTATGGCGAGACCGTTCATTCCTGTGCGCTTTCTGCCTGTATTCAAAAGGGCAGGGAAATGATCGGCTGGGATAAGAAATATCCGTTTGTGGCCATCGGAGATACAAAGGTCCGGGCCGTCGGGGCTGCAATTGCCATGCAGGGCTCCGGGATTTCGACTGTTGATACGGCAGCGGTCCGGGTGGATGTCCAGGAAGGCGGATTTTACACCCTGATGATCGGGGCGGCAGACATGGGAACCGGCTGTGATACCATACTGGCCCAGATGGCGGCGGAAAGCCTTGGCTGCGAAATGGACAGAATAGTTGTTTCTTCTGTTGATACGGATGCCTCCCCCTATGATACCGGTTCCTATGCCTCCAGCACTACCTATGTGACGGGCATGGCAGTGGTGAAGGCATGTGAAAAACTGAAACAAAAAATGGAGACCCAGGGGATGCTTCCGGGGCTTTCCGTCTCGGCAACCCATTCCAGCCCGATTTCGCCTCCGCCTTTCATGGCAGGATTTGCAGAGATTGAAATGGATCTTGAAACAGGACAAACAAAGGTCGTGGACTATGTGGGGGTGGTGGACTGCGGCACACCCATCAATCCCAGCCTGGCCAGGGTCCAGGCAGAGGGCGGAATTGTCCAGGGCATGGGCATGGCCCTGTATGAAGAGATCTCATACAATGCCAAAGGCAGGATGACCCATGATTCCTTTATGCAGTACAAAATTCCTTCCCGGCTGGATGTGGGAAGGATCCGGGTTGAGTTTGAAAAAAGCTATGAACCCACCGGACCCTTTGGGGCCAAATCCATAGGCGAGGTGGTCATCAACACCCCTTCGCCGGCCATTGCCCATGCCATCCATAATGCAACGGGCCTTTATTTTCGCGAGCTTCCCATCACGGCTGAAAAGATATTCATGACCCTGAAGGAAAAGGAAAAAAGAGGTTTTTATGAGCATTAAAGAACTTCGCTATGAGGAGATCCTGGAGAACCTTCATGACGGTTTGTATCTTGTAGATAAAAACAGAGTTATTACCTACTGGAATAAATCAGCTGAAAAAATATCAGGGTTTACAGCCAAAGAAGTAATAGGAAAATCCTGTTCAAACAATATTTTAACCCATGTTGATCACGAGGGAAAAAGTCTTTGCGTTGGGGCCTGCCCCCTTGCAGCCACCATGGCGGACGGGAAATCCCGCATCGCAGAAATTTATATGCACCACAAAAATGGCCACAGGATACCGGTTTCGGTCCGCATCAGCCCGCTAAAGAACAAGGGAGGCCATGTCATCGGCGGCATTGAATTGTTTGCCGATATCAGCCATCAGGCCGTCAACAAACTAAGGGTAGAAGAGCTTCAAAAGCTTGCCTTTCTTGACAATCTTACCCAATTGGCAAACCGGCACTATATTGAGAAGGAAATTCAGGTTCGGTTTATGGAAAAAAATCGCCTGCAGGTTCCTTTCGGCATCCTGTTCATGGACATTGACCATTTTAAAAAATTTAATGATGAATATGGTCATGTCATGGGGGATGAGGTTCTTAAATTCGTTGCACAGACCTTTGTCGCAGGCTCCAGACCCTTTGACCTTTTCGGGCGATGGGGAGGGGAGGAGTTTATCGGTGTCATCCGGAACATCAATGAGGAAGACCTTGAAATATACGGGGACAGGATACGAAAAATGATTGAAAGTTCATACATCATCCAGGGAAATAAAAGAATAAATGTCACCATATCCATCGGGGCAACGGTTTTTAAGGACAATGATACCATTGATGTTCTTATCAAGCGGGCAGATACTTTATTGTACCAAAGCAAGACAGCGGGAAGAAATCGATTGACCATTGGTTGAAACCAGTACTAATAAGGAAGATAAGCCATTACAATGATCAAATCCATGAATATCGCCTGGTGGGTCCAGCGCTGGGCAGAACTGACGCCGGAGAAACCGGCCATTATTTTTGAAGACCGGACTATTTCCTATGCAGAACTTTGTCGCCGGGCAGACCGGACAAGCTGCTGGCTTCAATCCATCGGGATTGAAAAAGGCGACCGGGTAGCGGTGATGATGAACAATTGCCTGGAGTTTTTTGATTTATTTCTGGCCTGCTCCAGGCTCGGGGCGATTTTTGTTCCCATCAATTTCAGGATAACCCCTGTGGAACTGGATTATTTTATCAAGAACTGCCGCCCGAGACTCTTTGTCCATGGGGCCGAGGTGGCCGAGGTGGTCAGGGCTCTTGAACTTTCGAGCTATCTTCCGCCCCTGATGGTGGCGGTCGTAGGAGAGGCAGACCTTGGTTCAAGGGTTTTTGATTTTATCAGGGAAAATGCACGGTTTGAAGGACAGCGGGCTTTTCTGACACGGTCCCTGGGACCTGCCGATCCTGAAGAGCCCCAGGTCATCATGTATACTTCCGGCACCACGGGCCAGCCCAAGGGAGCGGTCCTGTCCCACAGGAAGACCTTTTTCAACTGCCTCAATGCCGATATCTTCTTTAAACTGCACACCAGTGACATCATGCTGATTTTTCTGCCCCTGTTCCATTCCGGCGGTCTTTTTATCCAGGCGGCCCCTATTTTTTACAAGGGCGCCACCATTGTCCTGCATAAGAAATTTGACCCGCTCCTGATTTACAGGGATATTGAGACCTACAGGGTGACCAAATTCCTGGGAGTTCCGACAGTGTACAGAGAATTGCTCAAGGTTGCCCCGGAAAAAAGAGGTGATATTTCATCCTTGAGGGTCTGTGCCGGCGGCGGGGAAAAGCTCACCGAAGATTTGATCAAAAAATGCCGGGAGGCCGGGTTGGCCTTCAGGCAGATCATGGGGCAGACGGAGACGTCCATTCTTTTATGGGCTTCTGAAGAGGACCCCTTGAAAAAGCCGGGAACCGTTGGTCGGCCGGTGTTTCATGCCGAAGTGTCCATCCTTGATGAAAGGGGAAAAGCGGCAAAACCCGGTGAAATCGGGGAAATCGTTGTCCGGGGGTCCATCATGATGAAGGAATACTGGCAGGACCCGGTAAAAACCGAAGAAACCATTAAAAACGGCTATCTTCATACCGGTGACCTGGCCCGTATGGATGAGGACGGATTTTTCTATCTTGTGGGCCGGGCCGGGGATATGTATATTTCCGGCGGAGAGAACGTGTATCCGGCTGAAGTGGAGAAAATTCTCAAGCTCCACCCGGATATTGAGGATGTGGCCGTGGTGGGAATGCCTGACGAAACCTGGGGTGAAACCGGACATGCCTTTGTCATACCGGTTCCCGGAGCGGCTCTGACCGAGGCGGATGTCATTGAAATATGCCGGGGCAAACTGGCAAAATACAAATGGCCCAAAAAGGTGACCTTTAAAACCGAATTTCTCCGGACTTCTCTTGGCAAGATCAGAAAAGCCGAACTTTTTTAATTTTTAAGAAAGAACCGCCATTTGCAGAACATGTCTTCGGGGTGGGGGTCTGGCGGCGCAAAAATGCATTCCACGGTGATGCGCGGGTCAATGACCTTTGCAAAGCTGTCAAATTCCTTCATGTGCATGTGTTTGCAGACATATTCGTCCTGGCCCCTTTTCAGGCGGGCTTCCTGGGTGGGGCAGGACGGCACTGTGAGGATGACCTCATTTTTTTTTTCCTCGAATTGATAGCCCACATGGATGCACCAGGGAAACAGCTTCAATGCTTTGACAAAGGCTCCAAGCCCTGTTTCGGTGATATTGAATTTCTCCTTCAGGTCTTTGGCCGCATACCCTGCCACTCTGTCCCAGACTTCTTCATTGAGTTTTTCAGCCGTTGCCTGGTCAAAGGCATCAGTGATTTTTATAAACCAGAAGGCATCCATGACCCTGTAGTTCCATAATAAAAATTCAATATAGGCCCTAAGTTCCTTTTCGCTCATGTTTTCAAACACATCTAAATGCATGGGATATCCTTTTTTTTCTGATTGTGGTCCAGGGGATTTAAATAGTCTTTTATTTTACTGCACACATCCTTTACCTCACGCCTGAACCATTGATGAAGCTTGTCATTGTCCCGGCGCCGGTGCCAGACCTGGATAAAGGGAAATGTTTTGATTGTCGTGGGCAAATCAAAAAGGGTGACGTCAATGATCCCTGCCATGACTTTGGCACCCATTTCCGGCATGATGAGAATCAAATCGCTTTTTTCCACAATGAGCGGCGCCACAAAAAAATAAGGCTCCCGCACAATGATATGTTCAGATTGGTGGATCCCGAGGGATTTATAGAGTGCGTCCTTTCTCTGGGTATTGGCTGATACGGCAATATAGGCATGGGGAAAGGCGGCAATGGTTTTTTTTTTGATGCCCTGTTTGAATATGGGGTGATGGGAGCGGACCACTCCCACATACCGGTCGTCAAACAGGGTTTCATAACTGTAGTTGTCAAAGGGTTTGTAACCGCCAAAGGCAAGATCGATGAGGCCGAGCCTCAAATCATGCTCCAGGTGGTCTGAAACAAGACTGCATTCAATGGAACAATGGGGGGCTGAGACTGACATCTTTTCCATGAGGCGGGGAAGGATAATCCCAGCCCCGTAGTCGCTTGCCGAAACCCTCAAAACCGCTTTTTCAACAGCCGGGTCAAATCTCCCTTCGCCGGTGAGGGCCCTTATCTGGCCCAGGATCCCGGAAAGCGCAGGTTTGAGTTCCTGGGCCAGGGCCGTGGGTGCCATGCCGTTTTTAACTTTGATGAGCAAAGGATCATTAAAATGGGTCCTGAGTTTTGAAAGGGCGTGACTCACGGCTGACTGGCTTAAGGACAGGCGAAGGGCTGCCCGGCTGACACTCAGCTCTTCCAGAAGGGCATGGAGGGTTTTTAAAAGATTGAGATCCAGGTTCCGGATATCCATTTTCATTCATAACCTTTATGAAAACATATCATTTGATGAATCAACAGATTTTTACTATTTTCATTCTGGTTTGTAAACAGCCAAAGACGGCCATTGAATCGAAAGGATAAAAGAAAATGAGCGGATATTTAAAGCGCAACTGGGAAACCTTTCCCATGGACCAGATCAAACGGGTGGACAGGCCCACAACCCGGATAAACGAAACCGAAATCAAACGGGTCAGGGAACGGCAATCCGGATTTTCCAAGGCAGCGGCCGGGGATTATGGCCCGAGGCTGGAAAAAGAATTCAGGCGGTTTGTTCCCAAACATCCCATTTCCGGGGCCATTGCCTGGATGAGGGACAATATGATGCCTTTCCGGGACGGGAACACGGCCAAAACCAAAGCCCCGATCCCGGATGATCCCTTTGTCATTGCACGGCACATCAAGGAAACCGCTTATTTTTTACGGGCCGATGCCGTGGGTGTGTGCAGACTGCCGCCTTATGCGGTGTACAGCCATAAGTTCAGCTTCAAGAACATGGCAGCCGGAGAAATTCCCATTGAGCTCAATCACAAATATGCCGTTGCCGTCCTCATCGACCAGGATGAAAGAACCAACCAGGCCTTTTCCGGCAGCGACTGGATTTCCAATTCCATGAGCATGATGTCCTATGCCACCTCCGGGTTTGTTGCCATTACCCTGGCTGAATACATCCGGCGCCTCGGTTATTCTGCCAAAGCCCATTACGCACCCTATTATGATATTGTAGTGCCGCCGGTCCTTCTCTGGGCCGGGCTTGGGGAAATGAGCCGCATGGGAGATACGGTGCTTCACCCTTTCATGGGACCCCGGTTCAAGGCTGCTGTCGTGACAACGGATCTTCCCATGGAACCGGATAAGCCCATTGATTTCGGTCTCCAGGAATTCTGCGCTTCCTGTAAAAAATGCGCCCGGGAATGTCCCAGCGGCGCCATCAGTGACGGCGAAAAGGTCATGTTCAACGGCTATGAAAAATGGCCCCTGGATATTCAGAAATGTTCCACCATGCGCGTTGGCAACCAGCACGGCTCAGGCTGCGGCACCTGCATCAAGGTCTGCCCCTGGAGCAAGCCCTATACCCCCTTTCACCGGGCTGTCAACTGGACCATGAGGCATGTGCCCCCGGCAAGAAAATTCGGCATCTGGGGAGATGACCTCATGGGCTACGGCAAATCCGATTACCGGAACAAATGGTGGTTTGATCTTGAAGATGAAAAGGGCGACGGCATCCTGACCATTCCAAAAGACAGGGATAATAAATAATGTTTATGGTTTTGGCCGTAGATGCGGATCAAAGACAGGGATAATTAATCCTGTTCTCGGGATAGGGGCTGATTTTAAGGGACATTGAACAAAAAAAAGCAGGGCTGATTCAGTCCCTGCTTTTTAATTCTATCCAAAAAAAGGTTCTATTTTATCTTTCTGCTAACTCCTGCAAGCCCCAGAAAGCCGAGACCGAAAAGAACCATCGTAGAAGGCTCAGGTACTGAGGCGGACAATAATTCAGCAGAGCCTGCCGTTATAATCAGGTGATGATGATAAATATTATCCGGGCTTGATAATAAAAATTGGTAAGTAAAGTCGTTGCCTGTAATGGAATGATCAAACAAATAGACTGTGCTGAAGGTCGGGCCTGTATTAAAAATTCTATTAATATATGATCCGTTTATATAAATATCTATGTATTCTGAAGGGATATCCCAAGTTTCATCAGTACGAGCCCCATAAATTATTTTCCAGTTTCCCCATTGAGGCAAGAAGACCTTTCCTCTTATTTCACCGGAGTAATAGTCCCCTAAACGGACACTCTCTCCGTCTGGGTCATATACATTCTCTGCAAACGTTCGGTTGGACCACCATTTTGTCGGCTCTATGATGGACGCATGGACCTGCAACCTGCTTGTGACTAAAATTAAAAGCATGAAGACAATAAAAAAAACAATCCGTTTCATTCCATCCTCCTATTCCTTTTCTGTTTTTAGATATAAATATTTAACATTGCAATTTATGTGCCAAAATTTTAAGCGATTGAGATCGCAGGTTTAGTAGAATTTACAACAAATCAGGGTAAAATTTTTCGTATGAAAAAAATGTAATAATATTGAAATAACTACTTACAATTATGAATAAAATTTCACTACATAATCAAACCCGCTACATAACTTGCGACTTTCCACTCATTACCGGATCAAAAGAAGATGAAGATCCATGACGTTGGTAAGAGTGGGGCCGGTTTTAAAAAGATCTGAGAGAGATTCAAAAAAAGGATAGGCATTGTTTTCCAAAAGAAATTGTTCAGGGACAAGGCCGAGGCGGTTAGCCCTTTGGACAGTGGTATGATCGGCCAGGGCGCCCGCAGCATCTGTGGGACCGTCAGTACCGTCGGTTCCGGCGCTCAGGATGACTACATTTTCAAGCCCTTTGACGGCTATGGCCGAAGCCAGTGCAAATTCCTGGTTCCGGCCCCCTTTGCCTTTTCCCCGGAGGGTCACCGTGGTTTCTCCGCCGGACAGGATGCAGGCAGGGGGCTTGACGGGCCCGCCCTTGGCAAGGACCTGTCTTGCCAGGGTCCCGCAAAGGGCTGCAGCCTCCCGGGTTTCCCCTTGAACCGGGTCTGGCAGGACCAGGGTGTGATATCCCAGGGCCCTGGCTTTTTTTTCAGCTGCCAGGAGGGCATGGATATTGCCCGCGATAAGGGTATGAGAGACCCTGTCAAAAATCTTGTCTCCTTTTTTCGGGGTTTCCGGAAGTTTTCCCCGGGCTCCGGTTTCAAGGTGTTTTAGAACGGCAGCGGGAAGTTTTCGGCCAAGATTCCTTGTCCTGATTATCTCAAGGCAGTGCTCAAAGGTTCCCGGATCTGCCGTGGCAGGGCCTGAGGCAATGATATCCAGGTGATCCCCCACTACATCGGAGAGCACAAGACAGACAAGGGTGGCAGGATAGACTGCCCTGGCAAGAAGGCCTCCCTTTATCCGGGACAGGTGTTTTCGGATGGTATTAATCTCATGGATGGAGGCGCCGGAACCCAGGAGCACCTTTGTGGTCTCCTGTTTGTCAAAAAGGCTGATCCCTTTTGCCGGCAGGGTCATCAGGGCTGACCCTCCCCCTGAAATAAGGCAGATGACAAGGGTTTTGCCGTCTGCCTCCCCAGCCATGTCCAGCAGTTTTTCAGCCGCACAAAGGCTGTTTTCATCCGGGACCGGGTGGCCGGCTTCTGCAAGGGCAATATATTTGAGAGGCCGGATGTGGCCGTATTTGACAATGACAAATCCTTTTGTGATCCTTTCCTTTAACAGCGCTTCAACGGCACGCGCCATGGAAGCCCCGGCCTTGCCCGCCCCCAGCACCAATATTTTTGTGAAAAGGTTCAGATCATAGGATTTTTTATCAATGGTCAGAACATGGCCGTCAATGGCGCAGCAGCTGTGGATACAAGCCTCCGGGTCAACAGCGACAAGGCCCTGGTAAAAAATATTCTGAGCATCCTGCCGCATTTTTTCAAGAACCGGGTTTTTGGGCGTCATGGAACCAGGACCTCCGGATTCACAATATGGGGAACCCGGCCGGTTTTATAAAATTCAATGATGTTCCGGGCCGCAAGAATGCTCATTTTGTCCCGGGCCTCAAGGGTGGCTGATCCCACATGGGGAAGGACACAGACATTTTCCATGAAGAGCAGGGGGTTGTCCGGGTTCATGGGTTCAGGGTCGGTGACGTCAAGCCCGGCTCCCCAGATATGGCCTTGCCGGAGGGCCTGTATCAGGTCGGCTTCATGATGCACCGGCCCTCTGGCCGTATTGATGAAGATGGCGGAAGGTTTCATTTTCCTGAAGGCCGCCGTATTGAAAATCTGCCGTGTTTCCGGTGTCAGGGCGCAGTGAACCGATAGGACATCACTTTGGGCCAGAAGGTCGTCAAACTCAACAAAGGCCGCACCAAGGGTTTGTTCTGCGGTCATGTTCCGGTCCCGGTTGTGATAGAGAATGTTCATATCATAGGCGGCTTTGCAGCGTCCTGCCATTTTAAGACCGATGCGGCCCAGCCCGAAAACCCCAAGGGTTTTTCCCGTGAGCTCCATGCCCAGATGTCCCGTGGGATTGAAATGTCCCCACTGGCCGTTGATAATGGCCTTGTGCATGAAAAACATTTTTCTGGCCACGGCGATCATCAGGCCAAAGGCAATGTCTGCCGTTGCCTCGGTCATGGCGCCCGGCGTATATCCCACGGGAATGCCAAGACGGGTGGCAGCGGCAATGTCAATATTGTCATACCCCACGGCAAACTGGGAGATGATGTCAAGATGGGGGCATTTGGTAAGAAAGACCTGGTCGATCCGGTCGGTCAGGGTGCATAAAAGCGCATGATGGTCTTTTGCCAGATCCGCCAGTTCCAGGGGAGTCATGGGTCTGCTCTTTTTCCACAGGGTCAGGTCAAACCCCTGTTTTTTCAAAAGACTGATCCCGCTTTCAGGATATATCCTTGATACTAGAAGTTTTTTTTTCATTTTGTGAAAATTTCCCCTCCAAGTTTTCGGACCACGGCCATGGCTGCATCCAGACCGGACTGCAGCGCCCCTTCAATCCAGCCGCCGGCCCAGGATGTGGACTCACCGCTTAAAAAAACACCGGTGTGGGCTTCAAAGGAGTCGGGTCTTGTCTGTAGAAACAAGGCTTTCTGGTCTTCATGCTGGCCCGGATAATTCAGTTTAAATGCCCCCTGATATCCTTTTTCCTGTTCCCAGAAAATGGTCTTGACCTCTTCTGCCTGATCTGAAATCAGATCCCGGCCATAGATTGTTTTCAGGGTATCGAGGCTTTTATGTAAAAGCTCCTGCTCACTGAGAGAGCAGAGCTTGGTGGCTGAATCTTCCCAGGTATAGCTGAGACAGATGACCCCGGAATCCGTATCGTCAAAATCAAAGAGATAGGTCCCCCGGAGGGCTTCATCGGTAATGGTGCAGTTGAGAGTGGTGTCGGGTGGCGCATCTTTCCAGAAGGCCTTGCGGGTTCGAATGAATATTTTCCCGGACCGGGTCATGTGGATGTTTTGAATGGCTGTCCAGACGTCTTCAGAAAATGCGTTCCAGTTTATTTTGATCCCGGTTTCAAGGGCCCTGTGGGAGCAGGTGATGATGACGGCATCATAGAATTGTGCAGTTCCGTTTATATCCGTGATTTCAATTTGTTCTCCGGGCAGATCCGGGGTCTGGATTTTTGCGGCCGCATCCAGGGGTCGGCCGTTGTTAAGGGCCTTTACGCTTGTAATCCCGAAATAGCGGGACTGGCGAAGATTTGCCCAGAAGTTTTCAGGAATCTGCCCCACGCCGCCCTTGATCAGACGCTGATCTGTTTCCCATTTCAGGGCGGCGAGCCTGAAAATTTCAAGAAAGCTGACCGGAAACATGGAATTAAATCCGCCCGTTCCGATTCCAAGGGACCCGAAAAGATCGATCTCTTTTTTTGAAAGACCCTGTTCCACAAGGACCTGAAAAAAACTTTTGTCCTTGAACCGCTCAACATATTCCTGCCACTGCCGGGCCCATGCACCGGGATCGGTTGAGGCCTGCGCCATTTTTTCAAGCAGGCGATCAATAAATCTTTTCCAGGCATTGCTTGCCTTTTTAATGGACTCCGGCAATGGGCCGCCCACAGGGATAAAATGCTTTTTCCCTTTAAAATAGAGGGTCGTGGGGACAACAAGGGGATCAGGAAAAGGTTTTGAGTAATCAAGATTAAATTTATCCATATACCGGCACAGGGTTTCATGGACAGGCGGTACCCGCATGGCCCCCAGCTCAGCCAGGGCTTTGGGGTCTCCCGGGAACCGGTAGGTATAGGCCCTTCCGCCGATTCTCGGGCTGTTGTCCGGATTTTTGTCTGATTCGTAAATAACCGGGTGAAGACCGATTTTCATCAGCTCCCAGGCAGCGCAAAGACCTGCGCATCCTGCGCCGATAATGGCAATCCGTGTTCCTTCTTTTGCCTGCGGGATTTTTCCGATTCCCTTCGGGTGGTTGACAAGGGCTCTATAATCAAAGGGATTGTCCGGGAAAATCAATGCGTGCGACGTCATTTTTTTAACCCTTATGGTGATATTGTTTCTTTTTGTCAGAACGAACTTAATTCCTCCGACAGATAGGTGTGAAAAATTTTCTGATACACGGTTTTTTTCTTCATGGTGTCCAGTTCCCCCTGGAAAGCCAGGATAAAGGAATCGGAAATATCCCTGCTGAAGGCAAAATATGCTTTGGTGTCCTGAAGGGTGTATACGGTTTTAAAATTCCTGGGATCAAGGGATTGTCTTTTTATCATCCATCTTGCCCCGATTTCATCATGGGCCCAAAGATCTATCATTCCCCTGTCCAGGTGGAGGAGATGGTCTTTGGCCGCCTGATCTCCAAAAGCATAGATAAGGCTTTTTGCCCCTATTCCGGAAGCCAGAAGAGTTTTTTCAGCAATGTCGTCCTTTACAACCCCTGTTTTCAGATTTCGGATATCATCAAGGATATTCACCTGGACAGCTTGACTGTTTTTCGAGATCAGAATGATTTTTAAGTCCATGACAGGTCCTGCCCATTTGAATAAATTCTCTCTGTCCGCGCTTCTGGCCATCCCGAACAGGCATTTTTTTTTGTTTTTTAGTATTGAATTATAGGCCCTTGCCCAGGGCAGCAGAAGGATTTTATCCCGGGTAAAGGAGACATCCATTTTTTTTGTAATTTCCATTAAAATATCCACAAAAATTCCTTTGATTTCCCCTTCATCGGAATAATTCAAGGGGGGATAGTTTTCAGTCATGAACTGGATATCTGTGATTGATTCTGATGCCATAGACAGATTTAAGGGCAGAAAAATGATAATTAACAAGAAAAAGAATTTCATGAATATGATCTTCATCCTAGTGGTTTCCGCTTTTTTAGTTTCAATCAGTTATCACCGGTGTTCAAGATAAATGAAAAATAAGGAGAAATCAAGAAGGTTGAAACCCATTGGGGTGTAATATCCGGAATACAGACAGGGATTGAAAATAAAACAGCCAAAGGGTATAAGGATAATGCAATTATGAATTGATTTGGGAGAAAAGAGTATGCCCCTGTCCTTCAGGTCTGAGAATCATGGGAACATTGCCTTCGGGTTTTTCAATATTGAATCAGATATGCTGCTTTTGGAAAATCATTTCTTTTTTGCCGACCGGTTCTGCCAATGGATGGGGGATCTGTCGGAAAAAGAACATATTGAATCCATGACATTTTCACCAGAGGTTCATGTGATTGAAAATCCGGCTGATATCGGAGATCTCATGGGCGCTATACATGGCTTTCGGTTTACGGGTTTTATCGGCAGGCTGTATCAGCTTTTCCCGTTTCCCCATGATCCAAAAGGGTTCAGGCAGAACCCGGAAGGATTCAATACTCAAAAAATTGTCGAAAAAGAGATAAAGCCTTTTTCAACAGTAAACCACATGTCCTTAAGGTTTTTCAATGACAGGGTTCATATGGGTCCTTTTGAATTCACTGTTCCTGTTTTTCACGAGCTGATCCGTTATGTATGGGAAGGCGGCTATCCAAGATGGAAAAGCGGGATAAGGCCGCAGTATGTGCTGGCCATGAAAGAAAGAATTAATAAAAATGCCAATCCCTTTTTTAAAGGAGTCTTTGCATTGGAAAAGATTTGATGTATGGTAAAGGAATTTTTTTAACTCAATATTGGAGGAATATTGCATGCCTATAGCAGATAAAATGGTTAAAATGGTTGAATCCGCATCCATGATCCGGAAAATGTTTGAAGAGGGAATCCGGATGAAGGAAAAATACGGCGCAGACAATGTTTTTGATTTTTCTTTAGGAAATCCCGATGTTCCGCCGCCTGCGGTGGTGAATGAAACCCTGATCAAATTGATCAGCAATCCGGCCACATCCCACGGATATATGCCGAATACAGGTTATCCCCACGTCAGAAAAGCTGTGGCCGACTATCTGAACAAGGAATACAATGTGGGTCTGACACCGGAACTCATTATCATGACGGTCGGTGCAGCCGGCGCACTGAATGATATTCTGAGGGCTTTGATGAATCCTGGGGAAGACATTCTGGTTCCGGCACCTTTTTTTGTCGGGTATAACCAGTATGCTTTTGTGGCCGGTGCAAACCTGAAACCCGTGGCCTCATTCCCGGATTTTCACCTTGACCTTGCAGCCATTGAAAAAGCAATTACAGCCAATACAAGGGTCCTGCTCATCAATTCGCCCAATAACCCGACAGGGGTGATCTATCACAAGGAAGAGCTCATGGGGCTGGGAAAGCTGCTGGATGCGGCAAGCAAAAAATTTGGAAAACGGATTTATCTCATTTCCGATGAGCCTTACCGGAAAATCGCTTATGGGGTCGATGTCCCCTGCATGTTTGATGTTTATCCCCACACCATTGTTTTAACATCTTATTCCAAGGAATTGTCCCTGGCAGGAGAAAGAATCGGATACCTGGCCATTCATCCCGAGGCGGAAGATGCAGCCGTTATCGCCGGTGCAGCAGGTGTGGTCAATACCATGATGTATGTCAATGCCCCGGCTCTTTTCCAGCAGGTGGTGGGAGCGCTTCAGGGGGTTACGGTGGATATCGGGATTTATAAAAGACGCCGGGATATGTTCTGTGAAGGGCTTCATGCCGCAGGGTATGAATTTGACGTACCTGAAGGCGCGTTCTACCTCTTTCCCAAAAGCCCGATTCAGGATGATTTCAAATTTGTGAAAATATTACAGGAAAACAAGATCCTGGCCGTTCCCGGAACAGGGTTCGGCGGCCCCGGTCATTTCCGGCTGTCCTATGCCGTGCCGGACAAAACCATTGCCGGATCTCTGAACGGTTTCAAAAAAGCCTTTGACAGTGTAAAATAAAATTTTTGACCGCCGTTGGGGTGTTTTTCCTGCGGCGGTTTTTTTTATGGCTTCAATATATTCGGCAACAGGATACTGCCGTTTTTTTCCTTTAATGCCAGAAGTTCTTTTTTCTGCCGGTCAAGGATGTCAAACAGAATGGCCGGAATCCCTTTTTCCTTTGAATAGGCTTCCTTCTGAAGATCAATCCGTTTGATGATGGGATCAATGTACAGGGAAAACTGTTTCATATAGAGGTCTTTTGTATATTCCTTATCAATGATGTCTTTGAAAAGCCGTTTTAGATCCTCAAAAAGGGGTAGGTTTCCAATGGGGGTGGAAATATGGCCGACCTCATTGTGGGCATAGCGTTCAAGCCAGGCAAGCCAGACCTTTACATCTTTTTTTTCGCCTAGGTGTTTTGGCGAATTACCGCCTCTGGCCTGGTAGGTCAGGAAATAATTGAGTCCCGCCATGACCGGCTTGTATTCTTTTTTAATCTTTTCGCTGCCAAAGAATTTGAACTGGGCTTCCATATAATCGCCCAGGGCGCCGGGGATAAAGGGGGCATTGGCCCAGGGCGCGCGTTTTATGCCGGTTGCCCCGACTTCCGTAGCTGTTGCGGCGGAAACAATGCAGGCTCCGATAACAACCCCTTCATGGGGATTTTTTGCCACCCTCACCGGCGGCATGGTGTCGCTGTCCCTGCCGCTGTATGTGAAGACCCTTGTCAGAGCACCTTTGGGGTTGTCCGCTTCTTTGGAATAGGTTTCAAAACAGGAGGAACTTAAGGTGCACCGGGAATTGGGATGGGAAAGGGGAACGGGTTTCCCGTTCTTATCGGTTTTCCCCTTGAACCATTCTCCCTGGAAATTATAACCTTTGTCCGGGTGGGGTTCATTGTTGCCTACCCAGTGGGGGATTTTTTCGTCATCAATCAGGACATTGGACCAGATCACTTCATGGCCGGGCTGTCTTAAGATTTTCATCAAAAGGGGGTCGCCTTCAAGGTTTACATCTTCAACAATGCCGAATATTCCGCACTCAGGATTTACAGAGCGGATACTGCCGTCATCGCTGATCCATATCTGGGCCAGGTCATCACCGATGAATTCATCTCCGGCCATGGCCGTGGTGGTTTTTCCGCAACCGCTGGGCGCGGCACCCGCAAACCAGGTCACCCGGCCGCCGGGACCATGGATGCCTGTGATAAACATATGTTCGGCCAGCTCCTGTCCCGGGTTTTCATACACAGCCTTGTCCACCGCAAACCTGTGGTTCCCTTTTTTCAGGAGCAGGGTGTTCCCGGCATAGGTGCATTTGAAGCTGTAGGTGGTCTGATGTTTTCGATCCATGAGCACCCTTGCATGGGGAAGATCTTCAGATCTGTTTTGCCCTTCGCTGTGAAGGTTGGTGAAAAAATGACCCAGGCGTTCAATTTCATTTTCAAA